>NZ_JBBJUM010000015.1:0-97039 GCF_037726105.1 Ramlibacter sp. AN1015
TCCTCCACCGCAATCGCCCTTCAGCGACCAACTCACCACTTTTCAGTGACTCGCCGTTTTCAGCGGAGCCTGCGATTATGCCATGGTGAAATTGGAGGCCTCAACCTAATCCCTGCGTTGCAGTCGGTTTTTCGCGCCGCCGCCAGGGCGGGTGCCGCGGAGCTCGAAGAGTTGGCCTGTAAACAGCACTGGCAGCGGAGCCGGCGACTCCAAGACGCCACGGGTGCTTGGCGAGGCGAGTGCGACCAACCACGCAGCAGCCCCCCCCCCGTCATCGCCGAAGCTCGCCAGCGACCAGGTGTACCCTGCCGGCCTCGCATTCGCCTCGCGGCTGCGCATCCGCGCACCCGATCTCGCTTCCCCACATCGATTCGTATGGCCCTCCTCACCCTCATGAATGCACAGCTCGCCTTCGGGCATCTGCCTTTGCTGGACCACGCCGACTTCGCGCTGGAGGCGCAGG
The DNA here is from genome assembly GCF_037726105.1 of Ramlibacter sp. AN1015. Lineage (NCBI taxonomy): Bacteria > Pseudomonadati > Pseudomonadota > Betaproteobacteria > Burkholderiales > Comamonadaceae > Ramlibacter > Ramlibacter sp. AN1015. The sequence continues at coordinate 464 of NZ_JBBJUM010000015.1, forward strand.
AGCGCGTCGGCCTGATTGGACGCAACGGAGCCGGCAAGTCGTCCCTTCTGCGGATCCTGGCGGGGCTGGAGGTGGCCGACGATGGCGTTCTTCACGTGCAGCAAGGGCTGGAGATCGCGTTCGTCGCTCAGGAGCCGCAGCTGGACCCGCAGGCGAGCACCTTCGACGCTGTGCGCGGCGGCCTGTCCGCGGTGGTGTCTCTCATCGACCAGTACAGCCACGGCAAGGGCGACCTGGATGCATTGCAGCGCCAGATCGAAGCCCACGACGGCTGGAACTGGCAGCAGCGCGTAGAGGAGACTCTGCAGCGGCTGCGGCTCGACCCCGCGGCAGCCGTAGGGTCGCTCTCCGGCGGCACCCGCAAGCGTGTGGCGCTCGCGCAGGCACTGGTGCGCCGTCCGGACGTCCTCCTGCTCGACGAGCCCACCAATCACCTCGACCTCGACGCCATCGAATGGCTTGAGGATCTGCTGCTGGCCTTCGCTGGCAGCGTCGTCACCATCACGCACGACCGAGCGTTCCTGGACCGCATCGCCACCCGGATCGTCGAACTCGATCGGGGGCAGCTGCGCTCGTATCCGGGCAATTTCAGCCGATTCCAGTTGCTGAAGGAAGAGCAGTCGGCGCAGGAAGCTACGCTGAACGCGAAGGCCGACAAGCTGCTGGCGCAGGAAGAGGTCTGGATCCGACGTGGCGTGGAGGCGCGCCGCACCCGAGCCCAGGGCCGCATCAATCAGCTCGAACAACTGCGTCAGAACCGCGCCGCGCGGCGCGACGCGGTGGGACGCGTCAAGATGGACGTGGCGAGCGGCGCCCCCAGCGGGAAGCTGGTAGCGGAGCTCGAGAACATCGACAAGTCCTTCGCCGACAGATGCGTCGTGCGCGGCTTTTCGGCCACCATCCTGCGCGGCGACCGGGTGGGCCTGATCGGTCCGAACGGCGCCGGCAAGACCACGCTGCTCAAGCTGATCCTCGGCGAACTGGAGCCCGACGCCGGAACCGTTCGACGCGGTGCAAACCTGCAGGTCGCCTACTTCGACCAGATGCGCGATGCACTCGACCTGGACGCAACGCTGGAAGACTTCATCAGCCCCGGCAGCGAATGGATCGAAATCGGCAAGCAGCGCAAGCATGTCAAGAGCTACCTGGGTGACTTCCTGTTCTCGCCGGCCCGAGCCGGCTCGCCCGTGCGCTCTCTCTCGGGCGGCGAGCGCAATCGCCTGCTGCTGGCCCGCCTGTTCGCCCGTCCCGCCAACGTGCTGGTGCTGGACGAGCCGACGAACGACCTCGACATCGACACCCTCGAACTGCTCGAAGACCTGCTGCGGACCTACGAAGCGACGGTGTTCCTGGTGAGCCACGACCGCAGCTTCCTCGACAACGTGGTCACCAGCACCATCGCGTTCGAAGGCGATGGTCGGTGGCGCGAATATGAAGGAGGCGTGCAGGATTGGCTGACCCAGTCGCGCAGGTCTCGCGCGCTTGCAACTGCGCCGCCGGCTGCACCGCGCCCCCTGGCGCAGCAGCCGTCCGCATCGTCGGCGCTGCACGCTGGCGGCGCGCGGAGAAAACTGAGCTACAAGGAGCAGCGCGAGCTGGATGCCTTGCCCTCGCTGATCGAGGGGCTCGAGAACGAACAGGCGGACATCGCGCAGCAGCTGGCCGACGGCAGCGTCTATCGCACCGACGGTGCGCTGGCCGCCCGGCTTACAGCCCGCAGCGCCGCCATCGAAGACGAGCTCATGGCGGCGCTCGAGCGATGGGAACAACTCGGCTCGCCGTCGTAGACCGCTGCTGATCCGCGCCGCTGATCCACTCTACTGATCCGCCCTGTAGTCGCTGACCGGCAGCCGGTCGAGCCTACAGCCGACCTTGCGCTTGCACCTGCGGCTGCCGCGTGGCACTACAGTGCAAGCACCATGGCCACCGCGCCGCTCCCACTCCACGACATCCTGTTGCGCCGGGTCTTGCGCCTGATGCTGGCCATCCTCATGCTGAACGGCGCCGCCGCCTGTGCCAGTCTTCCGCAGGGCGTCGAGCGTCCGGTCAGCAAGGCGTTCGCTGCGCCCGCGACAACGCCGCTAGGCAAGCTCTCCAGCACCTTGCGCGCACGGGCGCAGGCGCACAGCGACTCCGGCTTCCACCTCCTCGACACGGTCGAGAGCGCCCTGACCAGCCGCCTCGCGCTGGTCGAGGGCGCCCGACACACGCTGGATCTGCAGTACTACGCAATGCACGCGGACGCGAGCACCGAGCTGATCTTGAGCAAGGTGCGTGATGCTGCCCGGCGCGGCGTACGCGTGCGCATCCTGCTGGACGACTTCAACTCCGCCGGCGAAGACGCCCAGATCCTGCGGATCGCCTTCGAACCGAATGTCGAATTCCGGCTGTTCAACCCGCTGCCCGGCTCGCGGGGCTCCTTCGTCGGTCGCATCCTCGGGTCGCTGCACGACGTGCAGCGCATCCAGCAGCGCATGCACAACAAGCTGTTCATCGCCGACAGCGCCTGGGGCATCACAGGAGGGCGCAACCTGGGCGACGCCTATTTCGGCGACGACGAGAGCAGCAACTTCGTCGATCTCGACGTCCTGGCCACCGGGCGCATCGTGCGCGACATGGCCGCGAGCTTCGACCGCTACTGGAACGACGAGCTCGCCTACCCGGTGCAGTCGCTGCTCTCGCCCGAAGACCTCGACCGCCTGCGGCGTCGCGCGCCTCAGGCGCCGAAGGCGCCCGCGGACGCCGCGGTGCTCCCGGTCGTCGCACCTGGCGCCGGCACGCGCGACCACGCGCCCATGGACCTCGCCCGCGTGCGGATGGTCTGGGCGCCCTCCATCCTGCTGGTGGACAAGCCGGAAAAGATCGCCGCCGCAGAAAACGATCCGGCCGCGGGCGACACGGTGGTGGACGGCCTCATCGGCCTCATGCGCCAGGCCCGCAAAGACGTGCTGATCGTCTCCCCCTACTTCGTGCCGGGCGCGCAGATGATGGCCGCCTTCGCGGACCTGCGCGAGCGCGGCGTGGCGGTGCGCGTCCTGACCAACTCGCTCGCCTCCAACGACGCCCCGGCCGCGCACGCGGGATACGCGCGCTACCGACGAGACCTGTTGCGCCTGGGCGTGCAGCTGCACGAAATGCGCGCCGATCCGCATGGCGCCGTCGGGCTCGCCGGCTCTGCAGCCGATCGATCTGGCCACGGCGCGTTCGGCCTCGGCGGATCGCTCGGGAGCGGCATCGGCGGCTCCAAGGGCGCCACGTCCAAGGTGAGCCTGCACTCCAAGGCGGTGGTGATCGACCGCAGTCTGTCGGTGATCGGATCCATGAACCTCGACCTGCGATCCCAGCTGCAAAACAGCGAGGTCGCCCTGCTGATTCGCAGCGGCACCCTCGGCGGCGAGGCCGCGCGCCTGATCGAATCGACGCTTGCGCGCAGCGCCTACCGCGTCGCGTTCGATGACGATGGGCTGGTCTGGCGCGCGCCGCCCGGGGCGTCGTTCGGCGACGCGCGCAGCGAACCCGAAGCCAGCCTGCGCCTGCGCTTGCTGGTGCGCCTGCTGGGCCCGTTCGCCCCCGACGAAATGCTCTGAGGGTCGGCGCCGATTACGATCGGCGCATGCGTTCTCGGCACATACCCTGTCTCCGTTCATGAGCAGCGGCGAACTGACTGCCCTGCTGGTCTTCTGCACGGCGATGAGCTTCTCGCCCGGACCGAACACCACCTTGTCCACGGCCCTCGCCGCCAACCACGGGCTGCGCCACGCGCTGCGCTTCTGCCTGGCCGTGCCGACCGGCTGGACCCTGCTGATGCTGGCCACCGGGCTGGGTCTGGGCGGGCTGGTCGCCGGCATGCCGGCGTTGCGCTGGACCGTGAAACTGGCCGGGGTGGCGTACCTGCTCTGGCTGGCCTGGAAGCTGGCGGTGCAGCGCGCCGGCCTCGCCCAGCTCGACGAAAGCCGTATCGATGTGAGCTTCCCGCAAGGCGTCGGCCTGCAGTTCGTGAACATCAAGGCATGGATGCTCGCGCTCACGCTGTCCGCCGGATGGGTCGTGAACGCCGGCGGCCAGCCGGCCAGCAATCCGGGCGAGCGGCTGGCGATCGTCTGCGCCTTCATGGTCGTTTTCGCCTTCACCAGCAACTTCACCTATGCCCTGGCCGGCTCGCTGCTGCGTGGCTGGCTGGCGGAGGGGCGACGCCTGACCTGGTTCAACCGCGTTTTGGCGCTGGTCTTGGTGGCGACCGCCGCCTGGATGGTCACCGTATGAGCGGCGGGCCGCAATCGCGCGGCTTGGCGCTGGGCCTGCTGGGCGTCACGATCTTCGCGCTGACGCTGCCCATGACGCGGCTGGCGGTCGGAACGCCCGAGGCACCCCATCTTCCCGCCGCCTTCCTGGCATTCGGCCGGGCCGCAGTCGCGGCCGTGCTGGCGGCGGCATTCCTGCTCGCAGTGCGCGCTCCGTGGCCCCGTCGCAGCGACCTGCTGCCGCTGGCGGTGACCTCGGCCGGTGTGGTGTTCGGCTTTCCGCTCTTCACCTCGATGGCGATGCGCCACGTCCAGGCGGTCCACGCCAGCGTGGTGATCGGCACGCTTCCGCTGGCCACGGCGCTGGTCGCCGCCTGGCTGCACCGCCAGCGGCCGTCCGCCGGCTTCTGGGGCTGCGCCGTGCTCGGCTGCGCGATGGTGGTGGCGTTCTCGCTGTCCCGCGCGGGAGCACCCGGGCTCGAGCTGCATCCGGCCGATCTGCTGCTGCTGGCCGGGGTCGGCTGCGCCGCCGTCGGCTACGCCTGGGGCGCAAGGCTGTCGCAGCGCATGCCAGCCGAGCACGTGATCTGCTGGGCGCTGCTGCTGGCCCTGCCCCTCACGCTCCCCGCGAGCTGGTGGACCCGCCCTGCCGCATCGGTGCCGGCTGCGGCCTGGTGGGCATTCGCGTATGTCGCGGTGTTCTCCATGTGGTTGGGCTTCTTCGCCTGGTACCGGGGACTCGCGCTGGGCGGCACCGTACGTGTGAGCCAGGTCCAGCTGCTGCAGCCTTTCCTGGGCATGCTGTTCGCCGTGCCGCTGCTGGGCGAGACACTCGATGCCCGCAGCGTCGGCTTCGCCGTGGCCGTCATGGCTACAGTCCTGGTGGGCAGGACCATGCCCGTTCGCACCCCCCGCCCCGCAAACCCATGAACCGACGACCTTTCGCCCAAGTCGATGTCTTCACCGACCAGCCCTATCGCGGCAACCCGCTCGCGGTGGTGCTCGATGGACGCGGCCTGTCCACCGAGGACATGCAGCGCTTCACCGACTGGACCAATCTGTCCGAGGCCACGTTCGTGCTGCCCCCGGAACATCCCGAGGCCGACCTGCGCGTGCGCATCTTCTGCCCGGGCCGGGAGCTGCCCTTCGCCGGGCATCCGACCCTCGGCACCTGCCACGCGTGGCTGGAAGCCGGCGGGCGGCCCAAGGGCACCGACGTGGTCCAGGAATGCGGCATCGGGCTGGTGCGTGTGCGCCGCGAAGGCACGCGACTGGCGTTCGCGGCACCGCCGCTGCTGCGTGGCGGCCCGCTCTCCGAAGCCGAGGTGGTGCAGCTGGCGCGCGGCCTGGGCCTGGCGCGCGAGGACATCGCCGCACACGCCTGGTGCGACAACGGCCCGGGCTGGCGTGGCCTGCTGCTGCATTCGGTGCAGCAGCTGCGCACACTGCGTCCCGACGCCGGCGTGCTGGGCGGCCAGTTCGTCGGCCTGGTCGCGCCGCTGCCCGCCGGCGACGACTGTGCCTTCGAGCTGCGCGCATTCTTTCCCGGCCCCGGCGGCTTCAGCGAAGACCCGGTAACCGGAAGCCTCAATGCGGCCGTGGCGCAGTGGCTCATCGGCGCCGGCCTTGCCCCGGCGCAGTACCGCGCGAGCCAAGGCGCCGCCGTGGGCCGTGCCGGCCGCATCCACCTCGCGCAGGACAGCGCCGACGCGTCCACCATCTGGGTCGGCGGAGACTCGGTCACATGCATCCGCGGCACGGTGCAACTCTGAGGCCGCCATGGGAATGCTTTACCTCGTGCGACACGGCCAGGCCTCCTTCGGCGCCGACGACTACGACCAGTTGAGCGCGCTCGGCCGGCGCCAGAGCGTGCGCCTGGGCGAGTACTTCGCCGAGCGGGGCCTGCACTTCGACGCGCTGATTGCAGGCGACCTCCGACGCCACAAGCAGACCTTGGCCGGCATCCTCGAGGGCATGCGCCACGACGCGGAGCATGTGACCTGGAACGGCCTGAACGAGTACGACAGCCATGCCCTCATCGCCACCGTCCATCCCGAGCCGCTGGCCAGAGCCGACTCTCCAGAGGCCTACCGGCATCACTTCCGTCTGCTGCGTGACGCCCTCGGACGCTGGATGGCCGGCACCACCAGTCCACTGGGCATGCCGACCTACTCCGACTTCGTCGCCGGAGTCACGGGAGTGCTCGACCACGTGCGCAGCAGCCACCATGGCCGCAACGTGCTGATCGTCAGCAGCGGCGGCCCGATCGCCACCGCGGTGGGCCAGGTGCTGCAGACGCCCTACGAGACGACCATCGAGCTGAACCTGCGCATCCGCAACACCTCCGTTACCGAGTTCGCCTTCACGCCTCGCCGCCACATGCTCGTGAGCTACAACGGGCTGCCGCATCTCGACGCCGCGCCTTATCGCGACTGGATCACCTACGCCTGAGGACGCTGCGCACCGCACGCATGACGGACATCGACCATTCCTCGACCGCATGAGCCCCGACCACGAAACCCGACCTCCTGCAGACCGCTGGCAGGTCATCTGCCTGTGCGCCGACTGGTGCGGCACCTGCCGCGACTGGCGCGCTGCGCTGGCACGCGTCGCGCGCTCGCATCCGCAGGTGCGCTTCTCCTGGGTGGACATCGAAGACGAGGCCGACACCGTTGGGGAGATCGACATCGAGACCTTTCCCACGCTGCTCATCGCGCAGGGCATGCACCCCCGATTCTTCGGCCCGGTGCTGCCCCACCCCGGCACGCTCGAGCGGCTGCTCGCCAGCCTGATGGCCGACCCGCACGTCGCAGCGGCACCGGATGAGGCCGCCGATCTGCTCCTACGCCTGAGTTCGCTCCAGCTCAAGCTCATCTGAGAGCGCGTTTTCGTGCAGGGCACGTCCTCTGGTCGCGTGCGGCTTCGTCCTACGAAGCTCTTCTTCCCATCCTGACGAGCGCGCAAGTTCGGCAATCGCTCAATGCACCCCATGGCCGGCGCCGCAGCAGTACGTGGGATGCCGGTCATGCATCAACCTACGCTTTACCCAAGGAGTACCCACATGGCATCCAGCAACCAAGGCGGCAAGTCCGGCAGCTCCAACCGAGGCTTCGCCTCCATGGACCCGCAGCGTCAGCGCGAAATCGCCAGCCAGGGCGGGCGCGCCGCCCACGAGAAGGGCACCGCACACGAGTTCAGTTCCGAAGAAGCGCGTGAGGCTGGCCGCAAGGGTGGCCAGGCGCGCAGCCAGAACCGTGCGAACGGAATGGCCAACAAGAGCAACGCGCAAAAGTAAGCACCAGCAGGGCCGGGGACGTGGGCAGGTCCCCGGTCGGCTGCCGGTCCCGCTGCCGCTGCGCCCCTCATCGGGGCGCGAGCGGACGCACCGGAATCACTCCTCGCACCGCGTGCTGCGAGCGGGCCCTCAACTGCCCACACCCCCCATCGACATCCTGTGCGGCCGACTGCCGCAACTTGGTCAGCACGCCGCGGCGGTGCAGGCTGCGCGCCATGGCCGCGGCCCGCTCCCAGGACGGGCGGCGGAAGTCCAGCCCCGGCACCTGGTTGAAGGGGATCAGGTTCAACACGCCGTGGCGTCCGGCCAGCAGGCGCACGATGCCTTCGATCTCGTCCTCGCCGTCGTTCACCCCCTCGATCAGCGTCCACTGGTACTGCACCGGATAGCCCGTTGCACGGGCATAGCGCTCCGCGGCCTCCACCAGTTCCTCGGGTTCCATGCGCGGGGCCCGCGGCAGCAGCCGCGCGCGCAGGTCGCTGCGGGTCGTGTGCAGGGACAAGGCCAGTGCCGGGCGCACACGGCCGCCGGGCAGGCGCTCGAAGACGCGCGGATCGCCGACCGTCGAGAACACCAGGCTCTTGTGACCGATGTTCCCCGCGGTGCCCAACAGGTCGATGGCTTCCATCACGTTGTCCAAGTTGTGGGCGGGCTCGCCCATACCCATGAACACCACCTTCTTCACCGGCCGGCGGCGCCGTGCGAGCGCCACCTGCGCGACGATCTCGGCGCTTCCCAGCTGGCGCACCAGCCCGTCGCGCCCGGTCATGCAGAACACACAGCCGACGGCGCAGCCGACCTGGGTGGACACGCACAGCCCGTCGCGGGGCAGCAGCACGCTTTCGACACACTGGCCATCGGAGAGCGCGAGCAGCATGCGCTCGCCGCCATCGGCTGAGGCATGCGCCGACACGAGACGGGCGAGCTGGTCGAGCTCGCGCTCGATCGACGGCAGTGCCGCGCGCAAAGCAGCGGGCATGAAGTGTTCGAGGCGGCGCGGTCCGCTGTCCTGCGGCAGCGCCTGAGACCACAGCCGCAGCACCCGTCGCTCGTGCACCGGCAGCGCCTGCGCGTCACGCAGCCGCTGCACCAAAGTCTCGATTCGCATCCGGCGAGCTTAAACGCAGCCTCCAGGGCGGCGGCGCCGGCGGCATTCCAGGGGCTGCATCGGCTATGCACCTACCTCGGCCTCGGAAGGGAAACACCCGCTCGCGCTCTTATGTCGAAGCGCACGCGGGGGCTGGGGCAGCGGCCTGCGCGGCGCGCGGATGGCCCGGCGCGGGCGAATGGCAGAACCGCCGCGCCCGTACCGGTTGAAAACCCGCCTTTCCGACACCCTGCCGCGGTCGCTGCCGATCTCTCAGCGCTGCCCGTTCGTGGTGCCCTGCGTGCCCGAGCGGTCGGGCTCGGCCGGCTCCGAGATGTCGCCCAGCGACTGCCCCACATCGGCTTCGTCGTCCGCTCCCTTGGCCGCGATGTCGCCGATGGAAATGATCCCCACCAGCCGCTCCTTGCTGTCCACGACCGGCATGCGCCGTATCTGCGCGCTCGACATTTCACCCAGCACATCGTCCACGTCGTCGTCCTCGCGCACGGTGCGCACATGTCCGCTCATGACGTCCGAGAGCTTGCAATTGGAGATGTCGCCGCCCTGGGTGACGCCGCGCACCACGATGTCCCTATCGGTGACCACGCCTACCAGACGCGGCCCCTCGCACACCGGAATAACCCCCACGTTGAGTTCGTCCATTGCCTGGGCTGCCTTCACCACCGAATCGCTCGGCGTGAGCGTGCGCACGTCCCGGGTCATCACGTCTGCCACGGTAGCCATCTGATCTCTCCTGCATTGAGCTTGCACCGGCCAGCGTGCCGGCTGCACGTCAATCTAGGCCGGGCACCCGCAAGCGCCGTCGGCCGGCTCGCAAGCTCCCGTAGGACATTCACGCGAGGATGAACCGCCTCGCCCGCACGCCTACAGCGCCGGGCGATCAACCAGGGTGGACAGCGGCAGCTGCACCACCTCCTTCAGCAGCGCGGCCAACTGCACGCCCGCTGCGGCCACCACGGCGCGGCCCTTCTCGGCGCTCGCACGCGCCGCGTTGCCTGCGGCGCCGTGCGCGTTGTAGTCCTGCATCTGCCACCCGAGCTTGGCGCTGCGGCCGTTGCCCAGGATGGGGTAGCGGGCGGCGCGGTCCTGCGAGCTGGAGCGGAAGTCCTGCGCCAGATCCATCGCCACCAGCTCGGGGCGCAGCGCCAGCATCATCGAGGTCTCCATGTCGCCCGCGTGGATGCCGAACCGATGCTCCTCGGGGGAAAAGAGCGACTCGACCTCGTCTCCCAGCGGCAGGCCGAACCAGTTGACCGACAGCACGATCAGTTCGCAGCGCGCACGCAGGTCGCGCGCGACGATGTCCATCACGCTGACCTGGCCGCCATGCCCGTTGAAGAGGACGAGCTTGCGCACGCCCGCGCGTGCGACCGACTCACCGATTTCCGTCCACAGGCGGATCAGCGTCTCGGCCGACAAGGTGAGCGTGCCTGGAAAGCGCAGGTGCTCGTTGCTCTTGCCCACGGCCTGGGTCGGCAGGAACAGCACCGGCGCATCCTGGGGCAGGTGCGGCAGGCTGGCCGCCACGACGCCGTCGAGCAGCGTTGCATCGACGCTCAGGGGCAGGTGCGGTCCGTGCTGCTCGATGGCGGCCACCGGCAGCACCGCGACGGTCTGCTGCGCGAGGCCGTTCGCCTGGCGCAGCGCGAAATCACGCGTGCTCAGCTCGGCCCAGAAACGGGAGGTGCGGGTCATCCCGGCATCTTAGGCGCAGCCATGCGCCCCCTCGCGGTGGCCGGGCTCGGAGCGCGAGCCGCCTGCGCTTTCACCACCGCGCCGGCGTCGCGTGGCCGCCCCGCGAACAGGCCGTCGCGCTCCCGACCGCGCTACGGGACAGCCGCGCTCATCAGCCGCACCCACCCCGGCTCAACTTGCGCCGCAGACCTACAGCAGCCCGCGACGCACCGGCTCGACACTCGGGCGCATGTTCCGCTGCGTCGTGCCTGCGCTCGCGGCCGCGCTGCTCGCGGCTTGCGGCGACGTGGCGCGCCTGCCCGAAGGCGCTGCGACGGGCCCTGCGCCCGTACTGCCCGCGCCGCGCGAAGCACTGCTGCCCACCGTCAAGATCGCCCCGGCCAGCGGCTGGCCGGCCGGTCAGCAGCCCATCGCCCCCACCGGCTGGCGGGTGAGCGCCCTGGCCACGGGGCTGGACCATCCGCGCTGGCTGTATGTGCTGCCCAACGGCGACGTGCTCGTGGCCGAGAGCAACAAGCCGCAACCGCCGCCCGGCTTCGAGGCGCGGGGCCTCAAGGCGTGGGCGACGCGCCTGGTCATGCGCATCGCCGGAGCCGGCGTGCCCAGCGCCGACCGCATCACCCTGCTGCGCGACGCCGACGGCGACGGCATTGCCGAGACCCGCAGCGTGTTCCTGGAACATCTGCATTCGCCCTTCGGAATGGCGCTGGTGGGCGATCGGCTGTACATCGCGAACGCCGACGCGGTGGTGCACGTGCCCTATCGCCCAGGCGCCCTGCGCGCAGACGGCGCGCAGCCCGAGCTGCTGGCGGCGCTGCCGGCGGGCCGCAACCACCACTGGACCAAGAACCTCCTCGCCAGCAGCGATGGACAGCGGCTCTACGCCACCGTCGGCTCCAACAGCAACGTGGGCGAACACGGGATGGCCGAGGAAGTGGGACGTGCCGCCATCTGGGAAATCGCGCTGCCCTCGGGCCGCAAGCGCCTGTTCGCGAGCGGGCTGCGCAATCCCAACGGCCTGGCCTGGGAGCCGGCCACGGGCACACTCTGGACCGTGGTGAACGAGCGCGACGAACTCGGCAGCGACCTGGTGCCCGACTACCTCACTTCCGTGCGCGACGGCGGCTTCTACGGCTGGCCGTGGACGTACTGGGGCGGCGTTCAGGATCGTCGCGCGCCGCCACCGCCCGCCGAGGGCCTGCCGCGCAGCCTGGTGCCGGACTACGCGTTGGGCAACCACGTCGCGCCGCTCGGGCTCGCCTTCGTCGATGGCGAGCTGCCGCCGCCCTACGCGCTCGGCGCGCTGGTGGGCAACCACGGCTCCTGGAACCGCAGGCCCTTCGCTGGCTACGAGGTGGTGTTCGTTCCCTTCGCCGACGGCAAGCCCGCGGGCCCGCCCCGATCGCTGCTCACCGGCTTCCTCAGCCCCGAAGGCCGCGCCTGGGGCCGGCCGGTCGGCGTCGCCGTGGACAGACGCGGCGCGGTGCTGGTGGCCGACGACGTAGGCAACACCGTCTGGCGCGTGGCTCCGCCGCCTTGAGGGCAGGCCGCATCGTCCCATCGCCCTGATCGCCCTGCGGCGCGCTGCGTTTCGCCTGCGGCCTGCCGCTCCTGCGCGCCCGATTCGTCAGTCGCAGCGGCCCGTGCGCCCGGCGCGCTTCAGCCGGCCAGCGCACGCCGCGCCGCGGCGGCGATCGCTTCGGCATCCACCCCGAAGAAGCGGCGCAGCGCCGCCCGCGTGTCGCTGCGCCCGAAGCCGTCGGTACCCAAGGTACGGTAGGGCCGCGCCGCCGGCAGCCACGCGCGGATCGACTCGGGCACGGCGCGCACGTAGTCGCTGGCCGCCACGATCGGGCCGCGGCCTGCGGCGAGCAGTGCGTGCACGTGGGGAACGCCTGCCGCCGGCGCGCCCTCCAGCGCAGCCTGCTCGTGCGCCAGGCCGTCGCGCGCCAACTCGCTCCAACTGGTGACGCTGAACACCTCGCAGTACACGCCCTCGGCCGCCAGCCGCTGCGCCGCCGCGATCACCTCGGGCAGGATCGCGCCCGAGCCGAGCAGGCTCACGCGTTGCGACGACGCTTCGTCGCCCCAGGCGCCGAAGCGATAGCCCCCGCGCACCACGCCTTCGCGTGCCGCCTCGGGCAGATCGGGTTGCGGGTAGTTCTCGTTCATGAGCGTGATGTAGTGGAAGACATCGCGCTGCTCCACCAGCATCTCCCGCATGCCGTGATCGACGATCACGGCCATCTCACCGGCGAAGGCCGGATCCCAGGCCCGGCAGTTCGGGATGCTCGCGGCCACCAGGTGGCTGCTGCCGTCCTGGTGCTGCAGGCCTTCGCCGCCCAGCGTGGTGCGGCCCGAGGTGGCGCCCAGCAGGAAGCCGCGGGCACGCTGGTCGGCGGCCGCCCAGATCGCGTCCCCCACGCGCTGGAAACCGAACATGGAGTAGTAGATGTAGAAGGGCAGCATGGGCACGCCGTGCACGCTGTAGCTGGTGGCCGCGGCCGTCCAGCTTGCGATCGCGCCGGCCTCGCTGATGCCCTCTTCCAGAATCTGCCCGTCCAGCGCCTCGCGGTAGGACAGCACCGAACCGATGTCCTCGGGCTCGTAGCTCTGCCCCACGCTCGAATAGATGCCCACCTGCTTGAACAGGTTGGCCATGCCGAAGGTGCGCGCCTCGTCGGCCACGATGGGCACGATGCGCGGGCCCAGCTGCGGGTCCTTCAGCAGGTTGCCGAGCAGGCGCACGAAGGCCATGGTGGTGGACATCTCCTTGCCGGCCGCATCGGTGGCGAACTTCGCGTAGCGCGCGAGCTCCGGCACCTCGAGCCTGGGCGCCTGCGACTCGCGCCGCGGAAGATAGCCGCCCAGCGCCTGCCGCCGCGCGTGGAGGTAGCGCATCTCGGGGCTGTCGTCGGCCGGTTTGAGGAATTCGAGACCCGTGGCCTGTTCGTCCGACAGGGGCAGGTTGAAGCGATTGCGGAACTCGATCAGCGCAGCATCGTCCAGCTTCTTCTGGCTGTGCGTGGTCATGCGGCCCTGGCCCGCCGAGCCCATGCCGTAGCCCTTCTTGGTGTGCGCCAGGATCACGGTGGGCTGGCCCCGGTGCGCCGCGGCGGCGGCGTAGGCGGCATGGATCTTCACCAGGTCGTGCCCACCGCGCTTGAGGCGGTCGATCTGCTCGTCGGTCATGCCCTGCGCGAGGCGGGCAAGCTCCGGGTCCTGGCCGAAGAAGGTGTCGCGGTTGAAGCGCCCGTCCTTCGCGGCGAAGGTCTGCATCTGCCCATCGACGGTGTGCGCGAAGGCGCGCACCAGCGCGCCGGTGGTGTCGCGGGCGAACAGGCCGTCCCAGTCGCTGCCCCAGAGCAGCTTGATGACATTCCAGCCCGCGCCCCGGAACAGCTTCTCCAGCTCATCGACGATGCGACCGTTGCCGCGCACCGGGCCATCCAGGCGCTGCAGGTTGCAGTTGACCACCCACACCAGGTTGTCCAGCTTCTCGCGCGAGGCCAGCGTGAGCGCGCTCATGCTTTCGGGCTCGTCCATCTCGCCGTCGCCGAACACGCCCCACACGGTGCGGCCCGCGCAATCGAGCAGCTTGCGGTGCGTGAGGTAACGCATGAAGCGCGCGTGGTAGATCGAGCTGATCGGCCCGAGGCCCATGGAGCCGGTGGGGAACTGCCAGAAGTCGGGCATCAGCCACGGGTGCGGATAGCTGGAGAGCCCGCGCGCGCCCTGCTCGGGCGCCGTGATCTCCTGGCGGTAGTGGGCCAGGTCCTGCTCCGTGAGGCGCCCTTCGAGGAAGGCGCGGGCATATACCCCGGGCGCGCTGTGCGGCTGGAAGAAGACCAGATCGCCGCCCTGCTGCGCGTTGCGCGCCTGGAAGAAATGGTTGAAGCCCACCTCGAACAGGTCGGCCGCACTCGCGTAGCTCGCGATGTGTCCGCCCAGTTCGCCATAGGCCGCGTTGGCGCGCGCCACCATGGCCAGCGCGTTCCAGCGCATGAGCGAGGCCAGCCGCTCCTCGATGGCGAGGTCGCCGGGGAACACCGGCTGGCGGTCCACCGGGATGGTGTTGACGTAGGGCGTGACCAGCTCGGGCGACCAGCCGATGCGCGGGTCGCGTGCCAGGGTGGCGAGCTGGTCGAGGATGAAGCGGGCGCGCTCCGGGCCCTCGTGCGCCACCAGCGCGAGCAGCGCCTCGCGCCACTCGGCGGTTTCCTGCGGGTCGATGTCCGCGCCCGGGGCGGAGAGGAAGCGGGCAAGGCTGTGGTCGGTCATGGGGGTTCCGGTACGGTGGCCACTGTAGGCAGTCTTGCGCCAAACGAGGTGTTGAAATCGCGCTCTGCGCGCGCTCGAGCGGCACAATCTGCCGAGATACGCCCCTTTCTCAGCACACCATGCATCTGGATGCCATCGACCTGCGGATCCTTGCGCAGCTGCAGCACGACAGTTCCTTGAGCAATGTCGAGCTGGCGCGCCGGGTCCATCTTTCGCCCTCACCGTGCCTGGCGCGGGTGAAGGCATTGGAAAAAGCCGGCGTGATCCGCCAGTACGTCGCGCTGGCCGATCCGAAAGCCCTGGGGCTGGGCCTGAGCGTCTTCATCTCCATCAGCCTGAAGACCCAGTCGCGCGAAGCGCTCGCGGACTTCGAGCGGCGCATCGGCGAACACGAGGAAGTGATGGAGTGCTATCTGATGACCGGCGACAGCGACTACCTGATCCGGGTCGCTGTCGCCGACATCGCTGCGCTGGAGCGGTTCATCCTGAACCAGCTCACCCCCATTCCGGGCATCGAGAAGATCCGCTCGAGCTTCGCGCTCAAGCAGGTGCGCTACAAGACGGCGCTGCCGCTGCCTGCTCGGGTCGCGGCGAGCGGAGACTGATCACCACGCGCCGCAGCCGTGGTCACGTCCGACAAGCGCCCAAGGATCGCGGCCGCGCTGCGGAGCTGTGCACCGGTGAATCGGGTATCCGGCTTGTCCGGATGGGCTGCCGCGCCAGCGAGGCCAACGAGGCACTTTTGCAGCGCAACCAGCCGAGCTCTCTCTTCCGGCTTCGCCAATGTCATTTGCTCGGTGATGCCTGCGGAGGCCGCCTTCAAGAACGCCAGGTTCGTGACCACTCGGGTCGCGAATTGCTGCGCTTCATCGGCTCGCGATGTTTGACGGATCTCCGCCGCGACCGCATCGGCGATGTCGCGCAGGAGCAGCTTCGCTCTCGGAGAAAGCATGCGCTCGAGCGCGGTGGTCCAATCGCGTCCGACCTCCAATAGCGCATGGGCAATCTCCCCCTGCGTATCTTCCACCGTAGGCCGGTCGCCGGATTTTTCGCCCGACTTGACTCTGATCCGAGTTGCCAACCCGTCGAACTCGGCACGGAACGGACTGTCGCTTTGAATGACCTTCGCGATGTCTTTGCCGTTTCTGTCGTTGTTATCGCGGAACGCCTGGACCACCCCTTCGGCAGCATTGCTGCGCGCCCACTGCACCACACCGGCAATCAGGCGAGGCGACTCCGGATACGGTAGCACCCGCCCATTCGGCATCCCGCGAATTCCGTCAAGGTCGGCTTTGCGGTCTTCGATGGCGTGGTGCTCCGGTGACAGGGTGATAAGCACCGCCTCAGGACTGCTGTCGTCCTCACGGTCATCCGCAATCGACAAGCGTATCGGAGCGAGTTCATTCAAATCCCTCGCAATCGTCTCTCGCTCATGCGCGCCCGCCGGACCAAGCTTCGTTTCGCGCTCCCGCATCGTCGAAGCCGACTCGGCAGCCTTCCGATCTCCCGAAGAAGTGGCACGCCCCAGCCCAAGCACCGCGTCCCGCTGCCGCCGCGTTGCATCGAAATGCTCCCTCGAGATGTTGTGCGGCAGGGCCTGAGGAACAAGGCCCCTTTCTGCCGAGATGGAGGCGCGAACTTGGTCGCTGACCGCCATGGTCGCATCAGAACCTTCGCTGCACATCGATCTATTCACGACTTCCCCGTCCAAAGCCACCAAGTCCCACTGCTGCAGCGCAGCCATTGGATCGGTCTTGATCAGCTCGCGCATCTCCGCTTCCCACCTGTCCGCATCCGCGTGCTTCACCGGCTCGGCTTCGGCGCCTGACTGCGCTTGCGGCCGCATCGGCACCAGGCTCAGCGCCCGCCAGCCTTCGCGCCCGATCCAGGCCGCGCCGTCGCGCAGGGCGGAGCCCAAGCTCCTGAAGAAGGACGACACCGCATGGGCCGCTCCGCGCAAGGCGCTGCTCACGCCGGACACGGGACCAGAGCGCGCTGGCGCGCTGTGGGCCGAGGAATGGGGTTGTGCTGCTTGGCTGCGTTCCATGGCTCACTCCTGAGAAAAAACAGATCCCACCACCTCGATGCGCTGCGCCAGGCTCTCGCGCCAGTCGCGGCACTGCGTCACCAGCGCCGCCACCTCGCCGGCCAGCCGCTGCGCAGTGAGCGCATACGCGTGACACGACGGCCGCTACCGCACCCCGCCTAGTCAGAGCGCGTAGGGCTGGCGTGGCGCCCCGGAGACAGGGTGATACGAACCTCCTTAGGACTGTTGTCATCGCTATCGTCCTCACTGCTGTCCCCTATCGCCAGCTCTCTCAGTGCCGCGTCCCGCTCCATGGCATCGCGCCTGCGCGCTCCTTCCGGACCGAGCTTCGTTTCGCGCGCAACCAGCATCGGGGCTGAATCGAAGGCACCCGCTGAATACTTGGGCTGCGCACCCTTCGCCGCACTCGAATCGGCACGCTCGGCGTCGCCGGCCTGAGCGCCAATGGCACCCGATCCGAGCGCGGCGGTGGGTTGCTCATGCCTCGGTTCTGACTCCTCGCTCCTCACGGTATCGACCATGTCTGAGGAGTCAGCGCCCGTCGCTGCAACGGGTGCTTGGACCGACTTCCCATCAACAGCAGAGCCGGTGCGAGCCGGTGGAAACGGCAGATTCAGCAGGCCGTCCCATGCCTCCCTCACCGAGGCATACGCTTCATCCAGTGGGCCGCCACCATTGTTGATGCGGCCATCAGTCAATGCTGCGTTTGTATGGGCCGTCAGTGGAGCGAGCCGCTGCTGGTAGCCTGACAGTCGGCTCTGCGTCAACACCCCCTCCGTCATCGTAGGCCGCGGGTACATCTTCAACAGCAAGGCCGCGAGGGCACAGTACCCGGCGTCGGGGCCCAGCGCTTCGGCGACGGAGTGCCCAACTGCAGCCAGGGTGTCCGTCACCCGCTTCGGCAACAGGGCCTCCACGTATGCCGCGTCCCGAATTGCATTGGCCTCCACAGCGTGGGCCAGATGCCTGCAGGCCTCGTCGTCCATGCATGCGTCCACGATCTCGCACGCGACCATCGTGTCCACAAGCGCGTTCGTGTTGCGCTGATCCAGCGTCGGTACCCCGCGGAAGATCCGCTTGGGGTCCGTTCTGAACGCTTCCGCATCCGGAGAAACGAGCCAATCGCGCAGGCGCTTTAGTGCTGCATCGCGCTTCTGGACCCGGGCTTCAGCGGCCTGCACCCGGGGGCTCTCCTGCGCTTGCGGCCGCATCGGCACCAGGCTCAGCGCCCGCCAGCCTTCGCGCCCGATCCAGGCCGCGCCGTCGCGCAGGGCGGAGCCCAAGCTCCTGAAGAAGGACGACACCGCATGGGCCGCTCCGCGCAAGGCGCTGCTCACACCGGACAGGGGACCAGAGCGCGCGGGCGCGCTGTGGGCCGAGGAATGGGGTTGTGCTGCTTGGCTGCGTTCCATGGCTCACTCCTGAGAAAAGACAGATCCCACCACCTCGATGCGCTGCGCCAGGCTCTCGCGCCAGTCGCGGCACTGCGTCACCAGCGCCGCCACCTCGCCGGCCAGCCGCTGCGCAGTGAGCGCATCGATGTCCAGCGTGCGGCACAACGCGATGCACTCGCCCTCGCGCTTGAGCGCGAAGGACGCTTCGCCCAGCGCGCGGGTGTCCAGGTTGGCGCGCAGCAGCATGAGCACCACCGCGTCGCGGTCGAGGCCGGCCAGCGGCACCACCTCGGTGGCCAGGCACAGCACCTCGGCGTCCTCGCGCCAGCGCAGATCGACCTGCACGTCGCCGCCGAAGCTCACGGCGCAGCAGTGCCCGCTGTCCAGCCGCAGACTGGACAGGCCGATCTCGCGGGCGAAATCGGACAGAAGGGTGTGGATGTTCATGAGGCGTCCTTCCAACTTCAGTGCACGAAGGTGGGCACGGTGCCGGTGGCCACGCGCTCCTTCCAGTAATCGGCCAGGTTGGCAAAGCGGTCGAGCGCGGCCAGAAAGCGCGGGAACGACAGGTCGGCCGGGTGGAAGCGCTGGGACAGCCAGGCGTTGCCCTCGCCGTCCAGCGCGAGCGCGCTGCCGCCGATGCCGTCGGCAAAGAGGTTGCCCGCGAGCAGCGCCTCGTGCATCTCGCGATGGTCGGCGGCCACGGCGCCCAGCGGACACAGGACCGAGAAGGCCTGGTCCGGGTCCTCGTAGAACGAGAGCGTCATGCCCTCGAGCCGGATGGCGCAGGCCCCCTGCTCGTTGGGTGCCAGCTCGGGCACGCGCAGCTCGACGCCGAGCCGCTGCATCAACTGGTGAAATTGCATGAATGAGCTCCTGACGGATGGAGAAGGGAGACAGAGAGACGAAGACAGGAGACACGGAGTCGATGACGGATACCTGCGACGAACTCCTTGGCACGACAAGAGCCGTCACAAAGAACACGAACAAATGACTACGCGGCCGAATCAATGTAGCTCATCAATACTTTTTCATCAATTCCCGATTTCCGTCGCCGCCGGCCCAAGCCCTTGCACAGATCGGGCCTCGCGCTGAAGGCGGACAATCCGGCCATGACCGACCTCCGGCTATGCGCCCTGGCCCCGAGCCGACGCCGGAGGAACTTTGCTGACAACGCAGCGCTCCCTTTGCGCTGCCTTCCTGACGCCATGTCCCTGACCCGCTCCTTTTTCCTCCGGCTGCTGCTGGCGCTGTCCCTGCTGCCGCTGGCCGCAGCGGGCCAGCCGATCGGTTCCGGCGCCGCCGGGGCCGAGGTGCGCACCGAGCGGGTGCAGGCCGAGCTGCTGGCGCACGCGCCCGAAGGGGTCGGCGCCGGCAAGCCCGTCTGGCTGGGCCTGCGGCTGAAGCACCAGCCGCAGTGGCACACCTACTGGAAGAACTCGGGCGACTCCGGCCTGCCCACCACGCTCGAATGGACGCTGCCGCGCGGAGTGGAAGCCGGCGAGATCGCCTGGCCGGTGCCCAAGAAGATTCCGATCGGCACGCTCGCCAACTACGGCTACGAAGGCACCGTGCTGCTGCCGGTGCCACTGACCATCACCCCGGCGTTCCAGCCATCGGTGCTGTCGCCGGCGCTGGACGTGAAGCTCAAGGCAAGCTGGCTGGTCTGCAAGCAGGAGTGCATTCCCGAAGAAGGCACGTTCGCGCTGCGGCTGCCGCTGCACAGCACGGTGGCGATGCACGGCGAAGCCTTCGAGGCGGCGTTCACCGCACAGCCGACTGCCCTGCCCCCCGAGGGCAGCAGCGCCGAGGTGCAGGGGCAGTCGCTCACGCTGCGCATCGCCGGCCTGCCCGCCGCCGTGCACGGCCAGCCGCTCGCCGTGTTCCCCGAAACGCCCGGCATCATCGAGACCGCCGCCGAGGTGCGGCAAGGCTGGCAGGACGGCACCTGGACCGGCCAGGTGCCCTTGCCGGCACACCGCTCCGACGCTCCCGACCGCCTGCCGGTGGTGGTGGCCGCCGGCAACGACCAGCGCAGCCCCGGCTGGCGCGTCGAGCTGCCGGTGAGCGGGCAGTGGCCGGCCAGCAGTGCGCCGGCGCCCTCGGCCACGCTGTCTCCGGCACTCGAGCAGGCGCTGCGTGCGAACGCGGCTGCCGCCGCCTCCGCGCCCGCCTCGGCAGCGGCACCCGGCCCATCGCTGTCGCTGCTGGCGGCGCTGCTCGGCGCGCTGGTGGGCGGGCTCATCCTCAACCTCATGCCCTGCGTGTTCCCGGTGTTGGCCGTGAAAGTGGTGGGATTCAGCCGCCACGGTATCGACCACCGCGCCCACCGCGTCGGCGGGCTGGCCTACGGCGCCGGCGTGGTGCTGTCGTTCCTCGCGCTGGGTGCGCTCATGCTGGCGCTGCGGGCAGCCGGCCAGCAGCTGGGCTGGGGGTTCCAGCTGCAGTCGCCCGCCGTGGTGGCGGGGCTCGCGACCTTGTTCACCCTGCTGGGCCTGAACCTGGCCGGCGTGTTCGAGTTCGGCGCGCTGCTGCCTTCGCGGGTCAGCAGCCACCAGGTGCGGCACCCGGTGGCCAACGCGTTCTTCTCGGGCGTGCTGGCGGTGGCCATCGCCTCGCCCTGCACCGCGCCTTTCATGGGCGCGTCGCTGGGCTTTGCCATCGCCATGCCGCCGGGGCAGGCGCTGCTGGTGTTCGCGGCACTGGGCGTGGGCATGGCACTGCCCTACGTTGCGGCGAGCATGGCGCCGGGCGTCGCGCGCCTGCTGCCGCGCCCGGGGCCCTGGATGGACGCGTTCCGCCGCCTGATGGCCTTCCCGATGTTTGCCACCGTGGCGTGGCTGGTCTGGGTGCTGGGGCAGCAGAGCGGCATCGACGGCGCCGGTGCGCTGCTGCTGCTGCTGGTCGCGCTGAGCATGGTGGTCTGGGCGTTCACGCTGCCCGGGCGTGCGCGCGCCGTGGTGGGCGGGGTGTCGCTGGCGGTCTTCGCGGCGCTCGCATGGGCGGCCGGGCCGCAGGTGACGCGGGCGCTCCCTGCCGGCCCGGCGGTGGCTCAGGCCGACAGCCTTTGGCAGCCCTGGGGGCCCGAGCGGGTGGCCCAGCTCGTCGAGGAAGGCCGTCCCGTCTTCGTGGATTTCACCGCCGCCTGGTGCGTCACCTGCCAGTACAACAAGCAGACGGCGCTATCCGATGCCGGACTGCTGGCCGACTTCGCCGAGCGGCGCGTGGCCCTGCTGCGCGCGGACTGGACCCGGCGCGATCCGGCCATCAGCCAGGCTCTCGCCGCGCTGGGGCGCAGCGGCGTGCCCGTCTACGTGCTCTACGCACAGGGCCGCGCGCCGCAGGTGCTCTCCGAAGTGCTGTCGGTCACCGAACTGCGCGTGCTTCTCGCCACCCTCTGATGCGGCCTTGTCCGGCACGCCCCGGCGGCCGCTGACGACAGTCCTGCCGCAGTGCAGCACCAACCATAGCGCCCGAGCCGCGGCCCGCGCCCGGGCGCCCCGCACTCACTCCCGCTGCTTCAGCCGGCCGCACATGCGCGGCGATGGCGCAGCCGTGCCGGCACAGAGCGACGCAGGCATGGCCATTGCCCGGCCGAGGCAGCCACAACATGACCGCGGCGGGCGTGCCGGCCGCACTTCGAGGAGCACGCATTGGACAACGTGAGCGAGAGTTTCCGGTCGGCCGCATCGGCCACGGTTCCGGGCCAGCGGGGTTTCGACTACCTCATCGTCGGAGCCGGTTTCGCCGGCAGCGTGCTGGCCGAACGTCTCGCGCGCGAGCTGGACCAGCGGGTGCTGATCATCGACAAACGCCCGCATATCGGCGGCAACGCCTACGACCGGCACGACGACGCAGGCGTGCTGATCCACCCCTACGGGCCGCACATCTTCCACACCAACTCGGCCGACATCTTCGAGTACCTGTCGCGCTTCACCGAGTGGCGCCCCTACCAGCACCGCGTGCTGGCGAGCGTCGATGGGCAGATGGTGCCCATGCCGATCAACCTCGACACCGTCAACCGCCTGTACGGCCTGAGTCTCACCGCCTTCGAGATGGAGAAATTCCTGGAGTCGCTGGCCGAGAAAAAGGACACGGTGCGCACCTCCGAAGATGTGGTGGTCAGCAAGGTCGGTCGCGACCTCTACAACAAGTTTTTCCGCGGCTACACCCGCAAGCAGTGGGGGCTGGACCCGAGCGAGCTCGACGCCAGCGTCACGGCCCGCGTGCCGACGCGCACCAACCGCGACGACCGCTACTTCAGCGACACCTACCAGGCGATGCCGCTGCACGGCTACACGCGCATGTTCGAGCGCATGCTGGACCACCCCAACATCAAGATCATGCTGGCCACCGACTATCGCGACGTGGTCGATCTGCTGCCCTGGCGGCACATGGTCTACACGGGCCCGATCGACGCCTTCTTCCAGCATAAGCACGGCAAGCTGCCCTACCGCAGCCTGCAGTTCCGCCACGTCACCCTGCCGCAGGAGCAGTTCCAGCCCGTGGGCACGGTGAACTATCCCAACGACTACTCCTACACCCGCATCAGCGAGTTCAAGCACATCACGGGGCAGAAGCACCCCAGCACCTCGGTGGTATACGAATATCCCTGCGCCGAGGGCGATCCCTACTACCCGGTGCCGCGGCCCGAAAACGCCGAGCTCTATCGCCGCTACGAGGCCGAGGCCGAGACCCTCGAGAACGTGACCTTCGTCGGACGGCTGGCGACCTACAAGTACTACAACATGGACCAGGTCGTCGGCCAGGCGCTGGCCACCTTCAAGCGCCTGGCGCAGCGGCACGCGCAGCAGCAGGCCAGCGCGGCATGAGCGGCCCGCTCGAGCTCTGGGCCGGGCCGGAATGCACGGTCAACCGGGTCGGCGACCAGTTCCATGACCAGACCGTCCTGAGCGGCTTCCACCAGCGCCTTGACGACCTCGACCGCCTTGCGGCGCTGGGTGTGCGGCGCATCCGCTTTCCGCTGCTGTGGGAGCGCACCGCGCCGGACGACCCGCAGCACTGCGACTGGCGCTGGGCCGACGAGCGCCTGCAGCGCCTGCGCGCCCTGGGCGTGCGGCCGGTGCTGGGGCTGCTGCACCACGGCAGCGGCCCGCGCTACACCGATCTGACGGATGCGCAGTTCCCGGCCAAGCTGGCGCGCTACGCAGCGGCGGCGGCGGCGCGCTATCCGGACGCCGACGCCTGGACGCCCGTGAACGAGCCCCTCACGACGGCGCGCTTCTCGGGGCTGTATGGCCACTGGTACCCGCACGGGCGCGGCGACCGCGCCTTCGTGCGCACGCTCCTCAACCAGGTGCTCGGGACTGTCGAGGCCATGGCGGCAATCCGGGAGGTCAACCCGCAAGCCCAGCTGGTGCAGACCGAAGACCTCGGCTTCGTCACGCCGGCCACGCCTGCGCTGGCGTACCAGGCCGACTTCGAGAACCTGCGCCGCTGGCTCGGCCTGGACCTGCTCACGGGGCGCGTCACGCCGCAGCACCCGATGTGGGATTACCTGCGCTCGGCCGGCGCCACCGCCGACGAGCTGCTGCGCCTGGCAGACCGGCCCTGCCCACCGGACATCGTGGGCATCAACAGCTATGTCACCAGCGAACGCTTCCTCGACGATCGGCTGGCGCTCTACCCCGAGCACCTGTGGGGCGGCAACGGGCGCCACCGCTACGTCGATGTCGAGACGGCGCGCGTGCAGGGCGCGCACCTCGGGGGCTTTCGCACGCGGCTGTGCGAAGCGTGCGAGCGCTATGGACTGCCCGTGGCCATCACCGAGGCGCACCTGGGTGCCACGCGCGAAGAGCAGCTGCGCTGGCTGTGGCAGGCGTGGCGGGCGGCCGAGGGCCTGCGCGAGGAGGGCCGCGACGTGCGTGCGGTCACCGTCTGGGCAGCCTTCGGCACCTTCGACTGGGACAGCCTGGTCACCCGCATGCAGGGCCACTACGAGCCGGGCCTGTGGGACGTGAGCGCCAGCCCGCCCCGGCCCACGGCACTGGCTCACCTCGCCGCGCGGCTCGCGCGTGGCGAGGCGCCCGACACGCCTGTGGCAGACGCGCCGGGATGGTGGCAACGGGAACTGCGCATCCTCTATCCGTGCCACGGCGAACTGGAGGCGCTCGCCGTGTGCGGCCAGCCCATCCTCATCACCGGCGCCACCGGCACCCTGGGCTGCGCCTTCGCCCGCCTGTGCGAGCAGCGCGGCCTGGCCTACCACCTGCTGTCGCGCGCGGAGATGGACGTGGCCGATGCGGAGTCGGTCGAAGCCGCGCTGGCGCGCTGGCGCCCCTGGGCGGTGGTCAACACCGCCGGCTACGTGCGCCTGGACGAAGCCGAGGACGACCCGCGATGCTGGCGCGAGAACGTCGATGGCCCCGCCGTGCTGGCCCGGGCCTGCGCGCGGCACGGCGTGCGGCTGCTGGGCTTTTCCAGCGACCAGGTCTTCGATGGGACCAAGGCCGCGCCGTATCTCGAATCGGACGCACCGGCGCCGCTCAACGCCTACGGCCGCAGCAAGCTCGCCGCCGAAGAGGCCATGCTCTCGGCGGCACCCGATGCGCTGGTGGTGCGCACGGCCGCATTCTTCGGCCCGTGGGACCGCTACAACTTCGTGACCCTCGCGCTCGACGCATTGCGGCGCGGCGAGACCGTCACCGCGGCGGAAGACCAGGTGGTCTCGCCCACCTATGTGCCCGACCTGGTCAACGCATCGCTGGACCTGCTGATCGACCGCGAGCGCGGCATCTGGCACCTGGCCCAGCGCGAAGCCGTGAGCTGGGCGCAGCTCGCGCGGCTTGCTGCCCGGGCCGCCGGGCTCGATCCCGCCCTCATCCGCGGCGTGCACGGCAGCACGCTCGGACTGCGCGCCGCGCGCCCGGCCTACGCCGCCCTCGCCAGCGAACGGGCGCAGCTGATGCCGCGGCTGGAGGACGCATTGGCGCGCTACGTGCGCGAAGCGCAGGCCGAGCCGGCAAGGCCGGCCCGCAGCCTGCCGCAGGCGACGGAGGCCGTGGCGGCGTAGGCCTCGGCGAAAAAAAGAGGCAGGGGTGCTGCCGCGTGCGGCCCGCCGGGCCGCGCGCGAAGTTGCGAAAGGAGGTCTGTGCGCGCCTGGCGGACCCGGACTCGCGAGCCGAAGCCGATCAGGCCGCCGGTGGCGGCACCAGCAGCCGCCCCGCACCCCCTGCGGCGGCGTAGGCCTGCAGCACCGCGTCGGCCGTTTCCACCGCCTCGCCCGCGCGGCACAGCGCCACGCAGGCACCGCCGAAGCCGGCGCCGGTCAGGCGCGCCCCGTACACCGCGGGCTGCTGGCGCAGCACCTCCACCAAGCGGTCCAGCGCCGGCGTGGAGACCTCGTAGTCGTCGCGCAGACTGTCGTGGGAGGCGTTCATCAGGTCGCCGAAATCCAGCGCCGAGGGCGCATCGACGGCCTGCAGCACGCGGGCGTTTTCCGTCACGACGTGACGCACCCGACGCAGCAGCGGTTCGGGCAAGCCCTGCAGTCCCTGCCCATCGCGCACGTCCCGCAGCGAGGCCACGCCCAGCAGCGCGGCGGCCTGTTCGCACTCGGCGCGGCGCTGGTTGTAGCCGCTCTCGGCCAGCGAGCGGGGCGTGCCGCTGTCGATGACCAGCACCTGCGAACCCTCCGGCAGATCCACGAAGCGCCGCTCGAGGCTGCGCGTGTCCAGCAGCAGTGCTCGGCGGGTGTCGGCGAGGCTGCAGGCCATCTGGTCCAGGATGCCGCAGCGCACCCCCGCCTGCTCTATTTCGGCGCGCTGCGCGAGTTGCGCGATCTGCACGTCGTCCAGCGCGAGGCCGAGCAGGCTTCGCAGCGCGCGCAAGGTGGCCACCTCCAGCGCGGCGCTGGAGGACAGGCCCACGCCCATGGGCACGTCGGACGCGACGTGGATGTCCAGCGGCGGCACCACCGCGCCGGCGCCCTGCGCCTGCACCAGGCAGCCGTAGACATAGCGCGCGAACTGCTCCTGCGGCAGATCGTCCATGCCGAAGCGCACCTCGGCGCCGAGTTCCGCGGCGTGAAGCCGATGCGCATCGTTGCCGGCGCGCGGGCGACCGGCGTCCGCAGCCGCGCGGCGCAGCGCCACCCGCGTGCGCTGCGGAATGGCGATGGGCAGCACGAAGCCGTCGTTGTAGTCCGTGTGCTCGCCCAGCAGGTTCACGCGGCCCGGCGCTTCGCCGACCACTTCGGGCGCACCGCCGAACACCGCCTGGAAATCGGGCGCGCGGCTCACACTCGCACCTCCACCTGCTGCAGCTCGCGCGCCTTTTCCTCAGGCAGGGCGTCCATCGCGAAGAAGCCGGCGGCGATCTCCGTGCCGGCCAGGTACTTGAGGCGATCGCGCGTGCGGTAAGGCGGATAGAGCTGGGCGTGCAGCTGCATGCCCGGGTGCGCCCGCCCGTCGGTCGGCGCCTGGTACCACGCCATCAGATAGGGCAGCGGCCGCTGCCACAGGCCGTCGTACTTGAGCAGCAGGGTCTTGAGGGCGCGCGCGAGATCCTCGCGCTCGTGCGGCTGCAGCTCGGCGAAGCCCGCGACGGGCCGCAGCGGCGCCACCCAGGCCTCGTAGGGATAGCGCGCGCAAGCCGGCACGAAGGCAACCGCATGCGGGCCTTCGTAGAGCATGCGCTCGCCCGCCGCGCGCTCGGCGGCGACCAGCGCCTCGAGCGGCCCGCGCCCGTGCTGCGCGTGGTGCTGCGCCGCGACCTGCCGCATGCGCTCGGGCACCGGCGGCACCACCGGGTAGGCATAGATCTGCCCGTGCGGGTGGTGCAGCGTGACGCCGACTTCGGCGCCGCGGTTCTCGAAGGGCAGCACGTAGTGGATGCCGCCGCGCTCGGCCAGGCGCAGCGTGCGCTCGCCCCAGACCTGCAGCAGCAACGCGATGTGGTCCAGCGGCAGTGCGCCCAGCGAGGCCTGCGGGTCCTGGGTGAACACGACCACCTCGCACGCGCCGCGCGCAGGCGCCGTCGGAACCACCAGCTGCGGCGGTGCGGGGGCGTCCATGGCCGGCTCGGCCAGCGACGGGAAGCGGTTGTCGAACACCGCCACGTCCCAGGCGCCCGCCGGCACTTCCGTCGGGTTCGCCGGATCGCGCGTCGCCGCCAAAGGGTTGTATTCGGGCGGCGGCAGGAAGGTGCGGCCCTGCCGGTAGGCGGCGTAGGTGACCCACTCGCCGCGCAGCGGGTGCCATCGCAGGTGGGGCGCCCCCTGGAGTGGATCGGGGAAGGGGCTGGGCGCGACCAGGCCGGGGTCGATCGGCGCGCGCGCATAGAGCGTCAGCCGCCGGCCGTCCGGCTTGGTCAGCGCCAGCTGGTGCATCAGACCCCCCCGGGAATGTAGGTGCGCGACAGGCTGGTCACGGCGCGGATCCGCTCCAGCGGGATCTTGGGCGTGCGGTCGGCATTGAGCAGGCCGTTCACCTCCTGGAAGGTGTCGGTGAACTGCGTGTAGCAAAAGCCGCTGAACAGGGCCGTGTTGATCACGGTTCGCAGCAGCTGCTCGTACTGCCGTGCGAACTGCTCCTCGTCCTCCACGCGGGTGTAGCCCCAGCTCGCCTTGGCGCCGGCATCGGGATGCTTCTGGAAGGCGATGCCGCCGAACTCGGTGAGCATGATCGGCTGGCCCCGGTGCGGATAGCCGTCGAGCGTGAGGATGCGTCCGCCGGGGCGCCGCCGGTCGAACAGCTGCTCCGGCGCGATCTCGGCGCCATAGCGCTGCCGGATGTGCTCGGTGTTGGCGTCGTAGTCGTGGATGCCGATGATGTCGGTGGCGCTGGACTCCCAACCGTCGTTGCCGATCACCGGGCGCGTGGAGTCGAGCGTGCGCGTGAGGTGATACAGCGCATCGACCGCATGGCGGTGACTCTGCACGGCGGTGAGTTCGGGCACACCCCACGATTCGTTGAACGGCACCCACACGATCACGCAGGGATGCGAGTAGTCGCGGTCGATCGCCTCGGACCATTCGCGGATGGTGCGCTTGATGGCGGTGCGGGTGAAGCGGTAGGCCGAGGGCATCTCGCCCCACACCATGAGGCCGAGCCGGTCGGCCCAGTACAGGTAGCGGGGGTCCTCGATCTTCTGGTGCTTGCGCACACCGTTGAAGCCCATGTCCTTGGCCAGTTGCACGTCGCGCCGCAGTGCTTCGTCGCTCGGTGCCGCCAGCAGCGTCTCGGGCCAGTACCCCTGATCGAGCACCATGCGCAGCACGTACGGGCGGCCATTGAGCATGAAGCGGTCGCGCAGGGTCTTGACCGAGCGCATCGCGGTGTACGAGGTGAATTCATCGACCACGGTGCCGCCGCGCAGCAGTCGCACCCGCGCATCGATCAGCGTGGGCCGCTCGGGGCTCCAGAGCAGCTCGTTGCGGAAGTCGTCGATGCCGGGGTCCGACAGCGCGATGGTGCGATCCACCTCGCCCTCCACCACCTGGTAGCGGTCGCAGGCGAGCGTGCGCCCCTGCAGACTCAAGGTGAGCTCGATGGCCAGGTCGCGCAGGTCGTCACCGGTCACCCGCGCCTCGAAACCGATCGCGAAGCCCTCCACGACCGGCGTCCAGCGCACCTTGTCGACGTGCGCGCTGCGCGGCACGCGCTCCAGCCACACGGTCTGCCAGATGCCCGTAGTGCGCGGATACCAGAGCGCATGCGGCTCGAGCTGCCAGTCCTGCTTGCCGCGCGGCTTGGTGAGCTCGTGCGGATCGTCTTCGGCCCGCACCGTCACGACCTGCCGGCCGGAAGGGTTCAGCAGGTGGGTGATGTCCGCTGCAAAGGGCGTGTGGCCTCCCTCGTGGGTGGCCGCGAGGCTGCCGTTGACCCACACCTTCGCCGCGTAATCCACGGCGCCGAATCGCAGGATGACGCGCTTGTCGGCCTCGGGACGCAGTTCGACGTCGCGCTGGTACCAGCAGGACTTGTGGAAGCCCCGGTCACCGATGCCGCTGGCCTCGGCCTCCGGCGGAAACGGCACGGTGATCTGCAGCGGCCAGTCGGCGATCTCGTCCGGGTATTGCAGCTGGCAGTCGTCGTCGAATCGGAAGCGCCAGCTGCCGTTCAGCGAAGTCCATTCGGCCCTTTCCAGTTGGGGGCGCGGATACCCGAAGCTCAAGCAACTCTCCCTATCGTTCAATGGCGCGCCAGCTTACGGAATTTCGCCGCCGCCGTGTGGCTCGGCCGGCGGGAGTTCAGCGGCGCGCGAGCCGGAAGTAGAGGCCGTCGATCGGCGTGCCCTGGTCGTGGCGGATCGGACCGCGCTCGCAGCGTTCGATCTCGAATCCGTGCTCGCGTGCCAGTGCGAGCACAGATGCTTCGGAGTGTGCGTAGCGCAGGCTGGGCCGCAGCACCAGCGGGGCATCGCGGCTCTCCTCGAGCGAGAAGCACAGCAGCCCGTCAGCGGGCATCGCCTGCGCCAGTGCGGCGAACACCGGCGCCAGCGCACCGACGTAGATGAACACGTCGGCTGCCACCACCAGGTCCCACGCCCCCGATGCAGTGCGCAGGTGCTCGACCAGGTCGGCTTGTTCCAAGGTGTCGTAGTGGCCCCCTTGCGCAGCCCGCGCCAGCATGCCGGCCGACAGGTCCACCCCCGTGACGTGCTGCGCCAGCGCCCGCAGCCAGGGGCCGCACAGGCCGGTGCCGCAGCCGAGGTCGAGAGCGCGCGCGAAGCGCCGCGGCTCGCGCGTGAGCGGCTCCAGCAGCCGCTGCGGCGCGCGGTACTGCAACACCTCGACGAGATGGCCGTCGAACTGCGCGGCATAGCCGTCGAAGAGCGACTCGACATACACGCGCGGCGGCGTCGCGGGCGCGGCGTCGCCGCGCAGTCCCGCCAGCACAAAGGCGTTGAGCTCGACCTCGCTGCCCAGCGCGATGGCGCGCTCGAGGGCCGATGCAGCTTCGCGCGCCCGGCCCAGTTCCTTGAGCAGCTTGCCGCGCAGTCCCCAGATCCGTCCGAGGCTGGGCGACACCGCGAGCGCGCGGTCGGCATCGCGCAGCGCCTCTTCGGGGCGGCCGAGCTCGGCCAGCGCGATGGCGCGATGCGAGAGCGCCTCCAGGTTGTCCGGCTCCTGCGCCAGGGCCTGCTGCAACGGCGCCAGCGCTGCATCGAAGCGCCCGAGACGAACCCGCACCACGCCCAGGTTGGTGAGCGCCGAGGGGCGCTGGGGCACCAGCTCGAGCGCCCGGGCGAACTCGGCCTCGGCCGGCTCGAGGCGCCCGGCCTCGAAGTGCTGCACGCCCTGCTGGAAAGCCGCGCGTGCCTGGTCGAAAGTGCTGCTCATGGGGGTCTCCGTGTGGCCGGATCATAGGAGCGGCCCTGCGACAATCGCCCGCATGACCGCTCCCCTGCGCAACGACAGTTTCTTGCGCGCCTGCCTGCGGCAGGCCACGCCCCACACCCCCATCTGGCTCATGCGCCAGGCCGGCCGCTACCTGCCCGAATACCGCGACCTTCGCGCCCGCGCCGGCAGTTTCATGGGGCTCGCGACCAATGTGGACTACGCCACCGAAGTCACCCTGCAGCCCCTCGAGCGCTATGCGCTCGACGCCGCGATCCTGTTCTCCGACATCCTCACCGTGCCCGACGCCATGGGCCTGGGCCTGAGCTTTGCGCTGGGCGAAGGCCCGCGCTTCGCCTCGCCGGTGCGCGACGAGGCGGCGGTACGCGCCCTGGCCGTGCCGGACATGGAGCGCCTGCGCTACGTGTTCGACGCCGTGGCCTCGATCCGCAAGGCGCTCGACGGGCGGGTGCCGCTGATCGGCTTCTCGGGCAGCCCCTGGACGCTTGCCTGCTACATGGTCGAGGGCGCCGGCTCGGACGACTACCGGCTGGTCAAGACCATGCTGTACAGCCGACCCGACCTGATGCACCGCATGCTGGAGGTCAACGCCGACGCGGTGGCCACCTACCTCAACGCGCAGATCGCCGCCGGCGCCCAGGCGGTGATGATCTTCGACAGCTGGGGCGGCGTGCTTGCCGACGGCGCGTTCCAGGAGTTCAGCCTCGCCTATACGGCCCGGGTGCTGTCGCAGCTCACGCGCACCCACGAGGGTGCGACCATCCCGCGCATCGTGTTCACCAAGGGCGGCGGGCTGTGGCTCGCGCAGATGGGCGCGCTGGACTGCGATGTGCTGGGAGTGGACTGGACGGTGAACCTCGGCGCGGCGCGGGCGCTGGTCGGCGAGCACAAGGCCCTGCAAGGCAACCTCGACCCCAACGTGCTGTTCGCCGCGCCGCAGCAGGTGCGCGCACAGGCCCGGCGGGTGCTCGAGGCCTTCGGAGCGCCCCACACCGGCGCCGGTACCGGCCCGACACAGATCTTCAATCTCGGCCATGGCATCAGCCAGCACACGCCGCCCGAACACGTGCAGGCGCTGGTCGATGAGGTGCACACCCATTCGCAAGCGATGCGCCGCACAGCCGGCAGCTGAGCGGGACGCCTCCAGCAGGAGCACGGCTCATGGGTACGTACGCTTTGTAACCTGGACTGAGTACTTGACTTATGCACAAAAGCGCCACTGCGGTGGCGACGAGGATCCCCGGAGTGTTCATGCCGGGCGCGGGCCGCGACTGCCCCGCAAGTGCTTGATTCATAACGCATTGTGGGCCTGCCGCTTTTGCGTGCACTCCAGCCGGCGGCCCGTAATGGCGGGCGCTTCTGCCGCCCACGAGCAAGCTTTCAACAAAGTTATCCACAGAAATTCGGGACACGTGACAAAGCCTTTGCGATTCAATCACTTAGGCGGAAAACCTGCGAAACGGCTGAGGATCGAAAGCTAAGTGAAGCCCTCCGTCATGCTTCGCCTGCCCGTGGTCGTGGCCGCGCCGGCGCACACCGGGCTGGTGGGGCCCCTGAGCTACAAAAGTGAGCTTCCACTTACGTCCGGTACCTTGGTCCGCGTGCCATTTGGCCGTCGCGAAGTGCTGGGGGTGGTCTGGGACGGCGCGCCTGACGAGCCGCCGGAGGCCGCCCGCTACGAGGAAAAGCCGATCGCCGGCGTACTGGAAGGCGTCGCACCCCTATCGACCCAGTGGCGCCAGCTGGTGGCGTTCGCCGCCGGCTACTACCAACGCGGCCTGGGCGAGGTCGCACTGGCCGCGCTGCCGCCGCAGCTGCGGGAGCTCGACGCGCTGCAGCTGGGCCGGCGCCTCAAGCGCGGCCGCGCACTGGCGGTAGGCGATGCGGCGACGGGCCTGGAAGCGCCGCCGCCGCTGACCGCACAGCAGGACGAGGCCCTGCGCCAGCTTGCCGCCGCGGCCGGCCCTTTCCTGCTGTTCGGTGCCACCGGCAGCGGCAAGACCGAGGTGTACCTGCGTGCGGTGGCCGCGGCCCTAGACGCCGACCCCGCGGCGCAGGCGCTGGTCATGGTGCCGGAGATCAACCTCACGCCGCAGCTGCTCGCGCGCTTCACTGCGCGTTTTGGCGCCGAAGAAGTCGTGGCCATGCACAGCGGCCTCACGCCCGCGCAGAGGCTGCGCGCATGGCTGGCGGCGCACAGCGGGCAGGCGCGCATCGTTTTGGGCACGCGGATGGCGGTGTTCGCGTCGATGCCCGCACTGCGGCTGATCGTGGTCGATGAGGAACACGACCCCAGCTACAAGCAGCAGGAGGGGGCGCGCTACTCCGCGCGCGACCTGGCGGTGCTGCGCGCCCGGCTGGAGGGCGCCAAGGTGCTGCTCGGATCGGCTACGCCCTCGCTGGAGAGCTGGCACGCCAGTGAATCGGGGCGCTACCGCCGGCTCGCCATGCCCGAGCGCATCGGCTCGGGCGCCCTGCCGCAGGTGCGCCTGATCGACATGAACCTGCAGCCCAGGCAGACGCTGCTGGCCCCGGCCCTGATCGACGCGATCGGCGCCTGCATAGCCCGCGGCGAACAGGCGCTGCTGTTCCTCAATCGTCGCGGCTACGCGCCGGTGCTGGCGTGCACGGCCTGCGACTGGAAAAGCGAATGCCCGCACTGCAGCGCCTTTCGCGTCTTCCACAAGATCGACCGCAGCCTGCGCTGCCACCACTGCGGCCATGCCGAACGGGTGCCGCGCGCCTGCCCCGCCTGCGGCAACGTCGATATCGCCCCACTGGGCCGCGGCACCGAGCGGCTCGAGGAACACCTGGGCGAGCTGCTGCGCGACGCCCTGCGCTCCGGTCCCGACGGAACGCTGCGGCCCGTGCGCATCGCGCGGATGGACGCCGACAGCACCCGCGCCAAGGGTGCGTTGGAGGCGCAGCTTGCGCAGGTTCACGCCGGCGAGGTCGATGTGCTGGTAGGCACGCAGATGATCACCAAGGGGCACGACTTCCGCCGCATCACGCTGGTCGCCGCCGTGAACCCGGACACCGCCCTGTTCTCCAGCGATTTCCGAGCGCCCGAGCGGCTGTTCGCATTGCTGATGCAGGCGGCGGGGCGCGCCGGCCGCGATGCACAGCAGGCGGAGCACAGCCGCATGTGGGTGCAGACCTTCCATCCGCGCCATCCGCTGTTCGACGCGCTGCGGCGCCACGACTACCCGGCCTTCGCCGCGGCGCAGCTGGCCGAGCGCCAGCAGGCCGGCATGCCTCCCTTCGCGTTCCAGGCACTGCTGCGTGCGGAAGCGCGCACCCAGGAGCTTGCTCGCGGCTTCCTCGAATCGGCGCGGGAGGCCGCGGCGCAGATCGAAGGCTCGCAGCAGGTCTTTCTCTATTCGGCCGTGCCGATGGCCGTGCAGCGCGTGGCCGACGTGGAACGCGCCCAGCTGCTCGTCGAGAGCGCGTCGCGCCCTGCCCTGCAGCGCTTCCTCGCCTCCTGGCAGCCGCAGCTGCAGGCGCTGCGCCAGCCGGGCCTGCTGCGCTGGGCGGTGGATGTCGATCCGCTGGCGGTGTGAGCGACTCGCGCCTCACGCCGAAGACGGCTGCGGCGCCTCGCACTCGACGTGCGCCGCACCTCCCGCGCTGGTGGGATGCGCGCACCGGCCGCCTCGACGCGTAGCGCCGCTGTTTCAGGATGCGTCGCCGCGCAGGCGCAGCGCCGCCTGGTACAGCGCGTTGCGCGGCGCGCCGCTCGCCTGCGCCGCGATGCGCACGGCGCTTTTGACGGGGAGCTCCTCGAGCAGGAGCGCCAGCAGCGCCTGCCCATCGTCCGCAGGACGGGCGGCGCTCGAAGGATGCAGCACCAGGGCGAACTCGCCGCGGCTGCGCTGGGGGTCGGCGGCCAGCCAGGCTGGCAGGTCGGCGCAAGCCACGGTCGCGATTTGCTCGAACTGCTTGGTCAGCTCGCGCCCCACCGTGAGCTCGCGCGGCCCCAGAGCCGCCAGGGCCGCGGCCAGATCGCCGATGCGGTGCGGCGCCTCCAGCAGCACCACGGCGCGTGGCTCGCGTGCCAGCCCCTCGACCGCCGTGGCGCGTTCGCCCGCCTTGGAGGGCAAAAAACCGGCGAACACGAAGCCGGCTTCGGCCGGGCCCGCGTGCGCGCCGGCGACGCTCAGAACCGCAGTGACGCTGCTGGCGCCGGGCAGGGGCACCACGCGGAGTCCCGCGGCGCGCACCGCGGCAACCAGGCGCGCGCCCGGATCGCTGATGGCGGGCGTGCCGGCATCGCTGGCGTAGGCCACGCGCTCTCCGGCCGCCAGGCGGCGCACCACCTGCTGCGCGGCTTCGGCTTCGTTGTGCTGGTGCAGCGGCAGCAGGCTGCCCGCGGGCCGCTCGAGGCCGCAGGCGCGCAGCAGCGACTGGGTGTGGCGGGTGTCCTCGCAGGCGATGGCGTCGGCGATCTCCAGCACGTGCAACGCCCGCAGGCTGATGTCGGCCAGGTTGCCGATCGGCGTGGCGACGACGTACAGCGCGCCCTGCGGATAATGTTGCGCGCCGGCCGCGTCGCGGGCGGCCTTCAGTGCCAATGCATACGAGGCGCTCAATGAAACTCCCGGGGATGGCGTGGGGCAGCACCAGGCAGGCGGGGAACGCGGCAGAGGACCGCGCCCTGGCCCACCTGCGCGCCGCTGGACTGCGGCTGGTGGAACGCAATTATCGAACCCCGGGCCGCGGAGGCGGCGAGGTCGATCTGATCGTGCGCGAGCGCGACGGCACGCTCGTGTTCGTCGAGGTGCGCCAGCGCGCGAGCCGCGCTTTCGGCGGCGCCGCAGCGAGCGTGGGTGCGTCCAAGCGGCGGCGCATCGTGCTGGCCGCCCGCCACTACCTGTTGAGGCTGCCCGCTCCGCCGCCCTGCCGCTTCGACGTGGTGGCCCTGGACGGCGACGCCATCGAATGGCTGCGCGCGGCATTCGACGCGCAGGGGTGACGGCCGCCGGCCGCCCGTTCGCAGGTCCTGCACGAGTGGGACCGTCAGTCCCTCCATGAGGCGCACGCTGCAGGGGCGCGCGGCGCAGCGTGGCGCCTGGTCGGCTGTTGCAA
Organism: Ramlibacter sp. AN1015; assembly: GCF_037726105.1. Taxonomy (NCBI): domain Bacteria; kingdom Pseudomonadati; phylum Pseudomonadota; class Betaproteobacteria; order Burkholderiales; family Comamonadaceae; genus Ramlibacter; species Ramlibacter sp. AN1015. The sequence continues at coordinate 35,932 of NZ_JBBJUM010000015.1, forward strand.
CGCTGGCGCGCGTCTCGCCCGGCTGCGGGGATCGGACCTGCCACCCGCATGCAGGGGCCAGCCGGTTTGTAAGCCGCTGCAAATCGGGGGCCTCGGCGCCCCGCCGGCAGCCGTGCGGCGGCGGCTTTCTCCCGTGCACGGCGGCCGGCCCACGCAGGTGCTGTCGAGGTGATCAACGGCTGGGCGAGCAGGCCTGCGGTTTATCATCGCCGGCCATGCTCGAACAACGCATCCAACAGCATTTCATCGACAGCGCAGACCTGAAGTATCAATCTGCGCAGACGCTGACGCGGCCCATCGCGGCCGCCATCCAGGCGATGCTGGCCTGCGTCACCAGCGGGGGCAAGGTGCTGGCCTGCGGAAACGGCGGATCGGCTGCCGACGCGCAGCATTTCTCGGCCGAGTTTGTCGGCCGTTTCGAGCGCGAGCGGCCCGAACTGGGCGCCATCGCCCTCACCACCGACAGCTCCATCCTCACCGCCGTCGCCAACGACTACGACTTCAGCCAGATCTTCGCCAAGCAGGTGCGCGCGCTCGGGCAGCCCGGCGACGTGCTGCTGGCGATGTCGACCAGCGGCAACTCGGGCAACGTGCTGGCCGCCATCGAGGCGGCCCACGAGCGCGAGATGACCGTGGTGGCACTCACCGGACGCGGCGGCGGCCGCATGGCACAGGCCATGCGCGAGACCGACGTGCACATCTGCGTGCCGCACGACCGAACCGCCCGCATCCAGGAAGTGCATCTGCTCACGCTGCACTGCATCTGCGATGGCGTCGATGCCCAATTACTGGGCGACCAGGAGCCCTCCGCATGAAACGTCTGAAACATCTCGCCCTGACGGCCCTCGCGGCCGCCGCACTCGCCTCCGGGCTGTCGGCCTGTGCCCCGCTGGTGCTCGGCGGCGCCGCCGTCGGCGCCCTGGTGGCCATGGACCGTCGAACCTCGGGCGCGCAGCTCGAAGACGAAGGCATCGAGCTGCGCTCGGCCAACCAGCTGCGCAGCGCCTTCGGCGAGCGCGTGCAGGTCAGCGCCAACAGCTACAACCGGCAGGTGCTGCTCACCGGCCAGGTGCCCGACGCCGCACACAAGCGCATGGTCGAGGAGATCGTCTCCAAGGTCGAGAACGTTCGGGGGGTGGCCAACGAGGTCGAGATCGGAAGCCCCAGCACCCTGGGCCAGCGCTCTTCGGACACGCTGGTCACCGGCCGCGTGAAGGCGGCGCTTGTCGATGCGCGCGACCTGTCGGCGACCGCGTTCGACGTGGTGACCGAGCGCGGCGTGGTCTACCTCATGGGCCGGGTCACCGCCCGCGAAGCAGAGCGCGCAACCCAGGTGGTGCGCAACATTCCAGGTGTGCAGAAGGTGGTGCGGCTGCTGGAAGTGATCTCCGAAGACGAGCTGGCCCGCATCACGACCGTGCGGCCACCGGCCGCGGCGCCGGCGCCGGCGCGCTGACCGCCGCGTCCCGCAGGCTGGCGTTCGGTGTTCGGCTGGCGTTTTCGCCGTCCAAGTCCGAGCCGCGTCCGAATCCGCGTCCTTGTTCCTCGGCTGGTCTAGAAGCCGTCGCTGCCGCCGAGCCTTGCAGCGGTAGCGGTTCGGCAAGTGCCTCGCGCGCCGCCGCTATCGGCCTCATGGCGCCACCGGTCCGGCGCCTCTGCTGGCGCGACAACCGCGCCGGAAGAGGCGATCAGCGCAGGCGCTTGATCAGGCTGGACGTGTCCCAGCGGCTGCCACCGAGGGCCTGCACGTCCGCATAGAACTGATCGACGAGCGCGGTCACCGGCAGCCGCGCGCCGTTGCGCTTGGCCTCCTGCAGCACCAGGCCCAGGTCCTTGCGCATCCAATCGACCGCAAAGCCGAACTCGAACTTGTCCTCGATCATGGTCTTGCCGCGGTTGTCGAGCTGCCAGCTCTGGGCTGCGCCCTTGCCGATCACCTCCAGCACCTGCGCCATGTCCAGCCCGGCTTTCTGGCCGAAGGCGATGGCTTCGGACAGGCCCTGCACCAGCCCGGCGATGCAGATCTGGTTGACCATCTTGGTGAGTTGCCCGGCGCCGCTCTCACCCATGAGGGTGAAGGCGCGGGAAAACGCCAGCGCCACCGGACGTGCGGCGTCGAAAGCCGCCTGCGGGCCGCCGCACATGACGGTGAGCTGGCCGTTCTGCGCACCGGCCTGGCCGCCCGACACCGGTGCATCGACGAACTGCAGGCCGCGCTCTTGCGCCAGCGCGCTCAACTCACGGGCCACATCCGCCGAGGCGGTGGTGTGGTCGATGAACACGGCGCCGGGCTGCATGCCGGCGAAGGCGCCGTCCGGCCCGAGCACGACCGAGCGCAGATCGTCGTCGTTGCCGACACAGCAGAACACCAGCTCGCACCCGGCCACCGCCTCGCGCGGGGTGGCGGCGGCACGGCCGCCGAATTCCCCGGTCCAGGCCTGCGCCTTGGCCGGGCTGCGGTTGTAGACGGTGACCTCGTGGCCGGCGCGTGCGAGGTGTCCGGCCATGGGCAGGCCCATGACACCCAGCCCGAGAAAGGCGACGCGGCGGGCGGGGGTGGACTCGTAGGTGCGGGGTTGGATGCTGCTGGTCATGTCCGGCAATCTAAACGATGGCGAGATGTTCCGTGCCGGCGGCGAGGTTCTGCGACTTGGCGCGTCTGCTGTTGAGCTTGATGTGCAGCCGCAGGTCGTTGACCGAGTCGGCGTTGCGCAGCGCGTCCTCGTAGGTGATGGCCTCGGCTTCGAACAGGTCGTAGAGCGCCTGGTCGAAGGTCTGCATGCCGAGGTTGCGGCTCTTCTTCATGACCTCCTTGAGGCCGGCGACCTCGCCCTTGAACACCATGTCGGAGACCAGCGGGGAGTTCAGCATGATCTCGACGGCGGCGATGCGGCCCTTGCCGTCCTGCCGGGGAATCAGGCGCTGCGACACCATCGCCTTGAGGTTCAGCGACAGGTCCATCAGCAGCTGCGAGCGGCGCTCCTCGGGGAAGAAGTTGATGATCCGGTCGAGCGCCTGGTTGGCGCTGTTGGCATGCAGCGTGGCCATGCAGAGGTGCCCGGTCTCGGAAAAGGCGATCGCGTGCTCCATCGCTTCGCGATCGCGGATCTCGCCCATCAGGATGACGTCGGGCGCCTGGCGCAGCGCGTTCTTGAGGGCGGCTTCCCAGCTGTCGGTGTCCAGCCCCACCTCGCGCTGCGTGACCACGCAGTTCTTGTGCGGGTGCACGAACTCAACGGGGTCCTCGACGGTGATGATGTGGCCGAAGGAGTTTTCGTTGCGCCAGTCGATCATGGCGGCGAGCGAGGTGGACTTGCCGGAGCCGGTGGCGCCCACCAGCACGCACAGCCCCCGCTTCGACATGGCCACCTCCTTGAGCACCGGCGGCACGCCCAGGGCGTCGATGGTGGGCAGCTGCTGCGGGATGACCCGCAGCACCATGCCGACCTTGCCCTGCTGGATGAAGGCGTTCACCCGGAAGCGGCCCACGCCGGCCGGCGAGATGGCGAAGTTGCACTCCTTGCTGCGCTCGAACTCGGCCGACTGGCGGTCGTTCATGATCGAGCGGGCCAGCGCCAGCGTGTGGGCACCGGTCAGCGGCTGCGGCGAGACCTTGGTGAGCTTGCCATCGACCTTCATGGCCGGTGGGAAGTCGCTGGTGATGAACAGGTCGCTGCCGTTGCGGCTGATCATGAGCTTGAGCAGGTCGTTGATGAACTTGCTCGCCTGATCCCGTTCCATGCGGATGTCCCCTCGAAGTCGTTCTGGTGTGCCCGAAGGCGACGGCGCGGCGCTTAGCGGCCGCTGTCGGTGACGCGGGCGCTGACGGCGCGCAGCCGCAGCGACAGCTTGCGCGCCAGCAGGCCGATCAGGCTGGCCGCGAGCGCCGGATCATTGCCCATCATCTCGTCCAGGGCCTGCGGCCCCATGACCGCCAGTTCGCACTCGGTGAGCGTGATGCAGTGCGAGAAGCGCGAGCCGCTGTCGAGAAGGGACATCTCGCCAAGGATGTCCCCCGGCCGCGCCTCGGCCAGGCGCACGTGCTCGCCCCAGGGCTGCACGCGATCGACGGCCACGCTGCCGGACAACAGCACCACCATGAAGTTGCTGTATTCGTCCTGGCGGATCACGTCGCGGTCGGCGGGCACCGCGGCGTACTCGAAGAAGCGTTCCATGCGTTCCATGGCCTCGGGCGACAGCCGGCTCATGAACTTGTCCTTGCTCCACAAGCCCCGCAGCAGGCGTCCGCCCTGGCTCGCGGCGACGCGCTTGGCGCCGACTTCCACCGCCCGCGCATCCCAGGGCACCAACATGCCGGCGTCCAGCCCCTGCTCCATGAACGCGGTGGAGAACATCAGCGAATCGCTGGCCTCCCCGCCAGTGCCGGAACGGGGCCCACGCTTGAACATGCCGAACATACTTTTCATCGTCGCGATTCCTCTGCTGGTGGGGACGGCAGTTGCGTTCAGCCGTTGAAGTTCTCGGGGATCTTGGCCTTGGCGCGCGCTTCCGTGGAGCTGATGAGGTTGCGCTTGATCAGGTCGCTCAGGCACTGGTCGAGCGTCTGCATGCCATAGCTGCTGCCGGTCTGGATGGACGAATACATCTGTGCCACCTTGGCCTCTCGGATCAGGTTGCGGATGGCGGGCGTGCCGATCATGATCTCGTGCGCCGCCACGCGGCCGGAGCCGTCCTTGGTCTTGCACAGCGTCTGGGAGATCACCGCCTGCAGCGACTCGGACAGCATGGCTCGCACCATTTCCTTTTCCTCGGCGGGGAAGACGTCGATGATCCGGTCGATGGTCTTGGCGGCGCTCGAGGTGTGGAGCGTTCCGAACACCAGGTGGCCGGTCTCGGCGGCGGTCATCGCCAGGCGGATGGTCTCGAGGTCACGCATCTCGCCGACCAGGATGGCGTCGGGGTCTTCGCGCAGCGCCGAACGCAGCGCCGCCGCGAAGGACAGCGTCATGTTGCCTACCTCGCGCTGGTTCACGAGGCACTTCTTGGACTCGTGCACGAATTCGATCGGGTCTTCCACCGTGAGGATGTGCCCGTACTCGGTTTCGTTGAGGTAGTTGATCATGGCCGCCAGCGTGGTCGATTTGCCGGAGCCGGTCGGGCCGGTCACCAGCACCAGACCGCGCGGCTTCAGGGCCAGGTCACCGAAGATCTGCGGCGCGTTGAGCTGCTCGAGGGTGAGGATCTTGGACGGAATCGTGCGGAAGACCGCCGCGGCGCCGCGCTGCTGGTTGAAGGCGTTGACCCGGAAACGCGCCAGCCCGTCGATCTCGAACGAGAAGTCGCACTCCATGAACTCCTCGTACTGCTTGCGCTGGCTGTCGTTCATGATGTCGTACACCATGGCGTGCACCGACTTGTGGTCCAAGGGATCCACGTTGATGCGCCGGACGTCGCCGTGGACGCGGATCATGGGCGGCAGGCCGGCGGACAGGTGCAGGTCCGATGCCTTGTTCTTCACGCTGAAGGCCAGCAGCTGGGTAATATCCACGGTTCTTTTTCCCGTAACGGTTCAGTTGGGCCGTTGGATTATGACGAGCATTGCAGCCAAGCTCCAACGGGTTCGAGAGCGCATTCGGCAGGCCTGTGCAGCCGCGCAACGCCCGTGCGACGAGGTCACGCTCCTGGCGGTGTCGAAAACCTTCGGTCCGCAGGCGCTGCGAGAAGCCCACGCGGCCGGCCAGTCGGCGTTCGGGGAGAACTACCTGCAGGAAGCCGTCGCCAAGCGCGCGGCACTGATCGACCTGCCCCTGCAGTGGCACTGCATCGGCCCCATCCAGGGCAACAAGACCCGGCTGGTGGCCGAACATTTCGATTGGGCCCACACCATCGACCGCCTGCGCATCGCGCAGCGCCTGTCCGAGCAGCGGCCGCGGGGGCTGCCGCCACTGAACGTGTGCATCCAGTTGAACGTCGAGCACAGCCCCACCAAGGCCGGCGTCTCACCGGATGAGCTGGAGCCCCTGGCGCACGAAGTGGCGCGCCTGCCGGGACTGGTCCTGCGCGGCGTGATGCACATCCCCGAGCCGGCGCCGGACTTTGCGGCCCAGAAAGCGGTGCACCTGCGCGCGCGCGCCGCCTTCGACCGGCTGCGCGAGGCCGGCCTGCCGGTCGATACCTTGTCCATGGGGATGAGCGACGACCTGGAGGCCGCCATCGCCGCCGGCAGCACGCTCGTGCGGGTGGGCACGGCCATCTTCGGCAGCCGCAGCCCTGGCGGTGCCGGCGCGGTGCAGGCAGCGCCCGGAAACCCCGGCTAGGAGGCGATGCACTGGCGCACGGCGCGCTCCCACTGCGCCATGCGTTCCTCGGCCCGCGAACGGTCCCAGGCGGGCTCGAACACGCGCTCGCGGCGCCACAGCGCGGCGATCTCGTCACGGCCCGACCAGACCCCTACGGCGAGTCCCGCCAGGAAGGCCGCTCCGAGGGCCGTGGTTTCGGTCACGGCCGGACGCACCACCGGAATGCCGAGCAGGTCGGCCTGGAACTGCATCAGCAGATCGTTGACGCTGGCGCCGCCGTCCACGCGCAGCTCGCGCAGTGGCGCGGCCCCGGCCGCTTCGGCATCGCGGCCCATGGCCTGCAGCAAGGCGGCGCTCTGGCAGGCGATGCTTTCGATGGCGGCGCGGGCGATGTGCCCGAGGGTGGTGCCCCGGGTAAGGCCGGTGAGAGTGCCACGCGCATCCGGCTTCCAGTAGGGCGCACCCAGGCCGGTGAACGCCGGCACCAGCGACACCCCGCCGGCGTCTGGAACGCTGAGGGCCAGCGCCTCGATTTCGCTGCTGTCGCGGATGGCCTTGAGCCCGTCGCGCAGCCACTGCACCACGGCGCCGGCAATGAAGACGCTGCCTTCCAGCGCGTACTCCGTGGTGGGGCCGGTCTGCGCTGCGCTGGTGGTCACGAGGCCGTTGGACGAAGCCTGGAAGCGCTCGCCCGTGTGCATCAGCATGAAGCAGCCGGTGCCGTAGGTGTTCTTGGCCATGCCCGGGGTGAAGCAGGCCTGCCCGAACAGCGCCGCCTGCTGGTCGCCGGCGATGCCCGCGACGGGGATCGCGGCGCCCAGCAGATCGGACCGGCTTTCGCCGAAATGCGCGCTCGAGGGCAGCACCCGCGGCAGCACCGAGGCGGGCACGTCGAGTGCGGCGAGCAGCTGCTCGTCCCAGCGGTTGCGGTGCACGTCGAACAGCATGGTGCGCGAGGCGTTGCTCACGTCGGTGGCGTGCACCGCGCCGCCGGTGAGCTGCCACAGCAGCCAGCTGTCGATCGTGCCGAAGGCCAGTTCGCCGCGCTCGGCGCGCGCGCGCAGCCCGGGCACCTGCTGCAGCATCCACGCGATCTTGGTGGCCGAGAAGTAGGCGTCGATCACCAGACCGGTGCGGCTGCGCACGAGCGGCTCCAGCCCCTGCTCGCGCAGCCGCGCGCACATCGACTCGGTGCGGCGGTCCTGCCACACGATGGCCGGATGCACCGGCACGCCGCTGGCGCGGTCCCAGAGCATCGCGGTCTCGCGCTGGTTGGTGATGCCGATGGCACGCACCTCGCGCGCGGCGATCCCGGCCTGGGCAAGCGCCTCGCGTGCGGTCGCCAGCTGGCTCTGCCAGATCTCGACCGGATCGTGCTCGACCCAGCCGGGCTGCGGGTACGACTGCGTGAGCTCACGCTGCGCTAGCGCCACGGGGCGGCCAGTGGCGTCGAACACGATGCTGCGCGAGCTGGAGGTGCCTTGGTCGAGGGCGAGCAGGTAGGTCATGGAACACAGGCTGGCGGCTGAGAAAGCCGGATGCTACCGCTGCGCCGCCTGTCGCGCGATCGGGCCCGTCCCGAGCGGCTGCGTCCGACAAGGCGCGCTCGCTCCAGCCGACGCCCGCCCGTGGATGGCCAGCGCAGACTCCGGCGCATCGCCCACCAGCGGCGCATCCACGAGAGGGCATCACATGGCCTACAGCAGCATCATGGGCGCCGACCCGGCGCCTTCCCGGCCGAGCGGGCGCGACAGCGACGCCCTTGGTCCCAGCGACATTTCCGACTCCGGCAGCGACGCCATCGGCACCGGTGAGGTGTACGGCGACAGCGACGCGTCGGGTACCGGCGAGCGCGGCGCGGTGTTCGGCGGCGAGGCCGAGATCGGCAGCGACATTGCGCCGAACCGCGTCGTGCGGATCAAGGAGGGCGAGGGCAACGGCTTCCCCGAAGCGGATCCCGACGGTCAGGAGTTCACCGATCTAGACGCCGACGCCGAGGGCGAAGCCGGCGACGACGAGGCCGAGCGTTGAAGCCGGCGGCGTCGCGGCCGGAGTCGGCCGCCTCGCGCCAGCGCCGCATTGCAGCCACCCTGCGGGACGTATTCCGCCTGCCGAGGCTGCGCCCTGGGCAGCGGGTGGTGATCGAACGCGTGATGGCGGGTCATTCCAGCCTCGCGGTGATGCCCACCGGTGCCGGAAAATCCCTGTGCTACCAGTTGCCCGCGGTGCTGCTGCCTGGACGCACGGTCGTGGTCTCGCCGCTGATCGCCCTCATGAAGGACCAGTGCGAACACCTGGGCGAATTCGGCGTGCGCGCCGTGCAGATCAACAGCGGCGTGGAGGGCGACGAGGCGCGCGAGGCACTCGCGGCCGTGGAGGACGGCAGCGCCAGGATCGTGCTTGTGACGCCCGAGCGGCTGGCCCAGCCCGGCTTCGTGGACACGCTGGCGGCGCATCCCACCAGCCTGCTGGTGGTGGACGAGGCGCACTGCATCTCGCAGTGGGGCCACGACTTCCGCCCGGCCTTCCTGGAGATCGGCCCTGCGCTGCGCAGGCTGGGGCGGCCCACCGTGCTCGCGCTCACCGCCACCGCCACCGAGGACGTGGCACGCGACATCTGCCAGCAGCTCGGCATCCCGCCCGACAGCCAGATCCACACCGGTGCCTACCGGCCGAACCTGGCACTGAAGGTCGAGCAGGTCGCTCGCGAGGAGGACAAGCTTGCGCGGCTGCTGGAGGTGGTCGCCGCCAACGAGGGCAGCGGGCTGGTGTACACGGCTACGGTGAAGGCGGCGCAGGCGGTGCACGAGGCGCTGGCTGCGGCCGACGAGCGCGTCGGCCTCTACCACGGCAAGCTGCCGGCCGCCCAGCGGCGCGAGGCGCAGGACGCGTTCATGGACGGCACCCACCGCGTGATGGTGGCCACCAATGCGTTCGGCCTGGGCATCGACAAGCCCGACATCCGCTTCGTGCTGCACTACCAGCTGCCCCCCGGCCTGGAGGCGTACTACCAGGAGGCGGGGCGCGCCGGGCGCGATGGCGCTGCGGCCTTGTGCATGCTGCTGTTCCTGCGCAGCGACAAGGCGGTGCAGCAGTTCTTCCTGGCCGGCCGCTATCCCAGCGACGACGATGCGGTGGCGCTGTACGAGGCGCTGCAGGAAACGCCTGCCGAAGACGGCGCCTGGACCCTCGCGCTGCTGCAGGCGCGGCTGCAACGGCCGCGCGCGAAACTGCAGGTGGCTGTCGGCCTCATGCGCCGACACGGCATCGTGCAGCTCGACTCCGCGGGCCACCTCCGCCTGCGCCAGCGCGGGCTGGAAGGCGACGCGCTGCGCCACCTCATGGCCGCCTACCGGGACAAGCGCGAGCAGGACCGGCAGACGCTCGAGCGCATGGTGTTCTATGCCCAGACAGGCCGGTGCCGCTGGCGGCTGCTGCTGGAGCACCTGGAAGGTGAAGCGGCCGAGGAGCACTGTGGCCACTGCGACAACTGCGTGCGCCTCAAACAGCTTCAGCTGCGCCAGGAGCAGGCGCCGCAGCCGGCCGCGCCCGTGCCGCCGCACGCGCACCAGCCGATCTTCGCGCCCGGCGACGTCGTGCAGGTCAAGCGCTACGGACGCGGCGAAGTGCGTGAGGCCACCGCCCTGGAGATCACCGTCGCCTTCGCGGACGGCAGCGTGCGCAGCTTCCAGCCGGACTTCGTGGCACGCAGCCGGAGCACGCGCTTGCGCGCGCACGCGCCGCAGGCGGCGGCGGCATAGCAAACCCGCTCGCCGATGTTCGCCCGCGCTTCAGCGCACCAGGGTCGATGCGCCGAACAGGCTGCAGATGAATTCCACCGCCACCTCGGCGGTGCGGTTGCGCACGTCGAGCGCCGGATTGACCTCGACCACGTCCATCGAGGCGAGGCGGCCGGTGTCGGCGATCATTTCCATGCACAGCTGCATTTCGCGGTAGGTGGGTCCGCCGCGCACGCCGGTGCCGACGCCCGGCGCGTCGGCCGGATCCAGGCAGTCCAGGTCGAAGCTCACGTGCAGGTGGGTGTTCTCGTGCACGTCGTGCAGCGCTTCCGACAGGGTGGTACGCATGCCGTGCTCGTCGATGTGGCGCATGTCGAAGACCTGCAGGCCCAGCGTGCGGATGGCCTGGCGTTCCTCGGCATCGACGCTGCGGATGCCGATGAAATCGATGTCCTGCGGTCCGAGCGCCGCCCGCTTGCCGCTCCAGCCCACCAGCGCCGCCGGGCCGTGGCCCAGCAGGCAGGCCACGGGCATGCCGTGGACGTTGCCGCTGGGGCTGATGGTCTCGGTGTTGACGTCGGTGTGGGCGTCCAGCCAGATCACCCGCAGGTTCTTGCCCTGGCGCCGGCAGTGCCAGGCAATGGCGCTGATGGAGCCGATCGCCAGGCAGTGGTCGCCCCCCATCAGCAGCGGGAAGTCGCCACGGCCGAGCGCCGCATCGACGGCGTCGTAGACCAGGCGGTTCCAGGCGACCACCTCGCGCAGGTGGCGCAGCCCGCCCGCCGCCTGCTCGCCGGGGTTCGGCGGACCCGCGAGGTTGCCCAGGTCATCGACGACGAGTCCGCGCGCGCGCAGGGCTTCGACGATGCCGGCCACGCGCAGCGCGTCCGGTCCCATGCTGGCGCCGCGGACGCTGGCGCCCACGTCGGTCGGGGCACCGATGAGCGACACGCTGCGGCTGCTGATCACGCTGCTGCTTTGCATGCGGCCATTGTGCTGCGCGACGCGTGCCGCGTGGGCGCGTGGCACGCCGTTTGCCCGGCTCCAGCACGAGCGGAGAGACCGCACAACTTCACCGAAACCACCGAACTTCAGGAGTATTCATGCTGGCGATGAACTACCGCGGCCCCTACCGCGTGCGCGTGGGCCACAAGGCCGAACCCGAGATCGAGCATCCTCAGGACGCGATCGTGCGCGTCACCCGCTCGTGCATCTGCGGCTCCGACCTGCACCTCTACCACGGGCTGGTGCCCGACACGCGGGTGGGCAGCACCTTCGGCCACGAATTCACGGGCGTGGTGGAGGAGGTCGGCCCGGCGGTACGCAACCTCAAGAAGGGCGACCATGTGCTGGTGCCCTTCAACATCTTCTGCGGCACCTGCTTTTTTTGCCGCAAGGAGCTCTACTCCAACTGCCACAACACCAACTCGCAATCGACGGCCGTCGGCGGCATCTACGGCTACTCGCACACGGCGGGCGGCTACGACGGCGGACAGGCCGAGTACGTGCGCGTGCCGATGGCCGACGTGGGCCCCACGGTCATTCCGCAGGACGTGCACATCGAGGACGCGGTGCTGCTGACCGACGTGACGCCGACCGGCTACCAGGCGGCCGAGATGGGCAGCATCGACGAAGGCGACACCGTGGTGGTGTTCGGCGCCGGACCGATCGGGCTGATGGCCGCGCGCTGCGCCTGGCTGTTCGGGGCGGGGCGCGTGATCGTGGTCGATCACCTGGAGTACCGGCTGGCGTTCGCGCGCGACTTCGCACATTGCGAGACCGTCGATTTCAAGCAGGTGCGCGACGTCGCCATGCACCTGAAGAAGATGACGGACGGCCTCGGCCCCGATGTCGCCATCGATGCCGTGGGCGCCGAGGCCGCCGGCAATGCGGTGCACCGGCTGGCCGGCGTGCGGCTGAAGCTGGAAGCCGGTGCCGCCACGGCGCTGCACTGGGCGATCGCGTCGGTGCGCAAGGGCGGCGCGGTGTCCATCGTCGGCGTCTACGGCCCGACCTTCAATGCGGTGCCGATCGGCATGGCACTGAACAAGGGGCTGACGCTGCGCATGAACCAGGCGAGCGTCAAGCGCCACCTGCCGCGTCTGATCGAGCATATCCAGGCCGGGCGCCTGCGCCCGCGCGACATGATCACGCACCGGGTGCCGCTGGAGGACATCGCCGACGCGTACCACCTGTTCTCGAGCAAGCTGGACAACTGCGTCAAGACCGTGCTGATCCCGCCGACGGCGGACCTGCACTGAACACGGGAGCAGCGAGCATGGACACCACACGCGAGCCTTCCTCCACTCAGCAGGCGCCTGTCTATGTGGAGAACACCGACCCGAAAACCCACCAGCAGCACGGCGACATGTCGCACATTCCCGGCTGGGGCGCGGACCTCGAGCGCGACAAGCGCCCGGGTGTGCCGATGGAGCGAACCCCGCCGCGCCTGCGCGACGTGCACTGGGACGCTCCCGAGCACCAGCACGTGCGCATGCAGGTGCTGCACTCGATCGAACGCCCCGGCCTGACGCCGATCGTCGGTACCACCGTGCCGCCGAGCGGCCTGAGCGGGCGGCTGCGGGAAATCGCCTTCCGCTACAGCGAAAGCGACATGCGCCACTGGATGCTGCTGCTGATGGCCGACCGCGTGAACGTGGGCGAAGGCCTGCTCGAGGACCTGGGCCGCGGGCACATCCCGAACATCCTGGCAGAGATGGGCGCGCGCGCCGAATGGCGCCACAACCGTGCCGGCTTCATCCGCAAGGCGCTGGTGGCGTCGAGCGTGGTCGCACTGGCGGTCTACCTGATGCGCCGCAACGACCGCTGAGCCGGGCGAAAAGCGGTCGGTCGGCGCGCGCGGGTGTCGCCGGCCCCTCCTGCCGAGCCAGGAGCCTCTCGCGCGACCCATCGAGGACGCAACGCCCCCGGGAGGGCCGCCACGAACGCGACGAGCAGGGCATGCGCGTGCGCGGTGGCCGCAACGCCACCCCAGTGAAAGACGGGGCCGGCAAAACGCGGCCGCGCGGACTCAGGCTGCGGTCACCAGCATCAGGGCCGCTTCGACCCGCGCCAGTTCGGGCGTGAGGTCGTGCAGGTACACCGGCGGCTGGGGCGGATGCTGCAGCAGCCCTCCATCGACCGCCTGCAGTACGACGCGTGCGTCCAGCAGCGCATCCAGGATGAGCCGGAGCTCGTCGGCCGTGAACTGCGGCAAGGCGACTTGGGGAGACATGGCGCGAGTCTGGCCGCGCGGGCCGCACGGCTGAATAGTCCGCATGGGCCATCTTGGTGAGCGCCGGTAACGCGCTGCGCCGCCTTTCGCGGCAGCGCACCATGTTGCCGAGTGGCACCGGACCCGCGACCGCCCGCCGGCCGGCCCGTCAGCGGCGGCTGACGCCTGCGCGGCGGCGCGTCTGGCCGAGCCAGGAGGGGCGCAATGCGATCCTCGTGGGTCTGAAAGGAACCCGCCATGGCCGCCCATCGCCTTCGGACACCCGGTCCGTGCAGCCGATGCTGCGCGGTGCGGCGCGCTGCCGCGTTCCTCGAACGTGCCGATGGCGGCGGCCGACCGGTGTGAGCCGTCGCGACCGTCTTCCACCCTGGTTGCGGCGACTGATTCCCACGCGTGAATCGATCCGCCACAACCGCTGGCTGCACTGGCTGGGCCCGGCCCTGCACCATCCGCGCCTGTGGCACTTGAGCCGCCGCGGCCTCGCGATGGGGGTGGCGATCGGCATCTTCTTCGGCGTCCTGATCCCGATCGCGCAGATTCCGCTGTCCGCGGCGGCGGCGGTCGTATTGCGGGCCAACCTGCCCGGCGCGGTGGCCAGCACGCTGGTCACCAACCCGGCGACCTTCGGTCCGATCTACTACGCCGCCTGGCGGCTGGGCAGCGCGCTGATCGGTGAGCCGGTGACGGGGCAGGCGCCGCAGGAGATGCCCGAGGCAGACGTGGAGATCGAGGCGGTCGTTGCCCGCGAGAGCTGGCTCGGACGGGCGATTGGTCGCCTGATGGCGATCGGGCGTCCCTTGCTGCTGGGGCTGACGGTGCTTGCCGCGGCGAGCGGACTCGCCGCCTATGCGCTGATCTCGTGGGTCTGGGCGGTGCGCGTGCGCATGCGTCGGCGCAACCGGATGCGCAGGCGCACGCAAACCTGAGCGCGCCGGCCGCGCGCATGGGCAGGAAGGCCGCCCGCCCTCGCCCCGCTGCGCGTCACCGGGCGGCGCGCTGCAGCGTGAAGGCCGCTCGGCGCTCGCCGACCTGCGTGCCGCGCGCGTTGGCGATGGCTTCGCTGCGCCAGGGCCGCAGTTCCTCGCGCTGCCGTGCGTCGAGCCAGCCGAGCTGGTCGAGGACCGCCACCGTGGCGGCATTCAGCGCCACCGCGCTGCCATCGGCCACCTTGATCGCGAAAGCCTGGGCGCGGCTGCGGCTGGCGAGCGCCTGCACGCCGTCGGCGCCGGCCTTGCTGATCCAGTCGCCGCGGCCTGCGCGCATGAAGGCAAGGTCGCTGCGGCCGGTGCCGGACACCAGCGCCGGCTCGCCGGCCATCGCGTCCGCCAGCGCGGCGAAGCTCGCGCCGAACTCCGGATCGGCGGGGCCCTGGGCGAGGCGGGCGTAGGCGCGCGCGAGCCGCGACAGCGGCATGGCGTAGTTGGGAGCGGAGCATCCGTCGGTTCCCGCGCGCAGGCGCTCGGGCTCCAGTCCACAGACTGCGCTCACGGCCTGGCGGATCGCGCGCTGCAACGGATGCCCCGGCGCCAGGTAGTTGCCGGTGGGTTGGCCATGCAGCACGCACCAGGCGAGAAACCCCGCATGCTTGCCGCTGCAGTTGTGCAGGCGCGGGTCCGGCTGCTCGGGCGCGGCACCCAGCCCCAGCTCCGCAAAGATGGGCTTGTGGCAGCCGCACTGCAGCACCTGCGGCCCCAGGCCGGCACGCGCGAGCAGCAGGTCCACCTGGGCCAGGTGCATGGGCTCGCCACTGTGGCTGGCGCACAGGATGGCCAACTGCTCGCGCGCCAGGCCAAGGCGCTCCATGCCCCCTGCCTCGACGAAAGGCAGCGCCTGCAGCGGCTTGAGCGCAGAGCGGGTGAAGGTGGTCCAGTGCGGATCGCCGGCGGCGGCGATCAGTTCACCCCGGGCGTCGCAGACAGCGACGGCGCCGTGGTGCAGGCACTCGAGGGTGCCGCCACGCGCGGTTTCGATCAGGGGGACCAGGGCGGACGACATGGGAAGGGGAGTATGCCCGCCGCAGCGGGAACGGCGCCGGCGCGCCGGCGTGGGATGCGCGCCGGGCCGGTGCCAGCTGTGGCCGGGAGCCGCCGCCCGTGCGCCCCGGCCCGCCGGCTCAGCGGCGGTGTCCGCCCTGTGGCGCGCCGGGCGGCCGGCCGCGGTCGGGCAGGTGGCGGAACATGATGCGACCCTTGTTCAGGTCGTACGGGGACAGCTCGAGCGTGACATCGTCACCGGCAATGATGCGGATGTGGTTCTTGCGCATCTTGCCGCCGCTGTACGCGACGAGCTCGTGTCCGTTCTCGAGCACGACACGGTAGCGCGAGTCCGGCAGGACCTCGGCCACCCGGCCGCGCATCTCGATCAATTCTTCCTTGGCCATGACAACCTTTGCATGCAACGCCCGCGCAACGCGCGGGTGCGGACCGTTGGCCGCGCCCGCCGGCGCAACCGTGAATGAAGGGTGCAAGCCGGCCGCGGACGACCGGATCGCCAGACCCTCGCAGTCACTCGGCGTCGGGCGCGGCGAGGGTCGGCGCCAGGAGGGCCGCTCGGCACAGCAGCCCTCCCGCAGGCCCGTGATTGTAAGGGGATCGAACACAGCTCCCGCGCGCCAGCGCGCCTACCGCGCAAGGGCCACGGCGGCGGAAAAGGTGAAGAAGGCGGCCGCCGTCGTCAGCAGGATGATGCGCGCCACGCGCCCGGTATCCGCGCCGAAGCGCTCGGCGAGCAGGGCCACGTTGCTCGCGCTGGGCAGCGCGGCCACCAGCACCAGCACCGTGAGCGTGAACGGCTCCAGCGGCAGGCCCAGGGCCACTGCGGCGCTGCCCACGGCCAGCACCAGCAGCGGGTGCACGACCAGCTTGGCCACGGCCACGGGCACGAAGTCGCGCGCCGCCACCGGACCGGCACCTTGTGCGGCGACCATCTGCGAGCGCGCCAGCACCGCGCCGATCGTGAACAGGGCCACCGGCGACGCAGCGTTGGCGAGCAGCGTGATGGTGTCCATCAGGGGCTTCACGGGGCGCACGTCGAGTGCGGACGACAGCCCCCCCAGCAGGATCGCCCAGGGAAGCGGGTTGACCGCGACGCCCTTGAGCGCCTTCTTCGCGGCTTCTGCGGCGCCGTGCTGGCCCGCGCCATCCAGGCGCGACAGCGCGATGCACACCGAGGTGGTGATCACCATGTCGATCAGGATGGTGGCAATGGTGGGGCCGGCCGCTACGGTCCCGAGCAGCGCGATCACCAGCGGCACGCCCATGAAGCCGGTGTTCGGAAAGGCCGCAACGAGTGCGCCGAACGCCGCGTCGTTCCAGCCGATCCGCGGTCCCAGGCTCCATCGCACCGTGACGGCCACCATCACCATCGCGCAGGGCAGCCACACGGCGAGCACCGAGGGATCGAACAGGCGTGCCACATCGGTGTCGGCGCCGAAGCGGTACAGCATCGCCGGCAGGGCGAAATAGAGCACGAAGCCGTTCAGGCCGCCGATCGCGTCCAGGGGCAGGAGGCGCCGGCGCGCGGCGATGTAGCCGCACAGCACCAGGGCGAAGAAGGGAAAGGTGACCTGCAGGATGTCAAGCACGCCGTATTGTCGGCGCAACCCGGGAGGGACTTTGACCCCGGCCGGCGGGCACGCATCGCTATCATTCGCCGCTTCCTGCCCGCCCCGTTCCCCCGCCCCGTTCTCCCTCCCCGCCCCCCGTTCTCTCCCCCGATGTCCGGTCTCAACCTCGCGCAGCAGGAAGCCGTCAACTACCTGCACGGTCCCTGCCTGGTGCTCGCCGGGGCGGGCTCGGGCAAGACGCGGGTGATCACGCACAAGGTCGCGCGCCTGATCCAGGCGGGGCTCGCGGCCAAGCGCATTGCGGCCATCACGTTCACCAACAAGGCTGCCAGCGAAATGCGCGAGCGCGCCAAGGGCCTGATCGGGCGCGACGCCAAGGACGTGGTGATCTGCACCTTCCATGCGCTGGGTGTGCGGATGCTGCGACAGGACGGCGCGGCGCTGGGGTTGAAGCCGCAGTTCTCCATCCTCGACAGCGACGATGTCACCTCGATCCTGAAGGACGCGGGCGGCTCCACCGATGCGGCCACCGCGCGCCAGTGGCAGTGGGCCATCAGCCTCTGGAAGAACCTGGGACTGAACGCGGCGCAGGCCGAGGCGCAGGCGAAGGACGAACACGAGCGCGTCACCGCGCGCGTGATGGCGCGCTACGAGGAGCGGCTGGTCGCCTTCCAGAGTGTCGATTTCGACGACCTGATCGGCCTGCCGCTCAAGCTGCTGCGCGACCACCCCGAGGTACGCGCCAAGTGGCAGCAGGACCTGGGCCACGTGCTGGTCGATGAATACCAGGACACCAACGCCACGCAGTACGAGCTGCTCAAGCTGCTCGTCGGCGAGCGCGGACGCTTCACCGCCGTCGGCGACGACGACCAGTCCATCTACGGCTGGCGCGGCGCCACGCTGGACAACCTGCGCAAGCTCCCGCAGGACTACCCCACGCTCAAGGTCATCAAGCTCGAGCAGAACTACCGCTCCACCAGCGCCATCCTGCGAGCGGCGAACAACGTCATCCAGCCCAATCCCAAGCTGTTTCCGAAGACGCTGTTCTCCGAGCTGGGCGAGGGCGAGCCGGTGCGCGTGGTCGATTGCGACAACGAGGAGCACGAGGCCGAGCGGTCGGCCGCGCGCATCCTGTCCATCCGCGCCAACGGCGTGCACAAGGAATGGAAGGACTTCGCCATCCTGTACCGCGCCAACCACCAGGCGCGCGTGCTCGAAAAGGCGCTGCGCAAGGCGCAGATTCCCTACAAGGTCTCGGGCGGCCAGAGCTTCTTCGACCGCGCCGAGATCCGCGACCTCTGCGCCTGGCTGCGCCTGTGGGTCAACAACGACGACGACCCGGCGTTCCTGCGCTCGGTCACCACGCCCAAGCGGGGCATCGGGCACCAGACCCTTGCCAGCCTGGGCGAATTCGCGAGCAAGTACAAGCTCTCGCTGTTCGCTGCCCTGTTCTCGTCGTCGCTGGGCTCGGTGCTGTCGGCGCGCGCCGTCGGAAGCCTCCACGAGTTCGGCCGCTTCGTGAACGACCTCGAATACCGCGCCCGGCACACCGAGGGCGCCGACGCGGCCAAGGTGTTCCTCACGGACTGGCTCAAGGACATCGGCTACGAGAAGCACCTGTACGACAGCGAGGACAACGAGAAGCTTGCGGCTTCGCGCTGGACCAACGTGCTGGAGTTCTGCGACTGGATGGCCAAGCGCTGCGGTGGCGAGATCGACGACGCGGCCGGCGTGGCGCTGGCCAGCGAAAAGAAGACGCTGCTGGAGGTGGCGCAGACCATCGCGCTGCTGTCGACCATCAGCGAGCGCGAGAAGGACCAGAACGTGGTCACGCTGTCGACGCTCCACGCCTCCAAGGGCCTGGAGTGGCCGCACGTGGTGCTGGCCGGCTGCAACGAGGGGCTGCTGCCCTTCAAGCTCGATGACGACGACGGCCTGACCAGCGGCTCCGAAGGCACGCTGCAGCGGCTGCAGGAGGAGCGTCGGCTGATGTACGTGGGCATCACGCGGGCGCAGCGTTCGCTGGCGGTGAGCTGGGTCAAGCGACGCAAGAAGGGCCGGGAAATCGTGGCCGGCGTGCCCAGCCGCTTCATCAAGGAGATGGCCCTGGACCAGGCCACCGTCAAGGAAGACCCGCGCGAGAAGCTGCGCCAGCTGCGCGCCGAATTCGCCGCGCGCAAGGCGCCGGGCGAAGCGCAGGCGGAGAAGTAGCGGGCCGAAGAGGTGAGCCGCACATTCTTTGACGGAATGCCCTGGACACGCGCCTGTAGCAATGAGGCGCCGCCTACGCGGACCACGCACGGCACGGGGGCTCGGAGAGACCGCCGGAGAAGCAGTTGCCTGAATCACGGGCTGCGGCGCTGACGCGTCCTCGCAGGTGGCACGACCGAGCCCGGCCCCTGACGGACGTTTCTCGCAACGACGGCTTCGTGATGCCATGCTCGGCGGCAAGGCGGCTGCGCCTGTGCCGCTGCAAGCCGCTCAGCCCCAGCCGCCCAATTCGTAGCCGATCGTGATCGGCGCGTGGTCGGAGAAGCGCTCGTCCTTGTAGATCGACTCGGTCCGCGCGAGGGAGGCGATGGCGGGGGTGGCCAGGTGGTAGTCCAGGCGCCAGCCGACGTTCTTGGCGTAGGCCTGCCCTCGATTGCTCCACCAGGTGTAGCAGTCGTCGGTGGCTTCGGGCTTGAGCCGCCGGTACACATCGACCAGGCCGGTGTCCGACAGCACGCGCGTCATCCAGTCGCGCTCCTCGGGCAGGAATCCGCTGTTCTTCTGGTTGCCGCGCCAGTTCTTCAGGTCTTCCTTGCGGTGGGCGATGTTGATGTCGCCGCAGAGGATGAATTCGCGCTGCGCCTTCAGCCGCGCCAGGTGCGGCTCGAAACCCGCCAGGAAGCGGAACTTGGCCTGCTGCCGCTCCTCACCCGACGAGCCCGAAGGGAAATAGGCGCTGATGATCGAGAGCCGCCGCGACGGCGTGTCGAAGCGCAGTTCGACGTAGCGGCCCTCGCTGTCGAACTCGCCGCCGTCCCAGCCGACGACGACCTCGCTCGGCTCGTGGCGGCTGTAGACGGCCACGCCCGAGTAGCCCTTTTTCTCGGCGAAATGGAAGTGCCCCCGCATGCCTGCCAGCAGGTCGAACCTGCCCGCCACGTCGCTGGCCTGGGCCTTGACCTCCTGCACGCAAATACAATCCGGGCTGCTTTTGGCCAGCCAGGCTTCGACGCCCTTGCTCGCGGCGGAACGGATGCCGTTGAGGTTGAGGCTGGTGAGCGTGAACAAGGAACTTCCCATGGTGGCAGGTGAGGGCCAGGATCGACTGGCGCAGGATTTCGTGCAGTTTGCGGTGGAAGCCGGCGTGCTGCGCTTCGGTCAGTTCCGCACCAAGGCCGGCCGCGATTCACCGTACTTCTTCAACGCCGGGCTGTTCGACGACGGGGCCAAGCTGGGCCGGCTGGCGCAATTCTATGCAGAGCGCATCGTCGCCAGCGGCATCGAGTTCGACATGCTGTTCGGGCCTGCCTACAAGGGCATTCCCCTGGCCGCGGCCGTCGCCATCGAGCTCGCCCGCCTGGGCCGCAACGTGCCCTACGCCTACAACCGCAAGGAAGCAAAGGAGCACGGCGAAGGCGGTGTGCTGGTGGGCGCCCCGGTGCGCGGGCGCGTGCTGATCATCGACGACGTCATGTCGGCCGGGACTGCCGCCCGCGAATCCATCGCGCTGATCGAAGCGGCGGGCGCGCGGCCCCACGCGGTGGCCATCGCACTGGACCGCCAGGAGATGGCCACCGAAGCCGGGCGAGACGTTCCGCACAGCGCCGTGCAGTACGTGCGCGATCGGCTCCAATTGGCGGTTTGCGCGATTGCCAAGCTGGACGATCTGCTGGAGTATCTGGGGCGGCACGCCGGCGACTCGCTGGGTGCGCACCATGCCCGGGTGCTCGCCTACCGCGAGCGGTACGGGGTAGAAGACTAAGAGCAAGAGGACACGCGCGGTGGGATTCAGACAACGTTCGGCCGTGGCCGTTGCAGCGCTGGCGCTGTCGGCCCCGGCCATGGCGCAGACGATCTACACCTGCACCGATGCGTCCGGTCGGCGCCACACCTCCGACCGCCCGCTGCTGGAATGCATCGACCGCGAGCAGCGCATCCTGAACCCGAGCGGCACCTTGCGCGGCCGGCTCAGCCCCTCCTACACGGCGGCGGAGCGCGCCGCCCTGCAGGAGGCTGCGCGCCGCGAAACGGAGGAGCGCAATCGCGAAATCGAGCAGCGCCAGCGCACCAAGGCGCTGCTCACCCGCTATCCCACCCAGGACACGCTGGACCGCGAACGCGCGGCGGCGCTGGCGACGCTCGAGGACATCGTGGGAACGGCCCACCAGCGCGCCGCAGACCTGCTCGCCGAGCGCCGCAAGCTCGAAAACGAGGCTTCCTTCTATGCGCGGGACCCGTCCCGCATGCCGGCAACCCTGCGGCAGTCGCTGGACCAGAACGACCAGCAGCTGCAGGCCCAGGAACGCTTCATCGCCGAGCAGAAGCTGGAGATGCAGCGGGTGAACGAGCGCTTCGACGACATGCAGCGCCACCTGAACCGGCTGTGGGGTGCGGCCGGAGCGACGCCGACGGTTCGCTGAGGGGGCGCGCACCCTCCCTCCGCACGCCACTGCCCGCGTCAGCCGGACAGCTTCTTGCGCAGCAGCTCGTTGACCTGGGCCGGATTGGCCTTTCCCTTGCTGGCCTTCATGGCCTGGCCGACCAGGGCGTTGAAGGCCTTGTCCTTGCCCGCCTTGAACTGCGCGACGTTGTCCGGATTGGCCGCGATCACGTCATCGACGATCTTTTCCAGCGCGCCGGTATCGCTCACCTGCCTGAGCCCCTTGGACTCGATGATCGCATCGACGTCGGCGCCTTCGCCCGACCAGAGGGATTCGAACACCTGCCGCGCCGCGTTGTTCGAGATGGTGCCGTCCGCGATACGGGCGATCAGCGCGCCCAGGGCCGGCGCCGCAACGGGCGCCTGATCGATGCCTATCTCCCCGGCGTTCAGGCGGCGCGAGACCTCGCCCATGATCCAGTTGCTCGCGAGCTTGGGCTGGCCGCAGGTTCGGGCCGTGGCCTCGAAGTAGGCCGCCATCGCCTTGCTTTGGGTGAGGGTGGTCGCGTCGTATTCGGGCAGTCCCCAGTCCGCGACGAACCGTGCCGCCATGGCCCGCGGCAGCTCAGGCAACGCGCTTCGCACCTGCTCCACCCAGGCGGGCGCGATGACCAGCGGCGGGAGGTCGGGATCGGGGAAGTAGCGGTAGTCGGCAGCGTCTTCCTTGGTGCGCATGGCGCGGGTCTCGCCCGTGTCCGGGTCGAACAGCACCGTGGCCTGCTCGATCGCACGCCCGTCCTCCAGCTCCTCGATCTGCCAGCGCAGCTCGTAGTCGATGGCCTGCTGCATGAACTTGAAGCTGTTGAGGTTCTTGATCTCCCGCCGGGTGCCCAGCGGCGCGCCGGGTCGGCGCACCGACACGTTGGCGTCGCAGCGGAAGCTGCCCTCCTGCATGTTGCCGTCGCAGATGCCGATCCAGGTGACGATCTTGTGCAGCTCGCGCGCGTAGGCCACGGCTTCTTCCGAGGAGCGCATATCGGGCTCGGTCACGATCTCGAGCAAGGGGGTGCCGGCGCGGTTCAGGTCGATGCCGGACATGCCGACGAAATCCTCGTGCAGCGACTTGCCCGCGTCCTCCTCGAGGTGGGCGCGCACCAGGCGCACCTGCTTTTTCTCCTGATCCAGGTAGAACTCCACCACGCCGCCCTGCACCACCGGAATCTCGTACTGGCTGATCTGGTAGCCCTTGGGCAGGTCGGGATAGAAGTAGTTCTTGCGGGCGAACACGCTGCGCGGAGCGATCTGCGCCCCGACGGCCAGGCCGAAGGCGATGGCGCGCTCGACGGCGCCGCGGTTCATCACGGGCAGGGTGCCCGGCAGCGCCAGATCGACCGCGCTGGCCTGCGTGTTCGGCTCGGCTCCGAAGGTGGTGGCCGCACGGCTGAAGATCTTGGAGCGGGTGGACAGCTGGGCGTGCGTCTCGAAGCCGATCACGACCTCATAACCCCGAATCAGTGTGCTCATGCTTCGAACCCCTCTGGCGCCTGGGTGTGGAAGTCGGTCGTTTGCTGGAAGCGGTGCGCGGCATTCAGCAGCCGCGCCTCGCCGAAATAGTTGCCGAGCAGCTGCAGGCCCACCGGCATGCCGCCCTCCCCGAAGCCGCACGGAATGCTCATGCCCGGCAGGCCGGCCAGCGAGCCCGGAAGGGTGAAGATGTCGGCCAGGTAGTTGGCCACCGGGTCGTCCGACTTGGCGCCCAGCTTCCAGGCGACGGTGGGCGCGACCGGTCCGGCGATCAGGTCGCACTCGGCGAAGGCGCGGCGGAAATCGTCGGCGATCATGCGGCGGATCTTCTGGGCCTGCAGGTAGTAGGCGTCGTAGTAGCCGTGCGAGAGCACGTAGGTGCCGATCATGATGCGGCGCTTGACCTCGTCGCCGAAGGCTTCGGCACGCGTCTTCTTGTACATGTCCAGCAGGTCGGTGTATTTCGCCGCGCGGTGGCCGAACTTCACGCCGTCGAACCGGGAGAGATTGGACGACGCCTCGGCGGCGGCGATGACGTAATAGACCGGAATCGACAACTCGGTCAGCGGCAGGCTGATATCGACCAACCGTGCCCCGAGCCTGCGGTAGTGCGCCAGCGCGGCATCGATGGCGGCGCGCACGTCCGCCGCCAGCCCCTCGCCGAAGAACTCGCGCGGCACCCCGATGCGCAGCCCGTCCAGGGGTGCGTCGAGACCGCGGCTGAAATCTTCGGCCGGTGTGTCGAGGGATGTCGAGTCGCGGTCCGGGTCGGGACCGCAGAAGGCCGAGAGCAGCAGCGCGCAATCGTGCGCGCTGCGGGCCATGGGGCCGGCCTGGTCCAGGCTGGAGGCGAAGGCGACCATGCCGTAGCGCGAGGCGCGCCCGTAAGTCGGCTTGATGCCCGTGATACCGCAAAACGACGCCGGCTGGCGGATCGAACCGCCGGTGTCGGTGCCGGTTGCCGCCGGCACCAGGGCCGCAGCGACGGCCGCAGCGCTGCCGCCTGACGATCCCCCCGGCGTGCGCTCGACGTCCCAGGGGTTCTTCACCGCGCCGAACGCGGAGTTCTCGTTGGACGAGCCCATGGCGAATTCGTCGCAATTGAGCTTGCCCAGCGTGACCGCGCCGGCTTCGCCAAGGCGGCGCACGACGGTCGCGTCGAAGGGAGAGCGGTAGCCCGCCAGCATGCGGGAGCCGGCGGTGGTGGGGAAGTCGCGGGTGACGAAGATGTCCTTGTGCGCGATGGGAACACCCAGCAAGGGTGCGGACTCTCCGGCCGCGAGCCGCTGGTCGGCCGCACGCGCCTGGGCCAGGCTGGCTTCCGGATCGGTGGCCAGGAAGGCATTGAGCCCCGCGTGGCGCTCGACGCGCACCAGGAAGTGACGCGCCACTTCCTGAGCCGAGAACTCGCGCGCGCGCAAGGCGGCGGCGAGGTCCGACAGGGTCATTTGGTGGGGTGCGACGCTCATTCGATCACCTTGGGCACGAGGAACAGCCCCCGCTCGACCGACGGGGCGCTGCGCTGCATCGCGTCGCGCTCGTCGCGCTCGCCCACCGCGTCCTCACGCAGGCGCAGCTGCACGTCCTCGAAGGCAGCGACCGGGTGCGCCAGCGGCTCGACCCCGCTGGTGTCGATGGCGCGCATGCGCTCGACCAGGCCAAAGAAGCCGTTGATCTGCGCCAGCATCCGTTCGCGCTCGGAGGGCTCGAGTTCCAGCCGCGCCAGGTGGGCGATGCGGCCGATGTCGTCGGGGGTGAGGGCCATGGGCAATCAGGGCAGGAAATATTGCAGCCGCGAGGGGCCGGGCAGGCCCTTGCGCGGGCGGTTGTTCACAGGGGATCAGGTATTATCCCGCCTTCGGATGACCCGGCCTGGAGCGCGCCCTGGCGCCATCTTTTCCCGGGGCTTCCACTGCAACGGCCGCAACAGCGGCCGCTTTCGCAAATCACGAGGACTTCCTGATGTTCGGAGCTTTCCGACGCTACTTCTCCACGGACCTGGCCATCGACCTGGGCACCGCCAACACCCTGATCTACGTCCGCGGCAAAGGGATCGTGCTGGATGAACCCTCGGTCGTGGCGATCCGGCACGAAGGCGGCCCGCAAGGCAAGAAGACCATCCAGGCCGTCGGCCACGAAGCGAAAGCGATGCTGGGCAAGGTGCCCGGCAACATCGAGGCCATCCGGCCCATGAAGGACGGCGTGATCGCCGACTTCACCGTCACCGAGCAGATGCTCAAGCAGTTCATCAAGATGGTCCATCCGCGCTCGGTGCTCAAGCCCAGCCCCCGGATCATCATCTGCGTGCCCTGCGGCTCCACCCAGGTCGAGCGCCGCGCCATCCGCGAATCCGCCCTGGGCGCCGGCGCTTCCGAGGTGTACCTGATCGAAGAACCCATGGCCGCCGCGATCGGCGCCGGCCTGCCGGTGTCCGAAGCGTCCGGCTCGATGGTCGTGGACATCGGCGGCGGCACCACCGAGGTGGGCGTCATCTCGCTGGGCGGCATGGTCTACAAGGGCAGCGTGCGCGTCGGCGGCGACAAGTTCGACGAGGCCATCATCAGCTACATCCGCCGCAACTACGGCATGCTGATCGGCGAGCCCACCGCCGAGATGATCAAGAAAAGCATCGGCTCCGCGTTTCCCGGCAGCGAAGTCAAGGAGATCGAGGTCAAGGGCCGCAACCTCTCCGAGGGCGTGCCGCGCTCGTTCACCATCTCGTCCAACGAGATCCTCGAAGCCTTGACCGACCCGCTGAACAACATCGTGTCCTCCGTCAAGAACGGGCTGGAGAGCACGCCGCCCGAACTGGGCGCGGATATTGCCGAGCGCGGCATGATGCTCACGGGCGGCGGCGCCCTGCTGCGCGACCTCGACCGCCTGCTCGCCGAGGAAACCGGCCTGCCGGTGCTGGTTGCAGAAGACCCCCTGACCTGCGTGGTGCGCGGTTGTGGCATCGCCCTGGAGCGCATGGAGCGCCTGGGTTCGATCTTCACCAGCGAGTAACCCCGCCTCCCGCAAAGGACAGCGATGCCGCTCGGTACGCTGGACAGAACGCCTCCCCCCTTCTTCAAGCAGGGCCCGTCGGCCCTCTCGAAGCTGATGGTGTGCAGCGCTCTCGCGCTGTTCCTCATGGTCGCCGACACCCGCTTCGAAATCGCCAAGCCGGTGCGCTCCGCGGTGGCGGGCGTGTTGTACCCGGCCCAGTGGCTGGCGATGCGTCCGGTGCTGGCGGTGCAGGCTGCCACTGGCTATCTGCAGGACCTGTCCAGTGCCCAGGCCGGCGAGGCGCAGGCGCGGGCGCGGCTCGCCGAGCTGGCGCAGCGCGCCTACCAGGTCGAGCAGCTCACACTGGAAAACGAGCGACTGCGCAAGCTGCTGGAGCTGCGCGAGCGCCTGAGCACGCCGTCCATGGCCGCCCAGGTGCTGTACGACGCCGCCGATCCCTACACCCGCAAGGTCGTCGTCGACAAGGGCATGGCGCACGGCGTGCAGCCCGGCTCGCCGGTCACCGACGAATCCGGCGTGCTCGGCCAGGTCACCCGGGTGCACCCGCTGGTCAGCGAAGTCACCCTCGTGACCGACCGCGACCAGGCGACACCGGTCCTCAACGCCCGCAGCGGTGTGCGCAGCGTCGTCTATGGCGATCCTTCCGGCACCCACGGCGGCGCGCTCGAGCTGCGCTTCATGCCGTCCGATGCGGACGTGCAGCAGGGCGACCTCCTCACCACCAGCGGCGTGGACGGCGTCTACCCGTCCGGGCTGCCGGTGGCGCGCGTGACCAAGGTCGAGCGCCGGGCCGACTCGGCCTTTTCACGCATCTCGGCCCAGCCCGAGGCGCTCGCCGCGGGGGCGCGCCACATCATGATCCTGCAGCCGGTGGCGGGCCAGATGCCCACGCGCCCGAGCGATGAAGTGGCCGCAGGACGCCGGGGAGCCGCACGATGATCATGCGCCCGGGCCAGCAGCTGCTGTTGCCGGCCAACCCACTGTTCATCTGGAGCAGCCTGCTGCTGGCCCTGCTGGTGAACATGCTGCCGCTCGGGCGCCTGGCCTGGATGCCCGACCTGCTGGCCGTGGTGCTGGTGTTCTGGAGCGTGCACCAGCCGCTGCGCGTGGGGGTGGCCACCGCATTCATGTTCGGCCTGGCGATGGACGTGCACCAGGCGGCCCTGCTCGGCCAGCACGCCCTGAGCTACACCACCCTGAGCTACTTCGCCATCACCATCCACCGGCGGCTGCTGTGGTTCTCGGTGCCCTCGCAGGCACTGCAGGTGCTGCCGCTGTTCGCCGCCGCGCACGCCATCGAACTGGCGATCCGGCTGCTCGCGGGCGGCGTCTTTCCCGGCTTTGCGGTGGCACTCGCCCCCGTGATCGAATGCCTGCTGTGGCCCATCGTGAGCATCGTGTTGCTGGCGCCGCAGCGCCGCGCCCCGGACCCCGATGAGAATCGCCCCCTGTGACCGAGCTGCGCAACATCGAAGCCGACCTCTCGCGCTTTCGCGTGCGAGTGCTGGTGGCCAGCGTGGTGGTGCTGGCGTGCTTCATGCTGCTGGCCGCGCGGCTGGCCTGGCTGCAGGTGGTGCGCCATGAGGCGCTGAGCGAGCGGGCCGAGGCCAACCGCACGGCGGTCGTGCCCATCGTGCCCAACCGCGGCCAGATCCTGGACCGCAACGGCATCGTGCTGGCCACCAACTACTCGGCCTTCACCCTGGAGATCACGCCTTCGCGGCTGGCCGCGCCGCTGGAGGACACCATCGACGCACTGGCTGCCGTGGTGGACATCCAGCCGCGCGACCGCCGCCGGTTCAGGAAGCTCCTGGACGAATCCAAGAGTTTCGAGTCGCTGCCGATCCGCACCAAGCTGAGCGACGAAGAGGTGGCGCGATTCACCGCGCAGCGCTTCCGCTTCCCGGGGGTGGACATCCGCGCGCGGCTGTTCCGCAACTACCCCTGGGGCGAGCTGGGCAGCCATGTCATCGGCTATATCGGGCGCATCAACCAGTCCGAGAAGCGCCAGATGGAGGAGTGGGACGAGGAGGAGCAGGCCAACTACCGGGGCACCGAGTACATCGGCAAACTCGGCATCGAGCAGAGCCTGGAGCGCCAGCTGCACGGCGCCACGGGCGTCGAGGAGGTGGAGACCTCGGCCGGCGGGCGCGCGGTGCGCAAGCTGGCCAGCCTGCCGGCGACACCCGGCAACACGGTGATGCTGTCGATCGACATCAAGCTGCAGCACCTGGTCGAGCAGATGTTCGGCGAGCGACGCGGCGCGCTGGTGGCGATCGATCCGAGCAACGGCGAGGTGCTGGCCTTCGTCTCCAAACCCACGTTCGATCCCAACCTGTTCGTCGATGGGATCGACACCGAGAGCTGGCAGGCGCTCAACGAGTCGCTCGAGAAGCCCCTCCTCAACCGGGCCCTGCGCGGCACCTACCCGCCCGGCTCCACCTACAAGCCCTTCATGGCACTGGCGGCGCTCGAGACGGGCAAGCGCACCGCAGGACAGGTGATCCACGACGGCGGCTCCTGGTCGTTCGGCGGCCACGTGTTCCGCAGCCACGGCGACCACGGGCTGGGCGCCGTCGATATGCACGCCAGCATCGTCAAGTCGAGCAACGTCTACTACTACCAGCTCGCCAACGACCTGGGCGTGGATGCGATGCACGACTTCATGAAACCGCTGGGGTTCGGCCAGCTCACCGGCATCGACATCGGCGGCGAGGTGCGCGGCGTGCTTCCCAGCCAGGAGTGGAAGCGGCGCTACTACAAGCGGCCCGAACAGAAGAAGTGGTATGCCGGCGAGACGATCTCGCTGGGCATCGGCCAGGGCTACAACAGCTTCACCATGCTGCAGCTGGCGCATGCCACCGCCACCGTGGTGAACAACGGCATCAAGCACCGGCCGCGGCTGGTGATCGCCACCCAGGACCCGATGTCGCACCAGACCACCCAGGTCGCGCCCGAGCCCGCGGTCGATCTCGGCTATCGGCGCGAGCACGTGGAGGTGATCCGCCGCGCCATGGTGGGGGTGACCCAGCAAGGCACGTCCACCCGGGTGTTCGCGGGGGCGCCCTACCTCTCGGGCGGCAAGACCGGCACGGCGCAGGCGGTCACCATCGGGCAGCGACAGAAGTACGACGCCGCCAAGCTGGAGGAACACCAGCGTGACCACTCCCTCTACATGGCGTTCGCGCCGGCGGAGAACCCGCGCATCGCGCTGGCCGTAGTGGTCGAGAACGCCGGCTTCGGTGCCGCCGCCGCCGCGCCGATCGCTCGGCGCGTGTTCGACTACTGGGTCGCCGGCCTCTATCCGAGCGAGGAAGACCTGGCTGCGCTGCGCAAGGGGCTGGCGGGCGCACCGCTGGGCAAGCCGCGCCCGGCCGCGGAAGTCGCGTGGCCGCCCGGGGCGGCGGCCGCAGCGGCGGCACTGGCCGCCGCACAAGCGCCACCAGCGCCTGCTCCTGCGGCCGTGGTCCCCACCCGCGCGTCGGCCGCGGCAGCACCGGCGCGCGCCGCGGCGCAAGCGGCTCCTCGCAACGCCTCGCGCCAGCCGGTTCGCACCACGCCCGAACGCCGGTAGACCCGTGCGCGCGGGCCGGGAGCTTGGGGCCTCGCACCTCCTGGCCGCTGCGCCAGCCTCGGTGCGCAGCGGCACCACTGCGGCGACCGGCCTCCTTACTGCGCCGCGAGCAGCCAGCGCCCGACCTGCTCCGGCATGAATCGCACGTGGCCGCGCAAGCGCCCGCTCGGGAAACCTACGTGCCCGCCAGCCGCCGGCTGCCACAGCCGCACCTGCGCGCCCGCTTCGCGTGCGCCGGGCAAGCTGTCGGCGGGCACGAAAGGATCGTTGCGGGCGTTCAGCGCCAGCGCCGGTATGCGGATGCGGTGCAGGTGGCCACGGGCCGAGGCGCGGGCGTAGTAGTCGTCGCTGTCGCGAAAGCCGTGCAGCGGTGCCGTGAAGATGTTGTCGAAGGCGTACAGGTCCCGCGCAGCCAGCAGGGCTTCGCGGTCGAACAGGCCGGGGTGCTGGGCCAGTTTCTTCAGGGCCTTGGGCTTCATGCTGCGCAGGAACATGCCGGTGTAGACGAGGCGGTTGAAGCCGGCGGCGATGGCACGCCCGCCGGCCGCCAGGTCGAGCGGCGCGCACACCGCTGCCACGGCCCGGGCGCAGCTGCCCGCCGCGCTGCCAGCCTCGGCGGCCCAGCGCAGCAGCGCGTTGCCGCCCAGCGAGACGCCCACGGCCAGAACCGGCTGACCGTGCCGCTCGCGCAAGCGCGCCAGCAGCCAGCCGATCTCCTCGTAATCGCCCGAGTGGTAGGCGCGCGGCGCCAGGTTCAGCTCGCCGCTGCAGCCGCGGAAGTGCGGCACCACGAACTGCAGGCCCTGGCCGCGCGCGAAGTCGGCGAACGCTTCGGCATAGTGGCTGCGCGAAGACCCCTCCAGCCCATGGAACAGGACCAGCAGCGGGGCATCGGGAAGGGCGCCGGCGCTGCCGGCGAGCCAGTCGAGATCGACGAAGTCGCCATCGGGCGTGGGCCACCGTTCCCGGCGGTAGGTGACCGGTCCGTCCCAGGTGCGCCGAGCGAAAAGCGCCGGCCAGATGGTCTGGAGATTGCCGCCGGGCAGCCACCAGGGCGCCGTGTACTCCATGCCGGGATCAGTGCAGGATCTGTGGCGCGAGCGAGACCTCCTGCAGTTCGCCGGGAGTGCCGGGACTCGCATGGTGCGCGACCAGTCGCCAGCCCTGCGCCGTGCGGTGGTAGACGTTGGTGGCGATCACCCAGGCCTCGCGCGGCCCCTGTGGCGTGAGCACCTCGACCTGTTCGATCAGGTGGTGCACGCAGCTGCCGACCGATTCGAGCTTGCGCAGCTGCTGCGGGCGGGCTCGGATGCTCCCATTGGCGAACATGGCTTCGAAGGTGGCGCGGATCGCGGCAGCGCCCACCACGCGGGGCCCTCCGGGATGGACGCAGACGATCTCGTCCTCGTCGGCCCAGCAGGCCATCAGCTGCTCGATGTCGGCGCGCCGCAGCGCGTCGTAGAAGGCCGCTTCCACCTCGTCCGCATTGCCCTCGAGGTGGGCGGCCTGGAGTTTGTTCCTGGGCATGGCGAGGCGATTGTGCCGGCAATCCGGGCCGGCCCGCGGCTGGCGCAACTGTGCTACTGTTTTCGCCACCTCGCCTCCCACCATCTACCCCTGCCGCTCCCCCGGTGCACGCCCCATGAAACGCTGGTTCGCCCACTTCGCCGCCGTCTTCGCCGCCGTCCTCGCGCTCAGCGGCTGCGGCTACAACGACTTCCAACGGCTCGACGAGCAGACCAAATCGGCCTGGAGCGAGGTGCTCAACCAGTACCAGCGGCGCGCCGACCTGGTGCCCAACCTGGTCGAGACCGTCAAGGGCGAGACCACATTCGAGCAGGAAACCCTCACCCGGGTGATCGAGGCGCGGGCACGGGCGACCTCGGTGCAGGTCACGCCCGAGACGCTCAACGACCCGCAGGCGTTCCAGCGCTTTCAGCAGGTCCAGGGCGAGCTCTCGTCGGCGCTGAGCCGGCTCATGGCGGTGAGCGAGCGCTATCCTGAACTCAAGGCCAACCAGGGCTTCAGCGACCTGCGGGTCCAGCTCGAAGGCACCGAGAACCGCATCACCGTCGCGCGCAACCGCTACATCCAGGCCGTGCAGGAGTACAACGTCCTGGCGCGCAGCTTCCCCACCAACCTCACGGCCATGGCGTTCAGCTACGAGCCCAAGGCCAACTTCGCCGTGCAGGACGAGGCGCAGATGGCAACGCCCCCGCGGGTGGACTTCGGCACCGGCGCGCCGGCGAACCCGGGTGCCACCACCCGCTGAGGCGGCACCCGGCAGGCCAGACTCGGCGCCCATGGCACTCTTGCGCGGAATCTCGCACGCAGGCGACGCGCGCTTCGCTGCGCAGCCGCCTGCTCTGGGGCGCCTGCTGTCCATATTCCTGTTGCTGATTGCCTGCATGTGCCTGCCCGCCGGGCAGGCCGCTGCGCAGGACGTGCAGCCGGTGCCGCCGTTGTCGGCTCGGGTGGTGGACCGCACCGGCACGCTGGCCCCGCCGCAGCAGCAGGCCCTGGAGGCGCAGCTCGCGGCGCTCGAGCAGGAGACCGGCGCGCAGGTGGTCGTGCTGATGGTGCCCACCAGCGAGCCGGAAGACCTGTTCAGCTACGCCAACCGCGTGGCCAACGAGTGGAAGATCGGACGGCGCGAGGTCGGAGACGGCGTGCTGATCGTGGTGGCGAAGGACGACCGGCGCGTGCGGATCGAAGTGGCCAAGACGCTCGAGGGCGCGCTCCCGGATCTGCGGGCCCGCCAGATCATCGACGAGGCGATCACGCCGGCATTTCGCCAGGGCGACTTCGCCGGCGGCCTGGCCGCAGCCGTGGGGCGCATCGGCGCGCACGTGCGGGGTGAAGCGCTGCCGGCCCCGACACAGGCGGCCGCAGGCACACGCGCCGGCGGCTTCGACTGGATGGAGTTGGCCGTGCTCCTGTTCATCGCCGTGCCCGTGGCCGGCGGCGTGCTGCGCGCGGTGTTCGGCCGGCCACTCGGCTCGATCGTCGCGGGCGGCGCCGTGGGCGCGCTGGCCTTCGTGGTCACGACCAGCCTGGTGGTGGCGGTGCTGGCGGGCCTGGTGGGCCTGCTGGTGGCGCTGCTCGGCGGCATGGGCGGCCCCGCCGGCCGCGGCATCGGGCGCCACCGGGGACCGCCTTTCGGCGGCCCGGGCTGGGGCGGCACACGCCACCACGGCGGCTGGGGCGGCGGCCTGGGAGGTGGCGGCGGGTTCCGCTCCGGTGGCGGCGGCAACTTCGGAGGCGGCGGCGCCTCGGGGGGCTGGTGATGGGCTGGCTGCACCGCATCGGCAGGCTGGCGCGCCATCGCTGGAACGAGGACGGCCGGCTGCACCGGGCCATGCCCGCGGCGCTGCTGGGGCGCCTGGAAACGCAGGTGGCTGCCAGCGAGACGCGGCATACCGGCGAGATCCGCATCTACGTCGAAGCCGGGCTTCCGAACAGCTATATCTGGCGCGACGCCACGGCGCGAGAGCGGGCGATCTCGGTGTTCGGCAAGCTGCGCGTGTGGGACACCGAGCAGAACAACGGCGTGCTGATCTATCTGCTGCTGGCGGAGCACGCGATCGAGATCGTGGCGGACCGTGGGTTGTCGCGGCAGGTTGCGGCGGAATACTGGAGCGAGGTGCTCGCCCACATGCGCGACGCCTTTCGCGCCGGCCGGATCGAGGACGGGATGCTGCAGGCCCTGGGCGAGGTCGAGGAACTGCTGGTGAAGCACTTCCCTGCCGACAGCCCCGTGGGCGGCGGGCCGAACGAATTGCCCGACGCACCGGTGCTGGGGTGAGGCAGGTGCCGGCGAAACCGTTCACGCTGCGGGGGGTGGCCTGGCGAAGCGTCGGAGCGCAGTCGATGCCGGATCGGTGGTCGGCGGGGCACACCCTTCAGCACGCCCCGGCACCGGCGGTGCGCAGCACCTGCTGCTGCGCTCGGCTTTCGGTGAACGCCGTCGTCGGATAGACCGGGATGCGGCGAATACGGGCTGCAACGACGTCTAGAGCATCTGCCGCGGCGTACCTGGCGGTGCATCGGCATTGTTGTGTTCGCCGGGCGTAGCTCCTGCACCGCGGCTCTGCCGAGATGGCTGCGTATCCGCACGCGTTGTGCGGACGGAAAAAAGCCCCGGTCTTGCGACCGGGGCCGAGTGCGCGGTTTTTAGCGCTTCTTATTGCCTGGTGTCCGCTCAGCGCTTCTGACGGTACTTGCGCAGCGCGGCAATCTGGGCCGCCATCACGGCGAGTTCCGACTGGGCCTTGGCCAGGTCGATATCGCTCTTGGCGTTCTTGAGGGCTTCCTCGGCGGCTTGCCGGGCTTCGTTGGCCTTTTCCTCGTCCAGGTCCTTGCCGCGGATGGCGGTGTCGGACAGCACGGTGACGGTGCTGGGCTGCACCTCGAGCACGCCGCCGGCCACGAAGACGAACTCCTCGGTGCCGTCGGCCTTTTCGATGCGCACCGAGCCCGGGCGGATGCGGGTGATCAGCGGCGTGTGCCGCGGATAGATCCCCAGCTCGCCGGCCTCGCCGGGCAGCGCTACGAAGCGGGCGTCGCCGGAGAAGATGGACTCTTCGGCGCTGACCACCTCGACGCGGATGGTGTGGGTGGTATCGACCATGGCTTCAGCCCGCCGCCAGCTTCTTGGCCTTCTCGAAAGCTTCGTCGATGGTGCCGACCATGTAGAAGGCCTGCTCGGGCAGGTGGTCGCACTCGCCGGAGGCGATCATCTTGAAGCCACGGATGGTCTCGGCCAGCGGCACGTACTTGCCGGGGGAGCCGGTGAACACTTCGGCCACATGGAAGGGCTGCGAGAGGAAACGCTGGATCTTGCGCGCGCGGGCCACGGCCAGCTTGTCCTCGGGCGCGAGTTCGTCCATGCCCAGGATGGCGATGATGTCGCGCAGTTCCTTGTAGCGCTGCAGCGTGCCCTGGACCGAGCGCGCCACACCGTAGTGTTCCTCGCCGACCACCAGCGGATCGAGCTGGCGGCTGGTCGAGTCGAGCGGATCCACCGCGGGGTAGATACCCAGCGCCGCGATGTCGCGCGACAGCACCACGGTGGAGTCCAGGTGGGCGAAGGTCGTGGCGGGCGACGGATCGGTCAGGTCGTCGGCGGGCACGTACACGGCCTGGATCGACGTGATCGAGCCGACCTTGGTGGAGGTGATGCGCTCCTGAAGGCGACCCATTTCCTCGGCCAGCGTCGGCTGGTAGCCCACGGCGGAGGGCATGCGGCCCAGCAGCGCGGACACTTCGGTGCCGGCCAGCGTGTAGCGGTAGATGTTGTCCACGAAGAACAGCACGTCCCGGCCTTCGTCGCGGAAGGACTCGGCGATGGTGAGGCCGGTGAGCGCCACTCGCAGGCGGTTGCCCGGAGGCTCGTTCATCTGGCCGTAGACCATGGCCACTTTCGACTCGGCCAGGTTGTCCAGCTTGACGACGCCCGAGTCGGCCATCTCGTGATAGAAGTCGTTGCCCTCGCGGGTGCGCTCACCCACGCCGGCGAACACCGACAGACCGGAGTGGGCCTTGGCGATGTTGTTGATCAGCTCCATCATGTTCACGGTCTTGCCGACACCGGCGCCGCCGAACAGGCCCACCTTGCCGCCCTTGGCGAACGGGCAGACCAGGTCGATCACCTTGATGCCGGTCTCCAGCAGCTCCTGGGAGGGCGAGAGCTCGTCGTACGACGGGGCCTTGCGGTGGATGGACGCTGACAGGGTGGCATCGACGGGGCCGCGCTCGTCGATGGGGTTGCCCAGGACGTCCATGATGCGGCCGAGCGTGGCCTTGCCCACCGGCACGGTGATCGGTCCGTTGGTGTTGTAGACCATGTTGCCGCGCCGCAGGCCGTCCGACGAGCCCAGCGCGATGGTGCGGACGACGCCGTCACCCAGCTGCTGCTGCACTTCGAGCGTGAGGGCGGTGCCCTCCATCTTGAGCGCGTCGTACACCTTCGGCATGCGGTCGCGCGGGAATTCCACGTCGACGACGGCGCCAATGCACTGGACGATCTTGCCCTGAACGCGGGCGGTCACTTGAGCGTTCTCTTGAGCCATGTGTTGCTCCAATCTCGTTATCTTTAAACAGCCGCGGCGCCGGCCACGATCTCCGAAAGCTCTTTCGTGATCGCTGCCTGGCGCGTCTTGTTGTAGACCAGCTTCAACTCGCCGATGACATTGCCTGCGTTGTCGGTCGCCGCCTTCATGGCCACCATGCGCGCCGACTGCTCGGACGCCATGTTCTCGGCCACGGCCTGGTAGACCAGCGCCTCGACGTAGCGCAGCAGCAGCTCGTCGATCACGGTCTTGGCGTCCGGCTCGTAGATGTAGTCCCAGGAATGCTGGCCCGCGTCCGCCTGCATGCGCTCACGGGTCAAGGGCAGCAGCTGCTCGACCACCGGCTCCTGCTTCATCGTGTTGATGAACTTGGTGTAGCAGAGGTAGACGGCGCTGAGCTTGCCTTCGGCGTACTGGTCGAGCAGCACCTTGACCGGCCCGATCAGCTTGTCCAGATGCGGCGTGTCGCCCAACTGCGTGACGTGCGAGACGACCCGCGCGCCGATCCGGTTCAGGAACCCGAGTCCCTTGTTGCCGATGGCGACGGCCTGCGGGTCGATGCCAGCCGCCTGCAGCTCGCGCAGCTTGCCCGTGACGGCACGCAGCACGTTGGTGTTCATGCCGCCGCACAGGCCCTTGTCGGTGGTGACGACGATGAAGCCCGCCGCCTTCGACTCGTTGGTCTGCATGAAGGCGTGCGTGTACTCGGGGTTCGCTGCGCCGAGGTTGACGGCGATATTGCGCACCTTGTCGCTGTAAGGCCGGGCCGAACGCATCCGCTCCTGCGCCTTGCGCATCTTGGAGGCGGCGACCATCTCCATGGCCTTGGTGATCTTCTTGGTGTTTTCCACCGATTTGATCTTGCCGCGAATCTCTTTTCCTGCAGCCATCGTGCTTCCCCTGCGCCTTAGGCGAAGGTCTTCTTGAAGGCCTGGATCGCGGAAGTCAGCTCGGCTTCGGCGTCCTTGTCCATGGCCTTGTCGTTCTCGAGCTTGGACAGCAGCGCGCCGTGCTTGTCCTTCAGGAAGGAGTGCAGGCCCGACTCGAAGGCCAGGACCTTCTTGACGTCGATGTCGTCGAAGTAGCCCTTGTTCACCGCGAACAGCGAAGCGGCCATCAGAGAGATGGGCAGTGGGCTGTACTGCGGCTGCTTGAGCAGTTCGGTGACCCGGGCGCCGCGATCGAGCTGCTTGCGGGTGGCTTCGTCGAGGTCGGAGGCGAACTGGGCGAAGGCCGCGAGTTCGCGGTACTGCGCCAGGTCGGTACGGATGCCGCCGGACAGGCTCTTGATCAGCTTGGTCTGGGCCGCACCGCCGACGCGCGACACCGAAATACCCGCGTTGATGGCGGGACGGATGCCGGCGTTGAACAGGCTGGTCTCCAGGAAGATCTGGCCGTCGGTGATCGAGATCACGTTGGTCGGCACGAACGCGGACACGTCGCCAGCCTGCGTCTCGATGATCGGCAGGGCCGTGAGCGAACCGGTCCTGCCCTTGACCTCACCCTTGGTGAATGCCTCGACATAGTCGGCGTTCACGCGGGCAGCGCGCTCGAGAAGGCGGCTGTGGAGATAGAAGATGTCGCCGGGAAAGGCTTCGCGTCCCGGGGGGCGGCGCAGCAGCAGGGAGACCTGGCGGTAGGCAACGGCCTGCTTGGACAGGTCGTCATAAATGATCAGGGCGTCCTGGCCGCGGTCGCGGAAATACTCGCCCATGGTGCAGCCGGAGTAGGCCGAGATGTACTGCATGGCAGCAGACTCGGAAGCCGAGGCGGCGACGACGATGGTGTAGTCCATCGCACCGGCCTGCTCGAGCGCGCGCACGATGTTCTTGATCGTGGACGCCTTCTGGCCGATAGCGACGTACACGCAGGTCATGTTCTGACCCTTCTGGTTGATGATCGCATCCACCGCCACGGCAGACTTGCCGGTCTGGCGGTCGCCGATGATCAGCTCGCGCTGACCGCGGCCGATCGGCACCATGGAGTCGATGGCCTTCAGGCCGGTCTGCACCGGCTGGTCCACCGATTTGCGCGCGATCACGCCCGGGGCGACCTTCTCGATCACGTCGGTCAGCTTGGCGTTGACCGGGCCCTTGCCGTCGATCGGCTGGCCGAGGGCGTTGACCACGCGGCCGATCAGTTCCGGGCCGACGGGCACTTCCAGGATGCGGCCCGTGCACTTGACGGTGTCGCCTTCGGAGATGTGCTCGTACTGCCCCAGGATCACGGAGCCGACCGAGTCGCGCTCGAGGTTCAGTGCCAGGCCGAAAGTGGGCACGCCCTCGGGCGTGGCGGGAAACTCCAGCATCTCGCCGGCCATCGCATCGGACAGGCCGTGGATGCGGCAGATGCCGTCGGTCACGGAGATCACCGTGCCCTGGTTGCGGACGTCGGCGCTGGCGCCCAGGCCCTCGATCCGGCTCTTGATCAGTTCGGAGATTTCAGCGGGATTGAGTTGCATGACTCTTTCCTTTGTAGTGGGTTGCGGACTGCCTGCGGCCGGGGGCGGCCGACGGTCAGGCCGTGAGGGCGGCCTTCATCTGCTCGAGGCGGGCCTTGACCGAGGTGTCCAGCACCTCGTCGCCGACCACGACGCGAACGCCGCCGATAAGGGTGGGATCTTCCTGGACGGTGAGGTTCAGCCGCCGCCCGAAGCGCTTCTCGAGCACCGACGCGAGGTCGGCCAGAGCCGCCGCCGCGATGGGGAACGGGCTGTGGACCACTGCATCGGAGCTGCCGCCTTGCGAATTGCGCAAGTTGCGGAACTGCACGGCGATCTCCGGCAGCGCCTCGAGCCGGCCGTTCTCGATCACGGTGCGCAGGAAGTTCTGCGCCTCGAGCGGTAGCTGCTGCTTGGCAACCCCGGTGATCACGTCGAAGACCTGCTGGTCGGTGACCTTGGGATTGCCGGCGAAATCCAGCAGTTGCGGGTTGGCGGCGACCGCGGCCAGGGCGTCCAGCCACCGGGAGGCACCTTCGAGATCGGCCTGCGAGGACTGGAACAGCGCCTCGGCGTAGGGCCGGGCGATGGTGGCGAGTTCGGCCATGGCGGATGTCCTTGGATTACAGCTCGTTCTTCAGGCGGTCCAGCAGCTCGGCGTGCACGCTGGCGTTGACCTCGCGGCGCAGGATCTGCTCGGCGCCCTTGACGGCCAGGGCCGCCACCTGCGCGCGCAGCGCCTCGCGGGCCCGGACGGCCTGCTGCTCTGCTTCGGCTTGCGCCGCCGCGATGATCTTGTTGCCTTCATCGGTCGCGCGGGCCTTCGCCTCGTCGATGATCGCCTGGGCGCGGCGTTCGGCGTCGGCGCGCAGTCCAGCGGTCTCGGTGCGGGCACGGGCCAGCTCCTCCTCCACGCGGCGGTCTGCGGCCGCGAGGTCGGCCTTGGCCTTGTCAGCGGCGGCCAGACCCTCGGCGATCTTGCGGGCGCGCTCGTCCAGCGCCTTGGTGATCGGCGGCCAGATGAAGCGCATCGTGAACCAGACAAGGATCGCAAAGACGATCGCTTGCAGGATCAGGGTCGCGTTGATGTTCACGGAATGGTCCTTTCCGTCCTGACCGGGCGTGCGCCGATCAAACCAGGACGAAGGGGTTGGCGAAGGCGAACAGCAGGGCGATGGCCACGCCGATCAGGAAGGCCGCGTCGATCAGGCCGGCCAGAATGAACATCTTGGTCTGCAGCTCGTTCATCAGCTCGGGCTGGCGGGCAGAGGACTCGAGGTACTTGCCGCCCATGAGTGCGATGCCGATCGATGCGCCGATCGCACCGAGGCCGACGATGATGCCGCAAGCCAGCGCGACGAAACCGAGAATGTTTTCCATGATTGCTCCTGTGTAGATAGTGGAAAGGAAAGGGAAGGGGAAACTTGAGCCGAACCGCCGAGCCGATCAGTGCGCGTCGTGGGCCTGGCCGACATAGATGAGTGTCAGCATCATGAAGATGAAGGCCTGCAGCGTGATGATCAGGATGTGGAACAGCGTCCAGACGGTTCCGGCGATGACGTGGCCGATCGCCAGACCGATGCCCGTGGCCGACAGGGTGAAGGCACCCCCCATCAGCGCGATCAGCATGAACACCAGTTCACCGGCGAACATGTTGCCGAACAGTCGCATGCCGTGCGAGACGGTTTTGGCCACGAACTCGATCACCTGCATGAGGAAGTTGAACGGCCACAGCAGCGGGTGGGCACCGAAGGGCGCGGTAAACAGCTCGTGGCCCCAGCCACCGAGTCCCTTGATCTTGATGTTGTAGTAGAAGCACAGGAGCAGCACGCTGACCGACAGGCCCAGCGTGGTCGACAGGTCGGCCGTGGCGACGACCCGCATGTAGTCGGGGAACCCCGCTGCAGGGCCCGCAACGTGCCAGGCCTGGGGGATCAGATCGACGGGAATCATGTCCATGAAGTTCATCAGGAAGATCCAGATGAACACCGTCAGGGCGAGCGGCGAGACCAGCTTGCGGCTCTTCTCGTTGTGGATGACGCCCTTGGCTTGCGTCTCGACCATTTCGGCCATGATCTCCACGGCCGCCTGAAAACGCCCCGGGACACCCGAAGTCGCCCGGCGCGCGCCGCGCCACAGCACGAAGCAGCCGAGGACGCCCAGCAGCAGCGAGTACACGACCGAATCGAGATTGAAGACACTGAAGTCGACGATGGCGGTCTGCTTGACGCTCTCGAATTGGAAGTTCATCTGCAGGTGCTGCAGGTGATGCCGGATGTACTCGCCTGCGGTCGGTGCGTTTTCGGCAGCCATGAGTCGTTTATTTCCCAGTTCTTCGCGGACGCCGCATCCATGCGAGCGCCACCCAATACATCTTTGTCGCCAGGATGACGCCAGCCACGAGAGCCAGCCAGTTCAACCCCGGCACCACTTTCGGCGCAGCGGCCAACAAGGCCACCGTCAACACCAGCTTCACCAGCTCCCACAGCAGGAAGCCCGCGCCGGCACCACGAACCACCGCCCGCGCATAAAGCCCGGCGGGCAGCGCCACGGCCCAGGCCCCATACAGGAGCGACCAGCCGATCGCCTTGTCGGCCCCTGAGACCCAGGCAATCAACGCGGCCACAGGCCCCACCGCCAGCTGCGCCCCGACCACCCGCCAAGGAGAAACCTGGGGAAGCTGTTCGCGCAGCCGTTGCGCCTGTTCGGCGCTCAGCGGCTCAAAAGACGGCTCGTGCCAGGAGTCGGACGCGAGCTCATCGGAGGAAGGCGCGGGCGGTTTCGTCATGATCGGCGGCCGCGCCTGGGGCCTCAAATTCAACAAAGCCTCTGATTATAGGTAGAAACCACAGCCCTCCGGCCAGCCTCATCCAGTCGACGGCAATGGCTCTGGCGGACATAGGTGATTTGCAGCGGCGTTCACAATCGCGTTTGCATGAGTCGCCACACCCCCCGATCTACCAAGCGCCCGCCGGACCGCGGCATGTGGCGCCGCATGCGGCATTCGCTTGGCCGCCGCCTGCCCGAGCGCAAGGCTCTCGCCGGCCATCCGATGTTGCGGCCCGTCGCCAAGCATGTGCTGGCTCCATGGCTGTGGCATCTGCAACACGAATCGGTGGCGCGGGGCGTGGCCATCGGGGTGTTCTGGGCTTTCGTGATGCCCCTGGGCCAGATTCCGCTGGCGGCGGCCCATTGCATCTGGTGGCGCGCCAACATCCCGGTGTCGGTGCTCGCGACCCTGGTCACCAATCCGCTGACGCTCGGCTTCTGGCTGTGGGCGGCCTACCGCCTCGGCACCGTGTTCGTGACCGCCCCGCCCCTGGTCATGCCGCGCCAGGGAACCAGCCTGCTGGAATGGCTGCAGGCAGTCGGCACCCCCGTGTTCATCGGCATGGGCCTGTTCGCCGTCCTCGGCTCGATCGGTGCGTACGCGCTGGTGAAACTGGCCTGGCGATTGCGGGTGGTGCTCCATCTGCGCCAGAGGCGGCGGCGCAGTACGCGACACACGCCGCATGACTGAACCCGCCTGTTCCGGCCGGGTCGATCCGCAGCGGGCCCGCCATTGGAAGCGGCCGTGCCGGCCCTATCTACGAAAAGCGGCTCCTGCAACGCCGGCGTGCCGAGCCGGCATGCGCGGGTATTGGCCGGCCTGCCGGTCGGCGGGTCAGCAGCCCGGGCCTGCCGTTCCGCTTGTCAACGTTGTCCAGAACGCCACCTCATGAGCGCCTCCCAATTTCCTCCGTCGAAGCCCGCGGACGCCAGCCCGCGCGTAGATTCGCTGATCGAATACCCCAGTCAGTTCCCCATCAAGGTGATGGGCGCGAAGGTCGATGGCTTCGTCGAGGCGGTCGTCGCCGTGGCCTGCCGTTTCGACCCCGCGTTCGACCCGAGCAGCGTCGAGCTGCGCGATAGCCGCGGCGGCAACTACCTGGGTGTGACCATCACCGTCACCGCGACCAGTCGCGAGCAGCTCGACGCGCTGTACACAGCTCTCTCAGGCCATCCCATGGTCAAGGTCGTGCTGTAGATGGATCTGCTGCTGCGCGGCCGCGTCGATTACCTGGCCACCTACCAGGAGATGCGGGATTTCACGGCGCGCCGCACTGCGGAGTCTGCGGACCAGCTCTGGCTGTGCGAGCACGCGCCCGTGTTCACGCAGGGCCTGGCTGGACAGGCCGGCCACCTGCTTGCGCCCGGTGACATCCCGGTGGTGCAGACCGACCGCGGAGGCCAGGTCACCTACCACGGCCCCGGGCAGGTGGTGGCCTATCCACTGGTCGATCTGCGGCGCGCCGGATACTTCATCAAGGAGTACGTCTACCGCATGGAGGAGGCGGTGATCCGCACCTTGGGTCACTACGGTGTCACCGGCCTGCGGGTCGCGGGCGCGCCGGGCATCTACGTGCGCCTGGACGATCCTTTCGCGCACGGCGCACTCACCGGACCCGCGACGCCGCAGGATCGCTTCCGGGGCCTGGGCAAGATCGCTGCGCTCGGTGTCAAGGTCAGCCGGCACTGCACCTACCACGGGGTGGCGCTCAATGTCGCCATGGACCTGGAACCCTTCTCCCGCATCAACCCCTGCGGCTACGCGGGGCTGCGCACGGTCGATCTTTCTACAATCGGCATCACCCTCCCCTGGAACGACGCGGCGCGACTGCTGGGCCACAAGCTCGACGCACTGCTCACGCCCTGAGACCCACCCATGAGCACCCATCCCGTCGTACGCGATGCACAAGGCATCGACACCTACAACCCCTCGGCCAAGCAGAAGGCGGCCGCGAAGCTGTCGCGTATTCCGGTGAAGGTCGAGGCGGCGGAAGTCCTGCGCAAACCCGATTGGATCCGGGTGCGGGCCGGCTCGCCCACCACGCGCTTCTACGAGATCAAGCAGATCCTGCGCGAGAGCAATCTGCACACCGTCTGCGAGGAAGCGTCCTGCCCCAACATCGGCGAGTGCTTCGGCAAGGGTACGGCCACCTTCATGATCATGGGCGACAAGTGCACGCGGCGCTGCCCGTTCTGCGATGTCGGGCACGGACGCCCCGACCCGCTCGACGCGAACGAGCCCGAGAACCTGGCACGCACCATCGCCCGCCTGCAGCTGAAGTACGTGGTCATCACCAGCGTCGATCGCGACGACCTGCGCGACGGCGGCAGCCAGCATTTCGTCGATTGCATCCGTCGCACGCGTGAGCTGTCGCCGGGCACCACGATCGAGATCCTGGTGCCCGATTTCCGCGGACGCGACGACCGTGCCCTGGAGATCCTCAAGGCCGCACCGCCCGACGTGATGAACCACAACCTGGAGACCATCCCGCGCCTGTACCGCGAGGCGCGCCCCGGCTCCGACTACGCCTTCAGCCTCAACCTGCTCAAGAAGTTCAAGGCGCTGCACCCGCAGGTGCCGACCAAGAGCGGCCTCATGGTCGGCCTGGGCGAGAGCGACGACGAGATCCTGCAGGTGATGCGCGACATGCGCGCGCACGGCATCGACATGCTCACCATCGGCCAGTACCTGGCTCCCAGCACCTCGCACCTGCCGGTGCGCCGCTACGTGCATCCGGACACCTTCAAGATGTTCGAGCAGGCGGCGTACGAGATGGGCTTCAGCCACGCTGCGGTCGGCGCCATGGTCCGTTCGAGCTACCACGCCGACCAGCAGGCCCACGCAGCCGGCGTGGCCTGAGGCGCCTCCGCGCGCCCGACGGCAGGGTGCCGCGCCGCAGGCCCCTATGCTCCGCGGCATGCACGCAAACCTCCTTGCGCTCGGCGCGATTGCGCTGTGGGCGTCGCTCGCTTCGCTCGGCGTGGCGCTCGATCACGTGCCGCCCTTCCTGCTGACGGGCATCGCGCTGATCATCGGCAGCATCCCGGCGTGGCCTCTCGTGCGGCAATGGAAGGTGCCGCCCCGCACCCTGGCGCTGGGCGTGTACGGCCTGTTCGG
Source organism: Ramlibacter sp. AN1015 (assembly GCF_037726105.1). Lineage (NCBI taxonomy): Bacteria > Pseudomonadati > Pseudomonadota > Betaproteobacteria > Burkholderiales > Comamonadaceae > Ramlibacter > Ramlibacter sp. AN1015. Next base: position 79,888 of record NZ_JBBJUM010000015.1, read on the forward strand.
CTTCCACTTCCTGCTGTTCCTCGCACTGCGCATGGCGCCCCCGGTCGAGGCCAACCTCGTCAATTACCTGTGGCCGCTGCTGCTGGTGGTGATGGCGCCCCTGGTGCTGCCGGGCCTGGCGCTGCGCCGGGCGCACGTGCTCGCCGCGCTGGCGGGCTTTGCCGGCGCCGCGATCGCGATTCTCGGAGCCCGAGGCGCCAGCACTGCCGCCGGCATCTGGCACTGGGGCTACCTGCCAGCGTTGGGATCGGCCTTCATCTGGGCCAGCTACTCGCTGTGGACGCGGCGCGTGCCAGCGTTCCCCACCGCGGCCATCGGCCTGTTCGGGCTTCTATCGGGACTGCTGTCCCTGGCCTGCCACTGGGCGCTGGAGTCGCCTGCAGCCCTGGCGCCGCGCGACTGGGCCCTGCTGGCGCTGATGGGACTCGGCCCTCTGGGCGCTGCGTTCTTCCTGTGGGACAAGGCGCTGAAGTCGGGGGACGCGCGTCAGATCGGCATCCTGAGCTATCTCACGCCGCTCGCCTCGACGCTGCTGCTGCTGACCGTGACCCAGCGCCCCCTGAGCAGCAGCATCGCCGTCGCCGCGGCGCTGATCATCGGCGCCGCGGTCGTGGGCACACGCGCCGGCTGAAGGCCACCGCATTCGGTAACGGCGCGCCTGCGGCGGCGGCGGCGGCGGTCAGGGCCGTGGCAGCGGAGCGGGCGTGGCAGCGACCAGAAGCAGCTCCGGCTCTTCGGCCGCCACCACCTGCCGCGCCCAGGCGCCGAGCCGCGCCGTGTCGGCACGCAGCACCTCCTGCTTGACCGCGAGGATCTGGGCCGGGTGCATGGAAAAACTGCGCAACCCAAGCCCCAGGAGCAAGCGTGTCAACGCCACGTCGCCAGCCATCTCGCCGCACACACTCACCGGCTTTCCCTGCGCACGCGACTCGGCGATCGTGCCGGCGAGCAGCTGCAGGACGGCCGGATGGCAGGGATCGTAGAGGTGCGCGACCGACTCGTCCGCCCGGTCGATCGCCAGGGTGTACTGCGTCAGGTCGTTGGTGCCGATCGACAGGAAATCGAAGTGCTTGAGGAAGGTGCGGATCGTCAGGGCAGCCGCCGGGATCTCGATCATGGCGCCCAGGGCGACCGGCCCGTACGCGACCCCGCGGTGATCGAGCTCGGCGCGCGCGAACTCGAGCAGCGCGCGCGTCTGCCGGATCTCGCTCAGGTGCGCAAGCATCGGCACCAGCATGTTCACCTTGCCGTGGGCGGCCGCGCGCAGGATGGCCCGCAACTGGGTGAGGAACATGGCAGGGTCGGCCAGGCTCCAGCGGATCGCGCGCAAGCCCAGCGCGGGGTTGAGGTGGGCGGCGTCGCGGCGCGAGTCGTCCAGCGGCTTGTCGGCACCGACATCGACGGTGCGGATCGTCACCGGCAGGCCCTGCATGCCCTCGACGGCGCGACGGTAGGCGAGGTACTGCTCCTCCTCGTCCGGAAGGTTGCCGTTGCGGCCCATGAACATGAACTCGCTGCGGAACAGCCCGACGCCCACGGCGCCGGCCGCCAACGCACCGGCAGCGTCTTCGGGCAGCTCGATGTTGGCCAGCAACTCGATCTTTTCGCCGTCCAGCGTGACCGCGGGCGTGTGCCGCAGGCGTGCCAGGCGGCCGCGCTCGAGTTCGGCCTGGCGCTGCTTGAAGCCGTACTCGGCCAGGATGATGGGCGAGGGATCGACGATCATCACGCCAGCGTCGCCGTCGATGATGACCCAGTCGTCCTGGCGCACCAGCTGGCTCGCGCTGCGCGAGCCGACCACCGCGGGGATGTCCATGCTGCGCGCCACGATGGCCGTGTGCGAGTTGCGCCCGCCCACGTCGGTGGCGAATCCCGCGAACACGCTTTGCTTGAAGTGCAGCATGTCCGCCGGCGAGAGGTCGTGCGCGATGAGGATCAGCGGCACATCGACCGTGCCGTCGAGCAGCAGGTCCTGCTGGCGCATGGAGCCGTGGCGGCGAGGCGGCGGCACCGCTGGCGAGGCAACGCCCTTCATCGTGCGCAGCACCCGTTCGGCGACCTGCTCGAGGTCGGCCTTGCGCTCGCGAAGGTACTCGTCCTCCATCTCGTCGAACTGGCGCGCGAGCACCTCCAGCTGGGTGGTGAGCGCCCATTCTGCGTTGTAGAGGCGGTCGGTGATCCAGTGCTTGACGCCGTCGATCAGGTCCTGGTCCTGCAGGAGCATGAGGTGCACGTCCAGCAAGGCCGTGAGCTCGTGTGGCGCCTCTTTCGGGCCCATGCCGGCGATGGTCTGCTGCAGGCGGCGGATCTCATCGACCACGGCGTCGCGCGCCGAGCGCAGGCGATCTATTTCGGATTCGATCTGGCGCGCTTCGATGAAGTAGTGCGCCACATCGACGCGGCCACCCATCATGACGGCGCGGCCGATGGCGATTCCGCGGGCGACGGGCAGGCCGTGGATGGCGAAGGTCATGCGGTGCTCGTGGTGGCGTGCGACGGGCTCACTCGCCCTCGCCGAACTTGTCGTCGATCAGGGCCAGCAGCGAGTTCATCGCCTCGCGCTCCCCTGGGCCGTCGGTCTCGAGGATGACCTGGCTGCCCAGGCCGGCCGCAAGCATCATGACGCCCATGATGCTCTTGGCGTTGACCCGGCGCTCGCCCTTGGCGATCCAGACTTCGCAGGGATAGCTGCCCGCGAGCTTGGTGAGCTTGGCGGATGCGCGGGCGTGCAGGCCCAGCCTATTGCTGATGGTGGTCGTGCTTTTGATCATGCGTTCGAGAAGGCTGGTTCTGAGGCGCGGCGCTGCCGACCTGCATCACGCCCTGCGTGCCGCCGGCCACGGCACGCGCCACCAGCGCCTCCAGCGGCTCGCTGCGATAGTTGACGCTGCGCAGCACCATGGGCAGGTTCACGCCCGTCACCAGCCGCGCGTTCGCTCCTTCGATGAGCCTCTGTGCCACGTTGCTGGGGGTCGCGCCGAAGATGTCGGTGAGCACCAGCACACCCCCGATACCCGGCAGGCGCATGAGCCGGTCCAGGGCGACGCGTCCGGCTGCAAGTGCTTCCTCGGGCGAGAGATTGGGCTGTACGTCGATGGCCTCCATGGCCGTGCCGCAGTCGGGAAAGACGTGCAGCGCGCATTGGCGCAACGCATGCGCCAGGGGCGCGTGGCCAATGATCAGGATGGCGTTCATTGCGGCGGATTATCCCGTGGGCCCCGCAGGAAATACACCCAGGCCGCGACACTCGAGACCAGGAACACCGAGAGCGCCGCACGAAAGCTTCCCACCGTATCCAGCCCGAACCGCAGGAAGCCATCGATCAACAGCCCGATGCCCCACTGCACGATGAACACGCCGCCGAAGATCACCAGGTTGTAGGCCGACAGGGCGCGGCCGGCCAGAGCCGAGGGAAAGGCCATGCCCACTGCCGGTTGCGCCAGCGAAACGAAGGTGCAGCTCACGCAGAAGGCGGCCCAGGCCCAGGCACCCGCGTCCTCCCCGCGCACGATGATGGATCCCAGCATGAGAAAGCTCAGGGGCAGGCCCCAGCCGATGAGCCGGTCGGTGCCGATGCCGCGGCCGGCAAGCCAGGGGTTGAGCAGCCCCCAGCTCAGGAAGGTCAGCAGCATGCAGACGTTGATGGTGAACAGTCCGGCAGCCGCCGCCAGCGGCTCGTAGCCGGCTACCCGCACCATCCAGGGTCCGGCCCACAGCGTCTGCATGGCGATCATGCCGCCGTAGGAGATGAAGCCTACCGGGGTCAAGCGGCGGAAGTAGGGGTGCCGCCAGACCTCGCCGTAGCTCGCGCGAGCGCGGCCTGCATCGGCCGGCCGCGCGCCGTGCGTCGCCGATGCCGCGGGTTCGGCCGCGGGCCAGTTCGGCACCCGCAGGGCCGTCAGCAGCATCGCCGCCACCAGCAGCAGGCCCAGGACCCAGAACAGCGGGCGCCAGCCCACCAACGGAACCATCCACTGCACCGGCAGCGTGGAGGCGACCATGCCCAGCGAGCCGGTCATGAGCATCCACGAGTTGGCCCGCAGTTGCACCGCCGGCTCGAGCCAGCGCCGAAAGCCTGTCAACGGCGCCATCAGGCAGGCGCCCAGGCCTACCCCGCACAACACGCGTGCAGCCAGCAAGGTGGCGAAATTGTCCGCCAGCGAGAAGGCCACGCAACCCACCACGGCGACGGCGAGGAAGCCCAGGAGCACCTTCTTGGGCCCGTGCGCATCCAGCCAGCGGCCCAGGGGGAGTTGGCTGGCGGCGAAGCCGAGGAAGTAGCCGCCGGCGAGCAGTCCGAGGTCGCGCGCCTGCAGTGCGAACTCTTGGGTGAGGGTGGGCGCGAGCGTGGCGGTGACCGCGCGCACCAGGGCGGAGAAGAAGTACGCGAACGCGAAAGTGAGGAAGACGACGACCGCGTCACGCCGGGACAGGACCATCTCGGCATTATCGGCACGGCGCATGGCGGAAAATGCCGCATGACTTCGCTGACCGGCATTCGCATCCTCGACCTCTCCCGCGTTCTCGCGGGTCCCTGGTGCACCCAGTCGCTGGCCGATCTCGGCGCTGACGTCATCAAGGTGGAGCGCCCGGGTACGGGGGACGACACCCGCAGCTGGGGCCCCCCTTTCCTGCACGACGCGCAGGGCGGCGAGACGCAGGAGGCCGCCTACTACCTCGGCGCCAACCGCAACAAGCGCTCGGTCACCTGCGACATCGCGTCTCCAGCAGGCCAGGCGCTGCTGCGCGAGCTGGTCGCGCGGTGTGACGTCTTCGTGGAGAACTTCAAGGTCGGCGACATGCGCCGCTACGGCCTGGACTGGGAGTCGTTGCGCGTGATCAACCCGCGGCTCGTGTACTGCAGCATTACCGGCTTCGGACAGACCGGCCCCTACCGCGAGCGCGCCGGGTACGACTATGCCGTGCAGGGCATGGGCGGCCTCATGAGCGTGACGGGGGAGCGCGACGACCTCGGCGGCGGGCCGCAGAAAGTCGGGGTGGCGGTGGCGGACCTCTTCACCGGGCTCTACGCCAGCGTCGCCATACTGGCTGCGGTGCGGCACGCCGAGCGCACGGGCGAGGGGCAGCACATCGACATGGCCCTGCTCGACACGCAAGTCGCCATGCTGGCCAACCTCGGGGCCAACTACCTCGTCAGCGGCAAGGTGCCCGGCAGGGCCGGCAACGCACACCAGAACATCGTGCCCTACCAGGTCTTCGAGGTCGCACCCCAGCCCGATGGCAGCGCCGACCACGTCATCCTTGCAGTGGGCAACGACAGCCAGTTCGCGAAGTTTTGCGAAGTGGCCGGCCAGCCCGCACTGGCGCGCGACGCCCGGTTCGCCCGCAACCAGGACCGGGTGCGCAATCGCGCCACCCTGGTGCCCTTGCTGGCCGAGCTGATGAAGGCGCGCAGCAAGAGCGACTGGCTCGACGCGCTCGAAGCGGCGAGAGTACCGTGCGGCCCGATCAACAACCTGGCCGAGGTCTTCGCCGACCCGCAGGTGCGGGCCCGCGAGATGGTCGATATCTGGGAACATCCGCAGCAGCCGGCGCTGCAGCTGGTGGCCAGCCCGATGAAGCTGAGCGCGACGCCGGTACGCCGCGACCTGCCGCCACCGCTGCTGGGCCAGCATACCGAGCAGGTGCTGGCCGAACTGCTGGGGCTCGACAGCGACCGCATCGCCCAACTGCAACGTGACAAGGTGATCTGACATGGCCCATTTCCTCCTCGTGCACGGCGCTTGGCATGGCGGCTGGTGCTGGCAACGCGTGGTGCAGGCGCTCGCGGGCGCCGGACACCGGGCGCATGCCGTGACGCTCACCGGACTGGGCGAGCGGGCGCACCTGCTGTCTTCCACGATCACGCTGGAGACGCACATCTCCGACGTGCTCGGCGCCATCGAGGCCGAGGAAATGCAGGACGTGGTGCTGGCGGTGCATTCGTATGCCGGCATGCTCGGCACAGCCGCGGCCGACCGCATGACGTCGCGGCTGCGCCACCTCGTCTATGTGGATGCGGTCGTGCCGCGGCCGGGGGAGAGCTGGTGCAGCACCCATGCCAGCACCACCCGCGAGGCGCGGCTCGCTGCCGCGAAGGCCTCGGCCGACTACAGCATCCCGCCTCCGGATCCGCAGGTGTTCGGCCTGTCCGGCGCGGACTGCGACTGGGTGCGGCGGCGCCAGACACCGCACCCGGGACATACCTACACCGCGCCACTGGAGTTCGACCCTGCACGGGTCTCCAGCGTGCCGCGCACCTTCGTGAACTGCACCGCGCCGGCGCTGGCCACCATCGACGCGGTACGTCTGCGCGTCGCCGATTCCACCTTCTGGGGCGGTCACTGGCAACGCGGCGGCTCGGCGGTCGAGATGAAGACCGGCCACGATCCGATGGTCAGCGCTCCGGCTGACCTCGCGCGCCTGCTGGCCAGCTACGCCTGAGCGGCCGATTGCCGTAGAGTTCAGGGATTACAGGCCGCAGGAGTGGGGACGTGGCAGCAATGAACGACATGGTGGGGCAGCCGACGACACCGGCGGCCCCTGATGCCCGGCTCGCCGAGATCATCGGCGCCAGCCTGGCTGCGCCACTGGCGCGCATGCGCAGCCTGCTGCAGGAGGTGCGTGAGGCGCGCTCCTGGTCGGAGAGCCGGCTCGATGCGCTCGAGCGCGCGGTGGAAGAGGCCCTGCGCGTCGGCGTCCAGAGCCAGCAGCTGGCCCGGCTGGCCGGAGGGCGGCTGCGCCAGTCGCACGAGCGCCTCGCGCTGCACGAGATCATGCTCGAACTGCTGATCGAGCGGCAGCCGCAGTTCTCGGCCCAGAAGATCGAGGTGCGCCAGCGGCTGAAGCCGGTGGACATCATCGTGGACGGTGGCCTGCTGCTGGGATTGCTGGAGGCCCTGCTCGACTGGGCGGTGCAGGTCGGACGCGAGCTGCTCGTGAAGCTCGAGATGAAGAACTGGCCCGAGCACGGCATGCTGAGCCTGCGCGCCGTGCGCACGCCCGGCACGAACGCCGATGCCGACAACCTCGCCTGGGAGCTGGTCAAGCACTCCGCGCGGCTGCTGGGCGTGGACCTCAAGCGCGAGAGCACCGACAGCTACGTGCAGGCGACGCTCGAGTTTCCGCGCACGGTGCGGCAGCTCTCCGGTCTCACTGCGCTCGACGCGGACAGCCGCATGGGCGCCGACAGCATGCGCATCGATTCGCAGATCAGCGGGATGGCCGGAATGCGGGCCCTGCTCGTGTCGGACGACCAGCGGCTGCGACGCGAGGTGGCGGCGATCTGCCAGGACGCCGGCATCAAGCTCGAACTCGCCACCCGCACCCAGGAAGCGATGGTGGCAAGTGAACTATCGCAGCCGACGCTGATCATCATTGATGGCAGCTTGCGCGACGACGTCTTCGACGAGTACCTCGAGCGGCAGCTGCAGGAAGGCGGGGTTCGGGCCGTCGAGGTGACAGACCGAGACGTCGGCTTCGAGATCTCTGCATGGGAAGGACCCAGCGTGAGCAGGATCAGTCGCGACAGCATCAAGGACCAGTTGAAGACGGTGCTTTCGCTCGAGTTTGGGCGCTGACGCGCACGGCAAGAAGCCGCACTTACCGGCAGCACAGTTCAAGCAGGCATGAGATGAATAAACGCTTATTGGGGGCCGCTGCGGCGGTCGTGTTGGCGGTGGCGGCGGCGGCCGTCGTCCTGGGCACGGGCAGTACGCCGGCGCCGGCCTCGTCTTTCGTGCTGCTCGACGGCAGCACCCGCACGACCGAGGACCTCCGGGGCAAGGTGACGCTGGTCAACTTCTGGGCCACCAGTTGCACGACCTGCGTCGCCGAGATGCCCGAGCTGGTGGCCACGCACGAAAAGTACCGGGGGCAGGGGTTCCAAACCGTGGCGGTTGCCATGAGCTACGACCCACCGAGCTATGTGGTGAACTTCGCCGAGAGCCGCAAGCTTCCGTTTCATGTAGCGATCGACAACACCGGCGCCGTGGCCAAGGCATGGGGCGATGTGCAGCTGACTCCGACGACCTTCGTGGTGAACAAGCGCGGCGAGATCGTCAAGCGCTATGTGGGCGCGCCGAATTTCGCCGAGCTGCACAAGCTGATCGAACAGCTGCTCGCACAGGCCTGACGGCGCCACCGGTGCCGCCAGGACGGCGTGCGCGGTGCTGCGGCGGCGCTCGCGCGCGGCGCTTCTTCCCTGTCGCCCGTCCTGACGGAGGCGGAGCACGGGATGCTGCACGGCAAGCCCTGCGGGGTTTCGCAGCGGGCCGCAGTCGCCGCCGTCGGCCACGCGGGCGGGCGCGGGCGACACGGAACGGACGAACACGTCCGCCGTGTCCTTTGCGGGCGTCGCTCAGTTGCGATAGGTGTCGTGGCAGGCCTTGCAGGACGCGGCCGTTGCGCCGAAGGCAGCCTTCAGGTTGTCGAGATTGTTGGTCTTGGCCGCCGCCAGCAGCTTGCTGGTCTCCCCCAGCAGCTTTTCCTGGTGCTCCTTGAACTTGGCTTGCTCGGTCCAGATTTCGGCCTTGGCCTTCTGCGACAGCTTCTCGGTGCCTTGCACGAAGCCGGCCCAGGGCAGGCGCGCCATCACGGCGACCACTTCGGCGTTCTCGAGGGCGGCTTGCGCGTCGTACGGCACCCGGCCGTTGGCCATGGCGCCGATGCGGCTGAAATGCGTCCCCATCACCGACAACGCGCTCTGGCGGTACTTGACCGCGTCTTCGGGCTTGGCGAACTGGGCGGCGGCCGGAACTGCGCTGAGCAGGCAGCTGGTCGCGAGGAGGGAGGCGAAGGCGGTCTTGAAGGTCATGGGCATGAACAGAGTGGAAGTGAAGCACCGCTATTAACGCAGCGGCGGCTTGGCGGGTCCTCGGGGTTTCTCCTAGCATCTGGTGACACGCGCACTCCGTGCCCGCAGAATGCGCCCCGCCAAACATACGAAAGGCTACACATGACCGAGGCCGTGGTCCGCATCTGGGACTTGCCCACTCGCCTGTTCCACTGGGCGCTGGTCCTGGTCGTCGCGGCGATGTTCGCCACTGCCCTGCTGCCGGGCGTTCCGGTGGACTGGCACGCACGCTGCGGTTACGCCGTCCTGGCGCTGCTGGTCTTTCGCACGCTTTGGGGATTCGTGGGCGGGTACTGGTCGCGGTTTCGCACCTTCGTTCCGAGCTGGCGCCGCATGCGCGACTATCTCTCCGGGCGGGCTGCGCCGGAACTGCAGGTGGGGCACAGCCCGCTCGGCGCATTGTCGGTATTTGCCATGCTGCTGACCCTGTTCGCGCAGGTAGGGACGGGGCTCGTCGCCGATGACGAGATCGCTTTCACCGGGCCGCTGAACCGGTACGTGAGCACCAGCACCGGGCTTGCCGCCACCGAGTGGCACAAGGGAGCCGGACAGTGGTTGCTGGTAGCGCTGATCGGGCTGCACCTGGCGGCAGTCTTCTACTATCTCGCGGTGCGCAAGCGCAACCTGATTGCCGGCATGGTGCACGGCGACCAGCGCGCACCGGCGCCCGTGCCCGCGTCACGCGATACGCCGGCGTCGCGGCTGCTGGCGCTGTCGCTGCTGGCGATGAGCTTCGTCGCGGTCGCGCTCCTGGTCCGCACCGGCTGAAGCAGTGCCCGCCGGCTGCGCTTGCAGCCGCTGCGGCGGGCGCTACACTGGCCGGCCGAAGGCTCCCCTTGTCCGGACGGTGGAAACAGTCCAGCTTCCCCAGATCGAAATGATCACGCCCTCTTCGGGCGACGAAATCGACATCGTGCGCGGCATGATCCGCGAATACGCTCAGGGGCTGGGTGTCGATCTGCAGTTTCAGCACATTGACCGCGAGCTCGCCGAACTGCCAGGCGAGTACGCGCAACCGCAGGGCACCCTGCTGCTCGCTCGCGTCGATGGCATGCCCGCGGGCTGTTGTGGCCTGCGCCCGCTCGACAACTGCGACTATCCCAACGCCGCAGAGATGAAGCGGCTGTACGTGCGCAAGCCCTTCCGCGGGTTCGGACTGGGTCGCCAGCTCGCGGAGGCCGTGCTCGACGCCGCGCGGCGGGCCGGCTATGCCTGCGTGCTGCTCGACACCCTGAGCGACATGGAGTCGGCGCGCGCGCTCTACGAAGAGCTCGGGTTCGAGTCGATCCCGCCGTACTACCACAACCCCATTGCCGGCGCCCACTACCTCAAGGTCGATCTCTAGGGCCCCCCGCGCGTGCGGGCACTTCCGGCTCCGGTGTGCCGAGCGAAGCGCGGTGACCGTTTCACGCTTTCCAGCCTCACGCTTCTGCCTCACGCCTTCACGCGATCCGCGTGGGGTGAAGCGCCTAGTCTGGCGAGGTACCGCTTCGTTGAGCACGGCGTGCACGCCGTGCTCGTGCATGCAAGCCATCGGTACACGCGCATTCGGCCGCGCGTGCGCCTTCCTTCAGGCTTTCGCTTGGGCGAGCAGCGTGCCCGCGTCGCTGACCTCGAACTTGCCAGGCGCCTCGACATTGAGTGCGGCGACCTTTCCGTCCTTGACCAGCATGGAGTAGCGGGTGCTGCGCAGGCCCATGCCGCGGCCGGTGAGGTCCAGCGTCAGGCCGCAGGCCTTGGTGAAATCGGCGGAGCCGTCGGCGAGCATCCGTACCTTCTCGCCGCTTTGCTGGTCACGTGCCCACGCGCCCATGACGAACGCGTCGTTCACACTCACGCACCAGATCTCATCGACGCCGGCTTGCCGCAGCGCATCGTATTGCGCCACATAGCCGGGCACGTGCTTGGCCGAGCACGTGGGGGTGAACGCGCCTGGAAGCCCGAACACGGCGATGGTCTTGCCTGCCGAAGCCTGGCGGACATCGACGGGGTTCGGCCCGATGCTGCAGCCGTTGCCCTCGACTTCCGAGTACTCCTGCAGGGTGACCTGGGGCAGCGCGTCTCCAACCTTGATCATTCATCTACTCCTTGTGGTTCAACAGTACAAAAAAAAACGGCCCACGATTGTGGGCCGCTCTTCAGATCCCTGGCCGGGCCAAGGCCAAGCTCAGACCTCGGCAGCCTTTTGAACCAGTCGCGTGGCGACCCAGTTCTTGGTCTTGGAGATCGGGCGGCTTTCGGTGATTTCGATCATGTCGCCGAGGTGGAACTCACCGTTTTCGTCGTGCGCGTGGTACTTGCTCGAGCGGGCAACGATCTTGCCGTACAGCTCATGCTTCACGCGGCGCTCGACCAGGACCGTCACGGTCTTGGCGCGCTTGTCGCTCACCACCTTGCCGACCAGGGTGCGCTTGAGGGAGGGTTTGGCTTCCGTCATGGTCACTCCTTACTTGCTGGCGGACTCGGCGCGCTTTTGGGCCAGGATGGTCTTGGCGCGCGCGATGTCGCGGCGCGTGATACGCAGCGAGGCGGTGTTGTTCAGTTGCTGCGTGGCCTTCTGCATGCGCAGGCCGAAGTGGGCCTTCTGCAGGGACTTGACCTCGGCTTCGAGGCCCGCTGCGTCTTTCTGGCGGAGTTCAGTCGTTTTCATCGTGTGTACTCCTGAATCAGGCGCCGATCATGCGGGTGACGAAGGTGGTGCGCAGCGGCAGCTTGGCGGCTGCCAGCTTGAACGCCTCGCGCGCCAGTTCCTCGGGAACGCCCACGATCTCGTAGAGCACCTTGCCCGGCTGGATTTCGGCGACGTAGTACTCGGGGTTCCCCTTGCCGTTACCCATACGCACTTCGGCAGGCTTCTGGGAGATCGGCTTGTCGGGGAACACGCGAATCCAGATGCGGCCGCCGCGCTTGACGTGGCGGGAAATCGCGCGACGCGCGGCTTCGATCTGGCGGGCCGTCAGGCGGCCACGGTCCGTGGACTTCAGGCCGAAGTCACCGAACGCCACCGAGTTGCCCCGGGTGGCGATGCCGGTGTTGCGGCCCTTCTGCTCTTTGCGGTATTTGCGGCGAGCGGGTTGCAGCATGTTTACTCTCCTTTGCCGTCGGGCGTAGCGCCCGGCGCGGCCACCTTGCGGGGAACGCGCTTAACGGCAGATTTCGGTGCCTCGGCACCTGCGGTTGCTTCTTGCGGCTTGTCGCTGCCGTCGGCAGGAGCGGCATTGCCGGCTCCGACCGGAGTGCGACGCGGGGCACCACGGCGGTCGCCACCCGGACGCTCGCCCGGACGACCATCGCGGCGCGGACCACGCGGGCGGCGCTCCTCGCCCTCGGGGCGCGGCGTGCTGTCCAGCGAAGGCGCGTCGCTGCGGCCCAGCGTGTCACCCTTGTAGACCCAGACCTTGACGCCGATCACGCCGTACGTGGTCTTGGCTTCGGAGAAGCCGTAGTCGATGTCGGCGCGCAGGGTGTGCAGCGGCACGCGGCCTTCGCGGTACCACTCGGTGCGGGCGATCTCGATGCCGTTCAGGCGGCCGGCGGACATGATCTTGATGCCCTGCGCGCCCAGGCGCATCGCGTTCTGCATGGCGCGCTTCATCGCGCGGCGGAACATGATGCGCTTTTCGAGCTGCTGGGTGATGCTGTCGGCGATCAGCTGGGCATCGACTTCGGGCTTGCGCACCTCCTCGATGTTGACGGCCACCGGCACGCCCAGGCGAGTCGACAGATCCTTCTTCAGCTTCTCGATGTCCTCGCCTTTCTTGCCGATCACGACGCCCGGACGGGCCGAGTAGATCGTGACACGGGCGCTCTTGGCGGGGCGCTCGATCAGCACGCGCGAGACAGCGGCATTCTTGAGCTTGGCCTTGAGGTACTCACGCACCTTGATGTCTTCGGCCAGCATGCCCGCGAAGTCGCGGTTGTTGGCGTACCAGCGGCTGGCCCAATTACGGCTGACCGCAAGGCGGAAGCCGGTCGGATGGATTTTTTGTCCCATGTTTTTTCCTGGGCCTTAGTTGCCGACGGTCACGTACACGTGGCACGTGGGCTTGCTGATGCGGTTGCCGCGCCCCTTGGCACGCGCGGTGAAGCGCTTGAGCGTGGCGCCTTGCTCGACGTAGATGGTCTTGACCTTCAGCTCGTCGATGTCGGCCCCGTCGTTGTGCTCGGCGTTCGCGATGGCGGACTCCAGCACCTTGCGGATGATCAGGGCGGCCTTCTTCTGCGTGAAGTTCAGGATGTTGAGGGCCTGATCCACTTTCTTGCCGCGAATCAGGTCGGCGACCAGGCGGCCTTTGTCGACCGACAGGCGGACGCCCCGGAGGACTGCACGTGTTTCCATGGTCATTCCTTACTTCTTCTGGACTTTCTTGTCCGCGGGGTGACCCTTGAAGGTGCGCGTCAGGGCGAACTCGCCCAGCTTGTGGCCCACCATCTGGTCGGTGATGTAGACCGGCACGTGCTGCTTGCCGTTGTGCACGGCGATCGTCAGCCCGATGAACTCGGGCAGGATCATGGAGCGACGCGACCAGGTCTTGATCGGCTTCTTGTCCTTGTTCGTCACCGCCTTGTCGGCCTTGACGACCAGGTGGTGGTCGACGAACGGACCCTTTTTGAGAGAACGAGTCATTTGCTCAGCCCCTTACTTCTTGCGACGCGACACGATCATGACCTGCGTGCGCTTGTTGTTGCGGGTGCGGTAGCCCTTGGTCAGGTTGCCCCACGGATCGACAGGCACGCGGCCTTCGCCGGTGCGGCCCTCACCACCACCGTGCGGGTGGTCGATCGGGTTCATCGCCACACCGCGGACGGTCGGGCGAATACCCATGTGGCGCTTCACACCGGCCTTGCCGAGCTGGCGCAGGCTGTGCTCTTCGTTCGCCACCTCGCCGATGGTGGCGCGGCATTCGATGTGGATGCGGCGCACTTCACCGGAGCGCATGCGGACCTGCGCATAGCTGCTCTCGCGCGCCAGCAGGGTCGCCGAAGCGCCGGCCGAGCGGGCGATCTGCGCGCCCTTGCCGGGCTGCAGCTCGATGCAGTGGATCGTCGAGCCCACCGGGATGTTGCGAATCGGCAGGGTGTTGCCGGCACGGATCGGGGCTTCCGATCCGGACAGGAGCGAAGCGCCGACTTCCAGGCCACGCGGAGCGATGATGTAGCGACGCTCGCCGTCGGCATAGCACACCAGGGCGATGTGAGCCGTGCGGTTCGGGTCGTACTCGATGCGCTCCACCTTGGCAGGGATGCCATCCTTGTTGCGACGGAAATCGACCACGCGGTAGTGGTGCTTGTGGCCACCGCCCTTGTGACGGGTGGTGATGCGGCCGTTGTTGTTGCGGCCCGATTTCTGGTGCTGGGGCTCCAGCAGGGGCGCGTAAGCCTCACCCTTGTACAGGTGGTCACGCGTGACCTTGACCACGGCACGCTGGCCGGGCGAGGTCGGTTTCATTTTGACGACTGCCATGATTTACGCAGCCTCCCCGGAGAGGTTGAGCTCTTGACCCGGCTTCAGCGTCACATAGGCCTTGCGCACGTTGTCACGGCGGCCGATGGAGCGTCCGAAACGCTTGGTCTTGCCTTTGGTATTCACCACAGAAACGCCCTTGACCTCGACCTTGAACATGAGTTCAACGGCGGCCTTGATTTCAGGCTTGGTCGCGTTCTGCAGCACCTTGAACGTCACGGCGTTGGTCTTGTCGGCCACGTGCGTCGCCTTCTCGGACACGACGGGGGCGACCAGGACCTGCATCAGACGGCCTTCGTCGAACTTGCGTTCGGCGGGGGTGGGGTTCACACGGCTCATGCGAACATCTCCTTGAGCTTGTCGATGGCGCCCTTGGTGACCAGCACCTTCTTGTAGTGCACCAGCGACAGCGGATCGGCGTAGCGCGGCTCGACCACGAGCACGTTCACCAGGTTGCGCGAAGCGAGGTAGAGGTTCTCGTCGACTTCTTCGGCGATGACCAGGACGGAGTCGAGGTTCATGGCCTTGAACTTGGCGGCGAGCTGCTTGGTCTTGGGGGAGTCCACCTTGATGGAATCGACCACGGCCAGCCGGCCTTCGCGGGCCAGCTGCGAGAAGATGGACGCCATGCCGGCGCGGTACATCTTCTTGTTGATCTTCTGGGTGAAGTTCTCTTCCGGGCTGTTCGGGAAGATGCGACCGCCTCCGCGCCACAGCGGCGACGAGGTCATGCCGGCGCGGGCGCGGCCCGTGCCCTTCTGCTTGAACGGCTTCTTGGTCGAGTGCTTGACCTGTTCGCGGTCCTTCTGGGCGCGCGTGCCCTGGCGGGCATTGGCCTGGTAGGCAACGACGATCTGGTGCACCAGGTCTTCGTTGTACTCGCGGCCGAACACGGTTTCGGGCGCGTCGAACTTGGACGCGGCCTGGCCCTGGTCGTTCAGGAGTTCGAGTTGCATTACTGGGCTCCCTTGTCTGCCGCGGGCTTGGCCTTGACGGCCGGACGCACGGTCACGAAACCGCCCTTGGCACCGGGAATGGCGCCTTTGATGAGCAGCAGCTGGCGGCCCTCATCGATGCGGATGACGTCGAGGTTCTGGGTGGTGACGGTGACGTCGCCGAGGTGGCCGGACATCTTCTTGCCCGGGAACACGCGGCCGGGATCCTGGGCCATCGAGATGGAGCCGGGAACGTTGTGCGAGCGGCTGTTGCCGTGCGAGGCGCGTTGCGAGGCGAAGTTGTGGCGCTTGATCGTGCCGGCGAAGCCCTTGCCGATCGAGGTGCCCTGCACATCGACCTTCTGACCGACGGCGAACACGTCGGTCACGGGGACCACGGCACCGGCAGCGTACTTGGCGGCGGCTTCGGCGCTGACGCGAAACTCCTGCGTGACCTCGCCGGCTTCGACACCGGCCTTGGCCAGGTGGCCCGCCTGCGGCTTGGTCACGCGGGACGCCTTGCGCGCACCGAACGTGATCTGCAGGGCCACGTAGCCGTCGTTCTCTTGGGTCTTGACCTGGGTCACGCGGTTGTTGGACACGTCCACCACCGTGACAGGCACTGCGTCCCCGTCGTCGGTGAAGAGGCGCATCATGCCCACCTTGCGGCCCAGCAACCCTTGGGAGTTGCTCTGACTCATGTTGTTGCTCCAGAAGGTTCACCGCGGCCGCTTCAATTGGCTGCCGCACTGGGTGTGTGAACTTGGGTTGAGAAAGCTCGGCGGCCAGGACCTTCATCAGGCCCGCCTGGCAAAAAGGCGGCACATAGGTGACGCAATTCCGGCCGAGCCCGCGATTATAGGTGGGCCGGACAGGCCCCTGCAAGCGCGACGGCTCAGGGACGCGTTTGCGCGGGTACGATGACCAGAAGCTCGCCGGAACTGGAGCGTCGCACTGCCCCGGCGCCCTGCTTCAGTTGCGCGGCCTGCTGCCCGCCGACCAGGATGGACACGACGCCCTTGCTTGCGTTCTGGGCGGTGAAGACGTTCAGGTACGCCCGCCCTGCGGCCGACGGATCGACCGCGACATCGACTTCGCGCGAGACGCTCGCCTTCCAGGGCAGCGGCGTCGCGTCCTGGCGCACCAGGCGGGCCGGGCCGCTCACGCTGTAGTGCACGGTCGCGCCGGCCCGGTCGGAGATGCCGTCGAATCGAAGCAGCACGCGCGTGCTGCCGCCGACCCCAAGTCCCTGCGATGCACGACCAGGTATTTGCCCAGCCTTCGCTGAATGCGACCGTCATCTCCAAGACGTCTCCGGGGGCATGCGCCCCTCCGATCGAGTGATTGCGGGCGAACGCCGCCTCGTAGTAGTGCCCCCATTCATGGGCGACGACGGAAGCAGCACTGCCAACAGAAGGGGTGCGCCTTCCATGCGTATCCATGGCTCTCGCGATCGGTGCAGATCGCCTCACTCGCAGTCACCGGCAGCCTCTGGCGGGACGTACCCCCGCAGGAGGCGTGCCGGACGCACCAAAGAAAAGGCCTCCCGAAGGAGGCCTTTCAAGTCACGAATCGAGACTCGCGTCTATTGCAGCTTGATCTCGACGTCCACGCCGGCCGGCAGGTCCAGCTTCATCAACGCGTCCACCGTCTTGTCGGTCGGATCGACGATGTCCATCAGACGCTGGTGCGTACGGATCTCGAACTGGTCGCGGGACGACTTGTTCACGTGCGGCGAGCGCAGGATGTCGAAGCGCTTCATGCGCGTCGGCAGCGGCACCGGGCCCCGGACGATGGCGCCCGTGCGCTTGGCGGTATCGACGATCTCGGCGGCGGACTGGTCGATCAGCTTGTAATCGAATGCCTTGAGGCGGATGCGGATCTTTTGCTGTGCCATGT
>NZ_JBBJUM010000016.1:0-92530 GCF_037726105.1 Ramlibacter sp. AN1015
GGACACCGGGGTCGCCTTTCTTTGCCTACTTTCTTTGGCGAAGCAAAGAAAGTAGGTCGCCCGCCGGGGCGAACTCCCGGCTCCTCACTTCAAATACAAAAAAATCGCCGCAGAACCTGCACACGACAGATGCCGTCGCCCGACGCGACATACGCGCCTACGCGCCTACGCGACATACAACAGCGCAGACGTGCCGCCGATCGCCCCCTACAGCAGCACCACGTCGTACTGCTCAGGCCCCATCGCACTATCACTCTGCAGCGAAATCGGCTTGCCGATGAAGTCGGACAGCCCCGCGAGGTGCTGGCTTTCCTCGTCGAGGAACAGCTCCACCACCCGAGGCGAAGCCACGATGCGGTATTCGCGCGGATTGAACTGGCGCGCCTCGCGCAGGATCTCGCGCAGCACGTCGTAGCACACCGTGCGCGGCGTGCGCACCTGGCCCGAGCCCTGGCAGCTCAGGCAGGGTTCGCACAGCATGTGGGCCAGCGATTCGCGGGTGCGCTTGCGCGTCATCTCCACCAGGCCCAGCTGAGAGAAACCGCCCGCCATGGTCTTGACGCGGTCGCGCGCGAGCTGCTTGCGCAGCTCGGCCAACACGGCGTCGCGGTGATCGGGGCGCGTCATGTCGATGAAATCGACGATGACGATGCCCCCGAGATTGCGCAGGCGCAGCTGGCGCGCGATGGCCTGCGCGGCTTCGAGATTGGTCTTGAAGATCGTTTCGTCGAAGTTGCGCGCGCCGACGTAGCCGCCGGTGTTGACGTCCACCGTGGTGAGGGCCTCGGTCTGATCGACGATGAGGTAGCCACCCGACTTGAGATCGACGCGCCGGCCCAGTGCCTTGGCGATTTCGTCGTCGATGGAATACAGGTCGAAGATCGGCCGCTCGCCCTTGTACAGCGCCAGGCGCGCGGCGGCCTTGGGCATGAACTCCTCGCCGAAGGCCTGCAGCAGGGCGAACTGCTCGCGCGAATCGATGCGGATGGTGAGCGTGTCCTCGCCCACCAGGTCGCGCAGCACCCGCTGCAGCAGGCTCAGGTCCTGGTGCAGCAGCGATCCCGGCGGCTGCGTGAGCGCCGCCTCGCGGATGCGGTTCCAGGTCTTGCGCAGATAGGCGATGTCGTCGGCCAGTTCGGCGTCGCTCGCGTCCTCGCCATTGGTGCGCAGGATGAAGCCCCCGCCACCGGGCCCCACCAGCGCCTGCAGACGCGCGCGCAGTGCGTCGCGTTGCCCGGGCGGAATCTTCTGCGAGACGCCGACGTGGTCGTCCTGCGGCAGGAACACCAGCAGGCGCCCGGCCACGCTGATCTGGGTGGACAGGCGTGCGCCCTTGGTGCCGATGGGGTCCTTGATGACCTGCACCAGCAAGGCCTGGCCCTCGAACACCTGCCGCTCGATGGGCACCAGCGGCTGCCCCGCGCGGCCGGGCGGCTCGCCGTCCGGCTGTCGCTGCCAGACATCGGCAACGTGCAGGAAGGCCGCGCGTTCCAGGCCGATGTCGATGAACGCCGACTGCATGCCCGGCAGCACCCGCGCCACCTTGCCCAGGTAGATGTTGCCGACCAGGCCGCGTTCGAGTGTGCGTTCGACGTGCAGCTCCTGCACCGCACCGTTCTCGACGATGGCGACCCGCGTCTCCTGCGGCGACCAGTTGATCAGGATGTCCTGCTGCACGCCCATTGGGTTCATTCCAGAAGGCCGGATGCGCGCAGCACCTGCGCTGTCTCGTACATCGGCAGGCCCATGATGCCAGAGTAGCTGCCGGCGATGCGGCGCACGTGCACCGCGGCGCGGCCCTGGATCGCATAGGCACCGGCCTTGCCCATGGGCTCGCCGGTGGCGACGTAGGCGTCGATCTGCGGGCGCGTCATGGCCTCGAAGCAGACGCGCGAAATGCTCAGCGCCTCATGCTGTCGCGCGCCCTCCCCGGCCGCCCCGCCCACCACCACGGCGGTGAGCACGCGGTGCGTCGCGCCCGCGAGTTCGCCCAGCATGCGCGTGGCGTCCTGCGCATCGACCGGCTTGCCGTAGATGCGCCGCCCGAGGGCGACCGTCGTGTCCGAGCACAGCACCGGGGCGGCCGGCAAATGCCGCCGCTGCAGCCGCACCAGTGCCGCTGCGAGCTTGAGCCGCGTGACGCGGCACACGTAGTGCGCCGGCCCCTCGCCGGGTAGCACGGCCTCGATCGCTTCGGTGTCTTCCTCGGGATCGGGCAGCAACAGCTTGTAGGCGACGCCGATCTGCTCGAGCAGCTGGCGCCTGCGCGGGCTCTGCGAGGCCAGGTAGACGAAGGCGGGCCGTGTCATTCGCGGTGGTAGGGGTGTCCTGCGTTGATGGACCAGGCGCGATACAACTGCTCGACCAGCAGCACCCGCACCATGGCATGCGGCAGGGTGAGGTCGGACAAGCGGATGCGCTCGTGCGCGCGCTGGCGGAACTCGGGCTGCAAGCCGTCCGGGCCGCCGATCACCAGCGCGACGTCGTCGCCGGCCAGCTGCCATTCGCGCAGCTTGCCGGCGAGCGCCTGTGTCCCCAACGAGGTGCCGCGCTCGTCCAGGGCCACCACGCGCGCGCCCTTCGGGATCTGTGCCTCGATGCGCTCGCGCTCGGCTGCATGGATAGCCTCGAGCGTCCTGGACGCGCGCGGCTCGGTCTTGACGGCGCGCAGCTCCAGCTTCAGCTCGGATGGGAAGCGCTTGGCGTAGTCGTCCCACGCCACCTGCGCCCAGTCGGGAATGCGCTGGCCGACGGCCACCACGCACAGCCTCATGCGGACTTCTTGGCGGCGGACTTCTTGGCGGCGGGCGTCTTGCGGGCGGGTGCCTTCTTGGCGGAGGCTTCCTTCGCGGCGCCCGCCGCGCTGGAAGCGGCCGAGCGCGCGGGCGCGGCCTTTTTCGCGGGTGCAGCCTTCCTGGAGGCGGCCGACGATGCAGCCCGAGTCGGCGCCTTCGCCGTCGGCGACTTGCTCGTCGCCTTGGCGGACGCTTTCGCCGGCGCGGCGCCCGCACCGCTTCTGCCCGCCGTCCTGGCAGCCGTCGCGCCCTTGCCGGCGGTCTTGGCAGAGCTCTTCGCCCCCTTGGCAGGCGCCTTCCTGGCGGCACGCTTTTCTTCAGCCTCGGCCGTCTTCACCGCGCTGCTGCGGCGCAGGCTGGTGCCCGCGGCCGCGCGCGCCGGTTTGGCTTCGGCCTTGGCTGGTGCGGCGGCGGGCTTGGGCGCGCCGAGCTTCAGGCGCACCGGCTTGTCGCCCCAGATCTCCTCGAGGTGGTAGTAGCTGCGGATGGCGGGCTGCATGATGTGGGCGACGGCCGCGCCGCAGTCCACGATGATCCATTCACCGTTCTCCTCGCCTTCCACACGCGGCTTGGTGAAACCCGCATCCCGCACCGCGTCGCGCACGCTGGCGGCCAGCGCCTTCGTCTGTCGGTTGGAGCTTCCCGAGGCGACGATGACCCGCTCGAACAGCGGCGACAGATGCTCGGTATTGAAGACCTGGATGTCCTGCGCCTTGACGTCTTCCAGCCCCTCCACGATGGCGCGCTGCAGGCGCTGGGTGTCTTTCTTGGCGGCGGTTTCTTGGCTCATCAGGTGGTTCGGTAAAGGTGATTTTGGTCAATATAGCGTGCCACGCCGTCCGGCACGAGGTGGGCGATACCCTCTGCGCGGGCGACGCGCGCGCGGATTTCGGTGGCGCTGACGGGCATGGGCGGCAGCTCGACGGGCCGCCAGTGCCCCCCGGGCACCTGCGACGCGTCGAACGGGACCGGCGCCATGGCCGGGCGGGCGCGCTCGGCGATGGCGATGGTGGCGAGACGGGCAATCTCGGCGCTGTCGTGCCACAGGTGCAGCGATTCGGCCTGGTCGGCGCCGATGACCAGCAGCAGCTCGGCCTGCGGGTGCTCGCGGCGCAGCTCGCGCAGCGTGTCCACCGTGTAGGTGGGGCCGCTGCGCTCGAGTTCGCGGGCATCGACCACGGTGCGCGGCACGTCGGCGAAAGCGATCCGGCTCATCGCGAGGCGGTCGGCGTTGGCCGACAACGCGCGGGCCTTGTGCCACGCCTGCCCGGTGGGAAAGACACGCAGTTCGTCCAGCGCCAGCTGCTCGACGGCCGCCCGGGCCAGCGCCACGTGCGCGAGGTGCGGCGGATCGAAAGCTCCGCCGAACATGCCGATGCGGCGCGGGGCGGCCGCAGCCGCGCTCATACCCACTCCCGGGGCACGATGAAATCGGTGTAGAGCGCCGCTTCGGGGCTACCCGCTTCGGGCTGCCTGCGGTAGGCCCAGCTCGCCAGCGGCGGCATGGACATCAGGATCGACTCGGTGCGTCCGCCCGACTGCAGGCCGAAGTGCGTGCCGCGGTCCCACACCAGGTTGAACTCCACGTACCGGCCGCGCCGAAACAGCTGGAACGAACGCTCGCGCTCGCCATAGGGCATGTCCTTGCGGCGCTGCAGGATCGGCAGGTAGGCCTGCAGGAAGGCGTCGCCGACCGACCGCAGCATGGCGAAGCTGCGCTCGGGCCCCAGCTCGGAGAAGTCGTCGAAGAAGACGCCGCCGATGCCGCGCTGCTCCCCGCGGTGCTTGAGGCTGAAGTACTCGTCGCACCAACGCTTGAAGCGCGGGTACTTGTCTTCGCCAAATGGCGCCAAGGCATCGCGGCACACGGAGTGGAAGTGACGCGCGTCCTCCTCGAAGCCGTAATAGGGGGTGAGGTCCATGCCGCCGCCGAACCAGCACACCGCCTCGCCGCCCGCAGGCGTGGCCGCGATCATGCGCACGTTCATGTGCACGGTTGGCGCATAGGGATTGCGCGGGTGGAACACCAGCGAGACGCCCATGGCATCGAACGGCGCCCCGGCCAGCTCGGGACGGTGCTGCGTCGCCGAGGGTGGCAGCTGCGGGCCGCTCACCTGCGAGAAGCCGCAGCCGGCGCGCTCGAAGACGCTGCCGTCTTCCAGGATCATGGTCAGGCCGTCCCCTTGCAGGCGTTCGCCGGCGGGCTTGCGCCACGCGTCGGACAGGAACTCGCTGCCGTCGATCTCGGCGCAGGCGGTGGTGATGCGCTGCTGCAGGCCGAGCAGCCAGGCGCGCACGTCGGACGAAGCCACCACCGCGTCAGCCCCGCGCACCACGGTGGCCGATGTCGCGCCGCCACTGCGCACCCGCGAAGCTGATGCCGTGCACCACCTCGTAGGCACGCTGCTGCGCGAGGCGCACGTTGTCGGCCAGCGTCGTGACGCACAGCACCCGCCCGCCGGAGGTGAGCAGCTGCCCGTCCTTGAGGCTGGTTCCCGCATGGAACACCATGGCGTCCGCGGCCTCGTCGGGGATGCCCGTGATGGCATCGCCCTTGCGCGGGTTGAGCGGATAGCCGGCCGCGGCCATGACCACGCCCAGGGCCGTGCGGCGGTCCCATTCGAGCTCGACCTGGTCGAGCGTGCCGGAAGTGCCCGCCATCAGCAGCTCGAAGAGATCGGTCTTCAGGCGCATCAGGATGGGCTGGGTTTCCGGGTCCCCCATGCGGCAGTTGAACTCGAGCGTCTTCACCTGGCCGGCCGCGTCGATCATGAGCCCGGCGTACAGGAAGCCGGTGTAGGGGATGCCGTCCTTTTCCATGCCGCGGATGGTGGGCAGGATGACTTCGCGCATGGCCCGCGCGTGCACCGCCGGGGTGACCACCGGCGCGGGCGAGTACGCCCCCATGCCGCCCGTGTTGGGGCCCTGGTCGCCATCGAGCAGGCGCTTGTGGTCCTGGCTGGTGGCCAGCGCCGCGACGTTGCGGCCGTCGCACAGCACGATGAAGCTGGCCTCCTCGCCCTGCAGGAATTCCTCGATCACCACGCGGGCGCCGCCCTCGTTGTGCGTCACGTCGAGCGCGTTGCCGTTGTCCAGCAGCATGAAATCGATGGCTTCGTGGGCCTCGGCGCTGGTCATGGCGACCACCACGCCCTTGCCGGCGGCCAGGCCGTCGGCCTTAACCACGATGGGCGCGCCCTGCCGATCGACGTAGGCGTGCGCTGCCGCCGGATCGGAGAAGGTTTCGTAGGCCGCCGTGGGAATGCCGTGGCGCTGCATGAAAGCCTTGGAGAAGGCCTTCGAACTCTCCAGCTGCGCCGCTGCCCGGGTGGGCCCGAACACGCGCAGCCCGGCAGCCCGAAACTCATCGACGATGCCGGCGGCGAGCGGCGCCTCGGGCCCCACCACGGTGAGGGCGACCTTCTGCTCGAGCGCCCACTTGCGCAGCCAGGCGATGTCGGTGAAGGGCAGGTTCGCGAAGCGCGGGTCGCGCTCGGTACCGCCGTTGCCCGGCGCCACGTGCACCGAGGACACGCGCGGGGACTGGGACAGCTTCCAGGCCAGCGCGTGCTCGCGCCCGCCGCCGCCGACGACGAGCACCTTCATTGGGGCAGATCCGCGTTGTGGAATACGTCCTGCACGTCGTCCAGGTCTTCGAGCGCGTCGAGCAGCTTCTGCATGCGGGCGGCGTCGTCGCCCGCCAGCTCGACCGTATTCTCCGGCCGCATCGTCACCTCGGCCACCGCGGGCTGCAGGCCTGCGGCTTCCATCGCGTTCTTCACGGCTTCGAATTCGGCGGGTGCCGTGAGCACCTCGATGGAGCCGTCCTCGCCGACCACGACGTCGTCGGCGCCGGCCTCGAGGGCCACCTCCATCACCTGGTCCTCGCCGATGCCGGGCGCCAGGATCAGCTGGCCGGCGTGGCGGAACTGGAAGGCGACCGAGCCTTCGGTGCCCATGTTGCCGCCGTACTTGCTGAAGACGTGGCGCACCTCCGCCACGGTGCGCACCTTGTTGTCGGTCATGGTGTCGACGATGATGGCCGCGCCGCCGATGCCGTAGCCTTCGTAGCGGATTTCCTCGTACTGGACGCCTTCGAGGTTGCCCGTGGCCTTGTCGATGTTGCGCTTGACGGTGTCGGCCGGCATGTTGGCGGCCTTGGCCTTGTCCACGGCCAGGCGCAGTCGCGGATTGGCGCTGAGGTCACCGCCTCCCTGGCGCGCGGCGACCATGATCTCGCGGATGACGCGGGTCCAGACCTTGCCCCGCTTCTCGTCCTGGCGCCCCTTGCGGTGCTGAATGTTGGCCCATTTACTGTGTCCAGCCACGGGAATCGTCCTTGGTTCTCTTGAGCGCGTTGTGCGTTAGGCTTGCGCGGAAGTCCGCATTCTACTTTTCACACCATGGCCGAACCCCTGCTCGTCGCCCGCAACCGCGCCACCGAATGCCAGCTGCTGCCGGGCCTGGCAAACCGCCACGGACTCATCACCGGGGCCACCGGTACGGGCAAGACGGTGACCCTGCAGACCCTGGCCGAAGGCTTCAGCCGCATCGGGGTGCCGGTGTTCATGGCCGACGTCAAAGGCGACCTCACCGGCATCAGCCAGCCCGGACAGATACCGCCCAAGCTGGCCGCGGTGCTGGCCGAACGCGGGTTGCAGCCGCCCGAATCACGCGCCTGCCCCGTCACCTTGTGGGACGTCTTCGGCGAGCAGGGCCACCCGGTGCGCGCCACCGTCTCCGACATGGGCCCGCTGCTGCTGGGCCGCATGCTCAACCTCAACGAGACGCAGGTCGGCGTGCTGCAGATCGTCTTTCGCATCGCCGACGCCCAGGGCATGCTGCTGCTGGACCTGAAGGACCTGCGATCCATGCTGCAGTACGTGGGCGAGAACGCCAAGCAGTTCACCACCGAGTTCGGCAACGTGAGCGCCGCCAGCGTCGGGGCGATCCAGCGCGGGCTGCTGCAGATCGAGTCGCAGGGCGGCGACCGCTTCTTCGGCGAGCCCATGCTCGACATCAACGATCTCATGCAGACCGTGGACGGCCAGGGCGTGGTCAACGTCCTGGCCGCCGACAAGCTCATGAATTCGCCGCGCCTGTACGCCACCTTCCTGCTGTGGCTGCTGTCCGAGCTGTTCGAGCTGCTGCCCGAAGTCGGCGACCCGGAAAAGCCCAAGCTGGTGTTCTTCTTCGACGAGGCGCACCTGCTCTTTGCCGACGCGCCCAAGGTGCTGGTCGAGCGCATCGAGCTGGTGGTGCGGCTGGTGCGCTCCAAGGGCGTCGGCGTGTACTTCGTGACGCAAAACCCGCTGGACATCCCGGACACGGTGCTGGCCCAGCTCGGCAACCGCGTGCAGCACGCCCTGCGCGCCTTCACGCCGCGCGACCAAAAAGCCGTCAAGGCCACGGCGCAGACCATGCGCCCGAAGGCCGGACTCGACGTGGAGGCCGCCATCACCGAGCTTGCGGTGGGCGAGGCGCTGGTCAGCCTGCTCGATGCGAAGGGCCGACCCAGCGAAACCGAGCGTGCCTATGTGCTGCCGCCTGGCAGCCAGCTCGGGCCGATCACCGCGGCCCAGCGCCAGGCGCTGCTGGGCGCCTCGCTGGTCGCGGGCACGTACGAGAAAACGCAGGACCGGGAATCGGCTCACGAGCAGCTCAGGGCGCGCGCCGACCAGGCGCCGCCGCCCGGCTCATCGGCGGGCGGGGGCGCGACCGATCAGGCGACCGGCGGCTCCATGGGCGGCCTGGGCGACGTGCTGTTCGGCTCGACAGGTCCGCGCGGCGGCCGCCGCGAAGGGCTGGCCGAGATGATGGCCAAGTCGGCCGTGCGCACCATCGGCAGCACCGTCGGGCGCGAGATCATCCGCGGCGTGCTCGGAAGCCTCCTGGGCGGCAGGAAGCGCTGAGCCTCGCGCGCTGCATTCCTGAGCGGCGCAAGGTGGCGGCAGATACCGAGTCAGGGTGCCGCACGGTCCACGCACTGCGCCGATCCACGCAGCAGCAGCCAGGCACGACCCTTCTGCGGGAGCCCTGCGCCTGCACGCGTGCAGCGAACCACCGTAGTGATGCCGCGACACCTCGCCGGCCGGTGCGCGCAGCCTCCCCTGCCATTCCCGCACACCCGTGGGGCTGGCCCCACGGCCGGGGAGAAACCCCGAGACCCGTGGCCCATGCGCAGGAGCGTCCTGCGGTACATTGGTTTTTTACCTCTTCGAGCGCCTGAGATGTCCACCGACGCCACCGTGCCGCGCCACATTCGCCTCACTTCGCACAGCGGGGGATCGGGAGCCTTCCCCATACGCTGGGGTGCTGCGACGCCCGCCGAACGCGGGCCGGTGGTCGGCACCACCATCCAGCGCGGACACCGCAACGTCATCGGCACCCACAGCGGCTCCTACAGCGTGTACCGCGCCCTGGCCGTGGCCGCCGGCGCCCTGGACCGCAGCCACCGCGCCGACCTCACCAACACGGCCCCCACCGATGCCATCGGCCCCTACCCGCAGTGGAGCGATCCGCAGCGCATCGTGAGCCTCGACCCCTGGGGCGCCACGGTGGCCGCGGCCTTCGCCGAGGAGATCGCCGCGGGCCAGGACATCCGCCCCACCATCGCCGTCACCAAGGCGCACGTCATCCTGCCGGAAGTCATCGAAGCGCTGCACAAGGGCCGCCTCAAGCCCGACGGCCGGCTGCTCACTGCCAACGGCGCGGCGCTGGTGACGAAGGCCGCCATCGAACCGGTGTGGTGGCTGCCCGGCGTGGCGCGGCGTTTCGGCTGCTCCGAAGCCGACCTGCGCCGCGTGCTGTTCGAAGAAACGGGGGGCATGTACCCCGAGCTGGTGACGCGCAGCGACCTCGAGGTGTTCCTGCCTCCCATCGGCGGCCAGACCATCTACATCTTCGGTGAGCCGCGCGACCTGGCGAACCCCGAGGTGGAGCTCACCGCCCGGGTGCACGACGAGTGCAACGGCTCTGACGTGTTCGGCTCCGACATCTGCACCTGCCGCCCCTATCTCACCCATGCCATCGAAGAGTGCATCCGCGGGGCGCAGCCGCTCGAAGCTGGCGGGCGCGGCGGCGTCGGCCTGGTCGCCTATTCCCGCAAGGAGGGCCGCGCGCTGGGCGAAGTCACCAAATTCCTGGTCTACAACGCGCGCAAGCGCCAGGTCGGCGGCGACACGGCCGACCAGTACTTCGCACGCACGGAATGCGTGGCCGGCGTGCAGGACATGCGCTTCCAGGAGCTCATGCCCGACGTACTGCACTGGTTGGGCATCCGCAAGATCCACCGGCTGGTGTCCATGAGCAACATGAAGTTCGACGCCATCACCAGCTCGGGCATCGAGGTCGGCGAGCGCGTGAACATCCCCGAGGACCTCATTCCGGCCGATGCGCAGGTGGAGATGATGGCCAAGATGGCGGCCGGCTACTTCACGCCCGGCACCGTACCCGACGCCGTCGGACTGAAGCAGACGCGCGGCAGGGGCCTCGAGTGAGCGACACCTTCGTGCACGAACGCGCGAACGGCGAGTCGGCGGCCGCCGAGCTGCGCACCACGCTCGCCGTGCGCGCGCGCTGCGGCCAGCTGCTGGCGCGTGCGCGGGGCGGCGGCGGCTGGTTCGCGGTGCACGACGAGGCGCTCGACGATGCCGCGCGGCTGGTGGCGGACACCACGCGCAAACGCTTCGGCCGCGGCACCATCCCGCTGCACAGCCGCTGGCGCCATTTCGAGGCGGGCGGCATCGACCGCAAGGCCGAACTCACCCACCTCCTGCAAGGCATGAACGCACCACAGCGTGCCCACGCCATGATCGATCTCGCCGTCGTGAGCGTGCTGCTCGACGCGGGCGCCGGCCCCGACTGGAAATGGGTCGAGTCCGCCTCCGGAAAGACCTTCACCCGCTCGGAAGGCCTCGCCGTCGCCAGCTACCACGCATTCATCGCCGGGCTGTTCTCGAGCGACACCAATCACCCGCTGCAGGTCGATTCCGAGGGGCTGCGCAGTCTTGCGACCGAAGACCTGGCAGAGGCCCTGCAGGTGAGCGAATCGAACCCGCTGGTGGGCCTGGAAGGCCGCGCGGTCCTGCTGCGCCGGCTGGGCGAGATCCTGTCGGAGCGTGGCGAGGTCTTCGGCGAAGCCGGCCGCCCGGGCGCCATCTTCGACGTGATCGTCGGCCCCGTCGGCCCGGACATCCCGCACACGGCCGACGTCGATGCCCACGAAATCCTGTCGCAACTGCTGCTGTCGCTCTCGGACATCTGGCCCGCCGGCAACCAGATCGGCGGCGTGCCGCTGGGAGACTGCTGGCGCCATCCGGCCGTGCGCGGCGAAGGCGCGAGCGACGGCTGGGTGCCCTTCCACAAGCTCACGCAATGGATGACCTATTCGCTGCTCGAGCCTTTCGCCTGGGTGGGCGTGAACGTGCGCGGCACCGAACGGCTCACCGCGCTGCCCGAATACCGCAACGGCGGCCTGCTGATCGATTCGGGCGTGCTGCGGCTGCGCGACAGCCACGCGGCGGCGCAGGTCTGGCGCCCGGGCGACGAGGTCATCGTCGAGTGGCGCGCGCTCACCGTCGCCCTGCTGGACGAGCTCGCCGAAAAGGTGCGCGCGCTGATGCACACCGATGCCGCCCACCTGCCCCTGGGCAGCATCCTCGAGGGCGGCACCTGGAGTGCCGGGCGCGAGCTCGCGCAGCGCCTGCGGGGCGGGCTGCCGCCCCTGCGCGTCGAGAGCGACGGCACGGTCTTCTAGACTCGCGTGATCCCCACAAAAAAAGGAAACGCCATCTTGAGCAAGGTCCACCTCATCGACCATCCCCTGGTGCAGCACAAGCTCACCCTGATGCGCAAGAAGGAGGCGTCCACCAACAGCTTCCGCCGCCTGCTCAACGAGTTGGCCATGCTGATGACCTATGAAGTCACCCGCGACGTGCCGACCCAGGAAGTCGAGGTGGAGACGCCGCTGGAGAAAACCACGGCGCGCATGATCGACGGCAAGAAGCTGGTGTTCGTCTCCATCCTGCGGGCCGGCACCGGCATCCTCGACGGCATGCTGAGCGTCGTGCCCGGCGCGCGCGTCGGCCACATCGGCCTGTACCGCGACCCCAAGACCCTCACCGCGGTCGAGTACTACTTCAAGATGCCGCAGGAGATGCACGAGCGCGACGTGGTCGTGGTCGATCCGATGCTCGCGACCGGCAACTCGGCCATCGCGGCGGTCGAGCGGCTCAAGGAGCTGCGGCCCAAATCGATCAAGTTCGTCTGCCTGCTGACCTGCCCGGAGGGCCTCGCGGCGATGCAGGCCGCCCATCCCGACGTGCCGATCTACACCGCCGCCATCGACCGCGAGCTCGACGAACACGGCTACATCCGCCCCGGCCTGGGCGACGCCGGCGACCGCATCTTCGGCACCAAGTAAGCCCGTGCCGGGGCGCCTGAGGGCGCCCGCCGCTATCTCTTCGATCCTGTCCGGTGCCTCGGTGCCCCGGCGACCGCTGCGAACCGCGGCACGCCGATCGCGCTCTGGCACGCCGATTGCCCTTTGCCTCCATGGCGCCCACACCACAGCCCCCGCACCGCCGGCGCCGCGCCCCGGCGGTGGCCGCCTTGCTCGCCATCGCGGCGCTGCTGCTGCTAGCGGCCGTGTGGTGGTGGTCTCCCCTGTGGACGCTGCGCCAGATGGCCCAGGCCGCACAGCAGCAGGACGACGCCGGCTTCAACGCACGCGTCGATTACCCGCGCCTGCGCGAAAGTCTCAAGGCCCAGCTCGCGGCCCGCGTGGCGGCGTCGATGTCGCACACGCCGGGCAGCAACCCTTTCGCCGGTCTGGGCCAGTCCCTCGGGCTGGCGATGGTCAATCCGGTCGTGGACGCCATGGTCCGGCCGGAGTTCGTGATGCTCGCGCTGCGCACCGGGGTGGTGGTGACGCCGGGGCAGGAAGCCCGCGGCGGGCGCGGCGCGCCGGCCCAGGCACAACCACAGCAGCAGCCGCCGTCGGCCCAGCCCTCGGAGCCGGATGCGATCCCGCGGTGGCGCATCGAGCGTCACGGAACCGACCGTGTCCTCGTGCGGCCACGGCCACCACCGCCTGCCGAACCGAAGACGGCCGAGGAGCGACCTGGTCCCCGGCATCCTGACGAGGAGGTGGCATTCGTGTTCGAGCGCAGCGGCTTCGCAACGTGGCGGCTGGTCGCGCTGGAACTGCCGGCCGCACGGTGACCGCTGCCCGTCGCGCGCGTCGCGGGCGCAGCCGCGCCGACACGAGCGATGCGTACGGTATCGCGCCCGCGCCGGCCCTTACGTGCCCTGCGCGCCGGGCTGCGCCTCGTGCGCCCCATCCAGCTGTGCGGCGAGCTGGCGCAGCAGCATGCGCGCCGAGCGGGCGTTGGTGGCGCAGGGGATGTCGTGCACGTCGCAGGCGCGCACCAGCGCATTGATGTCCGGCTCGTGGGGCTGGGGCGTCATCGGGTCGCGCAGGAACACCACCAGGTCCACGCCGCCCATGGCCAGGCGCGCCCCGATCTGCAGGTCACCGCCCAACGGGCCGCTCAGCAGCAGCTCGACTTCCAGCCCGACCTCTTGGACCAGCCGGGCGCCAGTGGTTCCGGTGGCACACAGGCTGCAGCGCGCCAGCACCGCACGAAACTCGTGCGCCAGGGCGACGATCGCGTCCTTCTTCCGGTCGTGCGCAATCAGCGCGACCGTGGTGCGCCGATCAGTCGCGTCCGCGGAGGCCTGCGGCCCGTGTTGCTGCATGCCGGCAGGATAAGCGCACGCACGCGGATCGGGGGCGGTGCGCAGGCCTCTCATGGTGCGAACGCGGGTTTCCTGATAGCGGATCCCGCACACGGTCCGTGCACTCACGCCAGGCCGGTGAGCCGCAGCGCAAGGCCTACGAGGCCGCTGCCCAGCACCACCGTGATGACGCCGGCCTGGAAACGGAACAGCGCCGCCGCGGCGGCGATGCCGATGGCGGCGGACACCCAGTCGAAACGCCCTGCGAGTCCCTGCGGCCAGAGGACATGGAAGGCGAAAAACACCGCCAGGTTCACGATCACGCCGACGACTGCCGCCGTGATGCCCACCAGCGGCGACGTGAACTTCAGCTTGCCGTGGGTGGACTCGATCAGCGGCCCGCCGAGCAGGATGAAGAGGAAGGACGGCAGGAAGGTGAAGAAGGTGACCACGGTCGCGGCGACGGCACCGGCGAGGAACAGCGCATCGGGGCCGAAGATCGCCTTGGTCCAGCCGCCGACGAAGCCGACGAATGCGACCACCATGATCAGCGGACCGGGCGTGGTTTCTCCCAGTGCCAGGCCGTCGATCATCTGCGGCCCGGTGAGCCACTGGTGGTGGTCCACGGCGCCCTGGTAGACGTAGGGCAGCACGGCGTAGGCACCGCCGAATGTCAGGAGCGCGGCCTTGGTGAAGAACCACCCCATCTGGGTGAGCACCGCGTGCCAGCCGGCCGCGGCGGTCAGCGCGCCAAGCGCCACGGCCCACAGCGCGACGAATACCGCCAGCACCGCGCAGGCCCGCTTCCAGGCGAACCGCGCATGCGGCGGCGTGGGGGTGTGGTCATCGACGACCGCAGGGCCGCTCTCCTTGATGGCGCCCGCGTGGCCCGCGCCCGACTGGAAGCTCGCGGGCGCCCAGCGGCCGCCGATCGCCCCCGCCGCGGCGGCCCCGAGGACGATCAGCGGGAACGGAAGGTTGAAGGCGAAGATGGCGATGAACGCGGCCGCCGCGATGCCCCACAGCCAGGGGTTCCTGAGGGTGCGTGAGCCGATGCGGAACGCGGCGTGTGCCACCAGCGCCGTCACGGCGGGCTTGATGCCGTAGAACAGCCCCGCCACGGCCGCGACGTGCCCGAACGCGAGGTAGACCCACGACAGCGCGATGAGGATGAACAGCGAAGGCAGCACGAACAGGCCGCCAGCCACGATGCCGCCCCAGGTCCGGTGCAGCAGCCAGCCGATGTAGGTGGCGAGCTGCTGCGCTTCCGGGCCGGGCAGCAGCATGCAGTAGTTCAGCGCATGCAGGAAGCGGCGCTCGGAGATCCAGCGCCGCCGCTCGACGAGTTCTTCGTGCATGACCGCGATCTGCCCCGCCGGTCCACCGAAGCTGATGAAGCCCAGCTTGAGCCAGAAGGGAAACGCCTCGCGCAGGGTGAGGCGCTCGGGCGCGGTCGGCAGGTCCTGTGCACTCATCGGACACCTCCGGCAGCCCACCGGCGGGCTGCCGGGGCAGCGGCCGCAGGCATCGGTGGTGCGGCCCATGCCCATGCCCATGCCCATGCCCACGCCCATGCCCATGCCCACGCCCGCACCACGACGCGACGGCGCCGCCACCGCAGCGACCAAGCCGCCGGCGCATGCGTGCCCCCACGGCACGATGCGCGCGGCGCGGGGTGGAGCAGCCTGTGCATCGCCACGCCCCGACTATGGGCAGCAGCGTCCCGCCACCCGGCCTTCACGCCCCGACGCATCGCGCTACAGCACGAAAGGCCGGCCGGTCACCGGCGTCGTGGGCACCGCCATGTCCTGGCGGGCCATGATGCCGGCCTCCCAGGCGAGCCTGCCGGCCTCCACCGCCAGCCGGAAGGCGCGGGCCATGGCGACCGGATCGCGTGCCTGCGCCACCGCGCTGTTCAGGAGGATGCCGTCGAAGCCCAGCTCCATGGCCTGCACTGCATCGCGCGGCGAGCCGATGCCGGCATCGACGATCAGCGGAACGTCGGGCAGGCGCGCACGCAGCGTGCGCAGGGCCGAGGGGTTGAGCAGGCCCTGGCCCGAGCCGATGGGCGCGCCCCAGGGCATGAGGATGCGGCAGCCGGCGTCGAGCAGGCGCTGGCAGCTCACCAGGTCGTCGGTGCAGTAGGGAAAGACTTCGAAGCCCTCGCGGGCCAGCGTGGCCGCGGCTTCGACCAGCTCGAACGGATCGGGCTGCAGGGTGTGCTCGTCGCCCACCACTTCGAGCTTGATCCATGGCGTGTCGAACAGCTCGCGCGCCATGCGCGCGAGCGTGATGGCCTCCTGCGCGCTGCGGCAGCCGGCGGTGTTGGGCAGCAGGCGCGCGCCGCTGTCACGCACCATGCGCAGGAAATCGTTGGGCTGGCCGTCGCCGGCCAGCTGGCGCTTGAGGCCGACGGTGACCACCTGCGTGCCCGAGGCTTCTATCGCCTCGCGCAGGACGGCGGGCGAGGGATAGCCCGCGGTGCCGAGGAAGAAGCGGCTGTCCAACGTGGCGCCGCCAATGGAAAAAGGCATGGTCAGCCTCCGGTGATGGGTTGGAACGTGAACACGTCGTCCCCCTCGCGCAGCACGCAGGCGGCGCGCTGCTGTCGGGGAACGAACTGCTGGTTGACGGCGGTGGCGAGAGCCTGCGGCGCGTCCGCGATGGCGGCGACGAGCTCCTCGAGGCTGCTGCCCTCGGGCACTTCGCGTACTTCGCCGTTGAGCGTGATGGTGGTCATGACAGTGGCTCGTCTGAGATGGAGGTGTGCTGCGAATCGGCCGACAGCGCCTGCTCGACCAGCGCGGGCCCGATGAGCCAGCCGTGGCGGAACAGGCCGTTGATCTGCGTCAGCCCAGGCGCCCGGTGCAGCTCGGGCAGGTTGTGCGGCAGGGCCGGCCGCAGGTTGGTTTCGGTGTGCACGATGCGCGCCTCGGCCAGTGCCGGCAGCACGCTGTGCGCGGCGGTGAGGAGCTCGACGGTGCTGCGCAGCGAAATGGGCGAGCGGTCCTCGCTCTCGATCTCGCTCGCGCCCACCAGCACGCGCTCACCGGCGCGAGGAACGATGTAGACCCGGTGGCGCGGGTGCAGCAGCCGCAGCGGCCGGTGCAGCACGAGCCCGGGGGCGTACAGGTGCACGATCTCGCCGCGTACGCCGCGCACCGGCAGCTGCGGCCTGGCGCCGGTGCCGCGCACGTCGAAGACCCGGTCGGCCTCGATGCGGCGCCCCTGCGTCTCCAGCCAGCCCGGGCCGACGCGCTCCACGGTGCAGCCCCAGTGGAAACGCGCGCCCGCGGCCGCGGCCGCCTCGGCCAGCGCCTGCATGGCGAGCACGGTGTCGATCTGCCCCTCGCCCGGCAGCAGCCAGGCATGCGGCAGGCGCTGCACGCCGGGCTCGAGCGCGCGCAGCCGCGCGGCGTCGAGCGGCTCGGGGCCGTGTCCGGCCGGCGCCTTCGCGGCAAGCAGATCGACCACGCGGCGCGCGGCCCCTTCGTCGCCACGATGGGCCAGCAGCAGGCTGCCCTCGAAGCGCAGGCCCAGCGGCGCGCCGATGTCGGCTGCGATGCGCGGCCACAGCGCCATCGAGCGCAGGCCCAGCGCGTACACCTGCTCGTCGGCGCACTCCAGCTCGGCCACGGGGCTGAGCATGCCGGCGGCGGTCCAGCCGGCCGCGCCGCGTGCGTCGGGCCCCGCAGCGGGGTCGAACACCTCGACGTGGTGGCCGCGTCGGGCGAGCTGCCAGGCGAGCAGCCGCCCGAGCAATCCGGCCCCGGCAACGGCGCTGCGGGGAGTGGCTGGTGAGTGCAGCGCCATGGTCACTCCACCGGCAGCGTCGGGTGCGGCCCGCCGGGCGCTGCAGCGTGGGTCGGCACCGCAGCGCGCCCCTGCGCGAAGGCCGCCTGCAACGCGGGCAGCACGCGGGCGGGGGCGTCGCCCAGGCCACGCACCACGCACACGCCGTCGGCACCGCAGGCGGCGGCTTCGCGCACCTGCTCGGGCGTGAGGATGCCGCCGATGGCCACGACCGGCGCCTGCGCCATCCGGCACCACCAGGCCAGGTTGTCCAGCCCCTGCGGCACCCAGGGCATGTCCTTGGTCGTGGTGGGCCACACCGGACCGCAGGCGATGTAGCGCGGCGCCAGTGCGCGTGCGCGGCACAGTTCCCAGAGGCTGTGCGAACTCACGCCCAGCGCCACACCGCTGCCCAGCAGCGCGGCGCGCCCCGCGTCGCCCAGCGCGAGCAGGTCTTCCTGGCCGAGGTGGACGCCCGGGGCGCCGAGTGCCAGAGCCTCCTGCCAGTGGTCGTTCACGAAGAGTTCGGCGCCTGCCTGCTGCGCGGCAACGATGCCGTCCTGCAGCGCCTCGCGCAGCCGGGCGCGCCAGGCATCGTCCGGCTGCGGCGGCGCCTTGATGCGCAGCTGCACGGTAGACACGCCGGCCGCGAGCACCTCGCGCAGCCGCGCCGCGCTCTCGAGCAGGGCGTAGATGCCGAGCGGTTTGCGCTCGCCGGCCACCGCCGCGGCAACGGCGAACACCGGCGCCTCCGACCACGACAGGCGCGGCAGTGCGCCGTCCAGCGCAAGCACCGCGAGGATCGCCGAGTCGGCGCCGACGAAGCCGCGCGCGCGCGCCTCGCCGAACGCGCGCCGGAAGCGGTCGCCGCGCTCGCTCGCCGCACCGCGCGTGCCGTGAACGTCGTGGGCTTCGGGCCGGCTGGCGGTCCCGCGATCGACTGCGCCAACAGGGTTTGCGCCGCTGCCGCTGCCGCTGCCGGCGCTGCCGGCGCTGCTGCTGTGGCCGCTGTTGTTGCTGTGGCTGCCGTGGCCGCTGCTGGCGATGTCGTTGATGCGGGACTCGCTGCTGAGCCAGCCGCGGGCATGCACCGTGTCGAGCCAATGCAGTCGGGTGCCGTCCGGCTGCGGCACGTCGAGCACGCACACGGTGCGTGCGCCCGCTCGCCGCGCGGCGGCCAGCGCGGGCACCGCAGCGGCGGCGGCGCCGGGTGGCAGCAGATCGAGATCGGGGGCGGAAGAAAAATCGGACATGCGGTTCACCTCATCACCAGGCCGCCATCGACGAACAGCACCTGGCCGGTCATGAAGCCGCTCCATTCGCTGGCCAGGAACAGCACCGGCCCGGCGATGTCCTCGGGGCGAGCGATCCGGCGCAACGGCGTCGCGGCGGCGACGGCATCGCGAAAAGCGGCGCGGGTGCCGGCGCTGGATTCGGTCGGGTAGACGAGCCCCGGCGCGACGCAGTTCACGCGCACGCCCAACGGCCCGACCTCGGCCGCCAGGTTGCGGCTGAAGCCGACCAGCGCCGACTTGGCGGTGGTGTAGTCGTGGTACGGAACGAGCGGGTGCTCGACCAGGTTGCTCACGAGGTTGACGATGGCGCCCTGCGCGCGCTGGCGCAGGTGCGGCAGCACGGCCCGGCAGGTGTGGAACGCGGCGCCCACGGCACCGTCGAACTGCTGCTGGTAGTCGGCCCAGGCGAGTTCGCCGAAGCGTTTGCGCTGCTCCGGATCGAAGGCGTAGGGTGCGAGGGCGTTGTTCACCAGGACGTCGATGCGTCCGAACTCCGCCACCGTGCGCTCGACCAGCGCTGCCGCCTCGCCTGCATCGTTGACGTCGGCCTGCAGGGCCACGCCATCGCCGCCCGCGGCCCGGCACTCGTCTGCCACGGCGCGTGCCGTCGCTTCGCGGCGCAAGTAGTTCACCGCCACCGCCGCACCGCGTGCCGCGAAGGCCCGCGCCAGGGCCGCGCCGATACCGCGCCCGGCCCCGGTGACCAGCACCACCTTGCCCGAAAAGTCCATGCCTGCGCCCTCCCCTGGCTGCATGTCAGTGGCCCGGCAGCAGGTCGGCGCGCACGACTTCGGCCATGTTCAGCGGCCGCTGGATCAGCCCGAGCCGGTGGTAGGTGTCGGCCGCTGCCTGCAGCGAGGCCAGGTCCATCGCCCCCAGGCCCTCGCGCTGCGTGCGGGGCGAGACGGTGGATGCGTTGCGCAGGCGCACGATGTCCAGGGCCAGGGCCGGGTCGCTGCCGTCGATGGCGCGGCGCGCGGCCAGCCGGGCCGCGTCTTCGGGCTGCGCGATCATCCAGGCCGCGGCGTCGCGGTAGGCCCGCAGGAAGCGCACGAGCGCCGCCTTGCGCTGGCGGAACACCTCGTCGCGCACCACGAAGAGGTCGCTCGAGACATTCAGCGCGTCGCGCACCTCGATCACGTTCACCTCGCCCAGCCCGCGCCGGCGGCCGATGGCCAGTCCGGTGTCGGTCGCCGCGGTGGCGTGCACCTGGCCCTGCAGCAGCGGCGCGAAATTGAGCAGCCCGGTGACCACGATGGTGACGTCGCTCTCCTTCAGGCCCGCCTGCTGCAGCAGCACCAGCAGGTTCTGCCGCGTGCCGCTGGCCAGGCTGTAGACGCCGATGCGCTTGCCCTTGAGGTCGGCCGCACGCGTGATGCCGCTGGATTTCAGGGCCACCACGTTGAAGACGTTCTGGGGATAGATGTCGTAGATGGCGCGCAGCTTCTCCCCCTTGTCGAGCGCGGCGAAGAGCGAGCCCGGGTCGGTGAAGGCCACGTCCGCCTGGCCGCTGAGGATGTTGCGGATCGCGTCGCCGCCGCCCGCGCCGGGCACGTACGACAGCGCGACGCCCTGTGCGCGGTAGAAGCCCTTGTCCTCCTCGACCAGCAGCGGCATGACCTCGGTGATGGGCTTGCTCCATCCGGCGACGGTGACCTTCTCCAGCGAGCCGGCGGGCGCCTGCGCCTTTGCCGCCGACGACAGCGCGGCGGCCGCGGAGAGCGCAGCGATGCGCAGTAGCGCGCGACGGGTGGGCTTGGCGTGGTGCATCTCGTTTTCTCCTTGTGCGGGTTTCATGAAACCGGTGCGTAGGGCCGCAGGAGCCAGCGCTCGAGCAGCAGGGTGGCCTGGTAGGCACACATGCCGAGCAGCGCGATCAGCACCAGCACGGCGAACATCAGGGGGGTGTCCATGGTCCCCTGCGCAGCGATGACCAGCGCACCGAGCCCCTGGCTCGCCCCCATGAACTCACCCACGACGGCACCCACCAGCGCCAGCATCACGGCGACCCGCAGGCCGGCGAGGATGCCCGGCAGCCCGGTGGGCAGCTTGAGCCGCCAGAGCACCTGAGCGCGACTCGCGCCCAGCATGCGAAACAGCTCCAGCCGCTCCGGCGGCACCTGGCGCAAGCTCGTGAGCGTGGTCTCGAGCAGCGGGAAAAAACAGATCAGTGCGGTGATGACCACCGTGGAGGTCAGCCCGAAGCCGAACCACAGGATGAACAACGGCATGAGCGCCAGCTTGGGCACGACCTGGCTCACCACCACGTACGGCATGAAGAGCGCCCGCAGCCACCGCGATTCGGCCATGGCGATGCCGGCCGCGAAGCCGATGCCGCAGCCCAGCACCACGCCCAGCAGCAGGGCCAGCGCCGTGGCGCGCAGGTGGGGCCAGAAATAGCCCGAGGCGAGCCCCGCCTGCAGCGCCTGCACCACCCGCGATGGCGCCGGCAGGACCAGCGCCGACAGGCCGAGGCTGCGCGCCGCCCACTCCCAGGCCAGCAGCAGCGCGGCCAGGAGCGCGAGGGACGCCAGTCCCATGCGGCGTGCGCTGCGGCTCATGCCGCAAGCTCCTGCGGCGCGTCCATGGCGGCGCGCAGCGCCGTGCTGTGGCGCGCGAAGGCCGGGTCGTCGCGCAGCGCCGTGGCACGGGGGCGGGGAAGATCGACGGCGAGGCGGCGCACGATGCGCCCGGCCGCCATGACCGACACGCGGTCGGCGAGGAACACCGCCTCGGCAATGTCGTGCGTGACAAAGAGCACGGTGGTGCCCTGGTCGCCGCACATCCTGAGCAGGTCGCGCTGGAGCTCCTCGCGCGTGATGGCGTCGAGCGCCGCGAAGGGCTCGTCCAGCAGCAGCAGCGCCGGGCGCAGCACCAGCGCGCGCGCCAGCGCCACGCGGCTTTGCTGGCCGCCCGAGAGCTGGCGCGGGTAGTGCCTCGTGTGGTCGCCCAGGCCCAGCTGCGCGAGCAGCGCGGCGGCCCGCTCCGTATCGGCGGGCAGTGGTTTGCGCTGCAGCGACACCGGCAGCAGCACGTTGTCGATCGCGCGCTGCCACTCCAGCAGCGTGGGCGACTGGAACACGAAGCCGACATCGGCGCGGCCCGCCGCCGGCGGATGCCCGCGCAGCCGCACCTCGCCTGCCGTCGGCGCGACCAGCCCGGCCGCCAGCTTCAGCAGCGTGGTCTTGCCGCAACCGCTGCGGCCGACGACGCAGTGGATTTCTCCGGCGTCGAGCGCGAGATCGATCCCCTGCAACAGGCGCGGCCAGCCCGGCACGCCGTAGTCCACACCCTGCAGCCTGAGGAAGCTCATGGCGCCTGCTCCTGCGCATAGGGCGCCAGCGGCTCGGCGGCGCGTTCGGCCGACTGCTCGATCTCGGCCATGCGCACGAGATCGAGCAGGTTGAAGCGGCCATCGTGGTGCCAGCCCGCCTCCGGGGCGCTGGTCGCGCCGAGGGCGCAGATGCGGGTCACGCCCACCGCGGCGAGCCGCTCCGAGAGGCCGTAGAGCGCCGCCGGCTCCACCGCGACGGCGGCGGTCTGCAGCACCTGCGCGTGGGGTGCGAGCCAGTCCACCGCGTCTTCCAGCCGATCGACGGCGATCACCTGCACGCAGCGCAGACCGGCCGTGGGCGCCAGCGGCAGCAGCCGGGGCGAGTAGGCCACGGACCAGGCCGCCTGCTCGTCGCCGATCAGCGCAGCGGCATCGTCGTGCTCGCCCGCGTCGGACAGTGCCCGCAGCTCGGCCGCATGGCGCCAGCCGGCGACGGCGCCGGCTTCCTCGAACGCCAGCGGGCGTCGCGGGTGTCGGTGCTCGACGCTCGCCAGTGCGGCGGCGAGGTACTGTGCGAACTCGCGCGGTGCAACCCGCGCACCTCGCTCGACGTAGAAGACGTGCGGCGCATAGCAGCCCTGCTGGTCATGGCGCGCGATGTCGTGGGCCGCGTCGCGGGCGGTCGCCGGCGCGCGCAGCGTGTCCAGCGCACGGCGGCCGACGAAAGCAACGCCGAGCTTGTGGCCGAAGTG
Organism: Ramlibacter sp. AN1015; assembly: GCF_037726105.1. NCBI lineage: Bacteria > Pseudomonadati > Pseudomonadota > Betaproteobacteria > Burkholderiales > Comamonadaceae > Ramlibacter > Ramlibacter sp. AN1015. The sequence continues at coordinate 22,649 of NZ_JBBJUM010000016.1, forward strand.
CAGGAAGCGGGTGGCGGCGGGCACCTGTGCGCGCACCTGCTCGACGGCGGCGCTGCCGCCGTAGGCGAGCACCGCGTCGGCCTCGCGGTACAGCGTGGCGGCCGGCTCGGACGCTCCGCCCCGCCACCAGACGACGGCCAGGCAGTCGGCCAGCGGCGGATGGACCTCGGCCAGCACGCGCGCGAACAGCGACGCGAACACCGGCTCGTCGCTGGGCAGCTTGCCAATGGACGGCGCCTTGACCAGCAGGCCGCTGACCAGGCTCCACAGCGGCAGCCCCGGCACGTTGCCGCTCCAGCTGTGCGCCAGCAGCCGGGGCCCGAGCGCGCGCACCGCACCGCCCTTCACCGCCGGCTGGAACTCGTCGAGCACCTTGGGATTGGAGAAGTCCTCTGCGATGAACCGGTGCAGCTGCGGTGCACGGAAGCTGCGCAGGTACGACGTGAGGGCGAGCTTCACCATCTCTGCATCGAGCCCGGTGACGCGGGGCAGCAGCGCATCGGCCTCGCGGCGCAGCGGATCGTCGGCATCGAGCAAGCGGGCGACCGCCCGGTCGATGACGGCGACGATGGCCGACACCGGAAGCGGTTTCAAATGCGCTCGCCCCGCGTCGCGCACCGAGCGGGCGAGCGCCTGCATCTGCGCCGGCGCGAGCGTGGGGACCTCCACCACCAGCGGGCCGCGGGCCCCGTCGAATGCGAGCCGCTGCCACTGCGCCGCGTCGCGGTCGAACGCGGGCGGCAGGTAGCCGGCGCTCCAGAGCGTGCTCATGGCGTGCTCGCCTGCAGGAATTCTTCGGCCGCGAGCGAGCAGCCTTTGGCCTGCGCGCCCTCGGCGCGCCCGAGCAGGTGGAAGCCGCCCTCCACCGCCACGCCGACGTCTTCGGTGAGGATGGTGGTGGCCGAGTTGAAGCTGGCCAGATCGCAGTGCACCAGGATGCCGCGCGTGCCGGCCGGCAGCTGCGCGCCGCTGAGCGGATCGACGACGCGCGAGCGGATCCAGTGCGGGCCCGACTTGACCGAGGGCAGCACCGCGTTGCCCGCGTCGTAGAACTGTGTGCTCAGCTCGGTCATGCCGTACATGTTGATGCAGCGTTCGCGCGGCACGCCCAGGCGATCGGCGAGTGCTTCGTAGAACTGCGCCGGCGGCACCTCGCGCGAGCGGCCCTTCATGCCGCCGGTGTCGAGGATGCGGCTGCCGGCCGGCAGCCGCAGGCGCTCGCCGGAGGCCGCAAGTGTGTCCAGCAGGTGCACGAAGCTGTAACTCGCCCCCAGCACGGCGAAAGCCTCGCCGCTGCGCTCGGCCTGGCGCAGGCGCGCCAGCAGGCCGGGCGTGTCCATGCCGGCGGTGGTCACGAACCAGGCGCTGCCGGCGCTTCCGAAGTGCCGCACCGCCTGCGACAGATAGCGCGCGAGCGAAGAGTTGGCAAGCTCCGATTCGGGCGGAAACAGCACCGCCATCGGGATGCGCGAATCCTCGCCCGCCATGAAGCGCCGAGCGAAGTTGCGCAGCATCGAAGCGTCCCACACGGCCATGGTGGGGTGCCAGTGGCGGCCTACCAGCTCCGCGCGCGTGGTGCCGCTGGTCATGAAGACGCGCTCGCAGGCCTCGGTCGGCTCGCAGCTGAGCGTGGCCTCCTTGAAGGCGCCGATCGGCACGGCAGGAATGTCCTGCCAGCGGCTGACGCGGCGCGGCGTGATGCCGCGGCGCTGGCAGAAGCGCCGGTAAGCGCCGTTGTGCGCGACCTGGTGCGCGAAAAGCCGCGCGGCCATGGCGTCGAACTCGTCGTCGGTGCAGCCGCCCTGCGCGATGAATTCGAGCAGGTCCGCAACCAGCAGCGCGGTGTGGGCGGGCAGCGAGGCGGTCATTTTTCGAGTGCGAGCAGCTGCATCGGCTGCGGCTGCCAGGCGTGGTTCAGGGGACCGCTGCCGCCGCCGGTGCGCACCGCCGCGCCCGCCTGCAGGGCGCCGCGCACATAGGCGCTGGCCTCGCGCACCGCCTCGGCCAGCGGCAGGCCCCGGGCCAGGTGCGCGGCGACCGCGCTGGAGAGCGAGCAGCCGGTGCCGTGGGTGTTGAGCGTGCGGATGCGGCGCGCGCGCAGCCACATCGGCGGCGCGCCGGCCTGCAGCAGCAGATCGCTCACGGTGTCACTCGGAAGGTGCCCTCCCTTGAGCAGCACGGCCCGCGCTCCCCCGGCGAGCAGCTGCTGCGCCGCCGCGTGCATGTCGTCTTCGTTCGCCAGCGGGCGGCCCACCAGCAGGGCGGCTTCATCCAGGTTGGGCGTGACCAGCGCCGCGAGGGGGAACAGCTCGCGGCGCAGCACATCGACGGCTTCGCTGTCGATCAGCCGGGCGCCGCTGGTGGCGACCATCACCGGATCGAGCACCACGTGCTCCATCCGATGGCGGTCGATGGCCCGTCCCACCGCGCGCACGGTCTCGGCGCTGTGCAACATGCCGATCTTGACCGCGTCGGCGCCGATGTCCTCGAGCACGGCGTCGATCTGGGCGTGCAGCATGTCCAACGGCACCGGGTGGATGGCGCGCACGCCGAGCGTGTTCTGCGCCGTGAGCGCCGTGATGGCGGTCATGCCGAAGCAGCCCAGTGCCGACAGCGTCTTCAGGTCGGCCTGGATGCCGGCCCCGCCGCCGCTGTCCGAGCCTGCGATGACGAGCACCCGCGCATAGCGCAGCGTGCGGGCAGCTGCTTCGGCGGCGCCTGGAGTAATGTGAACGCTCAATCGGACCTCCTTCGCAAGCGGACTCGGGTGCTCCGAAGGAGGGACCTGCGGCCGGCGCGGTGCGCGCCGGGAGGCTGGGCTCTTCTTACGCCGGTACGAACCGGATCAAGTTCACGGGTCTGGATCTCAGCACGTCGCGCGTGCACCCCGGAGCGGCGCCGATTGTCGCACAGCGCCTCGGCGTCACGCCCGGTGGTCGATACGTCCGAACGGTTGCTCGACGGTCGAGCCAGCGCTGCTGCTGCGCGCCTTGCGCGCCGGCCCGGCGAGACGGCCGCCACGGAAGCGGTAGATCGGCGCCCGGCTCTGGTGGGCCGATCCCGGCCATCGCAGGTACGATGCCGCCATGCAAGGCCGCTGTCCATGCTCGACCTTCTGCTGCTGAACGCGTCCCTGCCGGACGGCCGCACCGGCATGTCGGTGGCCGTGCAGGACGGCCGCATCGTGCAGGTGGCGCCCGGGCTGCAGGCGCCTGCCGTCGAGACCGTCGATGCGCAAGGGCAGCTGCTCTCGGCCGCCTTCGTCGATGCGCACTTCCACATGGATTCGGCGCTGAGCTACGGCCAGCCGCGCGTCAACGCCAGCGGCACACTGCTGGAGGGCATCGCCCTGTGGGGCGAGCTCAAGCCGCAGCTGACCCAGGAGCACGTGATGAACCGCGCCCTCGCCTACTGTGACTGGGCGGTGGCGCGCGGCCTGCTCGCCATCCGCTCGCACGTGGACGTGTCCGATCCTTCGCTGCTGGCCGTGCAGGCGCTGCTGGAGGTCAAGCGCCGCGTCGCGCCCTACCTCGATCTGCAGCTGGTGGCGTTTCCGCAGGACGGCCTGCTGCGCTCGCCCGGGGCGCTCGACAACCTGCGCCGCGCGCTGGCGCTCGGCGTCGATGTGGTCGGCGGCATCCCCCACTTCGAGCGCACCATGGCGCAGGGCGCCGAGAGCGTGCGCCTGCTGTGCGAGCTGGCCGCCGAGCAGGGCCGCCTGATCGACATGCATTGCGACGAAAGCGACGACCCGCTGTCGCGGCACGTCGAGGTGCTGGCCAGCGAGACGCAGCGCCTGGGACTGCAGGGGCGGGTCACGGGCTCGCACCTCACGTCCATGCACTCCATGGACAACTACTACGTGTCCAAGCTGATCCCCCTCATGGCCGAGGCCGGCCTGGGCGTGGTCGCCAACCCGCTGATCAACATCACGCTGCAAGGCCGCCACGACAGCTATCCGAAGCGGCGGGGCATGACCCGTGTGCCGGAGCTGCTCGCGGCGGGCATTACCGTCGCGTTCGGACACGACTGCGTCATGGACCCCTGGTATCCGCTCGGCTCGGCCGACCTGCTGGAGGCGGCGCACATGGGGCTGCACGTGGCGCAGATGACAGGCCAGGCGGCCATGCGCCAGTGCTACGACGCCGTCACCACGAACCCCGCGCGGCTGCTGCACCTGGAGCGCTACGGACTCGAGGCCGGCTGCAACGCCGACCTGGTGCTGCTGCAGGCGCGCGACCCGGTCGAGGCGATACGCCTGCGCGCCACCCGGCTCAAGGTGTGGCGACGCGGCCGCCTGGTCGCCGAGACGGCGCCTTCGTCGGCCCGCCTGCACCTGCCCGGGCGGCCGGGCCAGGTGGACTTCAGGACCTGACGCGGCGCGCTGGAGCGCTTCTGTCTTGCGGCGCCGAGCGATTTGAGGCGCATCTCGCGTCAGGCATCATCGCGACACCGCACCGCGCCACCTGGAGTGCTGTCAATCATGAAACTTCTTTCGCTGCTGTTCGCTGTCCTTGTCGTGGGGGCACTCACGCTCACCGCACACAAGTCCATGAACGCCCGCAGCGCCACATCGGCGACCGGAGCGCCGCCGATCGACGTTCGCAAGCCGGCAGGCGGCGTTCCGCTGGAAGCCTTCTCGCCGGAGGCCGCCGAGGCAGCGACCAAGGCGAGGATGGAGCGCGCGCAGTAGCGCAGTCCTCCAGGCCGGGCGATCTCGTGCAAGGGACATTCGCTGCCGCACCGGCGAACGCCCGGCCATCGCGTTCGATGTCTGTCCTCCACTGTCCGCTGCGCTCCTGCCCGGGGGCAAGCCCCGTGCAGGCCTACTTCTTCGCATAGTCTTCCATCGGCCTGTCGTTCAGGTCCGCCCATGCTTGACGCGTGCTCTCGTTCAGCGGGTATCCAACGCTTACGTTCTTTGGCGGAATGGGCTTCATGAACCACTTGTCCCAAAGCGTGGCCAACTCTCCTGACTTGGCCATTTGAGCCACGGTTTCCTGCCCGATCCTGCGAAACTGCGGATCGTCCTTGCGGACCATGATCGCTATCGGCTCGACATTCAGCACGTCCGGCAGGATCTTGTATTCGGCAGGATTCTTCGAGACGGCGATGTTGCCCGCGAGGATGGCGCCGTCCAGCACGAACGCATCGGCACGTCCGCTTTGCAGCAGCAGGAAGCTCTCGTCGTGGTCCTTGCCATGCAGCTCCTTGAAGCTCACGTTTCCCGTCCGCTGGTGTTTGCGCAAATGCTGAACCGAGGTCGCACCAGTGGTCGTGGCTATCGTCTTGCCGTCGAGTTGTTCGAGCGAGTCGATCCCCGAATTCTTCTTCACGGCGATCCGCACCTCCTCCACGAAGGTGGTGGGCAGGAATGCGACGTCCTTCTGGCGCGTGGCATTGTTGGTCGTGGACCCGCACTCCATGTCGATGGTGCCGTTTTGCAGAAGCGGAATCCGGTTCTGGGAGGTGACCAACTGGTACTTGATGTCCAGCTTGCGTCCGATCGCCTTTTCCACGTTGGCTACGACCCGGTGGCACAGGTCGATGTGGAAGCCGGCATGGCGACCGTCTCCGAGCGCGTACGACATTGCAACATTCGACTCCCGAACACCTAGCGTGATGCTGCCGGTTTCCTTCAGTTTTGCGAGGGTGTCGTTGCCCTGCGCCAATGGGGTGGTGGTAACGAGCGCCAGGGCAATGCTGGCTAACACGGCGTGCTGCTTCATGCTGTCTCCGGGAGGTTGCGAAGGTGTGCTGCCAATTTAGGCCCGCCACACGTTTCCTCGCCAGAGACGGCGCCTGAATAGCCCGATTTCATTTTTGGCACGGCGCGCGCCCGGCCGCCGCTCACTCCGTTCCGGTGCCTGCCAACCGCTGTGCAGCGCCCGAAAGTACGCGCCTGACGAAGTCGCCGGCCCGGCCGATGCGGGGACTGGATTGAACTCGCCGGTTGACCATGCAGGACAACTCCAGGCTTCCGACATCCGAGGGTGCCAGGAGGCGGACCAAGCCCGGCGTGCCGTCTCCCAGGATGCAGGGCAGCAAGGTACATCCGAGACCGGATCGGGCGGCGGCCACACGCGCGTGCACGCTGTTGCTGCGAAAGACGATTGCAGCGCCCTTGCCACCCCGCAGATCCCAGCGGGCGGGAGCCACATGCCCCGGCGAGTCGTCGAACGCGATAAGCGTGTGCCCCTCGAAGCGGTCCATCGCAACCGGACGCCCATGCCGTTCAAGGTACTCCGCGCTCGCGTACACGCCGAAACCGACGCTGAAGCTGCCCTCGACCACGAAATCGCCATGCGAGATGTCCTCGTAGCGCAGCGCGATGTCCGTCTCACGCTTGATCAGTCCAGAAGCAGGGCTCCCGGTGACGAGCTCGATGCGAAGCTGCGGCCACTCGCCATGCAATTCCGTGAGGCGCTCCGCCAGCAAGGCGCTTGCGATCACTTCCGGCGCCGTGAGGCGGACCTCGCCTGCGACCTCCCCTGGTCCGCCGGCAAGCCCCTCCCGCACCCGCGCCAGCTCGGCCTCCATCCGCTGCGCCGACTCGAGCAGGCGCTGGCCCTCGGGAGAAACCACATAGCCGGTCTTTCGTTCTTCGAAGAGTCGGACGTTCAGCGTCTCCTCGAGGCGGCGGACATGCCGCCAGGCCGTGACCTGTGATACGCCGAGGTTGCGGGCCGCTGCGGGGAGGCCGCCGCCCGATGCAACGGCGAGGAAGTGTTGCACGTCGTTCCAGTTCATCGTTTCAAATCTGAAATCGGCCGATTCATGGGCGGCCCGTCAGGAGCAGGCGTTTCGGGCTTTAGATTCTGGCGTCAGGAGCACGGAGCGCAACTGGTGCGAACCCAGCGCCGGCGCACGTACCGCGGAGCCGCACCACATGAACGACGCATCGATCGAGCGCTGCCACCTGACGCACCTCGAATGCAGCTTGACCGGAGACGTGTACCCCGCGCACTCGCGTGCCGGACTGTCGGCCGCGGGGCGCCCCCTGCTGGTGCGCTACGACTTATCGGCCGTGGCTCGGGCTCTGACCAAAGACGCCCTGAACGGAAGGCCCGCAGACATGTGGCGATGGCGGGAACTTCTGCCCGTGCGCAGGACGGAAAACATCGTGTCGCTCGGCGAGATCACCACCCCATTGCTCGAGTCGCCGCGCTTTGCGCGAAGGATCGGTGCCCCCGGGCCCTTGCTTATCAAGGACGAGGGGCGGCTTCCCACCGGATCGTTCAAGTCCAGGGGCCTTTCCGTTGCAGTGTCGATGGCCAAGGAACTGGGCGTCACCCGCGCCGTCATTCCGACCGCGGGCAACGCCGGAGCTGCCTTCGCGGCGTACTGCGCCCGCGCCGGGATCGAGTCATTCGTGTTCTGCCCGGATGACGCCCCCGAATCGACCATCGCGGAAGCGAGCCTGTTCACTCCGCATGTCTGGCGCGTCAACGGACTCATCACCGACCTGGCTCCCCTGATCCAAGGCGGCAAGCGGATTCTCGAGTGGTATGACATGTCCACGCTCAAGGAGCCCTACAGGCTCGAAGGCAAGAAGACCATGGGCTTCGAGCTGGCAGAGCAGTTCGGCTGGGAGCTGCCGGACTTCATCTTCTATCCGACCGGTGGCGGCACGGGATTGATCGGCATGTGGAAGGCCTTCGACGAACTGGAGGCGATCGGTTGGATCGGCTCCAAGAGGCCGCGGATGGTAGCGGTCCAGTCCCGCACGTGCGCTCCGATCGTTCGCGCGTTCCAAGCCGGACATTCCGAAGCGGCGCCCTGGGAAGACGGCTTCACCGAGGTACCTGGCGTTCGCGTGCCCTGGACCGTCGGGGACCGCCTCATCCTGCAGGTGCTGCGGGAGAGCGAGGGTTTCGCCATTGCAGTCGATGATGGCGCTGTGGCCCAGGCGAGGATCGAGCTCGCTGCCTCCGACGGTATCAACCTCTGTCCGGAAGGCGCTGCCACCCTGGTGGCCTACCGCGAGTGCGTCCGACGCGGAGATATCCCCGATGGGGCTTGTGCGGTGCTGTTCAACTGTGCGTCCGGGCTGAAGAACCCCGTGCCGGCTCCTACGCGGCACATCGATCGGCATCACGCAGTGGACTATTCGCGGCTCTGATCGGATCCGCAGCGAAGGCCCACCTTCTTACCGCCGAATGGCGAAACAGAGGACGCCAGGCGACCTGCGCTGGCGGCGCACAGCGTGGATCGGCCACCGTGCGCCGTTCATGGCGATCACCCTGCGCAGGCATCGGCAATGCGCCGCCGCGTCACCGACGCCGCACCGGTGGATTCCGACCAGCACGAATCGAACTCCGACGCGCACAGCCCAAGGTCGCGCAAACCAACGGCATCGAGGCGCGCGAACTCGCGGCGCGCGGCGGCCCTTCGCCGGTTGGCGAACCACGCGATGCGCAACGAGCGAAACTCCGCGCGGACGTGGCACGCAAGCCGTCCAAGCGTGGCGATGAAGAGCCCGAGTCGGGCTGGGTCCTGGTGCACGGCATTCATAGCGTAGCTCCCGATCTGGATCCGTGGCGAGGCTCGTCACGCCGCCATCGGCAGGTGAACCTCGGGCCGCCGCGGAACCGCATACGTCAGAGGCGCGAGCGCCGCCTTCACGCGCTCCGCTTGTACCGTGTCGAGCATGCCGAAGAACACCTTCTGGAAGCGCGGTTCCATGGCCCCGGAAACGATGTACTGCCAGCGGTAGGCCTTCAGCACGCCTTGGGCGATCTGCTCAACCTGATCCGGCGTGAAGCTGCTTTCCGCGATCGATATGAAATAGCGCGCATCCTCACCCCCCTGCGCCTGCAGCAGGCCGTCCACAGCGGTTACAAGCTCGATGAAGTCGCCCAGTGCGGCGTCGCGCTGCGCAGGCGTGAGCCGCGCGTTCTCCCGCGTCAGCTCGATCTCGTCCAGCACGGCGTGCTGGGCCTCTTCCTTCCAGTGGAATAGGAACACGTCCTTCCACAGTTCGGAGAGGTCCGCCTGCGGCTCGATGCTGCTGCGATAGTGCGCCTGCACGAAGAGTTCGATGTGCAGCGTCAGCGCCAATACGCCCCAGGTGCTCTTGCCCATCACCAAGCGCGCCACATCGTTGGGGTCGGCCGCCTGGCGATACCCCGCGGGCATGTCGGCGGTCATCTGCGCCTCGAGTTGGCGGAACAGCTCCTGGTGCTTGATCTCCTCCTCGCCCATACGCACCAGCGCCTCGAGCGCGAGCTGGTCGCCAAACCAGTGCTCACGGCTGACGTCCAGCACCTTCGCACTGATGAAGCGCTCGACCAAGCTGAAGAGATAGGCATACGTCCGGCCCTGCACCTGGCTGAGCCGCCGACGGTCGGTGGGAGAGAGGAATTCAAGCTCATCGACTAGTGACAAGCCTGCCGGCAGGAACGCGCGGCTGTAGTCGAAACGGCGCCCGCGAATGACATCGCGCTCGATTTCCCAGCGCACGCGCTTGGAGATGTTGATGCACCGGGCATAACGTTGCGCGTCGTGGGTGGTGGTGGAAGAGGTCATGGTGGTCTCCTGTCAATGAGGTCTGAGGGCGCACCGACATGGCACGCTGTGATGCAGTCTGCGGAACGCCTGTAACAGGCCTGTGTTGGGCGACAGATCGTCTTGTGTTCGCATTGCTACCGCGCGAACCCGCTGCGCAAAGCAGCAGCGAGGTCTGTATCCATCGTGTAGCAGGTCCGTTGCAACGGACCGCATGGACGTCAGGCCGCTGCCAATCAGCCCTCCCCTGTGTTGTCGCGCGGTCGGCCGTCGCCTGGAGCTGCCTGCGAAGCAGTCGCAAGGTCGCACGCCGCACCTCCACGGCCCTGCAACTGCAAGCCGGTCCCGCGCGTTGCAATGCCCATGCGACACTGCGCCCCGCCATGCAATCCCCGACAAACACACCCACTGCCGCCACCATTGCCGCAGCCGGACTCGTGGCCCTCGCGGTGGCCATGGGTATCGGCCGCTTCGCGTTCACGCCGCTGCTGCCGATGATGCTGTCCGAGGGGTCGGTGGACTTGCCGGGCGCCGGTCTGCTGGCCAGCGCCAATTACCTCGGGTACCTGTTGGGCGCCCTGGGATGTACGTTTCAACCGTGGGTCTGGCGCCGCTTCGGGTGGGCCACGTCCGTGCAAGGGCCGCGGCTGGTTCGCGGTGGACTGGTTGCAACGGCGCTGTTCACGACAGGCATGGCGCTGCATTTTCCCGCGGCGTGGCCCCTGCTGCGGTTCGCAGCGGGAATTGCGAGCGCCGTCGTGTTCGTCTACACCACCGGCTTTTGCCTGGAGCAGCTCGCGTCGCGCGCGGTCCCGGCGATGGGCGCACTGATATACGTTGGGCCCGGGGCGGGCATCGTCGCCAGCGGACTGGCAGCGAGCGCCCTGGTGCAGATGCAGGCTACTGCCGCCTCGGGCTGGCTGACCTTCGGGATGCTGGCGGCGCTGCTGACCGCCCTGGTGTGGCGTGTCTTCGAAAACCGCATGCCCACGCCGACGCCGACGCCGACGCCGACGCCGGCAAGTGCAAGTGCAAGTGCAAGTGCAAGTGCGTGTGCACCGTCCGCACAGGCTCCTGTGCTCCCACCTGGCGGCACGGGCGAGATGGCGCTGCTCACCGTGGCCTACGGGCTGGCCGGCATCGGCTACATCATCACGGCCACCTTCCTGCCCGTCATCGCCCGCCAGGCGCTGCCCGGATCGCCCTTGCTTGACGTGTTCTGGCCCCTGTTCGGGGTCGGCGTGATGGTGGGAGCCCTGCTGGCCTCGCGCATGCCGGCCGGAGTCGATCTTCGCCTGCGGCTCGCGGCTTGCTATGTACTGCAGGCGATGGGAGTCGCGGCCAGCCTGGTGAGCCCGACGCTCGGCGGATTTGCCATCGGCAGCCTCCTGCTTGGCTTGCCTTTCACGGCCATCACCTTCTTCGCCATGCAGGAGGTGCGCCGCCTGCGGCCGACGGACGCCACCAGCTTCATGGGCCTGCTCACCGCCGCATACGGGCTGGGCCAGATCATCGGGCCACCGCTCGCCGTGTGGTTGGTCGCTCGCACCTCGAGCGCGGCCGCCGGCTTCGGCCTTTCGCTGTGGCTCGCGACAGGGCTGCTGCTGGTCGGTGCTGCGCTGTACGTGCTGATCGCGCGAAGGCACCGGCTGCGCTGAGCGGGCGCGGTCGCTTTTCGGACCTGCATGGCATTGGGGTCGCCGCCTTCGGCATCCTGTGCTGCGTGCCGCTTGTGCCTCACCCGCGGTGGAAGATCGCCGTCCGCTTGATCTTCTGCTGGAGTTGAAGCACGCCATAGAGCAGCGCCTCGGGCGTCGGCGGACACCCGGGCACGTAGATATCGACCGGGATGATCCGGTCGCAGCCGCGGACGACCGAGTAGGCATAGTGGTAGTAGCCACCGCCGTTCGCGCAGGAGCCCATGGACAGCACGTAGCGCGGCTCGGCCATCTGGTCGTAGACCTTGCGAATCGCCGGCGCCATCTTGTTGGTGAGCGTGCCCGCCACGATCATCAGGTCCGCCTGGCGGGGACTGGCGCGCGGAATCATGCCGAACCGGTCGAAGTCGTATCGCGCCGCCGCCGTATGCATCATCTCCACCGCGCAGCATGCCAGCCCGAAGGTCAAGTACCACAGGCTGCCGGCATGCGCGGCTCGGATCGCGTCGTCAACGGTAGTCAGGAGAAAGCCGGCCTCGCCGCAGGCTGTCATGCGCGAAGGCTATGGCCGCGCGCTCTCGTCGTCTTGAAGAATTCGGACACGCGCCGGTTCGAGCGACCAGCTTTCGCGGTCCTGCAACAGCGCCCGTCGAAGCTGTCCCGGTGTGCTGTCGGCCAACTCGCGCATCTAGCGCGTCATGTGGGCCTGGTCCGCGTATCCCGAAGCGACCGATACCTCGGCGAGGCTGCCGTGCGACTGCAAGCGCGCGAACTGCAATACCGCGCGCTCCCACCGCGTGATGCGCAGCCATGCCGCCGGGGCAAGGCCCATCGCCTGCTGAAAACGGCGCCGATACTGGCGTGCACTGCAGCCGCATGCCGCGGCGGCCGATTCGACACCGCCCGAGCGCAACGCATCGAGCGACAGGCGGGGCCCGGCTGGCGGCGTCGAACCGAGGAATCGCTCCAAGGCCTGCCACACCACGGTGCGCGCCGCCTCGTCGCCAGGATGCCTGGCTAGCGCGTCCAGGGCATGGTGCGTGATCTGCTCGAGTTCCAGAGAAACGATCTGATCAACGGCTTCCGCAGCGTCGATGCCCAGCAAAGGCCCGAGCAGCCATGGCTGCATGACGACGCTGGCCGACGCGAGAACGCCCGGCACCACCGTATCGACAGGGCGCGAGAAAGGCCCCGTAACGAACACCCGCGGCAGCGGGCGGCCCGCTCGTTGCACCAGGCCTTCGCCGATAAGGTTGATGCATGCATAGACGTTGGCCTGCACCCGTGCGCGAACGCCAGCGCCTGCCACCCCGCCGCTGACCTGGCGGGTGATCAGGCACAGAAACCAGGGGCGCAGGTGCTCCGGCGCTGGCAGCGCCTGGACAGACTGCTGCATCGATTCGACTGATGCCATCGTTTCAGTCTACCGGTGCAGCGGCAGATCGCGCCGGTGGATGTCTGCCGTGGGCCCAGGCAGCACTGCCAGAATGCCGCATGCATGGAGCAACCGCACTGGAGCAGCTTCGCTGGATCGGCAGCGAACTCGAGGGCATCGACCTGGATTGCTACCGCCGGCACGGGCGCGACCCGAAGGAGCCGGTGCTGGGGCTTGGGAACGCGCAGGCGCGCTGGTGCTTTTTCGGCAGGGACCCTGGCGAACAGGAGGTGCGGCTTCAAAGGCCGTTCGTCGGAGGCGCGGGGCAGAAGATCCGGGCGGTGATGGCCGAGCTCGCATGGAGCGACGACGACATCTACTGGATGAACACGGTGCCCTTCAAGCCGATCGGCAACAAACCGTGGCCCGTGGCGGTGCGCCGCAGGTGCCGACCGGCGCTCCTGCAGCTTCTTGCCTCGTGGCGCGGCGTGTCGGTCGTCACCTTCGGAGAGGCTGCGTTCAAGTGGTTCGGGATGGGAAGCCCGGAGACCCGTCGAACCATCGAGGAGTTCTGGGCGCGTGCGGACAAGTACGACGCATCCCTGCAAGTCGATCTCGAGATTGCAGGCGCCGAGCGTCGATTCACGCTCCATCCCGTTCCGCACCCGTCAGGCGCGAACGCGGTGTGGGCCGCGCAGTTTCCCGATCTGCTCAAGGCGCGCTTGTGTAGCGGCGCCCGCGCTACTTGATCGGGCGCCGAGCGACGCGGCGCCGCAGCTGCACGCCTGCTTGGCAATGACGGCGGCGGCGGCTGTGGCGGTGCGCTCGCGCTTGCCCGGTGTTCAAGCGCAAGCGGCACTTTTTCGCATGCTCGCCACCTGCGGTCGGTTGCAAGGTTCGCGCGACGAGATGGGGCTGGTTTCGCCTGCCCGGCCGCTCAGTCGCTGCCTACAATGCGCGTCCCCTGCACTCCTTGCGCACCCACATTCCCCGATGGACATCGTCGTCAACGAAGAGATCAAGGCTTACATCGATCCGCTGAGCCCCGAGGAGTACCGCGCCCTCGAACGCAGCATCCTTGCCGAGGGTTGCCGCGACGCGCTCGTGCTATGGGGCAGCACGCTGGTCGATGGCCACAACCGCTACGCGATCTGCCGCCAGCATGGCCTGTCCTTCCAGACCGTGCAGAGCACCCGGTTCCGTTCGATAGAAGACGTGCACCTGTGGATGATCGACCAGCACCTGGGCCGTCGCAGCCTGTCCGATTTTCAGCGCGGCGTCCTGGCGCTGCGCAAACGCGAGATCGTTGCCGAGCGCCTGGCGCGCACGGCGTCCGAAACGGAGCCCGAGACACCCCCCTCCTCCAGTACTTCGGCCGCTGAGACCGTCGCATCGGTGCCTGCCACCGCGGCGCAGGAGACGACGCGCGAGGCACTTGCCCGCGTCGCTCGCCTGAGCAGCAATCAGGTGATGCAGATCGAGAAGATCCGGAAACAGGCCGCGCCCGACGTGGTGGCGGCCGTCAAGGCGGGCGAGATTTCGATCAACGCCGCAGCCACCGTGGCCAGCCTGCCCTGGGAGGAACAGGTTGCGGCTGCCAGTGGAGGAAGGCAGGAGCTGAAACAGGCTGCCAAGCGGGCACGCGAATCGCGCAAGAAACCCGTCGCCGCGCCGCAGTCTGCCTCTGAGCAAAGCGAGCCTGACGCAGGCGAGGACACCATCGAATCGCTGCGCCAGAGGGTGGCCGCTCTGACGGCGGAGAACATGCAGCTGCGCCAGCAATTGGCGCAATTGCAGGCGCAGCCGGCAGGCGGTTAGCGTCTGCGCGCGCAGCCGTTGGCCGGCGGCAGCGCGCCTCAAAAAGAAAAAGCCGCCCGAGGGCGGCTTTCTTTCGTGGGGCCGAAGGGCTACTGCCCGTCGGTAGACACTTCCTCCGGCTCGGGGCGGGAACGCCCTTCCTTCTTCGGCAAGGGCTGGATGTCCAGCACGACCTCGTCCTTCTCGTCGAGGTCCACCGTGAGGCGCCCGCCCTCGGTGAGCCGTCCGAACAGCAGCTCGTCGGCCAGCGCCCGGCGGATGGTGTCCTGGATCAGGCGCTGCATCGGGCGCGCCCCCATGAGCGGATCGAACCCCTTCTTGGCCAGGAACTTGCGCAGCTTGTCGGTGAAGGTGACTTCCACCTTCTTCTCGGCGAGCTGCTGTTCGAGCACCAGCAGGAACTTGTCGACAACGCGCAGGATGACCTGCTCGTCCAGCGCCTTGAAGCTCACGATTGCGTCGAGGCGGTTGCGGAACTCCGGCGTGAACAGGCGCTTGATGTCGGCCATCTCGTCGCCCGCTTCGCGCGGATTGGTGAACCCGATGGTCGCCTTGTTCATGGTCTCGGCTCCCGCGTTGGTCGTCATCACGATGATGGCGTTGCGGAAGTCGGCCTTGCGCCCGTTGTTGTCGGTGAGCGTGCCGTGGTCCATGACCTGCAGCAGCACGTTGAAGATGTCCGGGTGCGCTTTCTCGATCTCATCGAGCAGCAGCACCGCGTGTGGCTTCTTCGTGATCGCCTCGGTCAGGAGACCGCCCTGGTCGAAGCCCACGTAGCCGGGCGGCGCACCGATCAGGCGCGACACCGCATGGCGCTCCATGTACTCGGACATGTCGAAGCGGATCAACTCGATGCCCATGATGAAGGCGAGTTGCTTGGCCGCTTCGGTCTTGCCGACACCCGTGGGGCCGCTGAAGAGGAAGGCACCGATCGGCTTGTCACCCTTGCCGAGGCCCGAGCGTGCCATCTTCACGGCGCCGGACAGCACCTCGAGAGCCTTGTCCTGGCCGAACACCACGCTCCTCAGGTCGCGCTCGAGATTCTGCAGCTTGCCGCGGTCGTCATTCGACACGTTGGCCGGCGGAATACGGGCGATCTTGGCGACGATCTCCTCGACCTCGGTCTTTGAAATGGTCTTCTTGCGCTTGCTCACCGGCAGGATGCGCTGCGCCGCGCCGGCCTCATCGATCACGTCGATGGCCTTGTCGGGCAGGTGGCGGTCGTTGATGTACTTGGCGCTCAGTTCGGCCGCTGCCTGCAGCGCATTGGCCGCATAGCGCACGCTGTGGTGCTCCTCGAAGCGGGACTTGAGGCCCTTGAGGATCTCGATCGTCTGCTCGACGCTGGGCTCGACCACATCGACCTTCTGGAAGCGCCGCGACAAGGCCGCGTCTTTCTCGAAGATGCCGCGGTACTCCGTGAACGTGGTTGCGCCGATGCACTTGAGCTGGCCGCTGGAGAGCGCCGGCTTGAGCAGGTTGGAAGCGTCCAGCGTGCCGCCGGAGGCTGCACCGGCACCGATCAGGGTGTGGATCTCGTCGATGAACAGGATCGCATTGGGCTTGTCCTTGAGGGACTTGAGCACGCCTTTCAGCCGCTGCTCGAAATCGCCGCGGTACTTGGTGCCTGCCAGCAGCGCGCCCATGTCCAGCGAATAGACGTTGGAATCGGCCAGGATCTCCGGTACGTCCTTCTGGACGATGCGCCAGGCCAGGCCCTCGGCGATGGCGGTCTTGCCTACGCCTGCTTCGCCGACCAGCAGCGGGTTGTTCTTGCGCCGGCGGCACAGGATCTGGATCACCCGCTCGACCTCGTATTCGCGGCCGATCAGCGGATCGATCTTGCCGTCCTTCGCCGCCTGGTTCAGGTTCTGCGTGAACTGCTCGAGCGGGGAAGCCTTTTCGTTCTTCTCGCCGCCCTCCTCGCCTTCGGCACCCGTCGCCTCGCCACCCTTGGCGGGCTCGGGAGGGTCGCTCTTCTTGATGCCATGGGCGATGAAGTTGACGACGTCCAGGCGTGTCACGCCCTGCTGGTGCAGGTAGTACACGGCGTGCGAGTCCTTCTCGCCGAAGATCGCGACGAGCACGTTGGCGCCCGTCACTTCCTTCTTGCCGTTGCCGGTGGACTGCACGTGCATGATTGCGCGCTGGATCACGCGCTGGAACCCGAGCGTAGGCTGGGTATCGACGTCGTCCGTTCCGGCAACCTGCGGCGTGTTGTCCTTGATGAAGTTGGACAAGGACTTGCGCAGGTCCTCGATATTGGCTGAGCAAGCGCGCAGCACTTCCGCCGCGCTGGGATTGTCCAGCAGGGCGAGCAGCAGGTGTTCCACGGTGATGAACTCGTGGCGCTGCTGGCGTGCCTCCACAAACGCCATGTGGAGACTGACTTCCAATTCCTGGGCAATCATGAGATTTCCTTTGCCTTCCTGCCTGTCTGACTCTGAGTCACTGTATTCCTGATCCGTTCCGCGGTGGGCTCATTGCGCCGGTTCACTTACGCATTGAAGGGGATGTCCGGCCTGCCGTGCCGCAGCCTGGACCTGTTCGACCTTCGTCGCAGCCACGTCGCGTGAATACACCCCACACACGGCCTGACCGTCGAGGTGGATCTTCAGCATGATCTGGGTGGCCGTCTCCCGGTCCTTGTTGAAAAACTCCTGGATGACCACCACGACAAACTCCATAGGCGTGTAGTCGTCGTTGAGCATGACGACCTGGTACATCTGCGGAGGCTTGGTCTTCTGGGTGCGCCGCTCGAGGACTACGGACCCACCGTCGTCGTCCTTGGGCTGCACCTTGGGCGCAACCGGGGCGGGATTGGGTGTTTTGCTGGCCATGAAAATCATTCTATCGAGCGGGCCCGACCCCGCGCCCTCGTGCACTTGAATTGGCGATCCTTCAGCCACTTTCAAGCACCGCAATGGCACGCAGGCGACGGCCGCATCGCAAGCCGACCCGAAGCGCGACCGGTTCGGCTACCTGCGCGCCACACATTGCGTACTTTCGTATCTGAAAGTCGTTGACAGGGAACCGGACCTTCCCGGACACTTTGCACGTTCTGAGAGGGAATCTGGAGGCGCCTTCATGGCTACAGGAACAGTCAAGTGGTTCAACGATGCGAAGGGGTTCGGATTCATCGAGCCCGACGGCGGCGGTCCCGACGTATTCGCGCATTTCTCCGCCATCGCAATGAGCGGGTTCAAGACCTTGA
The DNA here is from genome assembly GCF_037726105.1 of Ramlibacter sp. AN1015. Lineage (NCBI taxonomy): Bacteria > Pseudomonadati > Pseudomonadota > Betaproteobacteria > Burkholderiales > Comamonadaceae > Ramlibacter > Ramlibacter sp. AN1015. The sequence goes on from NZ_JBBJUM010000016.1 coordinate 40,221, forward strand.
AGCAGGGAGCGCGGGTCACCTTCGAGCTGACCGACGGCCCGAAAGGCCAGCTCGCCCTGAACATCGAGGCCGAGGCGCCGACCGGCGGCATGCACCCGCCGCCAACCATCGCCCCAGCCGCCCAGAACTTCGGCGAGCAGCGCCCGCGCATTTCCAAGGTGCGCGCTCCACAGTTTCATGCCACCGCCCTGCCCGAGCTGCGTTGAACCGCACCGACAACAAAAAAGCCGCCCAGGGGCGGCTTTTTCCATGGCTCGAGCTCCAGTGGCTCACATGTGGTCGATCATGACCTGCCCGAAGCCCGAGCAGCTCACCTGGGTAGCTCCGTCCATGAGGCGGGCGAAGTCGTAGGTCACCTTCTTGCTCTGGATGGACTTTTCCATCGAGCTGATGATGAGGTCGGCCGCCTCGGTCCAGCCCATGTGGCGCAGCATCATCTCGGCCGAGAGGATCTCGGAGCCGGGATTGACATAGTCCTTGCCGGCGTACTTGGGCGCAGTGCCGTGGGTCGCCTCGAACATGGCCACCGAATCGCTCAGGTTGGCGCCCGGTGCAATGCCGATGCCGCCGACCTGCGCCGCGAGCGCGTCCGACACATAGTCGCCGTTGAGGTTCAGGGTGGCGATCACGCTGTACTCGGCCGGGCGCAGCAGGATCTGCTGCAGGAACGCGTCGGCGATGGAGTCCTTGATGACAATGTCCTTGCCCGTCTTCGGGTTCTTGAACTTGCACCAGGGGCCGCCGTCGATCAGTTCGGCGCCGAATTCACGCTGGGCGAGCGCGTAACCCCAGTCACGGAAGCCCCCTTCGGTGAACTTCATGATGTTGCCCTTGTGGACCAGCGTCACACTCGGCTTGTCGTTGTCGATCGCGTACTGGATGGCCTTGCGCACCAGCCGTTCGGTGCCTTCGATGGACACCGGCTTGATGCCGATGCCCGACGTCTCGGGGAAGCGGATCTTCTTGACACCCATTTCCTCGATCAGGAACTTGATGACCTTCTTGGCCTTGTCCGACTGGGCCTCGTACTCGATGCCGGCATAGATGTCTTCGGAGTTCTCGCGGAAGATCACCATGTTGGTCTTCTCGGGCTCCTTCAGCGGCGAAGGCACGCCCTTGAAATACTGGATTGGCCGCAGGCACACATAGAGATCGAGTTCCTGGCGCAGCGCGACGTTCAGCGAGCGGATGCCGCCGCCGACGGGAGTGGTGAGCGGGCCCTTGATGGAGACGACATAGTCGCGCACGGCGTGCAGCGTCTCTTCGGGCAGCCAGACGTCGGGGCCGTAGATGCGAGTGGACTTCTCGCCGGCGTAGACCTCCATCCAGTGAATCTTCTTCTTGCCGCCATAAGCCTTGGCGACGGCCGCATCCACCACCTTCAGCATCACCGGCGTAATGTCCGTGCCGGTGCCATCGCCTTCGATATACGGGATGACCGGCTCATCCGGCACCTGGAGCGTCATGTCGGACTTGACCGTGATTTTCTGGCCCTGGGCGGGCACCTTGATGTGCTGATACATGGGGGAAAGGTCTCCGGAAAGGAAGAACTGGATGCGATGCGTTCGGCCGCGAGCGGCGCAGCGCCGCATTCTACCGGCGCTTCGAGGGGCCATTTTCCAGGGATGGCCGCCGCTGTGCCGCTGGCGCATGCGCAGGTCAGCGGGAATTTTGCGCAGGCGCTGTCAACCGGCCGCGGACCTCAGCCGTTGCCATCTTGCCTTCCGTCCGCGGGAGGTTGTTCTCGCAAAAAACTCACCCACAAGTACCTGAAGGAAAGTTCATGAACAAGCTCCTCGCCGCCCTGGTCACCGGTTTCTTCGCCGCCACCTCTTTCGCCCAGGCTCCTGCTGCGGCTCCTGCCGCTGCTGCCGCTCCGGCCGCAGCCGCCGCTCCGGCCGCCAAGAAAGAAGAAGCCAAGAAGGACGAAAAGGCCGCTGCCAAGAAGGAAGTGAAGAAGGCCGAGAAGAAAGAAGAAGCCAAGAAGTAATCCACTTCACGGCGCCCGCAATGGCCCGCTTCGGCGGGCCTTTCTTCGTCGCACCTGGCTTGAGCCGCCACAATCCGCTGCATGAAACCGCTTCATTCCGCCATGGCTGCCGCGGCACTGGCAAGCGCCGCCCTTGTTGCCGCCGCCCAGGAGCCGCAGACGCAGTTGCCGCGCGTAAAGCTGTCCGCCGGCATGCACCAGATCGATGCCCAGGTCGCGCGAACGCCCGAGCAGCGGGCCACCGGACTCATGTGGCGCAAGGAAATGCCGCAGCACGAAGGCATGCTGTTCGTCTTCGATCAGCCTTCGGTGCAGTGCTTCTGGATGATGAACACGCTGCTGCCGCTCACCGCTGCGTTCATTGCGGACGACGGCACCATCGTGAACCTGGCCGACATGCAGGCGCGCAGCCCGGAGTCGCACTGCTCGGCGCGCCCGGTGCGCTACGTCCTCGAGATGAACCAGGGATGGTTTGCCAAGAAGGGAATCGGCCCGGGCGCCAAGCTGGCAGGAGAGCCTTTTCGCGCGGCGCCGCGCTGAAAGCGGCGCTGTCCGCGCCTTGCGGCATCGCGCCGCTCCCGAGATCGGCCAAGGCAGCGGACCTCCGCCCTCGCCCCGACGGCTGCCCATCGGGCATTGGGGCGCGCCCGCAGACAAGCTCGGCCCGTGCGGAGGACCTGCCGATCGCACGAGGGCCGACGGCGTTCACGACAAGCACCCACGAGCGAACCAGGTCAGCGCCCCTGCAGGCTGGCGGTTCGTGTCGATCCCGCCAGCATCACGAGCCAGCGCTCAGCGCAACAGCCCTGCACGCCACAGCGGATGGACGCCAATGCGAGCCCGACCAGACCTGCGCCGTGCGGCCCGTGTCCTGGCTCGCTTCTCGCTCAGGCGAAGTTCTTCTGGGCGAAGTCCCAGTTCACCAGCTTGTCCAGGAAAGTCTCGACGAACTTCGGACGCTGGTTGCGATAGTCGATGTAGTAGGCGTGCTCCCAGACATCCACCGTGAGGACGGCGCGATCACCGGTCGTCAGGGGCGTGCCGGCGGCGCCGGTGTTCACGATGTCGAGGCTGCCGTCGCCCTTCTTGACCAGCCAGGTCCAGCCCGAGCCGAAGTTGCCGACGGCCGACTTGACGAAGGCTTCGCGGAAGGCGCTGTTGCTGCCCCACTTCTTGTTGATGGCCTCGGCGAGCGCGCCGGTGGGCTCGCCACCGCCATTGGGCTTCATGCAGTTCCAGAAGAACGTGTGGTTCCAGACCTGCGCGGCGTTGTTGTAGATGCCGCCGGAGGATTTCTTGACGATCTCCTCGAGCGGCATGTTCTCGAACTCGGTTCCCTTCTGCAGGTTGTTGAGGTTCACCACATAGGCGTTGTGGTGCTTGCCATGGTGGTATTCCAGGGTTTCCTGCGAGTAGTGCGGTGCAAGTGCGTCGATGGCATACGGCAGCGGGGGAAGGGTGTGTTCCATGGTGTTCCTCGGTGGGTTGTTGCTTTTCGGGAAAAGACGATTCTAGGCAGTTAAAGCAGGCGAGGCGCGCCCGTGACGGTCAGGTCCAGCTGGCCGTCCGAGAGCAGCGCAGTTACCGGCTGGCCGGCGCGCACCGCCGCAGCGCGCGTCACCACCGAACCGTCGGGGTGGGACAGCAGCGCATAACCGCGCTCGAGCACGAGGCGCGGATCGAGCAGGCCCAGGCGCAGCGCCGCGCGCTCCAGCGCCTGCTGGCGCGTTCTCAGGTGCTGCAGCAGGCCGCGGCGCCCGGCTGTCGCGCGGGCATCGAGGCGCTGCTGCGCTTCTGAGAGTTTCCCGTGCACGGCGAAGCGCAGGCGATGCGCGAGGCGCGCCAGCTGTCGGTCCTGAGCGCCGGTGCGTTCGGAGGGCCGGCCCAGGCGCTGCGCCGCACCGTCGAGGCGCTGCCCGGCGGTGTCCAGGCGCTGCTCGGCGGCACGCGACAGCCGCTCGTGCAGCGACTGCAGTACCCCCAGCCATGCGTCCCGCGGCTGCGACACCAGCTCGGCGGCGGCCGTGGGCGTGGGAGCTCGCAGGTCGGCACAGAAGTCCGCGATGGTGAAGTCGGTTTCATGGCCTACCCCGCAGACGACCGGCACAGGGCTGCGCACGATGGTGCGTGCAAGCTGCTCATCGTTGAAGGCCCAGAGGTCTTCCATCGAGCCGCCGCCGCGGACGAGCAGGATCACGTCCAGTTCGCCCGCCTCGGCCCGTGCGTACAGCGTGCCGAGCGCACGGCACAGCTCGCCCGGCGCCTGCGCACCCTGCACCGCCGCCGGCACCAGCAGCACCGGCACATGCGGTACGCGGCGCGCGAGCGCGGCCGCAACGTCATGCAGCGCAGCTGCCCCGAGAGAAGTCACCAGCCCGATCGCACGCGGCATCAACGGCAGCGTACGCTTGCGCTCGGGCGCAAAGAGGCCTTCGTCCTGCAGCCGGTCCTTCAGCCGCAGGAACTGCTCGAACAGCGTGCCCTGCCCCGCTCGCACCAGGCTCTCCGCGACCAGTTGGAGGTCGCCGCGGGCATCGTAGACATCGAGGCGCCCGCGCACCTCCACCCGGTCGCCCTCCCGAGGGACGAAATCGACCAGCGCGGCCGCCCGGCGGAACATCGCGCAGCGCAGCTGCCCGCGATCATCCTTCAGGGTGAAGTACCAGTGGCCGCTCGCGGGCCGGGATACCGCGCACAGCTCGCCGACGACCGTGACGGGGTTGAAGCGCGCGTCCAAGGCGTCAGCAATGGCGCGGCATAGCGCCCCAACTTGCCAGATGCGCCGCGCCGTTGCTGGGGTTGCGATGTCAGGCATGAGAAACGGCGCGGTCCGGCGAGCCACCAGAGCCGCGTAATAGTCCACAGCAGAGAGCGATCGTGCGCGGCAATGTAATGCTCGGCGCAGCCGCCGAGCTCTCCGAGCAAGTCCTTGATTTACAAAGACTTTTCGCTGCTGAATTTGTCATCGTTTTGTTACAAGCACGATCTGACGCGGGTTTCTGGCCCGCGGGGGGTGGCTTCTGCACAAAGTTATCCACAAGATCTGTGCGAATCGGACGACACGGATGGCGTGGCGTCCTACAAAGGTCGTCAGGTGACGGATAATGGGCCGACTCAGCACTCGCTACGCCGGAGAACCCCCCTTGTTTTCGATCATACAAGCCGCTGGCTGGCCGATCTGGCCGCTGATCGCCTGTTCAGTCATCGCGCTGGCCCTCATCGTCGAGCGGCTCCTGAGCCTCAAGACCGCCAAGGTTGCACCGCCCCGCCTCGTGGACGAAGCCGTCGCGGTGTCGCGTGCTGCCGTACCCACGCCGGAAGTCGTCAACCAGCTCGAGCAGAACTCCGCACTCGGCGAGGTGCTCGCCAGCGGCTTCCGGGCGCTGAACTCCAATCCGCGCTGCAGCGAAGGCGACCTGCGCGCCGTGATGGAGCAGACGGGCCGTGCTGTGGCGCACCGGCTCGAGCGCTACCTCAGCGCGCTGGGCACCATCGCCTCCGCGGCCCCCTTGCTGGGCCTGCTTGGAACGGTCATCGGCATGATCGAGATCTTCGGCTCCCAGTCCACGCCGGGCGGGGCGACCGGCGGCAATCCGGCACAGCTGGCGCACGGCATCTCGATTGCGCTGTACAACACCGCGTTCGGACTGATCGTCGCCATCCCCGCGCTCATCTTCTGGCGCTATTTCCGCGCCCGCGTCGACGAATACCTGCTGCTGCTGGAACTGGCGTCGGAGCGTTTCGCGCGCCACCTGTTCACCCTGCGCAAGTAGGCGGCAAGCCATGAACTTCCGTTCCCGCCCAAGGCCCGAGCCGGAGATCAACCTCATCCCGTTCATCGACGTCCTGCTGGTGGTGCTCATCTTTCTGATGCTCTCCACCACCTACAGCAAGTTCACCGAACTGCAGTTGCGGCTGCCGGTGGCCGACGCCGATGCCCAGAGGGACTATCCCAAGGAAGTGATCGTCGCCGTCGCCGCCGACGGGCGCTACAGCATCAACCGCAATCCGGTTGCCGGGCGCAACGTGGAGGCGCTGGCTGGGGCGCTGCAGGATGCCGCCAAGGCCGGCAAGGAGAGCGTGGTCATCATCAGCGCCGACGCCGCCTCGCCGCACCAGTCGGTGATCACCGTACTGGAAGCCGCGCGGCGCAGCGGCCTGACACAGGTCACGTTCGCGGCGCAGAACCCGGCAGGCGCGGGGGCGCCCTAGGTGCTATCTGCGGCGCTGCAGCGCGCCTGGCTGCGGCGCGGCGTACCCGCCATGCTGCTGCTGCCGCTGGCTGCCGGCTACGGCGCCCTCATGGCACTGCGCCGGCTGCTCTATCGCCGCGGCTGGCGCTCGAGCGAGCGGCTGGGCGTGCCAGTAGTCGTCGTGGGCAATGTACTGGCCGGCGGCGCCGGGAAGACCCCGGTGGTGATGGCGGTCATCGAGCACCTGCAAGCAACCGGCGTGTCCTGCGGCGTGGTCTCGCGCGGCTACGGCCGCCGCACGCGCGACTGCCGCGAAGTGACTCCCGACAGCGATGCGGGCGATGTCGGCGACGAGCCCTTGCTGCTGGCACGACGGTGCAGCGTGCCGGTGTTCGTCGCCGCACGCCGCGTCGATGCCGCCCGCGCGCTACTGGCCCGCCACCCTGCCACGCAGGTGCTGATCAGCGACGACGGCCTGCAGCACCTGGCTCTTGGCCGTGACATCGAGATTTGCGTCTTCGACACCCGGGGCGTTGGCAACGGCTGGCTGCTGCCCGCCGGTCCGCTGCGCGAGTCATGGCCACGGCCCACCGATCTCGTCTTGCGCCCGGACGGGGTGGCCGTCGAAGGCGCGCTGCTCGCACGGCGATTGGCGCAAGAGGCCGTTCGGGCCGACGGCACGCGGCGCGCCCTGGCATCGCTGGTCGCCGAAGCGGGCGCCGACGGCGTCACCGCCGTGGCGGGGATTGCCCGCCCCGACGTGTTCTTCGACATGCTGCGCAAGGCGGGCGTGCCGCTGCGGCACCCTGTCGCCCTGCCCGACCATGCGGCATTCGCGCAGCCGCCGCAGCTGCCACCCCACAGGCTGCTGCTGTGCACCGAAAAGGACGCGGTCAAGCTTTGGCGCCACCGCCCCGATGCTTGGGCGGTGCCGCTCGTGGTCCAGATAGAGGCGAGCTTCTGGAGCCGCTTCGATCGGCTGCTGCACCCGAAGCTATCATCGGCCGATGGACTCCAAACTGCTTGAGTTGCTGGTCTGCCCCGTCACCAAGGGCTATCTCGATTACGACCGCGACCATCAGGAGCTGATCTCGCGCAGCGCCCGCCTCGCCTATCCCATCCGCGACGGCATCCCCGTGCTGCTCGAAGACGAAGCCCGCACGTTGAGCGACGAAGAACTCGAGCGTCTCCCGGCGCGCACTCCCCTGGTCTGAGGCATGGTCGCCGGCTTCACGGTTCTCATCCCCGCACGTCTCGCTTCCACCCGGCTGCCCGAGAAGCCGCTGGCCGATCTCGGGGGCCGTCCGATGGTGGTCCGCGTAGCCGAACGGGCGCGGCGATCGGCCGCCGCGCGGGTCGTGGTGGCCGCCGACAGTGACGCGATCGTGCGGGCCTGTGCTGCGCACGGCGTCGAAGCCGTGCTGACGGCCATCGATCACCCGTCGGGCAGCGACCGGCTGGCCCAGGCGTGCGAACTCCTCCACCTCGACGGCGACGACCTCGTCGTCAACGTGCAGGGCGACGAGCCCCTGATCGACCCGGCACTCGTCGATGCGGTGGCGGCACTGCTGCAATGCCATCCGCACGCCAGCATGAGCACCGCTGCGCACCCCGTCGCGACCGTCGAGGACCTGCGCAGCCCGCATGTCGTGAAGGTGGTCACCGATGCCCGCGGCTTCGCGCAGTACTTCAGTCGCGCACCGATTCCGTGGTGGCGCGACGCGTTCGCCAACGGTATCGGAAGCGTGCCGCAACCGGCGCCGCTGCGGCACATCGGCATCTATGGATACCGTGCGAGCTTTCTGCGGGCGTTCCCCAAGCTTGCGCAGGCTCCCACCGAGCTCGCTGAATCGCTCGAACAGCTGCGTGCCCTCTGGCACGGCCATGCCATCGCGGTGCACACCACGCCGCGGGCGCCCGGCGCCGGCGTCGATACGCCCGAAGACCTGCAGCGCGTGCGCGCACTGTTCACCTCGGCACACCGCGTCGGCTAGGCCGGCGACACGGCATTTCCCAGGCCGGCACGAGGGTGCTCGCGCCCGGATCTGGCGAGGTTTGCCAGTGGGACGCGTGCTATCCTCCGGCGCGTTCACGCGCTGCGGGCGCTCCGGCAGCGCCGCGAGGCAGGCCTGGTGAGGCGATCGGCTGCCAGCGGACCCATTCGATTTCGAGGACATCCATGAGACTGATTCTGTTGGGCGCGCCTGGCGCAGGCAAAGGCACTCAGGCCGCGTTCATCTGCCAGAAGTACGGCATCCCCCAAATCTCGACCGGCGACATGCTGCGTGCCGCCGTGAAGGCCGGAACGCCCCTCGGTATCGCAGCGAAGCAGGTCATGGACTCCGGCGCGCTGGTGGGCGACGACATCATCATCGGCCTGGTCAAGGAACGCCTGGCGCAGCCCGATTGCGCGAGCGGCTTCCTGTTCGACGGGTTCCCGCGCACCATTCCCCAGGCCGATGCGCTCAAGCACGCCGGGGTGCAACTCGACTACGTGCTGGAGATCGACGTGCCCTTCGAAGCCATCGTCGAACGCATGAGCGGCCGCCGTTCCCACACCGCCTCGGGCCGCACCTATCACGTGAAGTTCAATCCGCCCAAGATTGCCGGTCTGGACGACGTCACCGGTGAACCGCTGATCCAGCGCGAGGACGACAAGGAGGAGACGGTGCAAAAGCGGCTGGAGGTCTACGCCGCGCAAACCCGCCCGCTGGTCGATTACTACGCCAACTGGGCCACATCCGATCCCCAGAACGCACCGCGGTACCGGGCCATCAGCGGCATCGGCACCGTCGAGGAAATCACTGCGCGCGCATTGGCAGCGTTGAATAGCTGAGCGTCGTCCGCACGCATCGCTCACGTACCGCACCATCGCAGGTCGCCCTGCGGACTCGGGCGCAGACGCGGCCTACGACCGAAGTCAGGCCGTGGCCCACCTCCCGGCCCCGCGCCAGGTTCGCATGACCTCACCGCAGGGGCGCGCCACGCAGGGCGGACGCGCCGCTCGGCTCAGGCGGGCGACGACCGCAGCGCGTACACGCGCCCGTCCACGAACAGGTATTCGGCGCGCAGCACCGGCTCGCCCTGCTCCTGCTGGAAGGTGAACCCCAGCACGCCGACCCGGGTGCCGGGCTTGATCTCTTCGACTTTCCAGGCGCGCATCCGCGTGAGGGGCGCGAGTTCCACCTCCCAGCGGCTGTCCTTGCGGGTCGGGATGACTGCCCGTGACAGCAACGCCTTGCCATCGATAGGGGCGGACTGCGCCGGCAAGCTGCGCGACGCGAGGTCCGCGGGCACGCGCAGGTCCTGCGGCACCTCCAGCACGAGTTCGGCATGGGGGTTCTGCCACTTCACCTGCGCAACACGCCCTTCCAACCAGATCGGGCGGTCCTGGTCGAAGCGGCTCCAGCCATGGTGGGCGAGCGCCACGGCGGGCGCTGCAAGCCCGGCCCAAACGAAACTGCGACGTAGCATCGGAACACTCCTTCTTCAGCGGTTCACACGTAGGCAATCCAGCGGCCGCAAGCAATCACCGCGAGCCAGATCAGAGTAGACACCACCATCAGGGTGCGTGCGAGGCCATCCAGACGCGCCAGCGAGCCTCGGCCATGAAACAGCGCCGCATTGCCCGCTGCCGCCAGCAGCAACAGCATCTTGAGCGTGAACGCGCGATTTCCCAAAAGCTCCGCGGGCTGGCTGGCGAACATCAGCAAGCCCGATGCAGCGGCGATGGTGAAGCCGGTGCCCGCAATGCCCAGGCTGAGGCGTGCCAAGGCCTGCGGCGGCAAGGCGGCACCTCGCCCGAACACCCGTAGCTCGAGCAGGACGAGGTTGCCGAACAGCAAACCGATGCCGACGATATGTACGACCTCCAGTGCCGGATAGGCCCATGGGTGACTCTGCAGGACAGAGAACATCGGCGGCTGCTCAGGCCTCGCCCTGCGCCAGCAGGGCCAGTTGCAGATCGATGCGCGCCTTGACGGGCGAAGGCACTGCCGCGTGCGGCAAGACGTCCCCTTGGTGCGGCAATACCCGCCCCTGCGCGCAGCGGGTCGCACGTACCACCCGCACGCCCGCGTCCTGTGCACGCAGCAAGGCGTCGAGCAGCGCGTGGTGAACGGTACCGTTGCCCGTGCCCGCCACCACCAGCCCCCGTACGCCCTGCGCCACCAGCGCATCCACCGCGCCCGCGCGTGCACCGGCGTGGCTGGTCACGATCTCCACCCACGGCCAGGGCTGCACGCGGGCGAGCCGCTTGCGCAGTGCGTCGTCGGCGCCCTGCCCCCCGTCGGACCAGCCGCTCAAGGGGCGCAGCGCTCCGTCTTCGACGACCGCCACCGGCCCGCGTTCTCCGGAATCGAAGGCGTCGAGCGCATAGGTATGGCGCTTGCGGACGTGCAGCGCCTCATGCACCTTGCCCGCGCACACCACGAGCACTCCGCGGACGCCCGCCGTTCGCGCCGCGGTCACTGCATCCAGCAGGTTCTGCGGACCGTCGGCCATCAGCGCGGTGGCGGGCCGCATCGCGCAGGTGAGGACGACCGGCTTGTCGGGAGCGAGCACCCGCTGGAGCAGGAACGCCGTTTCCTCGAGCGTGTCCGTTCCGTGGGTGACCACCACGCCGCGCACCTGCGGCTTGGAGAGCCAGTGGGCGCATCGATCGATCAGCAAGCTCCAGATTCGCTCGTCGATGTCCTTGCTGTCGATCTGCGCGACCTGCTCCAGCTCCAGCTCCTGCGCATGCAGGCCTGCTATCCCTGCAACGAGGTCATCAATGCCTCGCTGCGCGGCCGCGTAACCGAGATGGTCCTGTACCGATGCGGCCGTCCCCGCGATTGTTCCCCCGGTGCCCAGCACCACGATTTTTTCAACCCGCACTTGCACTTCCCGGACAAACTGGTCAAAAATACAGTTACTGGATGCCGAGACAGTGTGCGACACCGCTCCGATCGCTCCAGGTAACCAGCCAAGACGAGTCAGCAGCCGCAGGAGATCCCGTTCATGTCGGACAGCCCCAAGCTCACGCCCCGCCAGCAACAGATTCTGGACCTGATCCAGGGCGCCATCACCCGCACGGGCGCGCCCCCCACGCGCGCCGAGATTGCGGCCGAACTGGGCTTTCGCTCGGCCAACGCCGCCGAGGAGCACCTGCAGGCCCTCGCGCGCAAAGGCGTCATCGAGCTCGTGAGCGGCACCTCACGCGGCATCCGCCTCAAAGACGACGCGCTGCGCTCCATCCACGAATCCCGCATCCGCCAGTTCACCTTGCCGCTGCAAGGCCTCGCGCAGCTCGCATTGCCGCTCGTGGGCCGCGTCGCTGCCGGCTCCCCCATCCTCGCGCAAGAGCACGTCGATCAAACCTACTACGTCGAGAGCAGCCTCTTCCAGCGCCGCCCCGACTACCTCCTGAAGGTGCGCGGCATGTCCATGCGCGACGCCGGCATCATGGACGGCGACCTTCTCGCCGTGCAGTCCACCAAGGACGCGAAGAACGGCCAGATCATCGTCGCCCGCCTTGGAGACGACGTGACGGTGAAGCGCTTCCGCCGCAACAAGCACCTGATCGAGTTGCACGCCGAGAACCCCGACTACCCGACCATCGTGGTAGAGCCCGGTGAACCCTTCGAAATCGAAGGACTGGCAGTCGGGCTCATACGCAACACCATGCTGATGTAGGGGTACTGCCCCACGGTCCTCCCGCACTCCTGAATCCGGGTGTGCGCAGGGCGGCCCAATCTTTCTGTCTCGACCAGCCCCAGGTGGCGGGCGTATGGCTGTAGTGCCATCACCCTGGGCTGCGTCGCAACTTTGGAATCCTGCCTGTGAACAACCTGTAGCTCAAGGAACCCACATGGCACTCGCTCTTCCTCTCATCGCCACACTGTTCGGCCCGGTACACAGCGCCGTCGAATGGCTCTCCGGCGCACCATCTGCCGGTGCGGATCACGATGGTGCTCGACGTACTGCTCACGGATCGGCCAACGACGGAGCCTGCGACGCGACCTGCGGCTCTGCTCATGGTGGGACGATCACCGGTACCGGTCACGGTACCGACCACCGTGCCGCCCGAGGCACTGCTCACGGCAACGACTCGATTGCTGCTCCAGGTGCGGCGAGAAGCAGCGGCGAACGGACTGTTGAAGGTGTCGGGCAAAGCATTGCTCGCGCCGCGCTTCCGGAGTGCGACCACCTTCCCGCCCGGGATACGGTGCAGCGCGCCTGCCCGGACGCGGCCAGCGGACGCTCTCGTACCGCTGGTCAGGCGCGGTCCGGCCCAGGGGCGGGCGGGCGCAGCCTGCGCCGCTGGAGCGGACCCATTCGCTCCCCACAGGTGCAGGTGCCCCCGAGCAAAGTACGGGTGGTGCGCATCGATGAAGCGCGCAGTGCCCAAGCCGGCAGCAGCGCCATCGGCCGCATCGTCATTTCTGGTCGCCTGGCAGACGTCTGCGCCGAGCTCGACCGGCTCGTAGCGCTCGAAGCTGCTGTGGGCTGATACCCGCTCCAGGAGCGGCGCGTAAAAGCCTGGCACCCCTGTGCCAGCCCGCGGGCGACGGCGGACACGCCGGCGCGCGGGAGCCCCGCGAGTTCGGAGCTCCGGGGCGTCGCGGTCAGCGAGCCCCGCTCAGGTAATCGGCCTTTCCGAGATCGACGCCGTTGTGCCGCAGGATCGCGTAGGCAGTCGTGACGTGGAAGTAGAAATTGGGCAGCACCCAGTGCTTCAGGTAGGCCTCGGCCTTCATCGTTCGGGTGGCGTCGCGCCCCACCGGAAAGGTCACCTCCTTGTCCTCGGTCCCATCGAGCTTGTCGGGCGGCACGCTGGCCAGCCACGACAGGGTCTTGTCGATGCGCGCCTTCAGCTCGTCGAACGTGGTTTCGGTGTCCTCGAACTTGGGCGTCTCCACCCCCGAGATGCGGGAGACGCCCAATCGGGCGGCGTCGCATGCGATGAGCACTTGCCTTGTGAACGGAAGCATGTCCGGTGCCAGCCGATACTGCGTGAGCGCCGCGGGATCGCACTTGCGGGCTTGCGCGAAAGCCTGCGCCTTCTCTAGAAAGTGCTTGAGGTTGCCAAGCATCACCTTGAAGACGGGCAAGCTGGCGGACGACATGGAAATGCTCATGGAACTCCTCGTAGGCAGTGGAAGCCGCGATGCTACAGCGGCTGCGATGCGGTGAGATTCGGCGGACGCAGGGCGACGCGAAGGCACAATCCGGCCATGAACATTGTCATCCTCGACGACTACCAGGATGCGGTGCGCAAGCTGCAATGCGCCGCCAAGCTCGAGCCCTATCCCGCCAAGGTGTACACCAATACCGTCAAGGGCATCGGGCAACTCGCGGTGCGTCTGCGGGACGCCGACGTGATCGTCCTCATCCGCGAACGCACGTACATCAGCCGGCAGCTCGTGGAGAAGCTCCCACGCCTGAAGATGATCGCCCAGACCGGCCGCATCGGTCCCCATGTCGATGTGCAGGCCTGCACCGAGCGCGGCATTGTCGTGGCCGACGGCGGCGGCTCGCCGGTGGCGGCGGCCGAACTCACCTGGGCGCTGGTCATGGCAGCCATGCGTCGCCTGCCGCAGTACATCGGCAACCTGAAGCACGGCGCGTGGCAGCAGTCGGGGATGAAGTCGGGATCGATGCCGGCGAACTTCGGGCTCGGGATGGTGCTGCGGGGCAAGGTGCTGGGCGTCTGGGGCTATGGCCGCATTGGCCAGCTCGTCGCAGGCTATGGCCGCGCCTTCGGCATGCATGTGGCGGTCTGGGGCAGTGAAGCATCGCGGCAACGGGCGCTCGACGACGGCTACGAGGTCGCGCCGAGCCGCGAAGACCTGTTCGCGCACAGCGATGTGCTGAGCGTGCATCTGCGCCTGAGCGAGCAGACCGAGGGGATCGTGCGCCTCGAGGACCTGGGACGCATGAAGCCAACGGCACTGTTCGTGAACACCTCGCGCGCCGAACTGCTCGAGAGCGACGCACTCATCGCCGCCCTCAACCGCGGCCGCCCCGGCATGGCGGCAGTCGATGTGTTCGAAAGCGAGCCGATCCTGCAAGGCCATGCCTTGCTGCGGCTGGAGAACTGTATCTGCACCCCCCACATCGGCTACGTCGAGCAGGAGAGCTACGAGATGTACTTCGGCCAGGCTTTCGACAACGTCATCAACTTCATCGAAGGCGCGCCGAGCAACGTAGTCAATCCGGCGGCACTGCAGGTGCGGCGCTGAGGTCGCAACGCCGAAGTAGCCGGCGTGCTGCGGCACGCGTTTCGTGACTAGCGTGTCCACTGCTTAGCGATGTAATGGTCGGTGCCGATCGGCGGCGAATCGGCCTCTGGTAATGGTCGGTGCCGATCGGCGGCGAATCGGCCTCTGGTGGCTGGTCCGCGAACATCGACGCGTTTCTACCCGCCCGGCCCCGCTCCAGCCGATCGGCCGCGCCCTGCCAAACGCTTATGCGTCCTGCAAGCCCCCGTAGTCGATGCCGACCAGAAGCCCCTGGGGCCGCCGAGAACGTCCGCGTGCGTTCATCGAGGGCTGAACGACGAACGAGAGGCTGAAGCCGCCGCGCCCGGCAGGCGCGGCAGTCGACCTCCTCAGCGCTTGGGAAGCTTGAACGCCGTGTTCGGGTCGAGATCGAAATCGAGCAGGTTGCCCAGCTCGCCTGCGCCGGTTCCGCGCGCGGGCGACCCTGTTGTTGAAGGCGAAGATGCGGAAGGCGCGTCTGCGGCGTCATCGAGGTTCACGTCGAGCCCGGCTGGCCGCGAGTTCGATGGAGCCAGCTTTTTCCACTCGTCCGACGGATGCGGCTCGACCTGCAGCGCGTCCAGCGACAGCGGCGCGAACTCCGATACGGAAGCGCCCGCCGCCGACCCCACCGCAGCAGCTTCCGGCAGATCGGCGAGCGACGGACGGGCATCGCGCTGCGCGCCCAACAGATCGCTGGCGACGCCATGCAGCATGAGCAGGTCGCGCAGCGTCTCGACACCCACCACCTCGCCGCTGTCGTTGAAAGTCGGGCGCGTCACGGCGTCACCGATGATGTCCAGCACCCCGGGCGTCCCCCACAGCGCCTGCACCTGCGCGAGCTTGGCCGGATACGCGGCAAGCCCGGCCTGCTCCTCGGGATACCCGTGGTAGCTGGGCGCCTGCGCGTTGAACATCCATTCGAAATCGCGACGCAGTTGCTCGTAGTCGTGCTCGCGGCCCAGCCGGTGGTACAGGTCGAGCAACTCGAGCCAGGCCACGGCGCTGCCCTGTGGCTGCGCATCGATATGGGCTCGCAGCACCTCGATGGCGCGGTCGTACTCGCCCAGGGAGCTGAAGAAGTCGGCCTCTTGCTGCAGGTCGCTGAGCGCCTCCAGGCTCACGCCGACATCGGTGAGCTGCAGGTCGTCGGTGCCGGCGTCGTCGTGCACGGACGCGGTCGCCCGCACGCCGCTTCGAACGGTCGGTTCCAGATCGACAAGTGGCACATCGACCAGCGGCAGGTCGATGTGCTGGACGTCGCTCGCGGCCGTGTTCGGCTCCTCGCGGGGCGACGCTGGCGCCGCAGCTGTCGTGGCGAAGGAGGTCAGGGGCGCCGGGCGCGAATCGACGACTGCAGAAGCCGGCATGGCCGCCACGACCGGCGCGGCAGCAGGAACCACGTCGGCGATCGCGCTTGCCGGCGGATCGGCCTCTTCGTGCAGTTCGGGCTCGCCCTCGGTCGCGCGATCGCCCCACCAGCTCGCCTGGGCCAGCGTGGCCTTGCGGCTGCGGTGCCAGAACAGGCCGGCCAGAGCCCCCGAAGCCGCCAGCAGGGCGGCCAGCGCATAGACCAGGCCGTTGGCATAGCGCTCGCTCTCGGCTTCGTCCAGTCGGCTGCGCAGTTCGCGCATCAAGGCCTCGTTCTTGGCCATGCCTTCGCGCATCGCCTTCATGTCCGCCTCGAGCGTGAGCATGCGTTGAGCGCTCTGCAGCAGGTCGTCCGCCTGAGCGGCACCGGGGGCGACGCCCGCACCGGGTGCAGCGGGCGCGGACGAAGCTGCGGCAGGCGCCTGCGTTGCAGCCGCTTGCGGCACCCCCGCAGCAGGTTTGGCCGCCGGCGCCGCAGCCGCGGCTGGCCCGGTGCGCACCTCGGCCGCGTCCAGCTTGAGCCGAGGCCGCTCAACCACGGGCTGCTTGGGCGCGGGCTTCGGGGCGGGAGCCACGGGACGCGTGGATGACGAAGACGCAGGCGGCCGGACCTCGGCAGCTGCGCGAACGGCCGGCGTCGGCCTTGGGGCTGCAGGGGTGGCGCGCGCCGCGGGCGGCGTAGCCGGTGCGGCCCGTGGCCGCAGCGACGCTCCGACGGGAGCCGACGCAGTGGGTGCCGATGGCGCGGCGGCCGTGGGAGCCTCGGGCGCCGCAACGGCCGGCGCCTGCGTGAGCGGAAGCGAGGTGCTCGCAGGCAGCACCAGCGGAGCCACGGGCGTGGATTGCGCGGCCGCTTCGGCCACGTCGCCGGGCGCTTCGGTCAGCAGCACGAACTTGCGGGTGAAGGTCTGGGTGCAGCCGACCTGCAGCTGCACCGTGACGAAGGCTTCGTCGATGGGCTTTGGCACCTGCACGCGCAACACGGCGTTGGTGCCGCCGGTCGCGCGGGGATCGAGGGAGCGGACCTCGACACGCGTCTCGCCGTAGAACACTTCTGCGCGGGCGCACAGGTCGGCGATGGCGCCTGGCGCGTCGAGCACCACGGGAACCGTCACGTCGAGCGGCCGGCCGAGCATGGCCACGCCCTGGGAACGGCCGAGCGTCAACGCCATGCTGGAGCCGGCGGTCAACAGGATCAATGCGGCACCAGGGACCAGCCGCCAGAAGTGATTACGTCTCATGAGCCAGCCCATTTTGCACAGCAATATCGCCGCTGGCGAGATGCCGAAACGCATCGGCGGGTCAAGGGCGGACTTTCTGCGTATACGGTCGCGCTGTCGTCCGGGGTCGCGGCTGCCTCGATAATCGCCGCATGCAATCGAGCTTCAACACCGTAGGCATCGTCGGTACAGGGGCCATGGGCCGCGGGATCGCACAGATCGCCGCCCAGGCAGGCTGCCAGGTTCGCCTGTTCGACACGCAACCCGATGCCGTGGCACGGGCACAACAGGAACTCGCGTCGCAGTGGGAACGGCTGCGCGACAAGGGCCGCATGGAGGCGCCCGAGGCCGAAGCCTGCAAGCAGCGCCTCTCGGCCGCCACGACCCTGCAGGAGCTCGCCGGCTGCGAGCTGGTGGTCGAAGCCATCGTCGAGCGCCTGGACGCCAAGCAGGCGCTGTTCGCGCAGCTCGAGGACATCGTCGGACCCGATGCGGTCCTCGCGAGCAACACCTCCTCCCTCTCGATCACCGCCATTGCGGCCCGCCTGAAGCAGCCGCAGCGGCTTGCCGGCTACCACTTCTTCAACCCGGTCCCGCTGATGAAGGTCGTCGAGGTGGTCGCCGGCCTGCGCACCGATCCTGCCGTGTGCGCGCGCCTGGCCGACCTCGCCCGGCGCATGGGCCACACGCCCGTGCAGGCCCAGGACACCCCCGGCTTCATCGTCAACCACGCCGGCCGGGGTTACGGCACCGAGGCGCTGCGCCTCGTGTCGGAGGGCGTCACCGACTTCGCAACGGTCGATCGCATCCTGCGCGACCAGGTCGGCTTCAAGCTCGGCCCCTTCGAGCTGATGGACCTCACCGCGCTCGACGTCTCCCACCCCGTGATGGAGTCGGTCTACCGCCAGTACTACGACGAGCCGCGCTACCGCCCGAGCGTGATCACCGCGCAGCGCCTGGCCGGCGGGCTGCTCGGGCGCAAGAGCGGCGAAGGCTTCTACCGCTACGCCGACGGCAAGGCGCAGGTGCCGCCCGAGCCCCCGGTGCCGCAGGTGGGGGAGCTGCCGCCGGTCTGGGTGTCCACACGCGCGGCGCGGCGTGCCGAGCTGTACCAGCTGCTCAAGGACCTGGGTGCGCGCATCGAGACCGGGCAGTCGCCCTCTGCGCAGGCGCTCACGCTGGTGGCCCCGCTCGGCTTCGACGTCACCACCGTGGCGGTGGTCGAGCGGCTCGACCCCGCGCGCACGGTGGGCATCGACCTGCTGGTGGAAGACGCGGCCACCCGGCGCCGGGTACTGGCGACCAACCCCGCAACCCGCGCCGACATGCGCGACGCCGCCCACGCCCTGTTCGCCCGCGACGGCAAGGCCGTGAGCGTCATCCGCGACTCCGCCGGCTTCGTCACGCAGCGCGTGGTCGCCACCATCGTGAACATCGCCAGCGACATCTGCCAGCAACGCATCTGCACGCCGGCCGACCTGGAAACCGCGGTCACCCTCGGTCTGGGCTACCCGCTCGGGCCCCTGGCAATGGGCAACCGCTGGGGCCCCGCGAACGTGCTCGAGGTGCTGTTCAACATGCAGACCGTCTACGGCGACCCACGCTACCGCCCCAGCCCGTGGCTGCGCCGCCGCGGCGCGATCGGGCTGTCGCTGCTGCAAGAGGAACACTGAGCGATGGCCGCCGAACTGCGCAGCACCAGCCATGGCGCCACCATGGTCCTGACCATCAGCAATCCCGAGGCGCGCAACGCGCTCGGCCCCGAGATCTACGCCGCCGGCGTCGAAGCACTCGGTGTCGCCGAGACGCTGCCCGAGGTGCGCAGCGTGGTCATCACGGGCGAAGGCGCCACCTTCTGCGCCGGCGGCAACCTGCAACGGCTCCTGGACAACCGGCGCCGACCGCCGCAGGTGCAGGCGCAGAGCATCGAAGGGCTGCACAACTGGATCGAGGCGATCCGCACCTTCCCCAAGCCGGTCATCGCGGCCGTCGAGGGCGCCGCTGCCGGCGCCGGCTTTTCCCTGGCCCTCGCCTGCGACCTCATCGTCGCGGCAGACAACGCCGTCTTCGTCATGGCGTATGCGAGCGTCGGCCTCTCGCCCGATGGCGGCGGCTCCTGGAGCCTCAGCCGGCTGCTGCCACGCCAGCTCGCGAGCGAGCTGCTGCTGGCGGGTGAGCGCATCGGTGCCCAGCGCCTGCATGCCCTGGGCGTGGTGAACCGGCTGAGCGCGCCTGCCGCCGCCCTGGCAGACGCGCTCGCGCTGGCCGAACAGCTCAATGCCAAGGCCCCCAACGTTGTAGCCAGCATCAAGGAACTGCTGAACGAGGCGCCCGAGTCGTCCCTGAACCGGCACCTCGCACGCGAGCGCGACCAGTTCGTCGCCAACCTGCACCACGCCAACGGCCGCATCGGAATCGAGGCATTCCTGGCCAAGCAGCGCCCGCGTTACGAGTAGCCGCGGGTCCCGCACGCGACAGGCTGCGGGACCTCCAGTCACTGACACGACAACCCATGGACGAGCCCATTCTTACCATCGAAGAACGCGAGGCAATCAACGCCGGGCGCTGGTTTTCATCCCTGTCCCCTTCGCTTCGCCACGACATTCTTCGATGCGCTTTCGTCAAACGCTACAAGGACGGCGACCTCATCGCCGCGCGCGGCGACCCGCCGCAGGAGTGGATCGCGTGCGCCCGGGGCGCGGTGCGGGTGAGTTCGACCTCCATCTCGGGCAAGCAGATCACCTTCGCCTATGTCGAGCCCGGCATCTGGTTCGGCGACGTGGCGATCTTCGACGGGGACCAGCGCACCCACGATGCCTACGCGCATGGCGAGACCACGCTGCTGTGCGTGGCCAAGGCCGACTTCCGCAAGATCCTGGGCAACCACACCGAGCTCTACGAGGCGCTGCTGCGCCTGCACGCGCGGCGCATCCGCCAGCTGTTCGGGCTGGTCGAGGACCTCAACACCCTGCCCCTGCGGGCGCGGCTGGCCAAGCAGCTGCTGCATCTCGTGCGCAGCTACGGCGTGGCCTGCCTGGGCAACGGACAGGACGTGCGCATCGGACTGCAGCTCGCGCAGGAGGAACTCGCGCAGCTGCTCGGGGCCTCCCGCCAGCGGGTCAACCAGGAGCTCAAGGCGATGGAGCGCGAATCGGCCATTCGCATCGAGCCCGGCGGGCTGGTCGTGCGCGACCGCGAGGCGCTGATGCGCATCACCACCGCCGAACACGACTGAAGAAGGACCACATGCATGCCGACTGATTTCTCGCACTTCGTCGGCACGCGCCCCGTCTCCGCGCAGCACGCCTTCGACACCGCCGCCCTCGAATCCTGGCTCGGGCGCCACCTGCCCGGCTTCGAAGGCCCGCTCACCGTGGAGATGTTCAAGGGTGGGCAGTCCAACCCCACCTACAAGCTGCTCACGCCGCAGCAGGCCTACGTGATGCGGGCCAAGCCCGGTCCGGTCGCCAAGCTGCTGCCGTCTGCGCACGCGATCGAGCGCGAGTTCGCGGTGATGCGCGGCCTGGCCGGCACCGACGTCCCGGTGCCCACGATGCACGCGCTGTGCGAGGACGAATCCGTGATCGGCCGTGCGTTCTACGTGATGGAGTTCATGCAGGGCCGCGTGCTGTGGGACCAGTCGCTTCCCGGCATGACGGCCGCCGAGCGCGGCGCCATCTACGACGAGATGAACCGCGTCATCGCCGCGTTGCACACCGTCGATTTCGCAGCGCGCGGCCTCGCCGGCTACGGCAAGCCCGGCAACTACTTCGAGCGGCAGATCGGGCGCTGGAGCAAGCAGTACCAGGCATCCATCACCGAACCGATCGGCGAGATGGACCGTCTGATGGAGTGGCTGCCCGCGAACATGCCCGCGAGCGCGCGCGATGCCGGCAAGGTCTCCATCGTGCATGGCGACTACCGGCTGGACAACCTGATGTTCCATCCCAGCGAGCCCCGCGTGCTGGCGGTGCTCGACTGGGAGCTGTCCACGCTGGGCCATCCCCTGGCCGACTTCAGCTACCACTGCATGGCCTGGCACATCCCGCCGGGGGCATTCCGCGGCATCGGCGGCCTCGACCTGGAAGGCCTCGGCATCCCCGACGAGCAGAGCTACATCCGGCGCTGGTGCGAGCGCACGGGGCTCGCCGATGCCGAGGCGCTGCGTGCCGACTGGAACTTCTATCTCGCCTACAACCTGTTCCGCCTCGCTGCCATCCTGCAGGGCATCGCCCGCCGCGCGCGCGACGGAACCGCGTCGAGCGAACAGGCGACCCGCTCGGGCGCCGGCGCCCGCGGGCTGGCTGAAATGGCCTGGAACTTCGCCCGCAAGGCCTGAGCCGGCTGCAGCCGCACCCATCACCGTCTCCAAAGATCTATCCGCCCGGATCTTCTCCTCGGAACTTTTGCAGGAACCCACACCATGGACTTCGACTACTCCCCCCGGACCCAGGAACTGCGGGCACGCCTGCTCAGGTTCATGGACGAGAACATCTACCCGAGCGAGAAGGCGTATGCCGAAGAGCTGGCGGCCAACACCGCGGCGGGCCGGCGCTGGACCCACCTCACGCTCATCGAACGGCTCAAGGAAAAGGCGCGCGAAGCCGGGCTGTGGAACCTCTGGATGCCCAAGGACACCGCCCAGATCGCCGGGGTCGCCGGCGCTGGCCTCACCAACCAGGAGTACGCGCCGCTCGCCGAAATCATGGGCCGGGTGCCCTGGGCGCCCGAAGTCTTCAACTGCTCGGCGCCCGACACGGGCAACATGGAGACCATCGCGCGCTACGGCAGCGACGAGCACCGCCGGCAGTGGCTGCAGCCGCTGCTTGCCGGCGAGATCCGTTCGGCCTTTGCGATGACCGAGCCGGACGTCGCCTCGTCCGACGCCACCAACATCGAGACCCGCGTCGAGCGGCGCGGCGACGAGTACGTCATCAACGGCCACAAGTGGTGGATTTCCGGCGCAGGCGACCCGCGCTGCAGGATCTTCATCACCATGGGCAAGAGCGATCCGCAGGCCGCGCGCCACTCGCAGCAAAGCATGATCCTGGTGCCGGCGGACACCCCCGGCATCCGCATCGTGCGGCCGCTCAACGTGCTCGGCTACGACGACGCGCCGCATGGGCACGTCGAGATGTTCTTCGAGAACGTGCGCGTGCCGGCTTCCAACATGCTGCTGGGCGAGGGCCGCGGCTTCGAGATCGCGCAAGGCCGGCTCGGCCCCGGCCGCATCCACCATTGCATGCGCCTGA
This sequence comes from Ramlibacter sp. AN1015, assembly GCF_037726105.1. Lineage (NCBI taxonomy): Bacteria > Pseudomonadati > Pseudomonadota > Betaproteobacteria > Burkholderiales > Comamonadaceae > Ramlibacter > Ramlibacter sp. AN1015. Next base: position 62,490 of record NZ_JBBJUM010000016.1, read on the forward strand.
TCGGACAGGCCGAGCGCGCGCTGGAGCTGATGTGCCGCCGCGCGTCCTCGCGCACCGCCTTCGGCAAGACCGTGGCCCAGCAGACGGTCACCCAGGAGCGCATCGCCGAAGCCCGCTGCCGCATCGACATGGCGCGACTGCTCACGCTCAAGGCTGCCTGGCTGATGGACACCGCCGGCAACAAGGTGGCCCGCACGGAGATCGCCATGATCAAGGTGGTCGCCCCCAGCATGGCCTGCCAGGTCATCGACTGGGCGATGCAGGTGCACGGCGGCGGTGGCATGTGCGACGACTTCCCCCTCGCCTACGCCTACGCGCATGCGCGCACCCTGCGCTTTGCCGACGGCCCCGACGAGGTCCACCGCAACGCCATCGCCAAGTGGGAGCTGGGGAAATACGGCGCCTACGGCGCGGACGCACCTGTGCCGGTGACGCGCGGGGCCTGAGGACGCCATTCGTTTACGGGGCGGGCGGCGCCGGCTCCCGGCTGCGCCGCTCCCCGGGCTGCTTCAGGGCGGCGCCGCCACGCGCCGCGTGCTTCCCCAGGCGCGCTGACCGCTCTCGCATGCGATCTGCAGCACCGTGCCGGCATGGCGCGCCAGCACCGGCTCACGCGGGGAATACTGCACCCGCAGATACACCTTGCCGCGCAGCAACAGGAGCACCACGGGCGTGTCGGGCGCAAGCCGCGGCCATTCCATCAGCGCGGCGGCGAGCGGCGCATCCACCCAGCTCGCGGCGTGCGCCGCGTGGTCGGCCAGCACGGTCCAGTGCCGCCAGAACTCGCGCGGCAGCTGCGGCCAGCGCAGTTCCCGGTACACCGACAGCCAGCGCATCTCCTCGGGCAGCCCGGTGGTGGCCAGGGTGCGCTCGTCGTCGATGTAGCGCTCGTACGCGGACTGCTCCAGCGTCGATTTCAGGTGCCGGTTCATCAGCACGACCGACACTTCGTCGGCAAGCCTCGGCGGCAGCGCCAGGTCGCACCGGCCCAGCAGCTCACGCCGGTGGATGTAGTCGCGCGTGGGTAGCCCTTCCTGCAGCACGAACGGCCGCCCGCCTACCGCCCCTTCCATGCGGAAGTGCGGCCGCAACGACTCGGCGGCTTTTCGGATCATCGCAAACATCGACTGGCGCTTTCCCCTAGAGTGGCCGCAGATTTGACCCAAGCACAAGCAGAAAGGCAACCATGATCGAGGTGTATTCCTGGCCTACGCCCAATGGGCACAAGGTGCACATCATGCTGGAGGAGTGCGGACTTCCCTGGCGCGTGCACGCGGTGAACATCGGCGCGGGCGAACAGTTCGAGCCGGAGTTCCTGGCCATCAGCCCCAACAACAAGATTCCTGCCCTGGTGGACCCCGACGGCCCTGGCGGCACACCGATCTCGCTGTTCGAGTCCGGCGCGATCCTTATGTATCTCGCCGAGAAGACCGGCCGGTTTCTTCCGCAGGCCCCCCGCGGCCGGTATGAGTTGCTCCAGTGGCTCATGTTCCAGATGGGTGGCGTGGGCCCCATGCTCGGGCAGGCGCATCACTTCCGCCTCTATGCGCCCGAAAAGATCGCGTACGCGGTGGACCGCTACACCAACGAGGCCAAGCGGCTCTATGGCGTCATCGACAAGCGTCTTGCCCAGAGCGCGTATCTCGCGGGGCCCGACTACACGATCGCGGACATCGCCACCTTCCCGTGGCTGCGCAGCTGGCAGAACCAGGGCGTGCAGCTGTCCGACTACCCGCACGTGCAACGCTGGTTCGACCAGATCGCCGAGCGGCCGGCCGTGCGCAAGGGCGTCGAGGTGCTGGCCGACAGGCGCAAGCCGCTGACCGACCAGAAGGCGCGCGAGGCGCTGTTCGGCACCACGCAGTACGAACGCCGCTGAGGTTTCGCCTGGGGGCGGCCGGGGGACGCGTGCGGTTGCGGCCGCCACTGCGGCGCGTCGCGCGCCGCCGGGCAACACCCTGCGACGTCGGCGCCACGCGGAAGGCTCGGCTGCGGCGCCGGCGCACGGAGCCACTGCCGCAGCCCCGCGCACTCATCGGCTTGCAGGCGCCATCCCGACCTGCACCACGGCGCGCGAGACGGCCACCAGCCCGTCTTCCTGCGCACCCAGGCGTGCATGCACCGCTTCCAGCGTGGCACGGGCCTCGGCCAGGGTGTCGCCCAGCGCGTCCAGGTCGTCGTTCAGTTCGGCCGCGCGTGCAGCCAGACGGGCCCCATGCTCGGCGAGCGCCGGCCCGTGGTGATGGCGCGCCTCCTGGCGCCACAGCTGCGCCACGGTGCGCAGCACGAACACCAGGCCGGAAGGTCCCGCGAGCAAGACACCGTGGCGCCATCCCTCCAGCGGCAGCCCCCCGTCGGCCGTCACCGCCAGCACGAAGGCGGCTTCATCCGGCACGAGCAGCACGACCAGTTCGGCCGCCGCGTCCGGCCCGGCCTGCTGCCGAGCCTGCGCCAGGCGGTCCGCGTGGGAGCGGATCGCCGCAACGTGAGCGCCGAGTGCCTGCGCTCGCGCGTCCTCGTCGCCGGCATCCCGCACGCCCTGGAACGCCTGCAGGGACAGCGCGGCGTCCAGCCGCAGGCGCCGTCCCTGGGGAAGGTGGATCAACGCGGCGGCGTCTCCCTCGGGCTGGCAATGCACGGGCTCGGACAGTCCGGCGGCGGCGATCATGTCGGCCAGCGCCAGCCGCTGCGCGGGTGCGCTCGCCAGGCGCAGCAGGTCGGGAGCCGCCGTCTCGCGGGTGCCAGGCACCGCGGCCGCAGGCAGCGCGGTGCCGCGGCGAGCGCTCAGGGGCCGGCTCGCCAGCACGGCCCGCTCGGCGCGCGCACGCAGCTCCGCGGCCTCGCGCGCAAGATGGCCCACCTGCGCCTCCGCGGCAATCTGCAGCCCGCGCGCCGCGGCCAGTTCGCCGCGCAGGTGGTCCGCCGTCTCGCGGCACGCCGCCAGGTCCGCAGCGAGGCGCCCGTTCTCGATCGAAGCTGCGCTGCGCAGTTGCATCAGGCGCTCCTCGGCGGTGGCGCAGCGCAACTGGCTTTCATGCAACTGCGCCTCCAGGCCGCGCGCGCGCGCAGCCTGCTCCTGTGCGGTGGCGCGGCGCTGGTCCGCGTGCTGCAGCAGCCCCATGGCCGACTCCAGCTTGCCGTGCAGCGCTGCGTTCTCGGCCTCCAATCGTTCCAGCCGTGCGCGCGCGCCCTGCAAGGCCTCGTCCTTGTGCGCTTCGCTCGCCGCCAGCCGGCGCAGTTCCTCCTCGTTCAGCCGCAGCTGCAACGTGAGCCGATGCAGGTCGGCGTCGATTGCGGTCACCCGGCTCGCGCGCTCGCTCACGCGCGCCAGTTCGCCCCGGGCGTCTTCGAGTGCGCTGCGCCAGATTTCGCCGGCCTCGCGCACAAGCTGCGCGTCGTGCCGCGACTCCTGCAGTTCGGCCTCGGCGGCACGCAGCCGCGCGCCCTGCGCCGCCAGCTCGATGTCGAGGGCGGCGCGGCCTTGGGCCACCGCCGCCTCCAGCAAGGCGGCAATGCGGCCGCGAAAGAAAACCGTCGTCAACAAGGCGCCGCACGACAGCCCGGCCAGCGCGAACGCAACTTCGATGATGGTTTCCATGCATCCTCCGATCAGCCATTCGTGTAGTGCCAAGGCATTCGGTTCCAGCGTTCGGCGCGCGCGGCATGGAGCGCACGTGCGGTGCCGGCAGGGGCCCGAAACGGTCGCGGGCCCTCTGGTCGGGCAACGTGTCGCGTGCTATGGTCATTTCCGGCCCCGCTCGCCTGCAGTACCGATGAAGCCTCCGCCACCGCTTGCCGATGAAGAACGCCGCCTCTGTCGGCTGGAGGCCCTCGGGCTGCTGGACACCGAACCCGAAGCCCTGCTGGACGACTTCACCGAGCTGGCCGCGACGGCCACGGGCATGCCCATCGCGCTGATTTCGCTCATCGATCGCAACCGGCAATGGATGAAATCGGCGGTGGGCCTGCCGCAAGGATTCGAGACCCCCCGCCGAATCTCGTTTTGCGGCCATGCGATCGCCTGCGACGATCCCGTCTTCGAAGTCGAGGACACGCTGCAGGACGCGCGCTTTTTCGACAACCCGCTGGTGCGTGGCGCCCCCGGCGTGCGGCACTACGCGGGCGTTCCGCTGGAGATGCCGGGTGGCGAGCGCATCGGCACCCTGTGCGTGCTCGGGGACCAGCCGGGGCAGCTGGACCAGGGCGCGCGCCGGCTGCTGGTGAGGCTGGCGCGAGGCGTCGAGCGGACCCTCCTGCAGCGCGAGAGCGCGCAGGAACTCGGCGCGCGCCTGCGCGCCGAGAGCGCAATGCGCGAAAGCGAAGCGAGCTTTCGCGCCCTCACCGAAGCCATTCCGCAGATGGTCTGGGCCAGCACGCCGGAAGGCCAGGTGAGCTACCAGAACCAGCGCTGGCGCGAGTTCGTCGGAGCGGCCACGGGTCTGGATGGCCAAGCGTGGTCGGAGGCCATCCATCCGGAAGACCGCGATCGGGTGCAGTCGGCCTGGCAGGCGAGCCTCTATACCGGCCAGCCCTACGAAGGCGAGTTTCGGCTGCGCCACCAGGACGGCGCCTACCGCTGGGTGCTGTCGCGCGCGCTGCCGGTGCACGACGACGCGGGCCGCGTGCTGCGCTGGCTGGGCACGCTGACCGACATCGAGGACCAGAAGCGCGCGCTGAACGAGCTCGAGGATTCCAGCCAGCGCAAGGACGCCTTCCTGGCCATGCTTGCGCACGAGCTGCGCAATCCGCTCGCGCCCATCGGCACGGCGGCGCAGATCCTGCGCGCTGCGCCGCGCGACCCGGAACGCGTGGTCCGCGCCGGCGAACTCATCGGGCGGCAGGTGGGCCACATGTCCGCGCTGGTCGATGACCTGCTGGACGTCTCGCGGGTCACGCGCGGGCTGGTGCGCATCGCCCGCCTGCCGGTGGACCTGCGCGAGGTGCTGCGCGCCGCCCTGGAGCAGGCGCGCCCGCACGTCGAGGCGCGGCGGCATGCGCTGGTGGTGGAGATCGACGAGACGCGCTGCGCACAGGTTCTGGGCGACCAGGTGCGGCTGGTCCAGATCGTCGTGAATCTTCTGAACAACGCCGCCAAGTACACGAACGAAGGCGGGCGCATCGTCCTGTCGCTGCGCATCGACGAGGGCGGCACGGCGGCGATCCTCGTGCAGGACAGCGGATCGGGCATCGACTCCGAACTGCTGCCGCACCTCTTCGATCTGTTCACGCAGGCCCAGCGCACTCCCGACCGCGCGCAGGGCGGGCTCGGGCTGGGTCTGGCTCTCGCTCGCACGCTCGCGCGCCTGCATGGCGGCGATGTCACCGTCAAGAGTGCCGGATCCGGCGCCGGCAGCACGTTCACCGTTACCCTGCCCCTGGACGTCGCGCATGCGCACGCCTCGGCCACCCCGGCCCCGGCGCCTGTGCCGGCAGCGCCAGTGCCCGCGGCGGCGTCTGCCACGCCGCGAGGGCAGCCACCGCATCCAGGTTCGCCCTCGCCTTCGCCCTCGCCCTCGCCTTCGCACTCGCCTTCGCCCTTGCCTCCATCCCCCGCGCCTTCGCCCACGGCTGCCGCAGGCACCGGCAGCGCCTCCCCGTCGCAGCGCCCCGGCGCCGCATCGCACGCCGACGCGCCCGGCCGCAGCCTGCGCGTGATGGTGGTGGACGACAACACCGACGCAGCCGACATGCTGGGGGTGTGGCTGGAGACGCTGGGGCACACCGCGGTCGTTCGCACCGACTCCCAGCAGGCCCTGGATGCGGCGCTGGCCGATCCCGCACAGGTCTACGTGCTCGACATCGGGCTGCCCGGCATGGACGGCTACGAACTCGCGCGGCGCCTGCGCTCGAGCCCCCGCACGCGGGGCGCCACGCTGGTCGCCCTCACCGGCTACGGCCAGGCAGAGGACATGCTCCGCTCGCGGGAGGCAGGTTTCGACTTCCACTTCGTCAAGCCCATGAATCCGGACCGCCTGAGCGAGTTGCTCCAGCAGCTTCCCGCGGGCCGCGACGAGGCTACGGCGCCACCGCATTGAGGCGCCCTGCACGCCATCGCCCCGCCCTGGGCGCGTCCACCCGTCCCTGCAGCGCACCCCGGCCGCCGCTGACGCACAATCCGGGCTGCCGGCGCGGCGGCCACCGCCTGCGGCGCCCCTTGTCCAACTGCCCACCCAGATGAACCGCTCTGCCCCCGCCGCCTCGGACGAGGCCTTCGCATCCGTCCGGGTCCCTGCCCTGCTCGAGAGCCTGCCGTATGGCCTGGGCCTCTTCGATCGCGCGCAGCGCCTGGTGCACTGCAACTCCCGATTCCAGGTCCTGCTCGGGCTCGGCGATGCGCCCGTGCCGCCAGGCCTCGACTTCGCCGCGCTGGTCGAGCGCACCCGGCGCGCCGGCGTCCCCGGGGCCCAGCCCGGCGGGCTGATGCTCAGCGACGGCAACGCCCCCGCGCAGCCGCGGCGCGTCGAGCGCCTGATGGGCACCGGCACCCTGCTGGAGATCCATTTCACCGCGCTCGCAGACGGCGGCATGGCCATGAGCCTGCTGGACATCACGGCGTCGCGCCAGACGGTCGAGGCGCTTCGCCGCAGCCGTACCCAGTCCGAGTTGCTGCAGGGTCAGGTGCGCCAGGCCCGCGAAGAGGCGCAGCGTGCGGTACAGGGCCGCCACCAGTTCATCGCCAACATGGCGCACGAGCTGCGCACCCCCGTCAACGCCATCCTCGGCATGCTGCAGCTGATCGAAGGCGCCGTGCTGGACGAGCGCCCCCGCGAGTGGCTGGCGCACGCGCGCGATGCCGGCCGCTCCCTGGTCGGCGTGATGGACGACATCATGGATTTCGCGAGCGTCGAAGCCGGCGAAGTCACGCTGCAGCCACGCACCTTCGAGCTCGAGCAGCTCCTGCGCGAGCTGTCCGCCGCGTTCGCGGGCACCCTCGGCGAGCGCCCCCAGGAGTTCGTCTTCGACATCGATCCGTCCCTGCCGCCGCGGCTGGTGGCCGACGACCGTCGCCTGCGCCAGGTCTTGATGCACCTCGGCGGCAACGCCATCAAGTTCGGCGACGGCAAGCCCGTCGTCCTGCGCATGGCGCAGCTCGCCCGCAAGGACGGCACGGTGGAGCTCCAGGTCGATATCGTCGATCAGGGCATCGGCATCGAAGCCGCCCGGCTGCAGGAGCTGATGCAGGGCTTCGGCCAGGCCGAATCGGCGGCGAGCCGCCGGTTCGGCGGCAACGGGCTGGGCCTCGCCATCTGCCGGGAGCTGCTGCGGCTGATGGGCAGCGAACTGCGGGTGCGCAGCGTGCCCGGCCAAGGCAGCAGCTTCGGCTTCGTGCTGCGGCTGCCCGAAGGCACCGGCGCGGCGGTCACCGCGACGCCGGTGGTGACCCACGGCCTGCGCGTGCTGGTGGCGGACGATCGGGCGGCAACCCGGCAGGCCTACGCCCGCATGGCGCAGTCGCTCGGCTGGCAGGTGACGGAAGCTGCATCGCTGACAGAGGCCCTGGACGTCCTGGGCAACCAGCGCCAGATCGGCGCGGCCCTGGTCGGCTGCAAGCTCGCGGGCGGCGAGCCGTTCAGCGCGGCCCTGCGCATCGCCGATGCGTTCCCGGGGCGTGCCCTGGCGGTCGTCGCGCTGGGCAACGCCGCCGGCCGGCAGCAGCTGGCCCGGATCGCACCGGAGCGCCGCCGCATCGGGGCTTACCTGGGGGGACCGGCTACGGCCTCGATGCTGGCGGACGCCGTCAACCAGGCGCAGGGCGCAGCGCAGCCGCCGGCGCGTCCGGGCGCCACGCCGACGGGCAAGCCGCTGCAAGGCATCCGCGTGCTGGTGGCGGAGGACAACGAGAACAACCAGATCGTCACCCGCGACCTCCTGGTGGCCCAGGGCGCACAGGTGGAGATCGCGGTCGATGGCCTGGACACGCTCACCTCGATCGTGGCGAATGGCCGCTACGACGCGATCCTGATGGACTGGCAGATGCCCAACATGGACGGCCTGGAAGCCACTCGCGAGATCCGGCAGATCGTGGGTTTCGAGAATATCCCGATCATCGCCCTGACCGCCAACGCCAGCAGCGGCGATCGCGAGGCCTGCCTGGAAGCGGGCATGGACGCCCACCTCGCCAAGCCGGTCGATGCCGGCGAGCTGGTGGCCACGCTGCTGCGCCACACCCGCGTCGCCAGCGCAGCAGAGGTTCCGTCGCGGCGGCCCGCTGCGGCGGGGGCCGTGGCGCCGCCTTCGAGCGCTGTGCGCATCGACCGCGACGCCGCCATGGCGCGCCTGGGCGGAGACGCCAACCTCTACGCACGCGTCGTCGAGCGCTTCCGCCAGGAAGCGCCCCGCGCGCTGGCCGCCATCGACCAGGCGCGCCAGCGCGGCGACCGCAAGGAAGCGCACCGGCTCGCCCATACCCTCAAGGGCAACGCCGGCACCGTCGGTGCGCAGCAACTCGCCGAGGCCGCGCAGCAGACCGAGACGGCACTCGCCGCCACGCCTTCGCCGGCCGACCAGGCGGCCCTCGAGACGCTGCGCACCGTGCTCGACGCCACCTTGCGGCAGCTCGCTGCCTGACGGGAGCACCCCAGCCCGCCGGCTGCAGCCCGCAGCCCGCAGCCCGCAGCCCGCAGCCAGCGTGCCTGGCGTCTGCATGCCGGCGCCGGACCCTGCGCCCCGGCCCGCCCCCGTCCTGCGCAGCGCCTTCATGCCGCTTCGTTCGCCTGCAGGGCTAGCCCCCTCCCGCGCCGCCCGGCGCGCCGCTAGGATGGGACGGCCATGCTCCAGAAACTGCGCAACCTCGCCACGCGTTCACGCTCACACCGCGCCCTCGCGCCGCTGCTGCGGGCCTGCCACCAGCTCGTCTCCGAGCGCGGCCAGGCCAGTGTGTATGCCCTCTCGCAGGAGGTGATGACGCTCTACCGCGAGCTGCCGCCCACCGAGCGGGTGGCGTTTTTCGCGGCGCTGGCCACCGACTTCGCGCCGCGTCCCCAGGAGGTGCTGGCCAGCGCGATGCAGTTCTCGCGGGCGCAGACGGCCGATACGCTGGCGGCGCTCACGCGCGCCGTCGAACCCCCTCGGCAGGAGCTGCTGCGCCGCATCAACCGTGCCCCGGGCGGCACCGCCGCCCTGCTGGCCATGCGCTGCGACCTGCTCGGGCTGATCGCCGAACAACCCGAGCTCCGCGCGGTGGACGCGGACTTCCTGCACCTGCTCGCCTCCTGGTTCAACCCGGGCTTCCTGCGTCTCGAGACGGTGAACTGGCAGTCCAGTGCCGCACTGCTCGAGAAAATCATCCGCCATGAGGCCGTCCACGAGATCACCGGCTGGGACGACCTGCGCCGCCGCCTGCAGCCCGACCGGCGCTGCTATGCCTTCTTCCACCCGCAGCTCGGAGACGACGAGCCGCTGATCTTCGTCGAGGTGGCGCTGGTCGAAGAGATCCCCGCCACCATTGCGCAGTTGATCGATGCCCCCGCCGCCGCGGCCCTGACGGGCAGCGCACGAACGGCGGTCTTCTATTCCATCAGCAACTGCCAGCCCGGTCTGCGCGGGGTGTCGCTGGGCAACTTCCTGATCAAGAAGGTTGCCGACCATCTGTGCGCCGAGTTGCCGCAACTGCGCACCTTCTGCACCTTGTCCCCCGTCCCGGGCTTCACCCGCTGGCTCGGCGAGGCGACGGCACATCCCCCGCAGGGCGCATGGCGCCCGCCACTCGAGCGTGTGCAAACCTGGCGCCAGTCGCAAGGCACGGTGGGGTCTGCGGCCCTCGCGGCGCTCTCGGACGACCTGCGCAACGACCTGTGCGCCCTCTGTGCCCACTACCTCGTCGCCCATTCCCACGGTCCGCAGGCCGACCCGGTGGCGCGGTTCCACCTCGACAACGGAGCACGGCTGGAACGCGTGAACTTCGCCGCCGACCTCTCTCGCAAGGGCCTGAAGCAGTCGCTCGGGATGATGGTGAACTACCTCTACGACCTGGACAGCGTCGAACGGCGCCACCAGCAGTTCATCGACGGCGAGGTGAGCCACGCGATGGCGGTGCGGCGCCAGCTGCGCCCGGCGGCCTGAGCGGCGGCGGCTCCGGGCTGCCCTTCCCTGCCCGGCTACGCCTTACCGGGCCGCGACGGCACCCGGTGTACCGAGCGGTCGCGGCTGGCGGCCGTCGGCCATCACGGCTTCGAGCATCTCGACCACCGCATGAGGCGCCGCGTGGTGCAGCATGTGGCCGATGCCCGGTGCCACGTGCAGCCGGCTGGCGGGAAGCTCCGCGGCGAGCCGGCGCGCGTGCTCGTCGGTATCGACCACGCGGTCGCGCGCCCCGGCCATCACCGCCACCGGCAACTGCAGTCCCGCGTATCGGGGCGCCATCGCGCGGGCCGCAGGCAGCATGTACACCAGGTCCTCGGCATCGGCGCGCAGCTGCGAAGGCCGCACCAGCAGCTCCTGCGCGAGCTGCGCCAGATAGTCCGGCGGCGGATCCTGGGGCGCGAAGGCGCCGCGCACCATGCGCTTGAGCGCCAACCGGGCGCTCAAGGACGAGACGGTGTAGCGCATGGCGTCGCCCAGGATCGGTGTTGCCACCGGACCGAAGGCCAGCGTAAGCGGGTGCACCTGCGGGTAGTAGTAGCCGCCCACCAGCACCAGCCCCGCCAGATTGGCGGGGTAGTCCAGCGCCAGGGCCAGCGCCACCAGAGCTCCGAGCGAGTGCCCCAGGACCACCGGACGGTCCATCCCGAGCGCCAGCAGCGCGCGATGCAGCACCGCCGCCTGCGCATGCGGAGTCCACAGCCGGTCGCGCGGGCGCAGGCTGTGGCCGAACCCGGGGCGGTCGAAAAGCACCACCCTGCAGCTCTGCGCGAGCTGCTGCGGCACGCCGCTGGCCAGCAGATCGCCCATGTGCACGCCGTTGCCGTGCAGCATCGCGACCGGCGGTCCGGACCCCATCTCCAGGTAGTGGAGGCGGACCCCATCGATATGCATGAAGCGTCCGGACGGCGCGTGGTCCCGCTGAGCCTGCTCGGCCTTGTGGTGCGCCCACATGGCGTAGGCGGCGACTGCAGCGGACAGCGCCAGCAGTCCGGCATGCCTGGTGCGCGGTGCGGCGGCACGCGCGGTGCGGGTGTTGCGAGTGAAAGCAGCAGGAGGGTGCATGGTGGTCAGGCGGTATTAGGCGGGGGTCATGCCGCGGGCAGGGGCCGGGATTCGAGGTAGTGCTCGACGTAGAGCGTGCGGGTCAGCACCATCAGCACCACCATCAGGGGCGTCGCGAGCAGCACGCCTCGCAGTCCGAACAGCGTGCCGAATACCAGCACGGCGAACAGCGCCAGCACGGGCGGCAGGCGCACGGTCCAGCGCTGCGCGAGCGGGGTCACGACGTTCGACTCCAGCTGCTGCACGGCGAGCATCACGCCCGCGACCCACAAGGCCATCTCGGGCGAGTCGGTGAAGGCGAACACCACCGCCAGCGCACCAGCGGCGAGCGGACCGAGGTACGGCACGAACTCGAACAGTCCCGCGAGCAGGCCGAGCGTGCCGGCCAGCGGCGCGCCCACCAGCGACAGCCCGGCCCAGGTTGCCACGCCGACGAAGGTCATCGACAGCGCCTGCCCCTTGAGCCAGCCGACCAGCGCGCCTCCGGCGGCGTCGAGGCCACCGCGCAGCACCTCGCGACGCGCGGGCGGCGCGAGGCGCTCCACACCACGGAGGTACAGGTCGCGCTCGGCGGCCAGGTACACCGCGGCCATCGTGACCAGCAGCGCATCCAAGAAGACGGAGATCGTGACGGTCGCCATGTTCGCGAGACGGCCGGCGGGCATGCCGTCACCGAAACTGCTGTCCCACAGGCGCAGCACGCGCGCGCCGAAGGGCTGGCTCGCGAGCCATCGGCGCAGCGCATCGATCGCGCCGCCGAAGCTCTCGCGCAGGGCCTCGATCTGCGAGGTGACCGCGTCGCCCACCATCCATCCCACGCCCAGGACGAGCCCCAGCGCTGCGAGCACCGTGACGATCACGCTGGCACGCCAGCCCAGCCCGGTGCGTTCCATCTGCGAGGCGAACGCGCCGACCACCACGCCCAGGAGCACGGCGCCGAACGCCAGCAGCAACACGTTGCGCAGCAGCCAGGCCAGCCAGGTCAGGCTGACCAGGGCGATCGCGACGAGGACGCGGGCAACGAAGCTCATGGGTGTTTCCCCGCCTACCTTAGCCGTGGGCCAGCCGTGCACCGTGTAGGAGGCGCGCCACTTTGCGGCGGAGAGCCGCGTGACACGACTGGCAGCGCGACGGCCGTACCGCTGCCGCTGGCGATCCGCGCGCCGACCCGGCGCCGCAACGCGCTTGCCGGCTGCACGCGACGGATCGTCGCTAGCCGATCCATGCCGTCGGCCGTGCATGGCATCGGCGGCGGACCACATCGAGCCGCTCGCCCCGCCTACAGGGCGCCCCGCCCGCTTCGCGCTAGCGTGCGGCTGCCATGGCCACCGCAAGTGCACGCACCCTCTGGAAAGGCGCCATCAGCTTCGGGCTGGTGCACATTCCCGTGTCCCTGCACGCGGCCACGCAGGACCTGCGCCCGAAGATGCGGATGCTCGAGGCGGGCTCCGGAGCGCAGGTGGGCTACCAGAAGATCGACAAGCGCACCGGCGAAGCGATCGCACCGTCCGACCTGGTCAAGGGCATGGAGGTCGCAGAGGGCCAGTTCGTGACCCTCACCAAGGAGGAGATACGGGAAGCCCTGCCCCGCTCCACCCAGACCATCGAGATCGAGGCCTTCGTGCCGCTGCAGGACGTCCCCCCGGTCTTCTACAACAAGCCCTACTACACCAGCCCCATCCATCGCGGCAGCAAGGTGTACGCGCTGCTGCGCGACGTGCTGCGGCGCACCGGCCGCGCCGGGCTCGGGCGCATCGTGGTGTCCACCCGGCAGCACCTGGCGCTGGTGGTGGCGAGCGGCGACGGGCTGGTGGTGAACCTGCTGCGGTGGGCCGACGAAGTGCGCAGCATGGCCGAGTTGCCGCTGCCTGGCGCCGCGAGCGATGAAGGCGTCACCGAGCGCGAGCTCGGCATGGGCGAGCAGCTGGTGCTGGAGCTCTCCGACGATTGGCATCCGGAGCGCTACCGCGACGAGTTCCGCGAAAAGCTGGAGGCGCTGGTCGAAGCCAAGCGGCGAGCCGGCGACATCACCCACGCCCCGGCCGGCGCTACGGAGGCGCCGGTGCCCACCGGTGCCGGTGCCGAGGTGATCGATCTGACGGAGCTGTTGCGCAAGAGCCTGCGACAGGCGCCTGCGGCTGCGCCCGCCGCAGCCGCACCGGCACCGCGCCGCCCTGCCGCGCGGGCACCGGCGCCGGCCGCCTCCACGCGCAGCCGCAGCGCGGCGCGCAAGGCCGCGAACGACGACGAGGCGGCGGCCGCGCAACGCGCCGCCGCCGCCGCGAAGCCGAGCTCGACCGCTCGCACCACTGCCAAGGCCCCGCGCCGCAAGGTTGACTAGGGCGCTCGCGCGCTCCGGTGCGAAGCCGGGGCAACGCTTTCGCGATCGGCCCGGCGCCGCTATAACGGGCACATGGCCCGTGACGAAGATTTCCGCCGGCGGCCCGATGAACCGTACGCCCACCGCAGCGACGCGCGCCCGCGGCCGCGGGTGGTCGTGCTCGTGGCTGCCGCACTGCTGCTGCTGGCGCTGGGCATTACCTGGCTGTGGTGGACGCGTGGCGGCGATGGCGCGCCCGCGGCGCCCGGCGCCTCCACGACGCCGGCCACCACCGCGCCGGTCGCGACGGGTCCGCGGTTCCCGATCGAGGAAGGCGACCCCGCCGCTGCCCCCCAAAACATCGAGTCCGCCATCACAGATCTTGTCGGGCGCCCGGCCGCCGCTGCCCTGCTGAACGCCACCGATTTCCCGCGGCGCTTCGTCGCCACGGTCGACGCGCTCGGGCGCGAACACGCCACCTCGCTGCTGTGGCCGGTGCTGCCGACTGCGGGGCGCTTCGACGTGCGCGCCGAACCCGGCGGCAAGACGGCCGTCATTTCGCCGGCCAATGCCGCACGGTACCGGCCCTTCGTGGCCATGGCCGAACGCATCGATCCGCAGCGCACCGCCCAGTTGTATCGCAGCATCTATCCGCGACTGCAGCAGGCCTACCGCGACCTGGGCTTCACCGGCTACTTCAACGACCGCACCGTGGAGGTCATCGACCTGCTGCTCGCCACGCCGGAGCCGCAGGGCCCGGTGGAGCTGCGGCAGCCCGAGCGCAAAGAGCCGGGCGGCGATCCGCGCACCTGGGTGCGTTGGCAGTTCGCCGACGAGGAATTGCAGTCCCTGACCGCGGGGCAGAAGGTGCTGGTGCGCATGGGCGTGGACAACCAGCGGCGCCTCAAGCGCACCCTCACCGAGCTGAGGCGCGAGCTTGCGACCGTGACGGCCGACGCCGCAGCCCAGCGCTGACGGCCGCGCGCAGCGGCGCGGCCGTCGCGTGCGCCAAGGGCGCTCAGCTCTTGTTGCCGCTGGCGGGCGCAGCCTGGTTGCGCGGTGCGGCGGGCGCGTCCTTCGGCGCGGCCTTGCCGTCGGCAGCCGGGCCGCCCATGCGCGTGCTCTCCTTGCCTGCCTGGGGCAGCTTGCGGGCGTCGGCCAGGTGCTCCTCGAGCTTGGGCAGGGTCTTCTCGGCCCAGGCCTTGAGCTCGGGGTTCTTCAGGTCCTTGCTGGCCTTCTGGAAGCGCTTGACCGTGTCCTCGTGCGCTTCGACCCCGACTTCTTTCGCAAAGGTGCGGTCGAACTCGGCGCCGGACTGCTTGCGCAGGTCTTCCAGGGTGCTGCGCTTGCCGCGCGGCAGCTCCTTGGGCATCTCGACCTGGTGGCGGCTGGCGATCTGCTGCAGTTCCTGGCTGGCCGTCTTGTGCTCCTTGAGCAGCTCGTTGGCGAAGGATTTCACCTCCGGGCTGCTGGATTTCTCGACGGCAAGCTGGGCCGCCTGCATCTCGAACATGTTGCTGGCAGCCGCGTCCTCGATGAACTTCCGGTCGCCGCGAGCCAGCTTGTCTTCGCCCTTCTTCGCCTGGGCGTCGCGCGCGTTGGCGTTCGCATTGGCGTTGGCGGCGGCTGCGCTGGGCTTGGGCGCCATCACGCCGGTCGCGCCGGTGGAACCGGTGGTGCTGCCGCCCGCGCCGCCCGCCGTGCTTCCGGTGGTTCCTTGGGCGACGGCACTGCCCATGCCGATGGCCAGGGCAACTGCTGCGGGGATCATCAAATACTTGGGTTTCATGGTTTCTCCTGCTCTTAGCCTGCGTGTTGAGGGGCTCTCCTTGTCGTATGGCTGCCTGCACGGGTTTGTCGGAAGGAATCGCACTTTTCCGCTGCACCGCTGCTCGCGTTCCAGTAGGACGCACCGGACGGTATGCAGCGCAAGGCTGCGCCTCACGCTGGCTGCACCTCGGGAACGGGGCGACAATGCACAGATACGACAGGTGCGGCAGGCGTTCACACCTGGCGGGGCGCCCCGACCAGCGCCCGCGAGACCAGCAGCCAACCGTGTTCGCTGCCTGCGGCGATCACGTGCGAAGGAGACAGACCCGCATGCCCCACGACGACAACCGATTCCGGCCGGCAGGCCACCAGATCCGCGCACGGCGCCGCAGCTGGGCAGCGCCCCTGCTTGCGCTCACGGTGCTGCTGGCCCTGGCTGCGGCGGCCTGGATCTGGTGGAGCCGCGCCTGGCCACCCGCGCCCCTGCCCGCTGCGCCCGCCGTGTCGGCGGTCATTCCTCCCGCGGAACCCGCCATACGCCATCCGCTCGACCAAGCACCGCCCACGGCTGACATTCCCGCCGCTCTGGAGGCCCTGCTCGGCTCGCAGGCGGTGGAGCGCTTCCTGCAGGTCACGGAGTTTCCGCGCCGCTTCGTCAGCACGGTGGACAACCTCGGCCGCGAGCATGCGCCGCCTCACCTGTGGCCGGTCAACACCACCCCGGGACGCTTCAGCGCCGAGGGCCGCCCCGAGCAGTCCGTGCTGAGCGAGACCAACGCCGCACGCTATCGGCCTTTCGTGGCGCTCGCGGAGCGGCTTGATGTCCCCGCTGCGGCGGCCCTGTACCGCAGCATCTACCCGCAGCTGCAGGCCGCCTACGAGGAGCTCGGCTTTCGCAACCGCTACCTGAACGACCGCGTGGTCGAGGTGGTCGATCTGCTGCTGGCAACGCCGCAGCCTCAGGGTCCGGTGCAGGTGCGGCTGCTGGAGATCAAGGGACCTGTCGCCGATCCGCGCCCCTGGGTGCGCTGGGAGTTCGTCGATCCCGCCCTGCAGTCGCTCACCGCGGGCCAGAAGATCATGCTGCGCATGGGCGCCGACAACCAGCAGCGCCTCAAGCGCACCTTGACGCAGCTGCGCGCCGAACTCGCCCGCGACGGCCGCGCCGAGCTCGCCGGAAGCAGCGGCCCGGTGCGTTGATCGCGCCTTCCGCCGGCCTGGCCCTGGTCAGGCGAAACCGGGCGATTCCAGGCGACCCGGGAGCATGACGAGGACCAGATCCGGCGCGGGGCGCCCACCGCCGGGCACGCTCAGGCGGTGCACTACCATCGGGCGCCTCTATGGAATCCCTCTTCGTGTCCACCGGCGTCGTCGCGCTCGCTGAAATCGGCGACAAGACCCAGCTCCTCGCCTTCATCCTCGCCGCCCGGTTCAAGCGGCCCGCTCCCATCATCGCGGGCATCCTGCTCGCCACCCTCGTGAACCACGGCCTCGCCGGCGCGCTGGGCGCCTGGATCACCACCGCCGTGTCGCCCTCGGTGCTGCGCTGGGTGCTCGGCGCGTCCTTTCTGGCCATGGCGGCGTGGACCCTGCTGCCCGACAAGATCGAGGAGGAGGAGACCCGCATCGCGGGCCGCTTCGGCGTTTTCGGCGCCACCCTGATCACCTTCTTCCTGGCCGAGATGGGCGACAAGACGCAGGTGGCGACCGTGGCCATGGCCGCCCACTATGGCGCCCCGATCCTGGTCATCGCCGGCACCACGCTGGGGATGCTGATCGCAGACGTGCCGGCCGTGTTCGTCGGTGAGCGCCTGGCCACGCGCATACCGATGCGGCTGGTCCACGGCATCGCGGCCGCCATCTTTGCGGCCCTGGGCATCGCCACCCTGCTCGGTGCGGGCCGTTCGTTCGGGCTGTAGGCGCTGCGGCGCAGGTAGTCCCGTCGAGAGCGGCTATCGGGAGCGGCTGCCCGGGCCGCCGCGAGCGGACAGCACCAGCAGCACGGCCGCGAGCACGGCGCCGCCCGCAGCCATCAGCAGCAGCACGGCGGCGGCCTCCTGCACCCAGAACGAGAGAAATCCGATGATCACGGCCGCCAGGACCGCGGCGATAAGTGTGGACATGACGCGCCTCCTCCTCTATCCATGTCGATGCTGGCCGCAGGCAGCGCGCGGCCACGGACAACAGCTTCGACCGTACCGTGCGCCGGGCGACGACTGCTTTGCCGCAAACTGTCGTAGGCAAGTGCGCACGCCGCCGGCGTGGCGCGCAGCGGCACCGACCACAGTCCCTCAGGCGGTCTGCGGCGCCGCCGACGCGGGCATGCCCATGCGGCGGCCGCTGATCCGCTCGTATTCGATCGGGTCGTGCGAGCAGCAGACGCGTACCGCATCGCCGTGCTGGGCGCGCAAGTCCCGCAGCCGCTGCTGATTGCCCAGGCGCTGGGTGCGGTCCTGCTCCATCAGCGTCTGGTACATGCGCAAGCCCGAGGGGCAGCGCGGTCGCACACCGACCGACATCTCCTCGTGCCAGAAGTAGGCGTCCCCGGCCTGCAGCAGCCACTGCCCTCCATCGCGTTGCACGGCGACACCCGCATGGCCGAGGGTGTGGCCCGGCAGCGGCACCAGCAGGATCTCCGGCGGCAGGCCGGCGAGCTGGCGCACGCAGTCGAAGCCGAACCACGGCTCGCCCCGCGAGGCAGGGTAGGTCTGCCAGTTCGCGCGGGTTCCCCACTGCTGCGGCCGGTACCGCTGTCGGTCCAGCCAGGTGCTCTGTGCCTGGGCGGTTTCGCGCTCCTGGCGCAGCATGTGCACGCGCGCCTGCGGGAAGTCGTCCAGCCCGCCGGCGTGGTCGAAGTCGAGGTGCGTGAGCACGATGTGGCGCACGTCCGAGGCACGGAAGCCGAGGCGCTCGATCTGCCGCAGCGCGGTGAGTTCTTCGCGGAAATCCGGGCTGAGCAGCGACAGGAAAAACCCGCTCAGGCGCGCGCGCGGATTGGCCACGTCGCGCAGCCCGAAGCCCGTGTCCACCAGCACCAGGGCAGCCTCGGTTTCGAGCAGGAGGCAGTGGCAGCACAGGCGCCCGCGCTGCAGCACGCCGGGGCTGCGCGCGTCCATCAGCCGCCCGCCGAGCGGGCAGCTGGAGATGCAGTTCAGGTGATGGATACGCATGCGTGCACCGTCCGTCGTTCCGCCTGGCAAGGAGCCGCCGGTCGCTGCATGCGTCGCATCAGCCGGCCTGCCGGTGCGGGCGCTGTCCGGCGGGCTCGCCCGGCGCACGCTCGCCGATCTGCTTGCCCTCGGGCGCGTGGTGCTCGTAGAGCACGTTGATCTCGGATCCGATCAGCATCACCAGGCCCGCGATGTACAGCCACATCATCAGGGCGACCACGGCGCCGATGCTGCCGTACACGGCGCTGTACTCGGCGAAGCTCTGCACATAGATCGCGAAGCCGACCGAGGCCACCATCAGCAGCAACGTTGCGACGATGCCCCCCGGTGTCACGAACGCGAACCTCTGCTCCTTCACGTTCGGCGCCAGGTAGTAGGTCAGCGAGAAGGCCAGCAAGATGGACAGCACGATGATGACCCAGCGCAGCACCGCGAAGAAGGTCAGCAAGGCGTCGCTCACGCCGAAGCGGTTGCCGATCCAGTCCTGGGCCACGCCTCCGAGCACGATCAGCGAAAACGACACCAGCATCAGCAGGCCGAACAGGATGCTCAGAGCGATGGCGACCGCACGCGCACGCAGGAAGCTGCGCGCCTCCTTCACGTCGTATGTGATGTTGAGCTGCTGCATGATCGCGTACATCCCCGTCGACGCGGCCCACAAGGTGCCGAGCGCACCGACGGACAGCAGCCCGCCGCGCTGGTCGCTCGTCACGTCCTCCACGATGCCGGTGAACATGCTGGCCGCGTCCTGCGGCAGGCTCTGGCGCAGCAGGTCCATGATGGCCTGGTCCACCCGCGGGATCGGCAGGTAGGGGATGACGCTCATCACCATGATCATGGCCGGGAAGATCGCCAGGGTCAGATAGAAGCCCAGCGCTGCCGCGCCGTTGAAGACGTTGTCTTCGCTGATCTTCGAGTTGAGTTCGCCTCCGAACTGACGCAGTGAGATGCCACGGATGTTCATGCGACGAGCGTGGCCGCCGCGCTGCGGGCTCCGCGTCGGCGCGTGCCGCACCCGCTTGCGGGTCGAAGGGAGACAGGCGTGTCAAGCACGCCCTACGTGCTCTACGGGGCGGAGCCGCTGAGCGGATCGCTCCACTCAGGACGTGGCGGCCGCGAGTTCGCCGGCCACGAAGTCGAGAAAGGTGCGCGTCTTCTTGGGCACGCTGGTGCGCGAGAGCATCAGCGCCACCACCGGCAGCGACGGACTGCTCCAGGAGGGCAGCACGGGCACCAGCGCGCCCGATGCCACGTGGTTGGCGCACATCATGTGCGGCAGCAGCCCGAGGCCGGCGCCACCGATGACCAGCTCACGCGCCAGCCGGATGCTGTTGACCCGCAGGCGTCCGTTGACCTGCACGTCGCGCTTGCCGCTCGAGTTGCGGAAGCGCCAGACCCCTTCGCGCAGCTGGATCTCGGTCACCACGCAGTCGTGCCGCCCGAGCTCGTCCAGGGCGCGCGGCAGTCCGCACCGCGCCACGTAGGCCGGGGCGGCGTAGATGCCCGAGGTGAGCGAGCCCAGCCGACGCATCGCCATGCGGGATGGCTTCGGATGCCCGAAGGTGATGAGGATGTCCACCGACTCGTCGATCAGATCGACCACGCGGCCGCTGGAGTCGATCTCCAGCGCCATCTCGGGGTACTTCACGGCGAAATCCGAGATGGCCTTGCCCAGCCAGGCGGTGCCGAACTCGATGGGCATGGCCACGCGCAGCGTTCCGTGCAGGTCGGTGCGGATGCGCGAGATGGTCTGCTGGATCGCGGCGGACTCGGCGGCGATCCGCTCGCAGTGTTGCTGCACCGAAATGCCGAGATCGGTGGGCGCCAGCTTGCGGGTGCTCTTCTTGAGCAGCAGCGCGCCGACATCTTTCTCGAGCTGCAGCAGCCTGCGGCTCAGCGTCGAGCGCGGCATGCCCAGTCGCTCGCATGCGGCGGTGAGGCTGCCGCTTCGAACGACCTCGTGGAAGAGCATCAGGCTGTTGAGGTCCAGCATCTTGGCCGACAAGTTGAACGCTCCAGAGGTGGTACGGAAGTTCCCGATTCTGAGTCATCTCCGGACACGGCCCACAAGATCGGAGTGCGATGCAAGAATGACCCGACATCCCCGGAGCCGCCACTGCGGCGGCGCGCGGCCCCAGCACCATCTCTCATCCGAATGTCTCCAAACGTGCCGATCTCCAAGGACCCCCACACCGAAACAAGCACCACTGCGGCAGGCGACGATGTGCTGACGCGGGAGTGGCTCGTCACCAACGGGCTGGGCGGCTATGCGAGCGGCTCGGTGGCGGGCGCCTGCACCCGCCGCTACCACGGGCTGCTGGTGGCCGCGCTCGGCGCGCCGCTCGGCCGCACCCTCATGCTCGACCATCTGGAGGAGATGCTGTGCCTGGACGACGGCACGACGCTGCGGCTCGGCGCGGAGGAAACGGACGGAGCGCTGCGCCTGCCCGACGCGCAGCCCGGCTTTTCGCTGGAGGACGGGCTGCCGGTGTGGCGGCTGCGCGCCGGCGGACGACTCGTGGAAAAGCGTGTGTTCATGCCGCACCGCGAGAACACGGTGTACGTGAGCTATCGGCTGCTGGAGGGCGCCGGCGCCACCCTGCTGCTGCGGCCCAGCCTGCACATGCGCCGGCACGAGGACACGGTGGGGAGCGTTCCCGAAGGCGAGTACGTGCTGGAAGCGGATGGTCCGCGCCATGAGCTGCGCTCGCGCAGCCGTCCCGAACTGCCGCCGCTGCGCCTCTTTCTGCACGGCTGCGCATCGACGCTGGTGCCAGCGCAGAGCGTGCGGACCTTCCTCTACCGCGTGGAGGCAGCCCGCGGCTATGCCCACATGGGCGAGGTCTGGAGTCCCGGCGCCCTGCGTCTTGCGCTCGCGCCGGGCGAGCACTGCACGCTGGTCGCTTCGACCGAACCGTGGGAGCGCATGCTCGCGCAGACGCCGCAGCAGGCGCTGCATGCCGAGCGCGAGCGCCGCGCGGGGCTGCTGGCGCAGGCACATCCGGCGGCGCGCACCGGTGCCGCGGCCCGACTCGTGCTCGCGGCAGACCAGTTCGTCATCAGCCCCTCCACGCGCCGGCAGGAAAAGCCCGAGGCGCGCACCGTCATCGCCGGCTACCACTGGTTCACCGACTGGGGCCGCGACACCATGATCAGCCTGGAGGGCCTCACCCTGGTGACGGGCCGCCACGCCGAGGCCGGCTGGATCCTGCGAACCTTCCTGCAGCACGTGCGCGACGGGCTCATCCCCAACCTCTTCCCGGAAGGCGAGAACGAGGGCCTCTACCACACCGCCGACGCGACGCTGTGGCTGTTCCACGCGATCGACCGCTACCAGGCTGCCACGGGCGACCAGGCGCTGCTGCGAGACGCGTTGCCGACACTGCGCTCGATCATCGAGCACCACCTGCGCGGCACGCGCTTCGGCATTGGCGTCGATCCCGACGACGGGCTGCTGCGCCAGGGCGAGGCGGGCTATCAGCTCACCTGGATGGACGCCAAGGTGGACGGCTGGGTCGTCACCCCCCGGCGCGGCAAGGCGGTCGAACTGAACGCCCTCTTCCACAACGCCTTGCGCCTGATGCAGGGCTGGCTCCTGGAGCAAGGCGATGCCAACGGTGCGCAGGCCATGCACGCCCACGCCGAGCGCCTGGCCCGCAGCTTCAACCGGCGCTTCTGGAATTCTGCGACCGGCTGCCTGTTCGACGTGGTCGATGGTGAGCAGGGCGACGACGCGGCGATCCGCCCGAACATGCTGCTGTCCATCGCGTTGCCGCACCCGGTGCTGGACCGCGCGCGGTGGGCGCCGGTGCTGGAAGTGGCCCGGCGCGATCTGCTCACGCCGGTGGGCCTGCGCTCGCTCGCGCCGGCCCACCCCGACTACCAGGCGCGCTACGACGGCGACCTGCGCGCGCGCGACGCTGCCTACCACCAGGGCACCGTGTGGGCCTGGCTGGCCGGCCCCTTCGTCGATGCCTGGCTGCGGCTTCACCCGCAGGACCATGGGGTGCCCCAGCGCCTGCTGGCGGGGCTGGTGGAGCACCTGGAAGACGCGGGCGTCGGCTCGATCAGCGAGGTGTTCGACGCCGAGGCGCCCTTCACGCCGCGCGGCTGCATCGCGCAGGCCTGGAGCGT
Source organism: Ramlibacter sp. AN1015 (assembly GCF_037726105.1). Classification (NCBI taxonomy): domain Bacteria; kingdom Pseudomonadati; phylum Pseudomonadota; class Betaproteobacteria; order Burkholderiales; family Comamonadaceae; genus Ramlibacter; species Ramlibacter sp. AN1015. Next base: position 85,029 of record NZ_JBBJUM010000016.1, read on the forward strand.
GGCCGAGGCCCTGCGGATCGCGGTGCGCCTCGCGCAGCCGCCGCGATCGGCGCCGCACGACAACGACCACGACGCGCCACCGGCGCAAGGGAGCCCGAGATGAAACCCACCGTCCTTCGCATCGTATTGCCGGGCATCGCAGCCTTCGTGCTGGCCGGCTGCCCCGTGAACAAGCCGCCCGAGCCGAAGGCCGCCGCCACTGCCACTGCCACCGCGACCGGGGCGGTGCCCGCGGGCGGACAGGCCGGCCTTGCAGACCGCACCCGACTGCGCGGCCCAGGGCTCGCCTCGCCCCTGCGGAGGACCGCATGATCAAGGACCTCTGGTACAAGAACGCAGTCATCTACAGCCTCAACGTCGAGAGCTTCCTCGATTCGAACGGCGACGGCACCGGCGATTTCGAGGGGCTCTCGCGTTCGCTCGACTACCTGCAGGGGCTGGGCGTCACCTGCCTGTGGCTTGCCCCCTTCCAGAAGTCGCCCCGGCGCGACCACGGCTACGACATCAGCGACTACTACCAGGTCGATCCCCGGTTCGGCACGCTCGGCGACTTCGTGGATTTCACGCACGAGGCCAACCAGCGGGGCATCCGGGTGATGATGGATCTGGTGGTCAACCACACCAGCGACCAGCACCCGTGGTTCCAGGAGGCACGGCGCGACCCGAAGTCCAAGTACCGCGACTACTACGTCTGGTCCGAGACCAAGCCCGAGGACGCGCACAAGGGCGTGATCTTCCCGGGCGTGCAGGACACCACCTGGACCCGCGACTCCGTCGCGCGCCAGTACTACTTCCATCGGTTCTTCGAGTTCCAGCCCGACCTGAACATCGACAACCCGCTGGTGCGCGCCGAGATCCGCAAGATCATGGGCTTCTATCTCGAGCTGGGCATTTCGGGCTTTCGCATGGACGCGATGCCCTTCGTGATCGAAGGCAAGAGCCCGCAGGCGCGCAGCCCCATGAACTACGAGCTGCTGCGCGATTTCCGCCAGTTCCTGCAATGGCGCAGCCGCGACGCGATCATCCTGGCCGAGGCGAATGTCGAGCCCAAGCACAGCATCCGCTACTTCGGTGACGACGGCGACCGCCTGCAGATGATGTTCAATTTCTGGGTCAACCAGAACCTGTTCCTGGCGATGGCCACGGGGGACACCAAGCCCCTGGTGCGCGCCCTCGAGCAGACGCGCGAACGGCCGGCCAACGCACAGTGGGGGCAATTCCTGCGCAACCACGACGAACTCGACCTGGGCCGCCTGACCGACAAGCAGCGCCAGGCGGTGTTCGACGCGATGGCGCCCGACCCTTCGATGCAGCTGTACGAGCGCGGCATCCGGCGGCGGCTCGCACCCATGCTCCACGGCGACCCGCGCCGCCTGAGGATGGCCTACAGCCTGATGTTCGCGCTGCCGGGCACGCCCGTGCTGCGCTACGGCGACGAACTCGGCATGGGCGACCTCCTGGAGCTGCCCGAACGCGACTGCGCGCGCACGCCCATGCAGTGGTCCAACGAACCCCAGGCCGGCTTCTCCCGCGCGGAGAAGCTGGTGCGGCCGGTGATCGACCACGGGCCCTACTCGTACGAGCAGATCAACGTCGCCGACCAGCGGCGCGACCCGGAGTCGCTGCTGAACTGGACGGCCCGCATGATCCGCATCCGCAAGGAGGTGCCCGAGGTCGGCTGGGGCGACTTCGAGGTGATCGACGCCGGCCGCCCCGGCGTGCTGGCCTTGCGCTACCGGTGGCTCAACAACTCCGTCGTCATCGTCCACAACCTGACCGACGAGGCCGCCGAGGTCACGCTGCACCTGCCGGGCGAGCGCAACAGCAAGCTGGTGAACCTGCTCACGCGCGACCACAGCGAAGCCGACAAGCGCGGCACCCACCACCTGATCATGGAGCCCTACGGCTACCACTGGTACCGCGCGGGTGGACTGGGCTACCTGCTCGAGCGCACGGTGGTCTAGCGCCTCGCGCTGGCCCCTTCCCCGCGGCGCCACCGGCGGGCAGGTCGTGCGGGGCTAACCCCGTTCGGGGGAGAGGTCGCGTGCCGGTCGATCCTGCGCGCCGGCCGCGTCCTTCCCGGATCCCGCGGCTGCACTGTCCAGGCCGCGGTGCGCCGGCGGCTGTCCGTGGGCCGCTTGCGTTGCGGATGCGGGGGGACGCACCTGCGGCGCGGCGCCATCGATGTCGGCGACCACCCGGGCGTAGCGCTGCGCGCTCCAGTAGGCCGTCGCCCAGTCCATCAGCACGATCAGGCGGTTGCGAAAACCGATCAGGAAGTAGATGTGCGCGAACAGCCAGAACAGCCAGGCCAGCGTGCCGCGCAAGCGGAAGCGCCCGCCCATCGGCAGCCACAGATCGACGACCGCCGAGCGCCGGCCGATGGTGGCGAGGTTGCCCCAGTCGCGGTAGCGAAACGGCTGCGTCGGCTCGCCGCGCAGGCGCTGCACGATGGCCTGCGCCGCGTGTCGCCCCATCTGCTTGGCTGCGGGCGACACGCCGGGCACCGGCGTCGGCTCATGGTCCGGCCGATGGCTGTGCGCCGCAGCGAGGTCGCCGATGACGCTGATTTCCGGATGGCCCTTCAGGCTCAGGTCGGGCAGGACCGGTACTCGTCCGGACCGGTCGGCGTCGATGCCCGCCGCCTCGGCGAGCTGGCGGCCGAGCGGCACCCCGCGCACGCCGGCGCCCCATACGACGCAATGGCTCTGCACACGCGTCGCCTCGCCGTCCACTCCCTGGATCGAAATGCCCGACTCGTCGATGGATGTCACGCGCGCGGACAGGCGCACCTGCACGCCCAGCCGCTCCAGCTGGCGCAGCGCACTGGCGCTGAGCGCCTCGGGCATGACCTGCAGCAGCCGTGGGCCGCCCTCGACCAGGAGGATGGTGGCCTGCGCGGGGTCGATCCGCCGGAACTCCCCGGAAAGCGTGCGGTGCGCGATTTCGGCCAGCGTGCCCGCCATCTCGACGCCGGTAGGGCCACCGCCGATCACGACGAACGTGAGCCACGCGGACCGCCGCACCGGGTCGGGCTCCCGCTCTGCCGCTTCGAATGCCAGGAGAACGCGCCGGCGGATCTCGAAGGCATCCTGCAGCGTCTTGAGGCCCGGCGCGTGGGCCTCCCACTCGTCATGGCCGAAATAGCTGGTGGTCGAGCCCGCAGCCACGACGAGGTGGTCGTACGCCAGCTCGGCTCCGTCGAGCAGCCGCACCCGTCGGCGCGCCGGCTCCACCGCCACCACTTCTCCGAGGATGGTGGTGAGGTTCGCCTGGGCGCGGAACAGGTGGCGGATGGGTGCGGCAATCGCCGGTGCCGAGAGACCGGCGGTCGCGACCTGGTAGAGCAGCGGCTGGAACAGGTGATGGTTGGTGCGATCGACCAGCGTGACGTCCACCGGAGCAGAACGCAGCGCCTTGGCCGCCTCCATGCCGCCGAAGCCGCTGCCGATGATGAGAACGCGTGCGCGAGAGGAACCCATGGAGGCGAAGTTTGCGCCTGAACGTCGGGTCGTGTCGGCGCAGACGCGCTCGCAGCCAGTGCCATGTGGGATTGCCGCGGTCGGACGCCCTCATCGACGGTTTGCGTAGCCGACACCGCGCGCCGTCGCCGCGGCAGCCTGCCTGCACGCATGGGGCCGCGCCGGGCCCGCGTGCCGGTCTTCAGCCGCCGAAGGTGCGGTCCTGCCGCGACCACCAGGCCAGCGCCTGCTCGAGGTGCTCGTCGCGGTAGTCGGGCCACCACTCGTCCACGACGTGGATGTCCGCGTACACCGACTGCACCGGCAGGAAGCCGCTCAGGCGTCGGCCACCGCCCCAGCGCACGACCAGGTCGATGCGGGACACGTCGGCAGAGCGCAGCGCACCCTCGTCCCGCAGCCCCTGCAGGTCCCATTGCCAGCCGTAGTTCACCAGGAAGTTCACCTTGATGCCTTCCCCCTGCCGCTGCGTGAACGCGGCCAGCTCGGCCGGGAACTGCGACGAGCTCGCATCGCCGATCACGGCGAGGGCCGCCCCCCGGCGCGCGATCTCCTGGGCGAAGGCAACGCAGGCAGCCCGGAACTGCCGGGCTTGCGCACTCGGCCGCCGGGTGTTGTCCTGGGTGAAACCGTAGACCGACACCTCTTCGATGCCCAGGCGGCTGCACGCCTCGAACAGCGCCAGCCCGGGACCGATGCCGTGTTCGTAGCCGGCTTCCTTGGGCAGTTCGCGGGCCTGAGCCCAGCGGCGATTTCCGTCCGGGATGAATCCGATGTGCTTGGGCAGGCGCTTGTGGTGCATGCGGCCGATGCTTACCGCAGACCCGCGTGGAACACGCTCGGCGCTGTCGAGACCCGATGTAGGAGAAGTTCTCGGCCGCGTGCGGCCGGCGCGGTCTCCCGATGCCTGCGCCGCAGTGCGCTCAGGTGCCCACCACGCCGGCCGCCTGGGTTCCGCTGCGTTCGGCTGCGGCGGGTACCCGTCCAGGATGCCGCAGCGCCTGCGCGACGAGCTCCACCTTGGTGCGCACGGCGGCGAGCCGCTCCTCTACGGCCTCGTGCTGGCCGCGGTCGCGGGGCCGCTCCTCCAGGAATGCCCTGGCTGCCAGTTCCGCCTGCTCGACGAGCGCGGCGCGCAGCTCGGCGTCATCGGCGTGCTCGGCCAGCCGCTCGAAGGCATGCAGCAGTGCGACCACCACTGCGCTGTGCGGCGCGGCGGATTCGCGGATCTGATGGAACGCTGAATCGAGCAGCTGCGCGTGAGAGAGGCGCTCGCCGACCAGGCGCACACGCCCTGCTTCGTCGCAGAACACGCCGGTCGGCAGCGACTTCCCCATCAGCTCGGCCATCGAGCCACGCAGGCGGTCGATCACGACCAGGGCCGTGTTCGCGTCGTTGATGCCGGGCGAAAGCGCGCGCAGCGCGACATCGACCAGGTGGCGGATGGAAAAGCGCAGGTCCTGCACGGGCGTGCGCACCGAGCCGATCAACACGCAGCGGCGCAGGGCCCGCACCACCTCGTCGGGGCAGCGCTCGGGTGGCCACGCCATGCCCAGCCAGCCGCCGCGGCACATGTAGTCGCCGGGCATGACCTGCAGGTGCAGCTCGATATCGGCACCGGTGGCGGCTTCGGCCAGCGCTTCGTAGTCGATCGCCTGGATGTAGCCCTCGCGGCGCGCCCGCAGCAGCCTGCCGTCGCGCCCCGCCGCCAGGTGGCGCGGCCGCGGCAAGGATCGCGTCTCGCCGTCCTCGCGCGGCGGCAGGCAGGCAATGCTGTCCTCGAGGTCCCGCGCGACGCGGCGCACCACCTCGTCCGCGATGATCGAGCGCGCGACGGCGTTGAGGAAGAACAGCAGTGCAATGACACACAGCATCGCCATGGCGAGCCCCACGGAGACGGTCACGTGCGGCACCTCGGGTGCGCGCATCTCCTCGCTTACCACCCGCAAGGCCAGCAGGCAGTACAGCACCGTGGTCAGGAACATCCCCAGCGCGCCACGGGTGCGCAGGTCCTTGAGATAGGAGCGCACCAGCCGCGAGCCGAACTGGCTCGCGGCCAGGGTGAGGGTCACGATGGTCATCGAGAACACCACGCTCGACATGGTGATGATCGTGGTGACCAGGGTCGACAGCAGGTTGCGCGCGTCGCCGCCCGTTCCGCTGAGCAGCCACCCCGTGGAGAGCAGCTCCTCGGGCAGGCGCCGCGTGTCCACCCACTGCGCCAGCCAGAACAGCGCCACGCCGGCGAGCAGCATCGCGCAGGGCAGCAGCCAGAGCGAGGACCTGGCCTTTTCCCACCAGATGCCGGCCTCCAGCGGCAGCCGATTCGAGGTGCTCGTGTTCACAGGGTGTCGTGTTCGTGGTTAGCTGCGGCGCGGACCGGCCGGACAGCTTGCGGCGCGACCTTAACGTCCGCCCGCGGCCCGGCGGGTAGGAGCCGGACGAATTCGCGGCCGGGACGCTGCGGCAGCGGACGCGGTGCCCGCGCTCAGCGCAGATGAGCTTGCAGCCTGCCCGTGAACGCCGGCGTCCCACCTGCGTCCAAGCCGGATGCCTTCCGGCCCATGCTGTCGTCGCGCTCTGCTGTCGAGAGGCCTGGTGCTGCCTCTGCTGATGCTTGCGCTGCCGCGTGCCTTCGCGGCGCCTGCCGCCGGGCAGGCCGGACTGCCCCTGCGCTGGCAGCCGCCGCTGGAAATCGCCACCGGCGCGGGCCTGCGCGGTCCCTGGCAGCAGAACGATTCGCGGTACGACTTCGTCGATGACCCTTCTGTGGTGCTGGCCGGCGATGGCTCGCTGGTGGTGGCCTGGGTCGATCAGGCCCGCAAGGCGCTGCTGGTGCAGCGCCGCCGGCCGGACGGCAGCGCGGCCGACCCGCCCGTCGAGGTTGCGCGGGCGCCGCAGACCTTCTCGTGGATTCCCCGCCTGGCGCTCGTGCCGGGTGCGCCGCAACGGGTGCTGGTGCTGTGGCAGGAGATCATCTTTTCCGGCGGCTCGCACGGCGGCGAAATGATGTTCGCCCGATCCGACGACGGGGGGCGCAGCTTCTCGCCGCCGCTGAACCTCTCGCGCTCGCGCGGCGGCGACGGCAAGGGCCGCATCGACCCGAGCATCTGGCACAACGGCAGCTACGAGCTCGTGGCCGACGCCGACGGCCGCGTGGTCGCGGCCTGGACCGAATACGACGGCATGCTCTGGGTCAGCGCGTCCCAGGACGGCGGCCGATCGTTCGCGGCGCCCCGCCTGCTGGCCGGCGCGGACGGGCAGCGCCCCACGCGCGCCCCGGCGCTCGCGGTCCAGCCCGGTGGGGCCGTGTACCTGGCGTGGACCGAAGGGGACAACCCCGCCGCGGACATCCGCGTCGCGCGCTCGGAGGACGGCGGCGCCACCTTTGCCGCAGCGCAGGTGGTGGCGCCCGACCCCGGTTATGCCGATGCGCCGAGCCTGGCCCTCGATCGGCAGGGCACGCTGCACCTCGCCTTTGGCCACAGCGAGAGCGGCCCCCTCGGGCGCCAGCGCATCCTGTACACACGGTCCGCCGACGGTGGGCGCAGCTTCGAGCCGCCGCGCGCGATCTCGACCCCGCTGCCGCGGCCGCACGTCAGCGCCGGCTATCCCTCGCTCGCCGTCGATGGGCGCGGCGGCGTGTACGTCGTGTGGGAGCTGCACCCGCACCCGCAGCAGCGGCCCCGTGGGCTCGGAATGGCCGTCTCGGCCGATGCGGGGGCGCGCTTCAGCGCACCGGTCGTGGTGCCCGGCAGCTTGGACCCCGGCGGCGGCACGAACGGAAGCAGCCAGGGGCTGCTGCTGCGCAAACTCGCGGTGAACGGGCGTGGCGAGGTGGCGGTGGTGAACAGCAGCCTGCGCGAAGGCTCGCACAGCCGGGTATGGCTGATCCGGGGCCACCGCGCTCCGTAGCGCTGCGCCCGCAGCGCACGGGTTCATTGCGGCCCTCCTCTCGCGCGCGGGTCGCGCCTGCCGCGCACTGCCCCGTGGCGACCCCGTGCGCTACCGGGTGCGCTAGCC
>NZ_JBBJUM010000017.1:0-90685 GCF_037726105.1 Ramlibacter sp. AN1015
TGCCGCACCACGGAAGCCGCACGTCCTCGAGCGCGGCGTTCCTCGACGCCGTCGGGCCGCGCACTGCACTGGTGCAGGCCGGCTGGCGCAACCGATTCGGTCATCCGGCGCCCGACGTGGTGGCGCGCTACGAGGAGCGGGGCATCCGGCTGCTGCTCACCGCGTCGTGCGGGGCCATGCACTGGAGTTCCGCGGCGCCGGACCAGGTCGCGTGCGAGCGCGAGCGCCGGCGTCGCTACTGGCATCACCTGCCCGACTGAGCTATCGGTTTGCGGCCTGCTTATTGCTATCCTGCCGCAGGAGATTTCCGCATGCAGACATACGACGAGATGCTCGTTCGCTGGCCGGAGTCGGGCGCGATGCCCTCGCAGCCCGGCCCGCAGGACCTGCGCTCCCACTACGAGACCTATGCGCGCTGGCTCGCGCGCCAGCCGGAAGACGTGATGCACTCGCGCCGGGCCGAGGCGGAAATGATCTTTCGCCGCGTGGGCATCACCTTCGCCGTCTACGGGGCCCAGGACGCGGACGGCCACGGCACCGAGCGGCTGATTCCCTTCGACCTGATTCCCCGGGTGATCCCGGCCCAGGAGTGGCGGGCCCTGGAGCAGGGCCTGATCCAGCGGGTGACCGCGCTCAATCGCTTCCTGCACGACGTCTACCACGAGCAGGAGATCCTGAAGGCGGGCGTGATCCCGGCCGAGCAGGTGCTGCGCAACGCGCAGTTCCGCAAGGAGATGATGGGCATCTACACGCCTCACCACGTCTACTCGCACATCGCCGGCATCGACATCGTCCGCGCCGCCGATGCGCAGGGCCAGGGCGAGTACTACGTGCTGGAGGACAACCTGCGGGTGCCCAGCGGCGTGAGCTACATGCTGGAGGACCGCCGCATGATGATGCGTCTGTTCCCGGACCTCTTCAGCCTGCATCGGGTCGCGCCGGTCATGCACTACCCCGATCTGCTGCTCGAGACGCTGCGCGCGTCGGCGCAGCCCGGCGCCCCCGACCCGACGGTGGTGGTGCTCACGCCCGGCATGTACAACAGCGCCTACTTCGAGCACGCCTTCCTCGCGCAGCAGATGGGCGTGGAGCTGGTCGAGGGGCAGGACCTGTTCGTCAAGGACCGCTTCGTCTACATGCGCACCACGCGCGGCCCGCGCCGGGTGGACGTGATCTACCGCCGCGTCGATGACGACTTCCTCGATCCGGACGTGTTCCGACCCGACTCCACCATCGGCTGCCGCGGCCTGCTGGATGCCTTCGCGGCGGGCAGCGTCACCATCTGCAATGCGGTCGGCACCGGCGTGGCCGACGACAAGTCGATCTACCCCTACGTGCCCCGCATGATCGAGTTCTACCTGGGCGAGCAGCCGATCCTGAAGAACGTCCCCACCTACCTCGGGCGCGACCCCGACGACCTCGCGTACATGCTGTCGCGGCTGCACGAGCTGGTGGTCAAGGAGGTGCACGGCGCCGGCGGCTACGGCATGCTGATCGGCCCGGCGGCCACGCGCGCCGAGATCGACGCGTTCCGCCGCGCAGTCGAGGCCAACCCCGCCGGCTACATCGCACAGCCGACGCTGAGCCTGTCGACCTGTCCGACCTATGTGGAGTCCGGCATCGCGCCGCGCCACATCGACCTGCGTCCCTTCGTCCTCTCGGGCAGCCAGGTGCAGTTGGTGCCTGGCGGCCTCACGCGCGTCGCACTCAAGGAGGGATCGCTGGTCGTCAACTCCTCGCAGGGTGGCGGGACCAAGGACACCTGGATCCTGGAAGCCTGAGAGGGAAACACCGCACCATGCTGTCCCGTACCGCCGACCACCTGTTCTGGATGGCCCGCTACACCGAGCGTGCGGAGAACACCGCGCGCATGCTCGACGTGAACTACCAGACTGCGCTGCTGCCGCAGTCCACCGCAGTGGCGCAGCTGGGCTGGCAGGGGCTGCTGTCCATCAGCGAACTGCTGCCGGCCTACACCGCGCGCCACGGCGCCGTGCAGGCGCAGTCGGTGATGGAGTTCATGGTCAAGGACCAGTCCAATCCATCGTCCATCGTCGCGTGCCTGCGGGCGGCCCGCGAGAACGCGCGGGCCGTGCGCGGCTCGCTCACGACCGAAGCCTGGGAAACACAGAACCAGACCTGGCTGGAGGTCAATCGCATGCTGGCCAGCGGCGCCTTCGAGCGCGACCCCGGCGTGTTCTTCGAGTGGGTCAAGTTCCGCTCGCACCTGTCGCGGGGGGTGACGGTAGGCACCATGCTGATGGACGAGGCGCTGCACTTCCTGCGTCTGGGCACCTTTCTGGAGCGCGCCGACAACACCGCGCGGCTGCTCGACGTGAAGTTCCACGCCGTGCAGAGCGACTTCTTCGGCGCCGCCACCGAGCAGGACCAGGAATACGACTTCTATCACTGGAGCGCCATCCTGCGCAGCGTCTCGGGTTTCGAGATCTACCGCAAGGTCTATCGGGACGTGATCAAGCCCGAGCGGGTCGCCGAGCTGCTCATCCTGCGCGCCGACATGCCGCGCTCGCTGCATGCCAGTCTGAACGAGGTGGTGGCCAACCTGGCCGCGGTGGCGAACGACCAGTCGGCCGAGACGCAGCGACGCGCCGGGCGGCTTCGTTCCGAATTGCAGTACGGTGCCATCGAGGAGATCCTCGCCACCGGACTGCACGCATTCCTCACGCAGTTCCTCGACCGGGTCAACGAGATCGGAGGACGCATCAGCCGCGACTTCCTCGTTCCGAGCGGAGGTTGAGCGGACGCACACGCCCGCATGAGTCGCGCCGGAGACGCGCCGTCAGTATTGTTTTTAGACCAAAGTAAACACGCGGTACCGGTCGGGCTCGTGCGGCGCGTGAAAGCGGCCCTCGCAGGGGCGAATTCCCGTTAGTCTGCGTTTCTCGGCATTAAGAGGCGCCATGCATCCGCCCTCGCACAGCTCCGCAACAGTCGATCCGGACGAGCCCTACCGTCGCATCGTCGATAGTGCGCTGGACTACGCCATCGTGAGCTGCGACGAAGCGGGGCGCGTCCTGATCTGGAGTGCGGGCGCGCAGCGCCTGTTCGGCTGGCACGAGGACGAGATGCTCGGCCAGTCCTTGCAGCGCCTCTTCACGCCCGAGGATGTCAGCGCCGGCGTGGTCGAGCAGGAGCGCGAGATTGCCCGGGAGCAAGGCCACGCCAACGACGAGCGTTGGCATGTGCGCAAGAACGGCGAGCGCTTCTGGGCCTCGGGCGAACTGATGCGGCTCGCGCCGGCGGACGGCCAGCCGCCCGGGTTCGTGAAGGTCGTGCGGGACCGCACGCGCCAGCGTCGCGAAGATGCCGCGCGCAGGCAGATGGCGGCCGACATGCAGTTCCTCGCCCGCGCCAGCGAGGAACTCGCGAATGTCTCGGACCTGCAGGGCACGCTGGACAAGATCGCCCGGCTGGCCGTGCCCGGCTTCGCGGACTGGTGCGCTGTGGACCTCGCCGGCCCCGGCAACGTGCTGCGCCGCGTCGCCATCGCCCACCACGACCCGCAGCGCCTCGCCCGCGCCCTCGAACTGCAGCAGCAGTTCCCGCAGGACCCGCAGGCGGCGGGCGGGGCCTGGGAGGTGTTGCGCACCGCGCGGCCGGTGCTGATCGAGGAGGTCACGCAGGAGGCGCTGGCCCGCTACACCGCGGATCGCGGGCGGCAGGCGGCGCTGCGGGAACTCGAGGTGCACTCGTACATCGCCGCCCCGCTGGTGGCGCAGGGCGAGCCCCATGGCGTGCTCACCTTCGCCACCGCCCAGTCGGGACGCGTCTACAACGAGGACGATCTCAATCTCGCGGTCGATCTGGCGCGCCGGGCGGCGGTTGCCGTCGAAAACGCCAAGCTGCTGCGGGCACTGCGCGAGGCCGACCGGGCCAAAGACGTGTTCATGGCCACGCTCGCGCACGAGTTGCGCAACCCGCTCGCGCCGATCTGGAACGGCCTGTCCATCATCAAGCGCGTCCCCGCGGACCGGGCGCGGGTCGAGCAGGTGGCCGCCATGATCGAGCGGCAGGTCGGGCAGATGACGCGGCTGGTGGACGACCTGCTGGACGTCTCGCGTGTGAGCGCCGGCAAGCTCGACCTGAAGAAGGAGCCGATCAGCCTGGTGCGCGTCGTGAACTCCGCGGTGGAGATCAGCCGGCCGCACATCGAGGCGGCGCACCACAAGCTGTCCTTGACCTTTCCGGACATGCCGGTCGAGCTGCACGGAGACGCCGGGCGGCTCGCGCAGGTGTTCTCCAATCTGCTCATCAACGCTGCCAAGTACACGCGGCGGGGCGGTCGCATCGATGTGGCGGTGGAGGCGGAGCCCAAGGAGCTGCTGGTGCGGGTGCGCGACAACGGCATCGGCATCGCGCCCGAGATGCTGTCCCGCGTCTTCAGCCTGTTCACCCAGGTCGAGCAGCCCGAAGAGCGTCGCCAGGGCGGGCTCGGCATCGGGCTGTCGCTGGTGGAGGGGCTGGTGCGGCTGCATGGCGGCAGCGTCGAGGCGCGTAGCGAGGGCATCGACAAGGGCAGCGAATTCATCGTGCGCCTGCCGCGGCTGCAGGAGCCGCAGCCCGCACGCGCGGCGGACGACCGCGCCGACAAGGCCGCGGCGAGCGCCCGGCGTATTCTCGTGGTGGACGACAACGTCGATGCGGCGAGCACGGTGGCCGACCTGCTGGCCCTGGCCGGCAACGAGGTGGAGGTGGCGCACGACGGGCGCGCCGCCGTCGAGCGCACGAGTACCTTCCGGCCCGACATCGTGCTGCTGGACATCGGGCTGCCCGACATCAGCGGCTACGAGGCGGCGCGCCAGATCCGCAAGCTCGAGGGCGTACGCCAGCCGACGCTGATCGCCCTGACCGGTTGGGGACAGCAGCAGGACATCGACGAGGCGGCGGACGCGGGATTCGACCAGCACTGGACCAAGCCGGTCGATCCGGCGCGCCTGCTGGCGCTGGGTTCACGCTAGCATGCGTCCATCATGCTGCGCACCTTGAAGGATCTGTTCGACGCGGTGGTGACACCGCAATCCGCCGCGCCCGAGCGCGAGCACTCGTTGCAACTCGCCACGGCCGTACTCCTGGTCGAGGTGATGCGCGCCGACGACGGCTTCGGCGAGGGCGAGCGCGACGCCGTGGTGCAGGCGCTGTGCCGCACCTTTCCCATGGCCGACGACGAGGTGGCGCGCCTCATCGAGCTGGCCCACGAGCACGCGCGCAACGCGTCCGATTTCCACCAGTTCACCTCGGTGCTCAATGACCGGCTGTCCACCGAAGAGAAGGTGCGTGTGGTCGAGTACATGTGGCAGGTCGCGTATGCCGACGGCCACCTCGGCGACCACGAGAACCACCTGATGGCGCGCATCGCGGGTCTGTTGAACGTCACGCACGGCCAGTACATCGCGGCCAAGATGCGGGCCAAGCCGCAGCCGGTGTAGGTCCCCTCCGACGTCCGCCCACGGGGCAATCGCACCGGGCGCGCGGTCGGCCGTTCGCAATAGTGATGGCTTCCCAGATCAGGAGGTTCCATGAGCGACAAGGCCGACAAGGGCGACAAAAGCGAAAAGAGCGGCAAGCCGTCCGCACGGGGCGCCGCGCGAAAGCCGGGCACCGAGCAGGCCGCCGAGCACCAGCGCGAGATCCAGCGCGAACAGGACCGCAAGGACGAGGTTGCGGAGGCTCGCCAGGGCAGCGGCCAGAAGCAGCAGGGCGCCGTGCAGGCCGGCACCCGTGCCCAGCCCGAGGAGATGCCGGCGCAGCACCTGCCCAAGCCCGGGCTGGAGGCCGACATGGAGCTCAAGCCGCGCTTCGAGGCACCCGACTACAAGGGCAGCGGCAAGCTGCAGGACATGGTGGCGATCGTCACCGGCGGGGATTCCGGGATCGGACGCGCTGTCGCGGTGCTGTTTGCGCGCGAGGGCGCGGACGTGGCCATCGTCTACCTCTCGGCCCATGAAGACGCGCAGGAAACGCAGCGCTGGGTGGAAAAGGAAGGCCGCAGGTGCCTTCTGATCCCCGGCGACGTCAAGGACTCGGCCTTCTGCCGCGACGCCGTGGAGCGCACCGTCAAGGAGTTCAGGCGCCTGGACATCCTGGTGAACAACGCGGCGTTCCAGGAGCACGCGCAGAGCCTGGAGGACATCACCGACGAGCGGCTGGAGGAAACCATGAAGACCAACGTCTTCGGGTATTTCCACATGGCGCGTGCGGCCCTGCCGCACCTGAAGTCGGGCGCGTCCATCATCAACACGGGTTCGGTCACCGGCCTGCGCGGCAGCAAGCACCTGCTCGACTACTCGGCGACCAAGGGAGCCATCCAGGCGTTCACCATGTCGCTGGCGAGCAACCTCGTCGAAAAGGGCATCCGGGTGAACTGCATCGCACCCGGGCCGGTGTGGACGCCGCTGAACCCGGCCGACCAGACCGCCGACAAGGTGGCGCAGTTCGGCAAGGGCACCGAGATGAAGCGGCCCGCCCAGCCCGAGGAGCTGTCGCCCGCCTATGTGTTCCTGGCGGCTCCAACGTGCGCGAGCTACATCACCGGCATCATCCTGCCGGTGACCGGCTCGGCCGGCGCCATCTGACCGCGCGGCGCACGCTTGCCGCCCATTGCCCGCGCGTGGCCAAGGCGACGGGCGCACGCCCCGGCGGCGCGAGCGCACTACGATGCACCATGGCACACACCACCCTTCGCATCGATTTCGTCTCCGATGTCTCCTGCCCCTGGTGCGCCGTCGGGCTGGGCGCTCTGCAGCAGGCCCTGCAGCGCCTGGACGGCGAACTGCAGGCCGATCTGCACTTCCAGCCCTTCGAGCTCAACCCCGACATGGGGCCGCAGGGGCAGGACATCACCGAACACCTTTCGCAGAAATACGGCTCGACCGCGCAGCAGCAGGCAGCTGCGTGGGAGGCGCTGCGCCAGCGCGCGGCGGCGGTGGGCTACGACTTTCGCGCCGAGGGCAGGGGTCGTGTGTGGAACACCTTCGACGCGCACCGGCTGCTTCACTGGGCGGGGCTGGAGGACGCCAGCCGCCAGCGCGCGCTGAAAGAGGCCTTGCTGCAGGCGTATTTCACGCGCGGCGAGAGCCCGGCCGACCGCGCGGTGCTGCTGGCGGCGGTGGAGCACGCCGGGCTCGATCCGGTGCGCGCCCGCGCCATCCTCGAGAGCGACGAGTACGCCGGCGAGGTGCGCGCCCGAGAGCGCTACTACGCGGCGCACGGCATCCAGGCGGTGCCCTCGGTGATCGTCAACGAGCGCCACCTGATCCAGGGCGGGCAGCCGCCCGAGGTGTTCGAGCAGGCGCTGCGCCAGATCGCAGCGGAGGCCGAGCCGGGCTGAGCGGCCGGGCGCCGCGGCGCGCAGGCGCAGGCGGCTTACAAGGAGCACAAGGGGCACAAGGACACACGGAGCGCGCCCCATCGGCGCACGCGTGCTCTCAGCCGGCCGAGGGTTTGGCTGCCTCGCCGGCTCTCCGTTCCCCGGCGGCATGCGCAAGCTGCAGGCACCAGGCAAGGAGGGCTTCGGACTCCATGGACTTGTCGAACACGGCATCGCAGCCGAGGGCCAGGCACTGCTCGCGCACGACCGGGCTGGCCGTTGCGGTGAGCACCACCACTTTCTGGTCCGGGCGCCGCTGGCGCGTGGCGCGCAGCACGCCCAGGCCGCTGCCCCAGCCTTCGAGCAGCAGATCGACGATGGCGAGGTTCCAGTCTCGGGTGGGCTGGGCGAGCCACGCGACGGCGTCGTGCTCACTGGCGGCAGTGCCCACCGTGCGGATGCCGGCGATCTCGGCGAGCGCTTCGACCAGGCTGTCCCGCAAGGGGGCGCTGTCTTCGACGATGAATGCGGTGATCGTCACGTCTGGAAAGGGTGGCGTTCGAGGGCGCCTTCATCATGCCGGCTGTCCGTGCTCGGCGGCAAGTGCCTCAGCGCAGTCTTGCGTGCCAGCAAGCCACGGACGCGGGCTGCGGTGGGCGCGGGGCCCGGCCGCCTGCCGGCGCGCCCCGTCCGGGCGGCCCCGGTAGCCGCGGGCGAGGCCGAGCCGCCGACCCGGAGCGAACCTTCTTCCTGGCGCGTTCAGTCGTAGGCAGACATCGGAACGCAGGAGCAGAACAGGTTGCGGTCGCCCCAGGCGTTGTCCACCCGACCCACCGGCGGCCAGTACTTGGCGTGCCGGCGCGCGTCCAGGATGGCGGCTCCCACCTCGCGCGAGTAGGCGCGGCCCCACTCGCCGGTGAGCAGGCTGCTTGCCGTGTGGGGGGCGTGCTTGAGGGGGTTGTCTTCCTGCGGCCACTCACCACGTTCGATGCGCCGGATCTCCTCGCGGATCGCGATCATCGCGGCGATGAAACGGTCCAGCTCGGCCAGCGTCTCGCTCTCGGTCGGCTCGACCATGAGCGTGCCGGGCACGGGAAAGCTCAGCGTCGGCGCGTGGAATCCGTAGTCGATCAGCCGCTTGGCCACGTCCTCGGCGCTGACGCCGCTGCTGTCCTTGAGGGGGCGCAGATCGAGGATGCATTCGTGGGCGACATGGCCGTTGGGGCTGGCGTACAGCGTCGGGTAGTGGTCCTTCAGGCGCGCGCTGATGTAGTTGGCCGAGAGGATGGCCGTCTCGGTGGCGAGCGTGAGGCCTTCGGCGCCCATCATCCGGCAGTACATCCAGCTGATCGGCAGCACCGCCGCGTTGCCCAGCGGAGCGGCCGACACGGCCCCCACGCGGGGCGCGGTGGACGCCGCGTCGGCGGCCGGAAGCGACCCCGGCTGCGACTCGGCCGTGGCATGTCCCGGCAGGAACGGCACCAGGTCTTCGACCACGCACACCGGACCGACGCCCGGTCCGCCGCCGCCGTGCGGAATGCAGAAGGTCTTGTGCAGGTTCAGGTGGCTCACGTCGCCGCCGAACTCGCCCGGTGCGGCCACGCCCACCAGGGCGTTCATGTTGGCACCGTCCACGTACACCCGCCCGCCGTGGCGGTGGACCATCGCGCACAGCTCCTTCACGCCGGTCTCGAACACGCCGTGCGTGCTGGGGTAGGTGATCATCACCGCGGCCAGCTTGTCGGCGTGCTGGCGGCACTTGGCCTCCAGGTCGGCCAGATCGACGTTGCCGCCCGCGTCGCAGGCCGTCACCACCACCTGCATGCCCACCATCTGCGCGCTGGCCGGGTTGGTGCCGTGCGCCGACGAGGGGATGAGGCAGACGTTGCGGTGGGCGTCGCCGCGGCTCTCGTGCCAGGCCTTGATGGCGAGCAGCCCGGCGTACTCGCCCTGCGATCCGGCGTTGGGCTGCAGGCTGATGCCGGCATACCCGGTGGCCTGGCACAGCCAGGCGCGCAGCTGCTCGTCCAGCTCGGCGTAGCCTTCGCGCTGCTCGCGCGGAGCGAAGGGATGGATGTGCGCGAATTCGGGCCAGGTGATGGGGATCATCTCGCTGGTGGCGTTCAGCTTCATGGTGCAGCTGCCCAGCGGGATCATGGTGCGGTCGAGGGCCAGGTCCTTGTCGGCGAGCGAGCGGATGTAGCGCAGCATGCCGGTTTCGCTGTGGTGCGTGTTGAAGACCGGATGCGTGAGGAAGTCGCTGGTGCGGCGCAGGCTCTCGGGGATCAGCGGCTCGATCCCCTTTTCCCACTGCGCGAAGGACGGCACGGCCTGGTCGCGCTCGGCGAAGGCCGACCACAGCAGCGCAATGTCCTCCCGGGTGGTGGTCTCGTCCAGCGCGATGCACAGCAGGTCGCGGGCGAGCACGCGCAGGTTGCAGCCGGCCGCCCGGGCACGCTCGACGATGCGCCGCGTGGCGTCGCCCGTGCGCACGCACAGGGTGTCGAATGCGCTGGCATGCGCCAGCTCGAAGCCCAGTTCCTCCAGACCCGCCGCGACCACCGCGGTGAAGGCCGCCACACGCTGGGCGATGCGCCGCAGCCCCTGCGGGCCGTGATAGACCGCGTACATGCTCGCCACCACCGCCGGCAGCACCTGCGCGGTGCAGATGTTGGAGGTCGCCTTCTCGCGGCGGATGTGCTGCTCGCGCGTCTGCAGCGCCAGTCGGTAGGCCGGGTTGCCGTGCGCGTCCACGCTCACGCCGACCAGGCGGCCGGGCAGCGAGCGCTTGTATTCGTCGCGGCAGGCCATGTAGGCGGCGTGCGGGCCGCCCGCACCCATGGGCATGCCGAAGCGCTGCGTGGTGCCGACCACGATGTCGGCACCCCATTCGCCGGGAGGCACGAGCAGGGTGAGTGCGAGCAGGTCGGCCGCCACGATGAAGGCGCCCTGGTGCAGGTGCGACTGCACGACGTCGGCGCGCAGGTCGTCCAGCCGCCCGTGCGTCGCCGGCACCTGCGCGAGCGCCGCGAAGTGCTCGGCGGCGAGTGCGGCCTTCCACGCGTCCTGCGACTGCGTCACGACGACTTCGATGCCCAGCGGACGCGCGCGCGTCTGGATCACCTCGATGGTCTGCGGATGGCAGTCGCCCGATACCACGAAGCGGTGGCTGCGGCTCTTGACGCTGCGCCGCGCCAGCGTCATGGCCTCGGCAGCGGCCGTGGCCTCGTCGAGCATGGAAGCATTGGCGATGGGCATGGCGGTGAGGTCGCACACCATGGTCTGGAAGTTCACCAGCGCTTCCATGCGGCCCTGGCTGATCTCGGCCTGGTACGGCGTATAGGCCGTGTACCAGGCCGGGTTCTCCAGCACGTTGCGCAGGATCACCGGCGGCGTGAAAGTGCCGTGGTAGCCCTGGCCGATGAAGCTGCGCATCACCTTGTTGCGCGCAGCGATGGCGCGCAGCTCGGCCAGCGCCGTTGCCTCGCTCGCCGGGGGCGGCAGCTTCATGGCGCTGGTGCGCGCGATGGCGCGCGGCACGATGCCGTCGATCAGGGCGCGGCGCGATGCTTCGCCGATCACCGACAGCATGTGCCGCTCGTCGGCTTCGTCGATGCCGATGTGGCGGGGGATGAATTCGGCAGGGTTCTCGAGCTCGCCGAGTGGGCGGGCGGTTTGCATCAGCATGGAAGGAGCTTCCTAGGGGCGCTTGAAGGTCAGGAGGCGTCGCGTGCGAACGCGCCGTAGGCGGTCTCGTCCATCAGTGGATCCAGCTGCGACGCGTCGGCGAGCTTCACCTTGAAGAACCAGCCCTGGCCCAGCGGGTCGGTGTTGGCGAGCGAAGGGTCGGCGCGCAGCGCCTCGTTGACTTCGGTGACCTCGCCCGTGACCGGCATGTACACGTCGGCTGCCGCCTTGACGGACTCGACCACACCCGCCACGTCACCCTGCTGGTAGCTGCGGCCGACCTCGGGCAGATCGACGAAGACCACGTCGCCGAGCGCGTCCTGCGCGTGCACCGTGATGCCGACGGTGGCCGGCGCACCCGCCTCGCTGCGGATCCACTCGTGGTCGGACGTGTACTTGACGGTCATGAACATTTCTCCTGGGTTGTCGTTGAAAGGTGGCGCGCTGTCGGGCTCAGCCGCGGTGGTAGCGCGGCGGCAGGAAAGGCAGGGGAGCGACTTCCATCGGCACCGGCTTGCCGCGCACCAGCGCCCGCAGCGGGGTGCCGGGCGTCGCCAGCTGCGTCTCGATGTAGGCCATGGCGACAGGCTTGTCCACGGTGGGGCCCAGCAGCCCGCTGGTGGTCTCGCCCACGCGCCGGCCCGAGACATCCTGCAGTTCGGTGTGCTCGCGCACGGGCACGCGCTCCAGGCCGACCAGACCGACGCGCTTGCGCTGGACGGGGATGTCGCCCTGCAGCTGGCCGAGGACGCGCTCGGCGCCCGGGAATCCTCCGGCGCGTGCGCCGCCGGGGCGCCGCACCTTCTGGATGGCCCAGGTGAGGGCCGCCTCGACGGGCGTGGTGCCGGTGTCGATGTCGCTTCCATAGAGGCACAGGCCGGCCTCCAGCCGCAGCGAATTGCGGGCGCCGAGGCCGACGGGCCGCACCTCCGGCTGGGCCAGCAGGGCGCGCGCCAGCGGCTCGGCCGCCGCCGTGGGCACCGAGATCTCGAAGCCGTCCTCGCCGGTGTAGCCGCTGCGCGTGATGAAAAGATCGGCGCCCTGCCAGTCGTACGCGGCGCCCGTCATGAACACGAGGCGCTCGACGCCGGGCACCAACCGCGCCAGGGCATGCACTGCCTGCGGACCCTGCAGCGCCAGCAGCGCGCGCTCGGGCATCGGGATGACGTCGCAGCGGCTGCCGATGCGCGCCTGGATGTGCGCGATGTCGCGCTGCTTGCAGGCGCCGTTGACCACCACGAACAGGTCCGGCCCGCGGTTCGCGAACATGAGGTCGTCCAGGATGCCGCCGTCGTCGCCCAGCAGCAGCCCGTAGCGCTGGCGGCCCGGTGCCAGGTCGATCACATCGACCGGCATCAGGGTCTCGAACGCCGCTGCGGCCTCGGTGCCCGCCAGCCGCAGCTGGCCCATGTGGGAGACGTCGAACAGGCCCGCGGCCTGTCGGGTGTGGCGGTGCTCGGCCATGAGGCCGGCGGGATATTGCACCGGCATGGAGTAGCCCGCGAAGGGCACCATGCGGGCGCCAAGCTCTACGTGCAGCGCGTGCAGCGGCGTGTGCTGGAGCGCGGCCGGCGGTGCAGCGGGCGCCTGTGCTGCTGCGTTCGGGGCGGACGGGGGGACGGCGGACATGCGGCACTCCAGGGCAAAGCTCTTGAACCATGGTAGCCACCATGGGTGAGCCCTGCTGTCCGCTTTACCTGAGAGATTCACCCCCAGCGGCGCGGCTGCTGCGGGGCTTGCTCCTTCGGTGGGCGCCACGAAACGCGCGCCTCTCTCCAGCAAGGAAACGCCGCGTTGCCGCGGCGTGTCGCCAGTCCTGGGTACCTGAGCGTTCGGCTTCGTGCCTGCGCCTTCGGCGGCCGCACGGGGCGGCGCTCTCCTGACAACGCGCGGATTGTAGCCCCGCGCCCCGGCGGCGTCGGGCCGTGGGCCAGCCCGACAGGCCCTTGTCGCCGGTGTCTCACATGTTGGTGTAGTTCGGCCCGCCGCCGCCTTCGGGTGCGATCCAGACGATGTTCTGCGTCGGGTCCTTGATGTCGCAGGTCTTGCAGTGCACGCAGTTCTGCGCGTTGATCTGCAGCCGCTCGCCGCCGCCCTCGTCGGCGACGAACTCGTAGACCCCGGCCGGGCAGTAGCGCTGCTCGGGCCCGGCATAGGTGCGCAGGTTCACCGCCACCGGCACGCTCGCATCCTTGAGGGTCAAGTGCGGCGGCTGCTCTTCGGAGTGGTTGGTGTTCGAGATGAACACCGAGGAGAGCTTGTCGAAGGTGAGCTTGCCGTCCGGCTTGGGATAGACGATGGGCTTGCACTTGTCCGCGGGCTTCAGGTAGAGGTGGTCCGGCTTCTCGCGGTGCAGCGTCCAGGGGATGCGGCCGTTCAGGAGGAACTGCTCGACGCCGGTCATCACCGTGGCGACCGACAGGCCCTTCTTGAACCACTGCTTGAAGTTGCGCGCCTTGTTCAGTTCGGCGTGCAGCCAGGAGCGCTCGAAGAGCTCGGGATATTCGGTCAGCTCATCGTGCTGCCGGTTCGCCCCGAGGGCCTTGAAAGCCGCCTCGGCGACCAGCATGCCGCTCTTGATGGCGGCGTGGCTGCCCTTGATGCGCGAAGCGTTCAGGTAGCCCGCGTCGCAGCCCACCAGCGCGCCGCCGGGGAAGACCGTCTTGGGCAGCGACAGCAGGCCGCCGACGGTCAGCGCGCGCGCGCCGTAGCCCACGCGCTTGGCCGCACGCCCGCCGGGCGGCGTCTCGAAATACCAGCGGATGTTCGGGTGCGTCTTGAAGCGCTGGAACTCGTCGTACGGCGACAGCCAGGGGTTGGCGTAGTCGAGGCCGATCACGAAGCCCACGGCCACCTGGTTGTCCTCCATGTGATAGAGGAAGGAGCCGCCGTAGGTGTCGTTTTCCAGGGGCCAGCCGGCGGTGTGCAGGGCCAGGCCGGGGGTGTGGCGCGACGGGTCGATCTCCCAGACTTCCTTGATGCCGATGCTGTAGCTTTGCGGATCGCGCCCGTCGTCGAGCTTGAAGCGCGAGATGAGCTGCTTGCCCAGGTGGCCGCGCGAGCCCTCGGCGAAGATGGTGTATTTCGCGTGCAGCTCCATGCCGAGCTGGAAGCCTTCGGTGGGCTGGCCGTCGCGGCCGATGCCGAGGTTGCCGGTGGCCACGCCGCGCACCGAGCCGTCCTCGTTGTACAGCACCTCGGTGGCGGCGAAGCCGGGGAAGATCTCCACACCCAGCGCTTCGGCCTGCTGCGCCAGCCATCGCGTGACGTTGGCCAGGCTCACGATGTAGTTGCCGTGGTTCTTGAAGTTGGTCGGCAGCAGGATGTCGGGCGTGCGCACCGCGCGGCGCTCGCTCATGAACAGGAAGATGTCGTCGGTGACCGGCTGGTGCAGCGGCGCGCCACGCGACTTCCAATCGGGGAACAGCTCGGTGATCGCGATGGGATCCATGATGGCGCCGGAGAGGATGTGGGCGCCGGGCTCCGAGCCTTTCTCGAGAACGACCACCGACACCTCGCGGCCCTCGTCGGCGGCGAGCTGCTTCAGGTGGATGGCGGTGGACAGGCCGGCCGGGCCGGCACCGACCACGACGACGTCGTACTCCATGGATTCGCGGGGACCGAACTGCGCCAGGATTTCGTCGTGTGTCATGGGCTCTCGCTGATAATGTTTTTTTCGATCCGCACGCCACGCACGTGCGCCGGGACAACGGCGAATTCTATGCCGGCACCCCGCCGCCGCAGGTGCGCCCGCGCCTTCCCCAGCCCTTCAGGAGCCAGCAGGTGAGCTACAGCATCGACCTATCCGGCCGCGTCGCATTCATCACCGGCGCCTCCAGCGGATTGGGCGCGCAGTTCGCACGCACCCTGGCCTGCGCCGGCGCGGCGGTGGTGCTGGCAGCGCGCCGCATCGACCAGCTCAAGGACCTGCGCGCGCGCATCGAGGGGGAGGGCGGAGACGCGCACGTGATCGGCCTCGATGTCACCGACCTCGCCAGCATCCGCGCCGCGGTGGCGCACGCCGAGACCGAGGTCGGCTCCATCGACATCCTGGTCAACAACGCCGGCGTGAGCACCACCCAGCGGCTGCAGGACGTGACGGAAGACGATTTCGACTACGTCTTCGCCACCAACGTGAAGGGTGCGTTCTTCGTGGCCCAGGAGGTTGCCAAGCGCATGCTCGCGCGGGCCAAGGGCGCGGCGCCGGGCACCTTCACCGGCGGGCGCATCATCAACATCGCCTCCATGGCGGGGCTCAAGGTGCTGGCCCAGATCGGGCCCTATGCCATGAGCAAGGCGGCGGTGGTGCAGATGACCAAGGCGATGGCGCTCGAGTGGGGCCGCTTCGAGATCAACGTGAACGCCATCTGCCCGGGCTACATCGACACCGAGATCAACCACCTGCACTGGCAGACGGAGCAGGGGCAGAAGCTGATCAACATGCTGCCGCGCAAGCGCGTGGGCAAGCCCGAAGACCTCGACGCGTTGCTGGTGCTGCTCGCGTCCAGCGAGAGCCACTTCATCAACGGCGCCGTGATCGCCGCGGACGACGGCTTCGGCGTTTGAACGGGCGTGTTGCGCGGCGTCCTCGCCGGCCTGGCCGCCGGCGCCCTGTGGGGACTGGTGTTCGTGGTGCCGCGCGTGCTCGCGCAGTTCTCGCCGGTGGACCTCGCCAGCGGCCGCCTTGCGGCCTACGGGTTCGTCGCCACCGCGGCGATGGTCCTGGGGCTGCGCGTCCAGCGCCTTCCCACGCCGGCACAGGCGCTGGCTGCGTTCGGTCTCAGCGTGCTGGGTTTCTGGGGCTACTACCTGCTGCTGGTGCTGGCGATCCGCGACGCGGGCGTGGAGGTGCCGACCTTGGTGATCGGCACCATTCCGCTGTGGGTGATGCTGCTGGGCAAGCCGGGCCACCTGCGATGGACCGCGCTGCTGCCCGGCCTGCTGCTCACCGCGCTCGGCCTGGCCCTCATGGTTCGGGCGCAGCACCCGGAGCTCGCGGCAACGGCTGAGGCTGGAGTGGGCGCTGCCGACGCCCCGCACTACGCACGCGGCCTGGCGCTCGCGGTGGCGGCGATGGCGTCGTGGACGGCCTTTGCGCTGCTCAACGCCGCCTGGCTCAAGCGGCACCCCGAGGTGAACGCGACCGAGTGGACCAACTGGCTGGGCGTGGCGACCGGCATCGGCGCCACCGGGCTGTGGCTGATCGCCGGATCCAGCGCGGCCGAGATCGCCGCGCAGCCGCAGCGCGGACTGTTCGTGACACTGTGCCTCGCCACCGGCTTCGGTTCCGCCTGGCTCGCGACCGTGCTCTGGACGGTGGCCAGCCGGCGCCTGTCGCCGAGTTTGTGCGGCCAGCTGATCGTGAGCGAAACCCTGTTCGCGCTGCTCTACTCCTATGCCTGGGACGCACGCTGGCCGACGGCGGCACAATCGGTCGCAGCCGTGCTTTTCACGCTCGGCATCCTTGCTTCCATCCGAGCCCACCGATGAAGATCGAACTGCCCGAAAAGAAAAAACTGGTTCACGAGATGACGCTTCCCATCCGCTGGGGCGACATGGACGCGATGGGCCACGTGAACAACACCGTCTACTTCCGCTACTTCGAAACCATCCGCATCGAGTGGCTGCAGTCGCTGGGCGGCGCACCGGATCCGCGTGGCGAGGGACCGGTGATCGTCAACGCCTTCTGCACTTTCCATCGCCAGCTCGAGTACCCGGGTGATCTGCGCGTGCGCATGTATGCGAGCGATCCGGGCCGCACCAGCTTCGAGACCTGGATGACGATCGAGCGCCTGGACGATCCGGGCACGGTGTACGCCAGCGGCGGCGCCACCACCGTCTGGGTCGATTTCCCGGCGGGCAAGTCGATGCCGCTGCCGGACTGGCTGCGCGCCCGCGTCGGCTGAGCGCCTTCGCTTTGCACCCGCGCGGGTGAAGCGTCCGCCGTCCTACAAACGGACGAGGCCGGCCGGTGCCAGAGTGTCCGCAACGCGCACAGGAGTTCCAGAAATGGCCGATGCACCTGACCCCGACGTGCCAGACGGCGAGCCGCCGCGGCAACGCTTTCGCCTCTATTGCACGGGAGAGCGCATCTACTGCGTCAACCCCGACCACAAGCTCGTCGATCTCGGCGGCTTGACGGCCCGCCAAGGCGCCGGCGTGCGCTGGGAGCTCGACGGCACGCACGCCACGGGGGATGCGGCGGACGCGGCCGAGGCCCTGCGGCAGATCGCACAGCGGCTGGAGTTTTTCTGGCTCGACGGCCAGTTCACCGCGCTGGCGGACCTGCGCGACGAGGTGAACCTGGAGGGAGCCGAGCAGCTCGACTTGGTCCTGCGCCTGCCGCAGCCAGGCGAGCATCCGTCCGCGCTGGGCTGAGGCAGCCCTGCGCTCGCGCGCAGGCGCGTTGCCTCAAGCCCCCTTCTTCTTCTCGCAGGGTACCCGACCGAGCAGGTAGAACTCCGGATTGGGCTGCATGTTCGAGAAGCTGGCCATGCGGTTCGACAGCCCGAAGAAGGCCGTGATGGCGGCGATGTCCCAGGCGTCTTCGTCGCTGAAGCCATGCGCGTGCAGCGCATCGAAGTCGGCGTCTTCGATTTCGTGCGAGCGCAGGCACACCTTCATCGCGAAGTCGAGCATGGCGCGCTGGCGCGGCGTGATGTCGGCCTTGCGGTAGTTCACGGCCACCTGGTCGGCCACCAGCGGCTTCTTCTCGTAGATGCGCAGGATGGCGCCGTGCGCCACCACGCAGTAGAGGCACTGGTTGGCCGCGCTGGTGGCGGTGACGATCATCTCGCGGTCGCCCTTGGTGAGGCTGCCGTCCTCCTTGAGCATGAGCGCATCGTGGTAGGCGAAGAAGGCGCGCCATTCGGCCGGGCGCCGCGCCAGGGCGAGGAACACCTGCGGCACGAAGCCGGATTTGTCCTGCACCTCCAGGATGCGCTCGCGCATGTCCTGAGGCAGGTCCGTCAGTTCGGGGGCGGGATAGCGGTGGGGCAAGGCGGTCTCCTGGGTGTGGCGGGTGCGTCGAGGTTAGCGCCACACGGGACTGCGGCGGCGGCTGCCGCCGGCGGCTCCCGCACGTCACACCTGGTGGCGCTCCACGCGCGCCTGGATGCGGTCGCGCAGGCGCAGCCGGGCGGCGTCGGTCAGCATGCGGCCGGCCCAGCGGTAGACGTTGAACTCCTGCACGGTGGTGCGCAGGCTGGCCATGCGCTCGCGCTGCTCCGGCTCGGGCATGGTGAGCGCCCGGTGCATGGCATCGGCGGTTTCCTCGACGTGGTAGGGGTTCACGACAAGCGCCTCGCGCAGCTCGCGGGCGGCGCCGGCGAAGCGGCTGAGGATCAGCACGCCGCGCTCGTCGTCGCGGGCCGCGACGAACTCCTTGCACACCAGGTTCATGCCGTCGTGCAGGCTGGTGACGGCGCAGAGGTCCGAGGCGCGGAACAGCTCGTTCACGGCGTCGTGCTCGTGGTGGCTGGCCAGCAGCATCACAGGCTCGTACCCCGGCTGGCCGAAGCGGCGGTTGATGCGCTGCGTAACGCGCTGGATGCGTTCCTGGAAGGACTGGTATTCCTCCAGGTCGCTGCGCGTGGGCGCGGCCACCTGCACGAACACGAACTTGCCGCGCCATTCTGGGTATTTCTCCAGCAGGCGCTCCACCGCATGGAATCGCTCCAGGATGCCCTTGGTGTAGTCGAAGCGGTCGATGCCCAGGCCGATGCGGGTGCCCGCGGGAAGATTCAGGCGGCGCATCACGTTCTCGCGGCACTGCGCCACCGGCGGCCACGCGGCCACGGTGCCTTCGGTGGGCCATTCGATGGAGATCGGGTAGTTCTCTACCAGCGACTCGATGCCGCCGAAGGTGATGGTGGAGTGTTCGGGCTCGATGCGCGCCTCGAGCAGGCGGTCCACCGTTTCCATGAAGTTCTTGCAGTGGAAGCGCGTGTGGAAGCCCAGGATGGTGCTGCCCAGCATGCCCTGCAGGATCTCGCGGCGCCACGGACAGATGCTGAAGGATTCCGGGTTGGGCCAGGGGATGTGCCAGAAGGTGAGGATGGTGGCGCGCGGCAGCCGCTCGCGGATCATGGCCGGCAGCAGCGCGAAGTGGTAGTCCTGCACCAGCACCACGGGATCTTCGCCGCGCGCCTCGGCCACCACGGCGTCGGCGAAGCGCTGGTTGACGGCCTTGTATTGCAGCCAGTCGGACTCGCGGAACACCGGCCGCACGTGCGCGACGTGGCACAGCGGCCAGAGCCCCTCGTTGGCGAAACCGTAGTAGTAGCCGCGCTCTTCTTCTTCGGTGAGCCAGATGCGGCGCAGCTGGTAGTCGGGGTTCTCGGGTGGCACGCCGACCCGGTCGTGGGCATCGACGGTGGCGCGGTCGGCCGAGCCGCCGCCGTGGGCGATCCAGGTGCCCGAGCAGGCCCGCATCACCGGCTCGACGGCCGTCACAAGCCCGCTCGCCGGGCGGCGGACCACGATGCCGGTGGGTGTCTCGTCGTGGATGTAGGGCTCGCGGTTGGACACCACGATCACCTGGTCGCCGCGAAGCTGCGTCTGCAGCAGGCTGCGCAGGCGCTCGGGGTTCCACAATGCGTCCTGTCCCTGGGCGCGCCGGAACTCGTCCTCCAGGTCGCGCAGGCGCGCGCGCAGGTCGCGCGCCAAGGGCTCCAGCTCGGGGGCCGGGAGGGGGCCCCCTGGCGGCAACACCAGCCCCTCGCCACGCAGCAGTGCGCGGGCACCGGTCATCCAGCCGCGCCAGCTCATCTGGGCTACCGCCACCGTGATCAGGGCGACGACCAGCCCCAGCACGCCCATGAAGCCGAGCAGGTAGCGCTGGGTGTCCTGGCTGCGCAGCTCGGCATAACTCACGTCGTGCATCAACGCGAGCGACACCCGCTGCCCGCTCTCGAGTGTGATCGGATGCATGCCGATGTGGACCGGCCCCCCCGCAACCTGTATGCGCGGGTCGGGCCGCGCGGCCACCTGCTCGGCGTCGCGGCAGTTGATGCTGGCCGGAAAACCGGAGCTGCGGCGCAGCGGCTCGCGGTCCTGGCCGCACAGCGCGATCGCCACCAGGCGCTCGTCCTTGGTGGCGCGCTCGAACAGCGCCTGCAGGCGCGCCGCGGGCCGGCGTTCGGTGAACGCGTCGTTGACGCTGTCGGTCAGTGCAGTGGCGATGGCCGCGCCACGCATGTTGAGGTCGCGCGTGAACCAGCGGGTCGTGAGCTGGTCGAGCAGGTTGGAGGCCAGGTAGGCGGCCCCCGCCAGCGCGAGGAGAAGGGGCAGGAGAAAGCGGAGCTGGAGCCGGAGGGTCTTCATCAAGAAGGCGCGTTCCCGGGAGGAAGCGCTGGGTTGCGGACTTTCGGGCGGCCGATTATGCGGGCGGCCGGGGAGGGCCGTGAAAAACTCACACTCCGGCCATGAGCTTGTGCACCAGGTCGGCCGTGGTGCTGGCCTTGTACTTGCGCATGAGCCGGGCGCGGTAGATCTCGACCGTGCGGTGGCTGATCGCGAGTGTCTTGCCGATCTCCTTGGAGGTCATGCCGTCGAGCAGGCGGGCCGCCACTTCGCGCTCGCGTGCCGTGAGCTCGGCCTTGACGGGTCGCTGCGCGCTCAGGTCCTCGAACGCCCAGATGCCGGCTTCGTGCGGCGCGGCGCGGTTGAGCGCGCGCCCCGTCACGTGGCACCAGAAGGTCTCGCCGGTGGAGCGCATCATGATGCGGTCGTCGGCGTAGTGCCCGCGGGCGTTCAGGATCGGAGCCATGCGCGCGCCCAGGCGCTCGTATTCGTCGGCGCTGGGGTAGAGCACCTGGAACGATTCGCCGATGAGCGCCTGTCGGGTGCTGGCGAACATCTCGCACAGCTGCTGGTTGCAATCGACGATGCGCCGGTTGCGCGACAGGCACAGCCCGACCGGCGCGAGATCGAAGGCGGTGCGGTAATCGACGTCCATGGGGCTGCTCTCTAGGGGATACTACGTAGCGGAATACGTAGTATCGTAGCGCCTCACTTCCCCGGCGCGCCGGCGCCAGCGGTTTTCCTTCAGGAGACATTGCTCGTGAACAAGATCTTCCCCAGTGCCGCGCAGGCGCTCGAAGGCATCGTGCGCGACGGCCAGCTGCTGGCCGTCGGCGGCTTCGGACTCTGCGGCATCCCCGAGGCGCTGATCGATGCCCTGCGCGACAGCGGCGTCAAGGACCTCACCGTCATCTCCAACAACGCCGGCGTCGATGACTTCGGGCTCGGCAAGCTTCTCACCACGCGCCAGATCCGCAAGATGATCTCCAGCTATGTCGGCGAGAACAAGGAGTTCGAGCGGCAATACCTGGCCGGCGAGCTCGAGCTCGAGTTCACGCCGCAGGGCACGCTTGCCGAGAAGCTGCGCGCCGGTGGCGCGGGCATCCCGGCGTTCTTCACCAAAACCGGCGTGGGCACCCTGGTCGCGCAGGGCAAGGAGCTGCGCGAATTCGACGGCGAGACCTACGTGATGGAGCGCTCGCTGGTGCCCGATGTGTCGCTGGTGAAGGCCCATGTGGCGGACCGCTCGGGCAACCTGCGCTTCAACCTCACCGCGCGCAATTTCAACCCCGCCGCGGCTACTGCGGGCAAGGTCTGCATCGTCGAGGTCGAGCGGATCGTCGAGACCGGTGAGATTGCTCCCGACGACGTGCACCTGCCGGGCATCTACGTCCACCGCATCGTGCACAACCCCCATCCCGAGAAGCGCATCGAGAAGCGCACCACCCGCCCCGGCAACTGAGGAGACCGACACATGCCCTGGACCCAAGACCAGATGGCCGCGCGCGCGGCGCAGGAACTCGAGGACGGCTTCTACGTGAACCTCGGCATCGGCATCCCGACCCTGGTGGCGAACCATGTGCCGTCGGACAAGGAGGTATGGCTGCAGTCGGAGAACGGGATGCTGGGCATCGGCCCCTTTCCTGCCGAGAACGAGATCGATCCCGACCTGATCAACGCGGGCAAGCAGACCGTCACCACCATCGTCGGATCGTCGATCTTCGGCAGCGACCAGTCCTTCGCCATGATCCGCGGCGGCAAGATCAACCTGTCGATCCTTGGCGCCATGCAGGTGAGCGAAAAGGGTGACCTCGCCAACTGGATGATTCCCGGCAAGATGGTCAAGGGGATGGGCGGCGCCATGGACCTGGTGGCCGGCGTCAAGCGCGTCATCGTGCTGATGGAGCACGTGGCGCGCAAGAAGGACGGCACCGAGGACCTCAAGATCCTGCCCGAGTGCACCCTCCCGCTGACCGGCGTCGGCGTGGTCGATCGGATCATCACGGACCTCGCCATCATGGATGTGACGCCCGAGGGGCTGAAGGTGGTCGAGCTGGCGCCCGACGTGAGCTTCGAGGCGCTGCAGGCCAAGACCGGGGTCACGCTGCGCCGCTGACCTTTGCTTGCACGACTCACCGGCCGCAACAAATGGCCGGTGCGTTTCATTCCAAGATGGGCTTGCCGCAATCTGTTCGGGAGGCCCCTCATGGTGTTCAAATCAGCCCTGCTGGCACTCGGCTGCCTGGCGTCGCTCCAGGCTGGCGCGCAGTGCTACACGGTGTACGACGATTCCAACCGCGTGCTCTATCACGCCCGCGAGTCGCCGGTCGATATGAGCAAGCCGCTGCACGAGACGGTGCCCGGCCTCTTCCCAGGCGGTCAGCTGGTTTTCGACAACTTCAGCTCCTGCGACAACCTGCGTCCGCTCACGCCGCCGGTGGCAGCCGCACCCGACACTGCCCGCATGGGCGGACCGCCGGCTGCCCGGCCCGAACGGGTGATCACCGAGATGCGCAATCCGCCACTGCGTGTGATTCGCGAAGGTGAGCGCCTGACCATCGAGCAGCTGGGCGCGGCGCACTGAGCGAGCTCACGCGGCGTCGCGAGTTGGACGTGTCCTTGCAGAGGCAGCGCGAGCTCCGGGCTGGCAGCGCTGCGGCAGGTGCTCAGAAACCAGTTAGCGCGGCCAGCGCGATCGCGTAGCCGCGCACGCCGAAGCCCGCCATCACGGCCCGTGCCACGGGCGAGATGTAGCTGTGGTGGCGAAAGCTCTCGCGCGCATGCACGTTGCTGATGTGCAGTTCGATCACCAGTGCGCCGGAGCCTTTTATGGCGTCGTGCAGAGCGATGCTGGTGTGGGTGTAGGCGCCTGCGTTCAGCACCACGCCGGCGCTGCGGCCCTCGGCCTGCGCGCGCCCTGCTTCATGCACCCAGGAGACGAGTTCGCCTTCGTGGTTGGTTTGGCGGAAATCCAGCGTCAGGCCGTGCTCCGCACACGCGGTGCGGCACAGCGCCTCCACATCGGCGAGCGTCTGCGCGCCGTACACCTGCGGCTCGCGGGTGCCGAGCAGGTTGAGATTGGGGCCGTTGAAGACGTAGGCGGTGTTCATGCAGTCTGGCGCTGGTGGAAATCGCCGCAAGCCTAGCAGAGCACGGCTGCCCCGCAGGGGGGCCGAAGCCGGGGCGCGGCGTGGCGTGGCGGCGCCCTGTAGATCCCGACATGAATAGCCTGATGCGATTGCCTGCGGCAGGCGAGAGAGGGGGCGAAGAGAACGCTTCGTGCAAGCGCCGTTCAGGCCAGTGCGTCCGCGCGTGCGCGGAACTGGCGTATCAGTGCGCCGAAGGTCTGGCGCGCGCCGCGGCAGGCTGCCTCCACCTCGGCGGGTTGCTGCACCTGCGCCTCGAACTGCTCGCAGAAAGCGCGCCAGAGTGGCCCGGTGCGGGCTCCGCGGCCAGCGAAGTAGCGCGCGCCCGTGGTTTCCGTGAGTTGCAGGTGGTCGCGCAGCGTGCGGGCGATCACCTGGCCGCCCAGCGCGGAGCCTTCCAGCACGTAGAGCGACCCGAGCGCCGCGGCCGGCGAATCGAGCTCGATCTCGGGCGACGCGGCCGGGGCGCAGCGGGCGGCGCCCAGAACCTGCAGGTCGTCGCGGGCCCAGGCGCCGCGCCGGTGGGCTTCGAACCAGGGCTGCATGGATGGCGGCAGGGCGGTGGACACCCGCGGCTCCCAGTCGGCGAGGAAGGCATCGAACACCTGCAGCACACCGCACACCCGTGGCAGGGTGGTGAGCAGGTCGAGGCGAAGCAGGGATTCGATGTCTGCGTGCAGGACGGCGGTGGCCTGCTTGAGGTGCCGGGTGGCCGCGAGCGGCACCCCCGGCTGGTCATGAGAACGCATAGGGGCGCGATTGTAGGCAGCGATCCGCGAGCCGGTCGCATGCCCACAGGGCAGGGCGCCGGCCGCCCGGTTCAGGGACGCACCGGCAGTACCCGGGAGAACTCGGCCACGTATCGCTGCGCCAGCCTTGCGTTTTCCTCGGGGCCCAGGCGCCGCTGCAGCTCCGGAAAGAGCCGCTGCTCCTCGTCCTGGCGCGTGTGCCGCTGCATCATCCCGCGCAGCCGCGTGGCGGGTTCTCGCCAGTTGGCGTTCTGCTGGTTCAGGCCCACGGCGAGTTCCACCTGCGCCTTCTGCATCTTCATGTGCGCTTCGTCCATGTAGAGCTTTTCGGCCTCCTGCATCATCCCTATGCGCGCGAGCGCGGGATAGATGAGGTTCTCCTCGGCCATCGAGTGGGCCGTCTGCAACTGGTCGAGGGTGCGCACGTGCAGCGCCACCTGCTCGAACGAGCGCTCGTTGGGCGAGAGCAGCTCCTCGAAGCTGCGGTCGATGAGGTCGTGGTGCTGGCGGATCTGCGCCAGCCAGTCGCGCGGAGCGAAGCCGGTGGTCTGGCCCCACGCGGCCTTCAGCGGCAACAGGGTGGACACGGAGGCAGCCAGCCCGATCGCGAGGCCGCGCCGCCGTGCGTAGTTCGGCAGGTTCATGTCGAAATGCTCCTGAGGTTTGGCTTCCAGCGTGCCTCCCGCGTCCTCGTGCGCATGTAGGTGCGTTCGCGTTTCGGTCGCAGGCACGCATCCTTGACCGACCGGGCGGTGCACCCCTCAGCGACGGCCCAGGTCGCCCAGCAGGTCCGCCTGCACGATCTCGATCCAGTAGCCGTCCGGGTCCTTGATGAAGGCGACGTCCTTGAGCTTGCCCTGGTCCGGGCGCTTGACGAACTCGACGCCCTGCTCGTCGAACCAGCGCACCGCGTCCTGCAGATGCGGAACCGAAAAGCAGATGTGGCCGAAGCCCTGCGGCTGCGCGTTGCCGTCGTGATAGCGGAGGTCGGGATCATCCTCGCTACCCCAGTTGTGCGTGAGCTCCAGGATGCCTTCCTGATGGAAGGTCCAGACCGTGCGCTCGCCCTCGTCCTGGGGCACCGCCGAGCTGCTGTCCTGCAGGCGCGCGAGGAAGTACAGCGAGAACTTCATCTCCGGAAAGTCGAGCTTTCGCAGCACGCGCATGCCGAGGACGTGCGTGTAGAACGCGAGCGAGGTGCTCGGGTTCTTCACCCGCAGCATCGTGTGGTTCAGGCGATAGCCCCGGGTCGCCTGCGGCACCTCGGCGCTGACGCCTGCGTGTTGTTCGGTGAACACTGCCATGTGGAAATCCGTTCGGTTGCGGGTGGTGTCTCAGCCGCGCCCGCGAGCCGCTGCGCCGGAAGCGCGGCGGGATGCGTCGGTGAACTGGCGCCCCGGAGGGACGCCCCCAAGATACGGACGCGACGCGGCGGCTTTATGTAGGCCGGCGGCTATTGCGCCTACCGCTGCCGCCTGACCCGCAGCTCGGGTCGACGCATCCGAAGAACTTCAGGCGCCCGTAGCCGCGCCGGGACGCCCGCCGCGGGTCGGACCCGCGCGCAGTTCGATGGCGACGCGCAGTTCGTCGCGCAGCCCCAGCAGAAACAGGATCTCTGCCGCGACGAACAGCGGACCGATCAGGAGCCCGGCCAAGTCGTCCACAAAGGCGGGCTTGCGGCCTTCCCAGGCATGGCCCACGAACTGGAACACCCAGCCCACGACAAAGCTGCCGGTGCCCAGCGTGAGCCAGGCGGCGGTGGACAGGGATGCCGCCCATGCCCCAATCCAGGTGATAAGCGCCAGAAAAGCGGCCATGAGCAGGCCAAGCCGCAGGTCGAGCAAGACGTAGAAGACGGCCGCCGCGGCCACCACCGCAAGCAGGGGGCTGGCCGACAAGCCCGCGAACTGCAGCGTCGGTCGCGACAGCAGCACGGCGATGCCCAGCATGATCAGCGGGATGCCGACGAAGTGGGTGGCGATGTTGCGGCGGTCGCGGTGGTAGGCCGCGTACTGGACCAGTTGGTCTTCGAGCGTTTTCATGGCGGTGGGCTCCGCGTGGCACACGCGGCGATCATCCACCCGCGAGCCTGCTTTTTCCAGCCCCGGCGGGCGCAGCCGTCTCGCCGAGCTCTCCGGCCAGCCATGCGAGCTCCTGCTCGGAGAAGCCGGCCCGCCGCCGCGCTGCGGTGTTGAACGGCGGATGCAGCCGCGGCGCGGCATGCCGCTCGACCAGCACGGGGTAGTGCGCAACCGGGTCCAGTCCTTCGCGCCGGCACAGCCAGCCATACCAGTGGTTGCCGATGGCCACGTGGCCCACCTCGTCGCGCAGGATGACCTCCAGGATGTCCACCGCGCGCAGGGCGTCCGGTGAGCCCACCTGGCGCAGCTTGTCCTGGATCTGCGGGGTGGCGTCCAGGCCGCGCGCCTCGAGCGTGCGCGGCACCAGCGCCATGCGCGCCACGATGTCTCCGGCGGTCTTCTCGCACATGGCCCACAGGCCGTCGTGGGCCGCGAAGTCGCCGTACGCGTGGCCCAGCGTCGCGAGGTGCGCCTGCAGCAAGCCGAAGTGCTGCGCCTCCTCGGCCGCGACCCGCAGCCAGTCCTCGTGGAAGGCGCGCGGCATGCCCTCGAAGCGCCAGGCCGCGTCGAGCGCCAGGTTGATGGCGTTGAATTCGATGTGCGCGATGGCGTGCAGCAGGGCCGCGAGCCCCTGCGGGCGGGCCGGCGAGCGGCGCGGCACCCTGGCCGGATGCACCAGCTCGGGCCGGGCCGGCCGGCCCGGCAGCGGGGCCGGCGGCACCGGCGCACGCGCGGCGATCGGCAGCGCGGCGGCACGCGCGTGCAGCGCGCTCGCCAGCGCCACCTTCTCGGCGGGATCGCACGCGAGCAGCGCCTGGAGCGCGCAGTGCCGCAGCTCGGAGGGCTCCGCCGCCGGCATCAAGCGAGCAGGTCCTCGGCCCAGGCGAGCGCCTGCAGGTGCGCCATGTTCACCTGGTGGTTCGACAACGAAAGGGCGTTTGCCGCCCGCGCGAAACCCTCTTCGTCGCCGACTTCGCAGGCCTCGGTGAGATCGAGGAAAGGCGCCAGCATGCCGCGCCGGTGCAGCAGCGCTTCGATGATTGCGTCCGGCAGCAGCAGCCCTTCGAGGGCGCGATCCAGCGCGACGCCGGTCATGGCGTCGAGCAGCGAG
The DNA here is from genome assembly GCF_037726105.1 of Ramlibacter sp. AN1015. Lineage (NCBI taxonomy): Bacteria > Pseudomonadati > Pseudomonadota > Betaproteobacteria > Burkholderiales > Comamonadaceae > Ramlibacter > Ramlibacter sp. AN1015. The sequence goes on from NZ_JBBJUM010000017.1 coordinate 27,405, forward strand.
AACACGCCGGCGACGAACGCGTTGTCGCACTCGTCGCGCGGCAGCATCTCGGAGGCGAGCAACTCCATCAGCCGGCCCCGGATCACGGCGGTCTGGCCGACCGCCGGTGAGGCCCCGTCCCTGGCCGTCGCCATCAGCAGGCAGGCCCATCGCAGCAGCTTCTTCATGCCCAGCATCATCACGGCGTGCCGGAACGAGGTCACTTCGACCATCAGCCCCACGCCGGGCGAGTTGAGGTAGCGCAGCAGGTTGAACGACAGGGCGGGGTCGCGCTTGAGGACTCCCTCGATCTCGACGGGGCTGGCCTCCCGTCGCAGCAGCCCCACGAGTTCGAGCACGACGGCCTGGCTGGGGCGCACGCCATGGCTCCTGAGCGCGAGCGGCCGGCAATACCAGGACCCCTGGAACAGCTCCAGCCCGAGGTCTGCAGCGTAGCGCTGCTGTTGCAGCGTCTCGATGCCGCAGGCGATCAGGCGCAGGCCCGGGCGTGCGCGCGCGGTTTTCAGAAGCGCCGGCAACTGTGCGGCGGGCACCCTGGAAAAATCGATCTTGAGGAAGGACGCATGCTCGAGGCAGCCTTGCAGCGGCGAGGCGAGCGCCTCGGGCGAGAAGGCGATCCGGAAGCCGCGTTGGCGCAGCCCCCGCAGCGACTCGGCGGCTGCAGCGACGGCGGCGGCCGCGACCCCGGTGGGCAGCGTGATCTCGAGCACGACGCGCGCAGGATCGACCAGGTCGAGGTGGCCGCTGGACACGGTGGCGGGATGGCACGGCACCATGAGAGCGCGGCGTTCGGCGGTCGCGTGGTGGTCGGCCAGCGACAGGGCTTGCACCAGCATCTCGGCGTCACGCGCAGGCCCCGGGGCCATGCCGCTGCGATCGATCAGCTCGTAGCCGAAGATGGTCTTGCGACGGTCGAGGATGGGGGCCCGGGCTACGGCGACGCCGCCGGTCGGCTCGTCGGGGAAAACGGGGGGTTCGGGAGTGGGTCGTGCCTGGGAGGACTGCATGGATGCTCGCGCGTAAGCCGTGGATTCTAGGTACCCGGCGCCGTCCCCTCGAGCCAAACGACCTCCCTACAATGCCTCTTTTCGCCCCTTCGGAATCCGCCATGGCCCTCTATGAACTCGACGGCAAGTCCCCCCAACTCGGCACCGGCGCATGGGTGGCCGACAGTGCCGAGGTCATCGGCGATGTGGTGCTCGCGGAGCACGCCAACGTCTGGTTCGGGGCTGTCCTGCGCGGCGACACCGAGACCATCCGCGTGGGGCGCAACAGCAACGTGCAAGACCTTTCGGTGCTGCATGCGGACCACGGCAAGCCGCTGGTCATCGGCGACAACGTCACCATCGGGCACCAGGTGATGGTCCACGGCTGCACCATCGGCGACAACAGCCTCATCGGCATCGGCGCGGTGGTGCTCAATGGAGCCCGGATCGGCCGCAACTGCATCGTCGGCGCCGGCAGCGTCGTCACAGAAGGCAAGGAATTCCCCGACAACTCGCTCATCATCGGCAGCCCTGCCCGGGTGGTGCGCACGCTCGACGACGCGGCCGCACGCAAGCTGGCCGAAAGCGCAGAGCATTACGTAGCAAACGCCCGCCGGTTCGCGCGCGGCCTCAAGAAGATCGCCTGAGGTTCTCTCTTGAACGAGCTCCACAAGTTCCTGTTCGACGGCCTGCCGGTGCGCGGCATGATCGTGCGGCTGACCGACGCCTGGACGGAGGTGCTGCACCGCCGCGAGGCCAACACGGCCACCGGGCCCTGGGCTCCGCCGGTCGCCGAGCTGATCGGCGAGATGGCGGCGGCCGGGGCGCTGATGCAGTCCAACATCAAGTTCAACGGGGCGCTGGTCCTGCAGATCTTCGGCGACGGGCCGGTGAAGGTGGCCGTGGCCGAGGTGCAGCACGACCTGTCCTTCCGCGCCACCGCCAAGGTGGTCGGCGACGTGCCCGCCGACGCCCGCCTGTCCCATCTGGTCAACCAGCACAACCATGGACGCTGCGCCATCACGCTCGATCCACGCGACAAGTTCCCCGGCCAGCAGCCCTACCAGGGCGTGGTGCCGCTGCACGGAGACCGCCGCGAAAAGATCGAGCGGCTCTCGGACGTGCTGGAGCACTACATGCTCCAGTCCGAGCAGCTCGACACCCGGCTCGTACTGGCCGCCGACGCCAAGGTCGCCGCCGGCCTGCTGATCCAGCGCCTGCCGCTGGAGGGGGAGGGGAACCTCGCCGGCAGCCTGGTGAGCAAGGCGAACGAAGACGAGATCGGCTTGAACGAGCACTTCAACCGCATCGCCACCCTGGCTGCCAGCCTCACCCGGCAGGAACTGCTGGAGCTCGACGTCGAGACCATCCTGCGGCGCCTCTTCTGGGAGGAGCAGCTGCTGCGCTTTCCGCCGCAGACCCCGCGCTTCGATTGCACCTGCAGCCGCGAGCGCGTGGCCGGCATGATCCGCGGCCTGGGTCGTGCCGAGGCCGACAGCATCCTCGCCGAGCGCGGAGACATCGAGGTCGGCTGTGACTTCTGCGGCCGCCAGTACCGCTTCGACGCCGTCGATGCGGCCCAGCTGTTCGCGCCCCCGGGCGACCAGCCGCCGGTGACTTCGGTGGTGCAGTAGGCGGGCAGCTCGGCTACTTGCCGACCCGCGCCGCCGTCTCAGCGGCTGCGACCGAGCTCCCCGCGGTCCCTGGCAAACGGTTCAACCGGCCGCTTCCAGCCCGTTGCGGAAATGCTCCTGCATGCGCTGGGTCGCCGCCGCGGCGTCCCTGCGCACCAGGGCCTGCATCAGCCCCTCGTGTTCTGCCAGGGACTCTTCCACCCGGCCGCGCTTGAGCAGCGAGTTGTGGCGGTGCAGCTTCATGAGCTTGCGCAGGTCGGCCACCAACTGGTTGCGCCAGCGATTGCCCGCGATCTCCAGCAGGCGCATGTGGAAGCGCTCGTTGACGGCAAAGAAGCGCTCGCGCCGCTTGCTCGCCGCCGCCAGCTCGGCATGGATGACCTGCAGCTCGTGCAGCGCTTCGTCGCTCGCGTGCCGTGCGACGTCGCCGGCGGCGTCGCTTTCGAGTAGTGCGAGCAGGTGGTAGACCTCGGCCAGGTCGCGCTCGGACACCTCGGTGACATAGGCGCCGCGGCGCACCTTCATGGTCACCAGGCCCTCGGCGGCCAGCACCTTCAGCGCCTCGCGCAGGGGCGTGCGGCTGATGCCGTACTCCTGGGCAAGCTTGATCTCGTCGATCCAGCTGCCCGGCTCGAGCTCGCGCAGGAAGATGCGCTGGCGGATGCGCTCGGCCACCTCTTCGTAGAGGGCACGCGGAGCGAGTGGAACTGCGGACATGCGGGTTACCGGAGGTGGCCTGGAGTTGGGGGCGGAGCAGTCGGAGGCGGGTGACGAACAGCGGCTTCGCAGGGTTTCGTAATTATGAATGCAGTAGACTGCCACGATTCTTCCGAGACGCCCGATGAGCCACGATCCCGAATTCCGACCGGCCAGCCTCGACGACTGGGCACGCGCCGCCGCCAAGTCCGCCCCGGGCGGTGATCTCGCCGCCCTGGACTGGGTCACGCCCGACGGCATCACCGTCAAGCCGCTCTACACCGCCGCCGACCTGCAGGGCCTCGCACACACCGACACCCTGCCGGGCTTCGAGCCCTACCTGCGCGGCCCGCAGGCCACCATGTACGCGGTGCGGCCCTGGACGATCCGGCAGTACGCCGGCTTTTCCACCGCCGAGGAGAGCAACGCCTTCTACCGCCGGGCGCTCGCGGCGGGAGGGCAGGGGGTGTCGGTCGCCTTCGACCTCGCCACCCACCGCGGCTACGACAGCGACCATCCGCGCGTCACGGGTGACGTGGGCAAGGCCGGTGTCGCGATCGACAGCGTCGAGGACATGAAGATCCTGTTCGACGGCATCCCGCTGGACAAGGTGTCGGTGTCCATGACCATGAACGGCGCGGTGCTGCCCGTGCTGGCCGGCTACATCGTCGCGGCCGAGGAGCAGGGCATCGCGCAGGAGCAGCTGTCGGGGACCATCCAGAACGACATCCTCAAGGAGTTCATGGTCCGCAACACCTACATCTACCCGCCCGAGCCGAGCATGCGGATCATCGGCGACATCATCGAGTACACGGCGCAGCACATGCCGAAGTTCAACTCGATCTCGATTTCCGGCTACCACATGCAGGAAGCGGGCGCCAACCAGGCGCTGGAGCTCGCCTTCACCCTCGCCGACGGCAAGGAGTACGTCAAGACCGCGCTCGCCAAGGGGCTCGACGTGGACGGCTTCGCGGGGCGCCTGTCGTTCTTCTGGGCAGTGGGGATGAACTTCTACCTCGAGATTGCCAAGATGCGGGCGGCGCGGCTGCTGTGGTGCCGCATCATGAAAAGCTTCGGCGCGAAGAGCCCCAAGAGCCTGATGCTGCGCACGCACTCGCAGACCTCCGGCTGGTCCCTGACCGAGCAGGACCCGTACAACAACATCGTGCGCACCACCATCGAGGCCATGGCCGCGGTGTTCGGCGGCACGCAGTCGCTGCACACGAACAGCTTCGACGAAGCCATCGCGCTGCCGACCGAGTTCTCCTCGCGCATCGCCCGCAACACGCAGCTGATCATCCAGGAGGAGACCCACATCCCTGACGTGATCGACCCCTGGGCCGGCAGCTACATGATGGAGAAGCTCACCCAGGACATGGCCGATGCGGCCTGGGCGATCATCGAAGAGGTCGAGGCCATGGGCGGGATGACCCGGGCCGTCGATTCGGGCTGGGCCAAGCTCAAGATCGAAGCCGCCGCCGCCGAGAAGCAGGCCCGCATCGACGCCGGCCGCGACGTGATCGTCGGCGTCAACAAGTACCGCCTGGCCAAGGAAGATCCGGTGGACATCCTCGAGGTGGACAACGTGATGGTGCGCGAGCAGCAGGTCGCCCGGCTGCGCTCGGTGCGGGAGCGCCGCGACGCGGCCCGTGTGGATCGGGCGCTCGCCGCACTCACCGAGGCCGCTGCGCGCGGCGAAGGCAACCTGCTCGCCGCCAGCGTCGAGGCGATCCGCGCACGCGCAACGGTGGGCGAAGTCTCCGATGCGCTCGAAAAAGTATTCGGGCGCCACCGCGCCGATGCCCAGAAGGTGACCGGTGTGTACGCAGCCGCCTACGACAGTGCCGAAGGCTGGGGCAAGCTCCAGCAGGAAATTGCGCAGTTCGCGCAGGAGCAGGGCCGCCGGCCCCGCGTGATGATCGCCAAGCTCGGGCAGGACGGGCACGACCGGGGCGCCAAGGTCGTGGCGACCGCGTTCGCAGACCTGGGCTTCGACGTCGATATGGGACCGCTGTTCCAGACGCCCGAGGAGTGTGCCCGGCAGGCCATCGAGAACGACGTGCACGCCGTGGGTATCTCGACGCTCGCCGCCGGCCACAAGACGCTGGTGCCGGCCATCATCCAGGAGCTGCGGCGCCAGGGAGCCGACGACATCGTGGTGTTCGTGGGGGGCGTCATTCCGCGCCAGGACTACGACTTTCTCTACGAGGCGGGCGTCAAGGGCATCTACGGTCCGGGCACGCCGATTCCCGCCAGCGCCAAGGACGTGCTGGAGCAGATCCGCAAGGCGCATTCCCCCTCCTGAGCGCCGCCTGCCCGACGTCGTGAGCACTTCCGCCGCTTCCGCCACCCTGGAGCACGCCTTGCTGGACGCATCCGGCCCGGGGCAGCGCCGCGCCATGGCCAAGGCGATCACCCTGCTCGAATCCACGCGCGCGGACCACCGCGAGCGCGCCGACCAGCTGCTCACAGCGCTGCTGCCGCACACCGGGCGATCGTTTCGCCTTGGCATCAGCGGCGTGCCGGGCGTCGGCAAGAGCACCTTCATCGAGGCCCTGGGGCTGTACCTCATCGAACGCGGCCACCGCGTCGCGGTGCTGGCGGTGGACCCGTCCAGCAGCATCTCGGGCGGCTCCATCCTCGGTGACAAGACGCGCATGGAGCGCCTGTCGGTACACGAGCGCGCCTTCATCCGCCCCAGCCCCTCGGGCGGCACGCTCGGCGGGGTCGCCGAGAAGACGCGCGAGGCCATGCTGGTGTGCGAGGCGGCGGGGCACGACGTCGTGATCGTCGAGACGGTGGGCGTCGGCCAGAGCGAGACGGCCGTGGCTGGCATGACCGACCTGTTCGTGCTGATGCAACTGCCCAACGCGGGCGACGACCTGCAGGCCATCAAGAAGGGTGTGATGGAACTGGCCGACCTCGTGTTGATCAACAAGGCCGATCTCGACCCCGACGCCGCCACCCGCGCGCAGGCGCAGATCACCAGCGCCATGCGGCTGTTCACGCAGCACGGCCGCAGCGCCGATCCGCACACCGACGCACACGGCGGCGGCGGCGGTGCGCCGTTGGAGCGCGTGCTGCAGCTGAGCGCGCTGCGCTCCACCGGCATCGACGCGTTCTGGCAGGCGGTCAGCCGCCTGCGGCAGGCACGCGAGGCGTCCGGCGCGCTGCACGCCCGCCGCAGGCGGCAGGCATTGGCGTGGATGTGGGAGCGCATCGAAGCGGGCCTGCGCCAGGAGTTCCACCAGCACCCCGCGGTGAAGGGCCTGTTGCCCGCGCTCGCCGCGGATGTCGAAGCCGGCCGGGTGCCGGCCTCCACGGCCGCACGCCAGCTGCTCGGCGCCCGGCGCGAAACCCCCTAGGCACCACCACCAGGAACCATGCAAGACATCCTCGAACAACTGGAGAAGAAACGCGCCGCCGCCCGCCTGGGCGGTGGCGACAAGCGCATCGACGCGCAGCACCGCAAGGGCAAGCTCACGGCGCGCGAACGCCTGGAGCTGCTGCTGGACGAGGGCACGTTCGAGGAATGGGACATGTTCGTCGAGCACCGCTGCACCGACTTCGGCATGGCCGACCAGAAGGTGCCGGGCGACGGCGTGGTCACCGGCTATGGAATGATCAACGGCCGCCTGGTGTTCGTCTTCAGCCAGGACTTCACCGTCTTCGGCGGTGCCCTGAGCGAGGCGCATGCCGAGAAGATCTGCAAGGTGATGGATCAGGCGATGAAGGTCGGCGCGCCGGTGATTGGACTCAACGATTCGGGGGGCGCGCGCATCCAGGAAGGCGTGGCGTCGCTCGGCGGCTACGCCGACGTGTTCCAGCGCAACGTGCTGGCCTCGGGCGTGGTGCCGCAGATCAGCATGATCATGGGCCCCTGCGCCGGTGGCGCCGTGTACTCGCCCGCCATGACCGACTTCATCTTCATGGTGCGCGACAGCTCCTACATGTTCGTGACCGGGCCGGAGGTGGTGAAGACGGTCACCCACGAGGAAGTCACCGCCGAGGAGCTCGGTGGCGCGACCACCCACACCACCCGCAGCGGCGTGGCCGACCTGGCTTTCGACAACGACGTCGAGGCGCTGCTGATGCTGCGCCGCCTCTACAACTACCTGCCGCTGAACAACCGCGAGAAGCCGCCGATCCGCCCGAGCAACGATCCGGTCGATCGTCTCGACCATTCGCTCGACACGCTGGTGCCGGACAACCCCAACAAGCCCTACGACATGAAGGAGCTGATCGTCAAGACGGTGGACGACGGCGACTTCTTCGAGCTGCAACCCGACTTCGCCAAGAACATCGTCATCGGCTTCGCCCGGATGGAGGGCCAGACGGTGGGCATCGTGGCCAACCAGCCGCTGGTGCTGGCGGGCTGCCTGGACATCAAGAGCAGCACCAAGGCGGCGCGCTTCGTGCGCTTCTGCGACGCGTTCAACATCCCGGTGCTGACCTTCGTCGATGTGCCTGGCTTCATGCCGGGCACCAGCCAGGAATACGGCGGCATCATCAAGCACGGCGCCAAGCTGCTCTACGCGTATGCCGAGTGCACGGTGCCCAAGATCACGGTGATCACGCGCAAGGCCTATGGCGGAGCCTACGACGTGATGAGCTCCAAGCACCTGCGCGGCGACGTGAACTTCGCGTGGCCCAACGCCGAGATCGCGGTGATGGGCGCCAAGGGCGCCGTGGAGATCATCTTCCGCGAGGACAAGGGCGACCCCGCGAAGATCGCCGCCCGCGAGGCCGAATACAAGGCGCGCTTCGCCAACCCGTTCGTGGCGGGCGCGCGCGGCTTCATCGACGACGTGATCCTGCCGCACGAGACGCGCAAGCGCATCTGCCGCTCGCTGGTGATGCTGCGCGACAAGAAGCTCGAGAACCCGTGGCGCAAGCACGGCAACATCCCGTTGTGAGCGCGAGGAGCCAAGCAATGTTCGACAAGATCCTGATCGCCAACCGCGGCGAGATCGCCTGCCGCGTGATCAAGACCGCGCGCAAGATGGGCATCAAGACGGTGGCCGTGTACTCCGACGCAGACCGCGACGCGCGCCATGTGCGGCTCGCCGACGAGGCCGTTCACATCGGCCCCGCGCCCAGCCGCGAGAGCTACCTGCGCGGCGACCGCATCATCGCCGCGTGCAAGCAGACCGGCGCCCAGGCGGTGCACCCCGGCTACGGCTTTCTTTCGGAGAACGAGGATTTCGCCCGCCGGGTCGAGGAGGAGGGCATCGTCTTCATCGGCCCCAAGCACCACTCGATCGCGGCCATGGGCGACAAGATCGCCTCCAAGAAGCTGGCCACCGAAGCCGGCGTGAACACCATCCCGGGCTGGAACGACGCGATCGAGTCCGCCACGCGCGCGGTCGAGATCGCCCGGGACATCGGCTACCCCGTGATGATCAAGGCCAGCGCCGGCGGCGGCGGCAAGGGCCTGCGCGTCGCGTGGAACGACAAGGAGGCGCTCGAAGGGTTCGAGTCCTGCCGCAACGAGGCGCGCAACAGCTTCGGCGACGACCGCGTCTTCATCGAGAAGTTCGTCGAGGAGCCGCGCCACATCGAAATCCAGGTGCTGGGCGACGCCCACGGCAACGTGATCTTCCTGCACGAGCGCGAGTGCTCGATCCAGCGGCGCCACCAGAAGGTGATCGAGGAGGCGCCGTCGCCCTTCATCAGCGAAGCGACGCGCAAGGCGATGGGCGAGCAGGCCGTCGCCCTGGCCCGCGCCGTGCAGTACCAGAGCGCGGGCACGGTGGAGTTCGTGGTCGGCAAGGACCAGGGCTTCTACTTCCTGGAGATGAACACGCGCCTGCAGGTGGAGCACCCGGTGACGGAGTGCATCACGGGGCTGGACCTGGTGGAGCTGATGATCCGTGTGGCCGCGGGGGAGAAGCTGCCGCTCGGGCAAGGCGACGTGCGGCGCGAGGGCTGGGCGATCGAATGCCGCATCAACGCCGAGGACCCGTTTCGCAGCTTCCTGCCGTCCACCGGCCGGCTGGTGAAGTTCCAGACGCCCAGGGAAACCATGTGGGCGGGCGACACGGCCCAGCGATTCGGCGTGCGGGTCGATACCGGCGTGGCCGAGGGCGGCGAGATCCCGATGTTCTACGACTCGATGATCGCCAAGCTGATCGTGCACGGCGCGGACCGCGACGACGCCATCGCGAAGATGCGCGAGGCGCTCAACGGGTTCGTGATACGCGGCATCTCGAGCAACGTTCCGTTCCAGGCGGCGCTGCTGGCGCACCCACGCTTCCAGGCGGGGCAGTTCAACACCGGGTTTATCGCCGAGCACTACGGGCAGGGCTTCCGCGCCGAGGATGTGAGCCATGCAGACCCTGACTTCCTGCTGGCCCTGGCCGCCTACGTGAATCGTCGGGCGCTGCAGCGTTCGGCGGGTATCACCGGGCAGTTGCGGGGCCACGAGTTCCGGGTGGCCGAGGAGTACGTCGTCGTCGAACTCGGCCGCGACGGCGCACACCGGCGCCACGCGGCGCGCGTCACCGACTTCCAGGCGCTCTCGGGCTCGAGCGTGGTCACCGTCGGCGAGCGTCGCTTCGAGATCTGCTCGCAGTGGCACCTGGGCGCCGCCCGGATCCGCGGCACGGTGGACGGCAGGCCGTTCACTGCGCAGGTCGAACGGGGTCTGCCGCGCAACCCGCTCGGCATCGCCGTCAGCCACGACGGCACGCGGCTGGAGGCCATGGTGCTGACGCCGCGCACGGCGCAGCTGCACGCGCTCATGCCCTACAAGGCGCCACCGGACATGAGCCGCTTCCTGCTGTCGCCCATGCCGGGCCTGCTGGTCGATGTGGCCGTGCAGCCCGGCCAAAGGGTGCAGGCCGGTGAGCGGCTCGCGGTAATCGAAGCCATGAAGATGGAGAACGTGCTGTTCGCCGTGGCCGATGGCGTGGTCGGCAAGCTGCTCGCCACCAAGGGCGAGTCGCTGGCGGTGGACCAGCCGATCCTTGAGTTCGAATGAAGAGGCCTGCCATGAGCCCTGAAGACTTCTGCGCACAGTTGCAGGCGCAACAGTTCGCTGCCCCCGTGCCCATCGAACGTGCCGCGGGGTATCGCCTGGACGAGCACACCCACCCCTTCGATGCCTTCGCGCTGGTGACGGACGGCGAGATCACCATCGAGGTGGCGGGGCAGCAGGCCCGCTACGGCTGCGGCGACACCTTCCGTCTCGCGGCCGGCACGCCGCACCGCGAGTGGGCCGGTGCGCAAGGCGTGCGCTACCTCGCCGGTCGCCGGGAGCCGGGCCGATGAGCCGTCCTTTCCGCGTCCTGGGCCTGCAGCAGATCGCCATCGGCGGCCCCCGCAAGGAGCCCTTGCGCCGCCTCTGGATCGATCTGCTCGGGCTGGAGCCCACGGGCACCTTCCGCAGCGAACGCGAGAACGTCGATGAGGACATCTGCGCGCTCGGCGCAGGCCCCTTCAAGGTGGAGGTCGATCTGATGGAGCCGATCGACGCCGACAAGAAGCCGGCCGTGCATGCCACGCCGCTGAACCACGTCGGGCTCTGGATAGATGACCTCCCAGCGGCCGTCGAATGGTTGTCGGCGCAGGGCGTGCGCTTCGCACCGGGAGGCATCCGGCGGGGGGCGGCTGGGTTCGACATCACTTTCATCCATCCCCGTGGCAGCGCCGACGCTCCGCTGTGCGGGGAAGGCGTCCTGATCGAACTCGTGCAGGCGCCGCCGGAGGTCGTGCGCGCCTTCACCGCGCTGGGGCAAGGCGGCGGCGCGGGGCCCGAGGGCGCCCCAGGCGCTGCTCATGAGCCTCAGGAGACAGGCGCCGCGGGCGGCAGGGCCTCCCTTATCGACGGACGATGAGACTGATCGGCGCGAGCGGCAGGAACGAAACAGCCGGCATCTGACGGGCCGGTGATCGAACGGCCGGGGCGGAACGGGCCCGCGGAGAACGGGGCGACGATCGACGGCGGGGCGAAGCGGCACGTGGACCACCGGCCCAAGCTGGTGTTCTTCAGCGGCCACATCGCCCGCCGCGACGGGAAGCCCTGACGCGGCCAACTGGGGCGCGACACCTCGGGACGCGCGTGCTGCGCTCGGGCGCCGGCGAAGCAGCCGCCGCCTACGCCCGTGGTCCTGCGCGAGACAGGAGCGCCCGATGGAGTCTGGCGTGCCGGTGCGCCGATTGGCGGGTGCGAGGGTCGGATTTTCCTTGCATGCCGCGCCGGGTGAGGCTTCCTATGCTGGCGCCAACGACTTCGCAAGGAGCCCCCCTCATGGCGCATCTACGACACCTCGCGACCCAGCCGCCCACCGTGCGCCCGCTGCCGGCCTCTCTTACCCGCCTGGGGTGCAGGCACGACAGCTGGAGCCAGGATGTGCTGGGCGACTTCAGCCTGCGCATGGCCAACCACGGCCTCAGCGTGAGCAGCAGCATGATGGGGCGCGACCCCGGCTATGCCCTCGAACAGTTGCGCCACGCACGCGGCCTCGAAGACGATGGACTGCGCCAGCTGGCCGAGGCGATGGTCCGGGATTTCGCGCGCCGTCAGACGGGGGTGAAGGCACTCGGCTGAGCATCGTGCCAAGGCAGGACGCCGGGATGCGGCGCAGGCCGGCGGGCGACCGTGCGTCGGGGGCGCGCCCGCATCCTGTAGGGCGCACACCGAAGTGGAACCTCAAGCGCGCGTCGCGGATGTTCGTCCGTCGCGTCTTCCTGACCGAGCGGCTTCGTCTTTTCAGCCTCGCGCTTCGCGCCGGGCCCGTGCGCGCGCCAGGGCAGCTTCGATGACGGCCCGCTTGCGGTCGGCTTCCGCGCCTTCAGCACCGTGGGTCGCCGTGGGGAGGTCGGCCAGCTTGGCGCGGGCCTTGTCCTCCAGGCGCTCTTCGTGCTCGCGCGCTGTCCGCGCCAGCCGCTGCTGCCGCGCCGAGTAGCGCCGCAGAGCGGTGTCGGCCTGCTCGGGCGTCCATGCGTTCCAGCCGGTGCGTGCGCCGCTGGCGTTCACGAGTTCGATGCAATCGACGGGGCACACCGGCACGCAGAGCTCGCATCCCGTGCACCACGGCTCGATCACGGTGTGCATGTGCTTGTTGCCGCCGAGGATGGCGTCCGTGGGGCAGGCTTTGAGGCACAGCGTGCAGCCGATGCACCAGGCTTCGTCGATGACGGCCACGGTACGCGGTGCTTCGGTGCCGCGCTGCGTGTCCAGCGGCAGAGCGGGTCGGCCGGTGATGCACGCAAGGCGTTCGATGCCTTCGGCACCGCCGGGCGGACACTGGTTGATATCCGCTTCGCCACGCACGATGGCCTCGGCATAGCCGGCGCAATCCGGCCAGCCGCAGCGCGTGCACTGCGTCTGCGGCAGCGTGGCGTGGATGCGCCGGGCCAGCGGGCTCACGCCGCCTGGGTCTGGCCGCGGCCCTCGCGGGCGCGGCCGTCGGCCGGTTGTTCGTTGAACTGCAGGATGAATTCACGCACCTGCGGATACACGACATCGCGCCAGCGCCGGCCGCTGAAGATGCCGTAGTGGCCGGCACCCTTGACCTCGATGTGCTTCTGGCGCGCCTTCGGAACGTTCAGGCACAGCGCGTGCGCAGCCTCGGTCTGGCCGGCGCCGGAGATGTCGTCCAGTTCGCCTTCGACCGTGAGGTGGGCCGTGGTCGTGATGTCCTGCGGCCGCACGCGTTCGAGCTTGCCCTCGGGGCTGCGCACGTCCCAGGTACCGTGGACCAGCCGGAACTCCTGGAACACCACGCGGATGGTCTCGAGGTAGTAGTCGGCGTCCATGTCGAGGACGGCGTTGTACTCGTCGTAGAACTTGCGGTGGGCCTCGGCGCTGGCGTCGTCACCGGCGATCAGGTGCTCGAAGTAGTCGTAGTGGCTGGAGAGGTGGCGGTCGGGGTTCATCGCCACGAAGCCGGTGTGCTGCAGGAAGCCGGGATACACGCGCCGGCCGGAGCCCGGGAAGTTCTGCGGCACGCGATAGATCACGTTGTTCTCGAACCACTCGTAGCTCTTGTTCATCGCGAGGTTGTTCACCGCGGTGGGCGACTTGCGCGCATCGATGGGCCCGCCCATCATGGTCATCGTCAGCGGCGTGGTCTCGCCGCGCGAGGCCATCAGCGACACCGCCGCCAGCACCGGCACCGTGGGCTGGCAGACGCTCACGACGTGGCAGTTGCCATACTGCGCCTGCAGGTGGCGGATGAACTCCTGAACGTAGTTGACATAGTCGTCCAGGTGGAACTCGCCTTGCTCCAGGGGAACGGTGCGCGCGTTCTTCCAGTCGGTGATGTAGACCTTGTGGTCCTGCAGCATGGTGCGGACCGTGTCGCGCAGCAAAGTGGCGTAGTGACCCGACAGCGGCGCCACGACAAGCACCACCGGCTGCTTCTTCATCTCTTCGAGCTTGATCGGGTCGTCCGTGAAGCGCTTGAATCGGCGCAGCTCACAAAAGGGCTTGTCGATGGCGATGGATTCGTGGATCACCACATCCCCGGCGCCGATATTGACCGTCTTGATGCCGAACTCGGGCTTTTCGTAGTCCTTCCAGAGGCGGTACATCAGCTCGTAGCCAGCCGACACACGCTGCGCGAGCGGGTTGGTGCCGAAGGGCGTGAGCGGGTTGCTGTAGAGCTTGGCAGCGGCCTGAGCGAAATCCGCGAACGGTTCCATCAGCGAACGCTGTGCTTCATAAATCTGGTAGAGCATGGTCAGGGTCCGGTTGTGCAGTGCAATATAGCAGCCGCAGCTACTGACGAGCACCCAACTGCAGAGCTTACGCGAGCGACCGTGCTTCAGGTGAAGTACGTCACGGAATCTGACGGTTGGAGTTCAGCCGCCTGCGGAAATTCCGTTGGCGACCGGCATGGGGTGCGCGCGGCGTCGCAGGCGCTGGGACAGCCAGGCTGCCCGCCGCGGGCGGGGCAGGGCAGGTGCGCCTGCGCGGCGCACTGCAGGACGTTGAACGGAGGAGCGGCGCCAGGGCCGGGCGCCAGCCATGGCGGCCGGGGTCGCGTGGGCCCCGGGGTGCGGTGTGCCCGATCAGGCGGTCAGAGCACCTTGGCGATGGATTCGCATACGTAGTCGATGTTGTGCGAGTTGAGCGCCGCCACGCACATGCGCCCGCTGTCGGTGCCGTAGACGCTGAATTCGTCGCGCAGCCGCACCATCTGCTCCTTGTTCAGGCCGGAATAGCTGAACATTCCGATCTGATCGGTGATGAAGCCCATGTCCTGCTTGACCCCGGCCGCCTTGAGCTTCTCGACGAGCGCCAGACGCATCTGCTTGATGCGCAGGCGCATGTCGCCGAGTTCGCGCTCCCACAGGGCGCGCAGCTCGGGCGTGTTCAGCACCATCGCCACCACGGTGGCGCCGTGGATCGGCGGGTTGCTGTAGTTGGTTCGGATCATGATCTTCAGCTGCGACAGCACGCGCGATGCCTCGGCCTTGTCCTGGCACAGCACCGACAGCGCGCCGACGCGCTCCCCATAGAGGCTGAAGCTCTTCGAGAACGAGGTGGAAACGAGGAAGGTGAGGCCGGCGGCGACGAACTTGCCGACGACCGCGCCGTCTTCCTCGATGCCGTGGCCGAAGCCCTGGTAGGCCATGTCGAGGAACGGCGTCAGCCGGGCCTGGCGGCAGGCCTCGACCACCTCGTCCCACTGTTCGGGCGAGATGTCGTAGCCGGTGGGGTTGTGGCAGCAGGCGTGCAGCACCACGACCGTGCCAGCCGGAGCGCCGCGCAGGCTTGCCAGCATGCCCTCGAAGTTGATGCCGCGGGAGCGGGCGTCGTAGTAGGGATAAGTCTCGACCGTGAAGCCGGCCTGGCTGAACAGCGCGCGGTGGTTTTCCCAGCTCGGGTCGCTGATCAGTACCTTCGCGTCGCGGTCGAGCTTGCGCAGGAAGTCGGCGCCGACCTTGAGCCCGCCCGTGCCGCCGAGGGTCTGCACCGTGGCCGCCCGGCCGCTCTTGACGGGCTCGCTGTCGGCACCGAATACGAGGGTCTGCACGGCCTTGTCGTAGGCGGCGATACCGTCGATGGGGAGGTAGCCGCGCGGCTTGGGGCTTTCCATCATCTGCTGCTCGGCCTGGAGCACGCAGTGCAGCAGGGGCAGCTTGCCCTGGTCGTCGTAGTAGACGCCGACGCCCAGGTTGACCTTGTGGGGGTTCGGGTCGGCGTTGAACTGCTCGTTCAGACCGAGGATGGGGTCGCGCGGGGCCAGTTCGACGGCGGAAAACAGAGACATGGAAATCCTTTGAATGTGCCTGATGCCCGGGCTCGGTCCGGGTAAAGCCGGGTTGTTGTACGCTGCCCGGCCGCCCGCGATTTTATGCCGCCCGTCTGCGGCGCTTTCCTGTTGAAAGACCGCCTGCTCCATGCCTGAAGTCCTTGAAGTTCCCGCCGCCGATTCCGAACGAAAAGGCGAGTTCGTCCGCTATCCCGGCTCGCCATTCGAGCTGTTCCAGCCGTACCCACCGGCCGGGGACCAGCCCCAGGCGATCGACAAGCTGGTCGAGGGCGTGCAGGACGGGGAGGTCTTCCAGACGCTGCTGGGGGTGACCGGCTCGGGCAAGACCTTCACGATGGCCAATGTGATCGCGCGGCTGGGGCGCCCGGCGATCGTCTTCGCGCCCAACAAGACGCTGGCGGCGCAGCTGTACAGCGAGTTTCGCGAGTTCTTCCCGCACAACGCGGTGGAGTACTTCGTCAGCTACTACGACTACTACCAGCCCGAAGCCTACGTGCCGCAGCGCGACCTGTTCATCGAGAAGGACAGCTCGATCAACGAGCACATCGAGCAGATGCGGCTGTCTGCCACCAAGAGCGTGCTGGAGCGGCGCGACACCGTGATCGTGGCCACGGTGAGTGCCATCTACGGCATCGGCGCGCCGGAAGACTACACGCAGATGCGTTTCATCACGCGCGTGGGCGACCGCATCGGCCAGCGAGACGTGATCGCCCAGCTCATTCGCATGCAGTACACGCGCAACGAGCACGATTTCTCGCGCGGCACCTTCCGCGTGCGCGGCGACACCATCGACGTGTTCCCCGCCGAGCACAGCGAGCTGGCCGTTCGCCTGGAGCTGTTCGACGACGAGATCGAGTCGCTGCAGCTGTTCGACCCGCTCACCGGGCGCATCCGCCAGAAGGTGCCGCGCTTCACCATCTATCCGTCGAGCCACTACGTCACGCCACGCGAGAAGGTGCTCTCGGCGGTCGATTCGATCAAGCAGGAACTGAGCTCACGTCTCAAGGAGCTGGTGGACGCGGGCAAGCTGGTGGAGGCACAGCGCCTGGAGCAGCGCACCCGGTTCGACCTTGAAATGCTCAGCGAGGTGGGCCACTGCAAGGGCATCGAGAACTACACGCGACACCTCAGCGGCGCGCCGCCGGGGGCGCCGCCTTCCACGCTGACCGACTACCTGCCCAAGGACGCGATCATGTTCCTGGACGAAAGCCACCAGATGATCGGACAGCTGGGCGCCATGTACAACGGCGACCGCGCCCGCAAGCTCACGCTGGTCGAGTACGGCTTTCGCCTGCCCTCGGCGATGGACAACCGGCCGCTGAAGTTCGAGGAGTTCGAAGCGCGCATGCGCCAGGTCATCTTCGTATCGGCCACCCCCGCCGACTACGAGAACACCCACTCCGGCCAGGTGGTGGAGCAGCTCGTGCGCCCCACGGGCCTGGTCGATCCGGTGGTGGAGGTGCGCCCGGCCACACACCAGGTCGATGACGCTCTGCAGGAGATCCGCATTCGCGTCGAGAAGAACGAGCGCGTGCTGATCACCACGCTCACCAAGCGGATGGCCGAGCAGCTCACCGACTACCTCAGCGACAACGGCGTGAAGGTGCGCTACCTGCACAGCGACGTCGATACCGTCGAGCGTGTCGAGATCATCCGCGACCTGCGGCTCGGAACCTTCGACGTGCTGGTGGGCATCAACCTGCTGCGCGAGGGCCTGGACATTCCGGAGGTGTCGCTGGTCGCCATCCTCGACGCCGACAAGGAGGGCTTCCTGCGCGCGGAGCGTTCCTTGATCCAGACGATCGGACGCGCGGCGCGCAACCTCAACGGAAAGGCGATTCTCTACGCTGACCGCATCACGGCCTCCATGCGCAAGGCCATCGACGAGACCGAGCGCCGCCGCGCCCGGCAGATGGCGCACAACGAGGCGCACGGCATCACGGCGCGCAGCATCGTCAAGCAGGTGCGGGACCTGATCGACGGCGTCTACAGCGAGAAGGCGAGCAAGGAAGCCGAGCAGCAGGAGCTGCAACGTGCGCTGGCCCAGGACCTCTCCGAGAAGGACGTCGCCAAGGAGATCAAGCGCCTGGAAAAGCAGATGCTCGAGCACGCGCGCAACCTCGAGTTCGAGAAGGCGGCGCGGGTGCGCGACCAGCTCGCCGGGCTGCGCGAGCGCGCTTTCGGGGCGCCGGGACGCGACAACATCGTCGCGCTGCAGCCGGGGGGCCGCTGAGCCTGGAGCCAGCGCGCGCCGAACTCCCTGCCGCATTCGGGGTCGAAACTGGAGGACTCCGGTTTCAGGCTCTCCACCGCTGGACGAAATCAGACGGTTCAGCACGAGTTCGCGCGGTCCGGGAACCATCGATCCGCACTGAAGCACACCGTTGCGCACCGCCGGGCTTGTGATCCGGCAAGGGGTCGCCACCTGGGTGTCCAACGAGTCTCTTACCTGACAAAGGCGGTCGGACATCCGTTATACTTGACGGAAATTGTCAAGAACACACGGTGGGGCTGCCCGAGCACGGTGCCAGAGCCTGTGTGAGGGGCGGCCGATGCGCCGCAAGCAGGGTGGAGACGGGCCTCGACGGCAGTGGTCGCGGGGAGATCAGAAGTTTGGCAAAGCAGAAGGAGCTTGCGATGCGTCTCACAACCAAAGGCCGCTTTGCGGTCACCGCGATGATCGATCTGGCCCTGCGCCAGAACAACGGACCCGTCACCCTGGCGGCGATCAGCCAGCGCCAGCAGATTTCCCTTTCCTACCTCGAGCAGCTGTTCGGCAAGCTGCGCCGGCACGAACTGGTCGAGTCCACCCGCGGCCCCGGCGGCGGCTATACCCTCGGCCGCAAGGCCGCTGAAATCACCGTGGCCGACATCATCGTTTCGGTCGATGAACCGCTGGACGCGACCCAGTGTGGTGGCAAGGAAAACTGCACGGGCGACGGTGGCCGCTGCATGACCCACGAGCTGTGGTCGCAACTGAACCAGCGCATGGTCGAGTTCCTCGACTCGGTGACGCTGCAGAAGCTGGTCGATGACCAACTCGCCAAAGGCGTGCAGGTCGAGGACAAGCCGGCCGTCAAGCGCGCCATCTCCAGCGCCCCGGTGGTCAAACCCATCCGGGTGAACGCACCGAACTCGGTATTTGCGCTGGGCAACGCCCTCGCAAAGAACTGAGGCGCAACAAGACCTCCGCCAGAGAGCCACAGCCAGCCTTGAACGCAGTACCCAAGCCTCCAGCCATGGACACGACTCCCCATTTCCCGATCTACCTGGACTACGGCGCAACGACGCCCGTCGATCCGCGCGTCGTTGACGCCATGATTCCCTGGCTGCGCGAGCATTTCGGCAATCCGGCTTCGCGCAGTCACGCATGGGGCTGGGAGGCCGAGGCGGCCGTGGAGAAGGCGCGCGAAGAAGTGGCTGCCCTGATCGGGGCCGACCCGCGCGAGATCGTGTGGACCTCCGGCGCGACCGAGTCCGACAACCTGGCGCTCAAGGGTGCGGCGCATTTCTACAAGACGCGCGGCAAGCACCTGGTGACCGTCAAGACCGAGCACAAGGCGGTGCTCGACACCATGCGAGAGCTCGAGCGCCAGGGCTTCGAGGTGACCTACCTCGACGTGCAGGAAGACGGCATGCTCGATCTCGAGGCGTTCAAGGCGGCCCTGCGTCCGGACACCATCCTGGCCAGCGTGATGTTCGTGAACAACGAGATCGGCGTCATCCAGGACATCGCGACGCTCGGCGCGCTGTGCCGCGAGCGCGGCATCGTCTTCCACGTCGATGCGGCGCAGGCCACCGGCAAGGTGGAGATCGACCTGAAGACACTGCCGGTCGATTTGATGAGCCTGGCCTCGCACAAGACCTATGGACCCAAGGGTATTGGCGCGCTCTATGTCCGTCGCAAGCCGCGGGTGCGCCTGGAGGCGCAGATGCACGGCGGCGGTCACGAGCGTGGCATGCGCTCCGGCACGCTCCCCACGCACCAGATCGTCGGCATGGGCGAGGCTTTCCGCATCGCGCGGGAAGAGATGGCGCAAGACCGGGCCAAAGCCCGGTCGCTGCAGCAGCGGCTGCTTGAAGGCCTCAAGGACGTCGAGCAGGTCTTCGTCAACGGCAGCCTCGAGCACCGCGTGCCGCACAACCTCAACATGAGCTTCAACTTCGTCGAGGGCGAGTCGCTGATCATGGGGATCAAGGGCTTGGCGGTTTCGTCGGGCTCGGCCTGCACCTCGGCTTCGCTCGAACCCAGCTATGTGCTGCGGGCGCTGGGCCGCAGCGACGAGCTGGCCCACAGCAGCCTGCGCATGACCATCGGCCGTTTCACGACGGAGGCCGAGATCGACTATGCGGTCGAGTCGATCCGCAAGAACGTGCAGAAGCTGCGCGAGCTGAGCCCGTTGTGGGAGATGTACCAGGACGGCGTCGATCTCAGCACCATCCAGTGGGCCGCGCACTGAGCGCGCGCCCGCCGCACGTCATACAGGAGTAGAAAACATGGCTTATTCGGACAAGGTCGTTGACCACTACGAGAACCCCCGCAACGTCGGCTCGTTCGACAAGGGCGACGAAAGCGTCGGCACCGGCATGGTGGGCGCACCGGCATGCGGTGACGTGATGAAGCTGCAGATCCGCGTGAACCCGTCCACCGGTGTCATCGAGGATGCGCGCTTCAAGACCTACGGCTGCGGCTCGGCGATCGCGTCCAGCTCGCTCGTGACCGAGTGGGTCAAGGGCAAGACGTTGGACCAGGCCGCCTCACTCAAGAACAGTGAGATCGCCCAGGAGCTGGCGCTGCCGCCGGTGAAGATCCACTGCTCGATCCTGGCCGAGGACGCCATCAAGGCGGCGGTCGAGGACTACAAGAAGAAGCACGCAGCGCTCGGAGCGTGAAAGCAGAAATGGCTATTTCGCTGACTGAAGCCGCCGCGCGCCATGTCAACCGCTACCTCACCAAGCGCGGCAAGGGCGTGGGCGTGCGCCTGGGCGTCAAGACCACCGGCTGCTCGGGGCTGGCCTACAAGCTCGAGTACGTGGATGAGATCGCTCCCGAGGACGTGGTCTTCGAGGACCACGGGGTCAAGGTGCTGATCGATCCCAAGAGCCTCGCGTATATCGACGGCACGCAGCTCGACTTCGTGCGAGAAGGCCTGAACGAGGGTTTCAGGTTCAACAATCCCAACGAGCGCGACCGCTGCGGCTGCGGTGAGTCGTTCCGGGTCTGATCCATCGCGCGTGAAGCTCTCCGACAGCGATTTCGCCCTGTTCGGGCTGCCCGAGCGCTTCCACCAGGACCGCGCCGCCATCGATTCGCGCTGGAAGGAACTGCAGCGCGAGGCGCACCCCGACCGTTTCGCGGCGCAGGGCGCATCGGCGCAACGCGTGGCCATGCAGTGGTCTGTGCGTATCAACGAAGCCTACCGGCGTCTGAAGGATCCGCTGCGGCGCGCGTCGTACCTTTGCGAGTTGCGCGGCGCACCCATCGAGGCCGAGAGCAACACCGCCATGCCCTCGCAGTTCCTGCTGCAGCAGATGGCGTGGCGCGAGGCGCTTGACGAAGCGGGCAGCGAGGCCGAACTCGATGCGCTGGTGCACACGCTGGAGGATGCGCGTGTCGAAACGCTGCGCGTGATCGAGCAGGAACTCGACACCAACGGCGACGCCACGGCAGCGGCCCGGCAGGTGAGGGCGCTGATGTTCATCGAGCGCTTTGCCCACGACGTCGAGGCGCGATTCGACCAACTGGGACAATAGCGCCATGGCGCTCCTGCAGATTTCAGAACCCGGGCAAGCCCCCGATCCCCACCAGCGGCGCATCGCCGTCGGCATCGACCTGGGTACCACCCACTCGCTTGTGGCAGCGGTGCGCAATGGCGTGGCCGAATGCCTGCCCGATGCCCAGGGCCGCGTGATCCTTCCGTCCGTGGTGCGCTACCTCGAAGGTGGGGCGCGCGAGATCGGATATGCCGCGCTCGCCGCACAGGCCGAGGACGCGCAAGACACCATCGCTTCCGTCAAGCGCTTCATGGGTCGCGGCCTCGAAGACATCGCCGCGCGCGAGAAGCTGCCTTACCGCTTTGCCGACCAGCCGGGCATGGTCGCCCTGCAGACGCGCGCCGGCGTCAAGAGCCCGGTGGAGATCAGCGCGGAGATCCTGGCGACGCTGCGCTTTCGGGCCGAGGACACGTTCGACGATGACCTGTACGGCGCCGTGATCACCGTACCGGCCTACTTCGACGACGCGCAGCGCCAGGCCACCAAGGACGCCGCCCAGCTGGCGGGGCTGCAGGTGCTGCGCCTGATCAACGAACCCACCGCCGCCGCCATCGCCTACGGGCTGGACAACGGCAGCGAGGGCGTCTACGCCGTCTATGACCTGGGCGGCGGCACCTTCGACATCTCCATCCTGCGCCTCTCGCGCGGTGTGTTCGAAGTGATGGCCACCGGCGGCGACTCTGCCCTCGGAGGCGACGACTATGACCGGGCCCTGGCCGATCTGATGCTCGCGCGCCTGGGCATCGAGGCCGCTTCCGCGGGCGACAAGGCCGGCGTTCGCATGGCGGCGCGCGCCGCCAAGGAGGCGCTGACCGATGCGCAGCAGACCACGGCGCACGTGCGCCTGGGCGGGCGGGAGCTGCAGGTCGATGTGAGCCGGACCGACTTCGAGGCCGTCACGGCCGAACTCACCGCACGCACGATGTCCGTGGTGCGCAAGGTGCTGCGCGACGCTCGCCTGCGGCCGAGCGAGGTGCAGGGCGTGGTGCTGGTGGGCGGCTCGACCCGCATGCCGCAGGTGCGCGAAGCCGTAGGCTCTTTTTTCGCCCGCGAGCCGTTGATCAACCTCAATCCCGACGAGGTCGTCGCGCTCGGTGCGGCGATCCAGGCCAACCAGCTCGCCGGCAACGACGCGAGCGGCGACCTGCTGCTGCTGGATGTCATTCCGCTGTCGCTCGGGATCGAGACCATGGGGGGTCTCGTCGAGCGCATCGTCCCCCGCAACGAAACCATTCCCACCGCCAAGGCGCAGGACTTCACCACCTACCAGGACGGCCAGACCGCCATGGCCCTGCACGTCGTGCAAGGCGAGCGCGACCTCGTCCAGGACTGCCGCAGCCTCGCGCGCTTCGAGCTGCGTGGCATTCCGCCGATGGCCGCCGGTGCGGCCCGCATCCGCGTCACCTTCACCGTCGATGCAGACGGGCTCCTGAGCGTGAGTGCCCGGGAGCAGGCCAGCGGCGTCGAGGCCCGCATCGACGTCAAGCCCTCCTATGGCCTGAGCGACGAGCAGGTGGCCCGCATGCTGCAGGAGAGCTTCTCCACGGCCGAACAGGACATCAAGGCGCGCGCGCTCGCCGAAGCGCGCGTCGATGCCGAGCGCCTGCTGCTGGCCACGCGCAGTGCACTCGCTGTGGACGGCCACCTGCTGGAGGCCGACGAGCGCGCCGGCATCGAGGACGCCATGGCAAGCCTCACGCGTGTCGCCGAGCAAGCGGCCGAAGCCGCCGACATCGAGGCCGCGACCGAGGCCCTGGCGAAAGCGACCGAGTCCTTTGCCGCACAACGCATGAACCACAGCATCCAGAAGGCGCTTGCCGGCCGCAACGTGGAGAGCCTCTGATGGCCGTCATCAAGATCCTGCCCCATCCCGAGTACTGCCCGCGGGGCGCCGAGATCACCGCCTCGGCCGGCACCAGCGTGTGCGAAGCCTTGCTGGAGCACGACATTCCCATCGAGCACGCCTGCGACATGAGCTGCGCCTGCACGACCTGCCACGTCATCGTGCGCGAGGGCTTCGATTCGCTCGGCGAAATGGACGAATCCGAGGAAGACCTGCTGGATCGCGCCTGGGGGCTGGAGCCGAATTCGCGGCTGTCCTGCCAGGCCATCGTCGCCCAGAAAGACCTGGTGGTGGAGATTCCGAAGTACTCCATCAACCACGCCAAGGAAAAGCACTGAGACAGAGGTTTCGCGGGCCCCGGCACCGCGCACGACGGTGACAATTTAGAGGGTGGTTGGCTCAGCGGGAGCCCCTAGAATTGCGCTCCATGCGCCAGATCGTCCTCGACACCGAAACCACCGGCCTGTCCGCCGAAACCGGCGACCGCATCATCGAGATCGGCTGCGTGGAACTGGTGGGGCGCAAGCTCACCGGCAACAACAAGCACTTCTACCTGAACCCGGGGCGCGAGAGCCACGAAGACGCGCTGAAGGTGCACGGCATCAGCAACGAGTTCCTGCGTGACAAGCCGAAGTTCGGCCAGATTGCCGAGGAACTGCTGGACTACCTGCACGGCGCCGAGATCATCATCCACAACGCCGCATTCGACGTCGGGTTCCTGAACAAGGAACTCGAGCTGATCGGCAAGGCGCCCTTGCGCAGCTTCATCGGCAGCGTCACCGACACGCTGGTCATGGCCAAGGAGATGTTCCCCGGCAAGCGAAACAGCCTCGACGCGCTGTGCGACCGCCTTGGCGTCGACAACTCCAGCCGCACCCTGCACGGCGCGCTGCTCGACGCCGAGCTGCTGGCCGACGTCTACATCAACCTCACGCGCGGCCAGGACGCCCTCCTGATCGACCTTACACCGGCCGACACCGGCGTGCAGGGCATCGTCACGCAGATCGATCTCACCCGCTTCACGCTGCCCGTGCTGCTGGCCAGCGAACAGGAAACCGCTGCCCACGAAGACCTGCTCAAGCAGCTCGACAAAGCGAGCGGAGGCAAAACACTTTGGCGGCTCATCGGCGCCCAGAACGCTGCTGAACCTATGGCATAATCGCGGGCTTCCGTCGCACACGGAACGGGTGATTAGCTCAGCGGTAGAGCACTGCCTTCACACGGCAGGGGTCGCAGGTTCAAACCCTGCATCACCCACCATATAAACAAAGACTTACGGCACCTTCGGGTGCCGTTTTCGTTGGCGGTATGGAAAGAGTATGGAAAAGCGGCTGAAGAGTCCGCCGCCGGGCGAGAAGACGGCCAGCAGCTTCAAGGCCATGAGCCAGAAGATGCAGACGAATGCGAGGAAGGACGTGGCGACGCTGATGACGAAGGTTACAGCCCAAGTCTTCTTGAACCGGGCGTCATTCAGCAGAGGCTTGCCCGCCGTGCGCGGTGGCTGTTGAGCATGACGATGATCTCCCAGACGATGAACACGAGCAGAGAGGTGCCCACGAACAGCGCGGCAAGCGCGTGGAGCTTCGGACTGCCGCCGCTGCCGACTTGATTCCAGAGCGCGAAGAAGCCGGCATAGCCGATGCCCATGATGACGCTGGTGTACTTTGAGTGCTGTTCATACGGATTCTGGTTCATCCCGAACACCTGCTGATTGAGTCGGTTGATGTGCTGCCGGTGGCGTTCCGTCGCTCGCGCGGTTTCCTGAAGCCCTGCGCTCAGATCTCTGAACGCGCGGTCCACCGCCGCGGCATTCAGTTGCTGTCCGCGGGTCGAATTCATGGTTTGCACGCCCCCAGCGCGCTGCACTCTTTCACCAAGTTTTCGCGGCGGTCCTTCAGTTCGCGCTGCTTGGTGTCGCACCTGGCCGCGATGGCGGACATCTCGTTGGAGAGCGCCACCTCCCAAGTCGCACCAGCGAGGTTGTTGTTAGCCGAGAGCTTGCGCTGCTGAATTGCTGCGATCATCAAATGCGCAATCTGGCGCTCCATCGCTTGGATCTGCCCTCGCGAGAGATTGACTTCGTCACGCGCTCGATCACGAAAATCCCGCGGCATAGGTGGGGAAGGTGACGCCGAAGTCCACCTTGCCGAGGTAACTCAGCGCGACCCGGACTGGGTAGGCGCGGCCAAGGGCGCGCTCGTTGTAGTTCTTCACGCGCCCCGTGCGGGTGGGTGCCCGAGATAGCGGCCCAGCAGTTCGCCCAACTACGCTTCTGCACACCATCTGCACGCTGCAAAACACGCTGGCCGAAGGCCGCTCCCTCCGACGCTTCCACCAGTTTTCAGACTTGGCTGATGTACTGCAGGGCAGCGGCGACGGATTCGATCAGGCCGGCGGACTTGATTGTGCTCGGCATGGTTTTGGAAAGGTGACGGAAGGACCTGGGCGGATTGTCCCAAAACGCTGTTGAGGTGCCTTCCGCGAAACGGCCGCCCCGCCGCTTGTCCTGGCCAAGCGCAGCATCCTGGAGGTGCTGCGCATGAAGCGGCTCAGGTCGGCACTTCCTCGCCGCCCAACAGGTGGCGGTAGCGCAGGTTGAGCAGCACGTAGCAGATCATCGTGGCCGTCATCCCCACCAGAATGGCCTCGGGCTCGAGCGGCAACATCAGCACGAGTGTTGTCAGGGCAAAAACGGCGGCGGTATTGGTCACCAGGTACGTCCGCAGCTCCGGGACCTCCATGTAGTAGCCGTACTGCTTGCCCAGGAAGAACAGCACTGTGCCGATGGCGGCAAGTTGACGGAAGTCGTCCTGGTCGAGGTCGCCCAGGATCGCATGCCGGATCAGCGAGGCGAGGATCGCCAGGCCGATCAACACGAAAAAGTGCGAGTAGAGGATCGAATGCCCGGTGGTGAGCTTGCGCTGTTCCAGCAGGTGGAAGCTGTCGAAGTAGATCCACCAGATGGCCGACACCATGACGAATCCGCTGACGGCGGCGACGATGTTGGACGGGTCCCAGGTGATGCCCGCAAGTGCCGCGGTAATGCTGATCACGGACTCGCCCAGCATGATGATGGTCAGCAGGCCGATTCTCTCGATCAGGTGCGGCGTGTGCGCCGGCACGACCTGCAACCGCTGGTTCAGCAGCACCAGGGCCGCCATGTCGAACACGATCCCCCCATGGAAGACCAGGTAGCTCCAAGGCGGCTCCAGAAGGACGGATGAAAGGCTGATCGCGGCGCCAACGGCGAACACGGCGCTCACCGTCGTCGTGATGCCCCCCCGGTCGTGGTGCTTGCGCTTGGAAACGAGATACATGAGGGCGATGATCAGCCGCGCCCCGCAGTAGCACGCCACGGTCAGCGCGTAGTGGTCCTGCGCGCCGGTCGAGATCTGCGCCGAGATCACGATCAGCAGGAACATGATCAGCAGGGTCGACAGGCGGTGCTGGCGGCTGTCGGTGTCGAAGCGATTGGCGTAGATCGTGTGGCCCGCCCAGATCCACCACAGCGGCAGGAACACCAGCACGAAGTGCAGGAACTGCTCCGCCCCGACGTGGCCGTCGTGCGCGTCGCTCAGGATCTCGCCGGCGCGGCTCACGGCGACGACGAAAATCAGGTCAAAGAACTTCTCCAGCCAGGTTGCTTGCCTGTGCCGATCGAAATATCTCAGGTCCTTCACGGGCCGATCGTAGGCTTTTAAAGGCTGGTCGTGCGCTTGTCGAGGCCTTGCCATGCCCTTTGACCATCCTCCGCGGCCCAAGTTCGCCGCAAGCGCTTACCAAGAGAAGCAAGAGCTCGCAATGCCTCCGCGACGGCCTGCTGCCAGCAGGCAGGTGCGCTTTGCACCAAACGGCAACGCTGGCGCGCATGCTCGCCAGAAGCCGCAACACGACCTTACGGGCGTATCCCAGCCCGTTGCAGAGCATCCCCGCTGCGCCGGATACCCTACGGCCGAGGTGTTCTGGGCCGCGCCCGCGGGTGCGGTTTGCTGATCAAGTACGCGCAGCAAGCAGCAGCGCCGATTCCAGGTGCCCTCCGCAGCCGTGGACAGGTGAGGACCGGCGCTTCCAGCGACCTCGCGACGCTGCTGCGCTCGCGTTCAGACGCGCTGGGCCCATGCCTCCCTCAGGTACGGCGCAGTGCGACTGAGCTTGTTCGCCACGACCGTCTCGACGGTGCCACTCGCGACGATGCGGCCTCCCTCGGCGCCCGCCCCAGGTCCGAGGTCGATGATCCAGTCGCTTTGCGCCATCACGCGGACATCGTGTTCGACCAGCACCACGGTGTTGCGTGCATCGACCAAGGCATGAAGTTGCCGCATGAGGCGGTCCACGTCGGCCGGATGCAGGCCGGTCGTCGGCTCGTCCAGGACGTACAGCGTCGAGCCGCGCTGGGAACGTTGCAGTTCGGTGCCCAGTTTGATGCGCTGGGCCTCGCCGCCCGAGAGCTCGGTGGCAGGCTGTCCCAGGCGCAGGTAGCCCAGCCCGATGTCTTCGAGTACCGACAGGCTTCGCGCAATCGACGGCTGGTCTGCAAAGAACGCCCTGGCAGCCTCGACCGTCAAGCCGAGCACGTCGGCGATCGACTTGCCATTCCACAGGATGCGCAGCGTGGCCTCGTTGTACCGGGCGCCATGGCACTTCGGGCAGGGTGCATAGACGCTGGGCATGAACAGCATCTCCACGCTCACGAAGCCCTCGCCCTCGCAGGTGTCGCAGCGGCCCTTGGCGACGTTGAACGAGAAGCGGCCCGCGTCGTACCTGCGTGCCCTGGCAGCGCGTGTCGATGCGAACAGCTTGCGCACGTCGTCGAACAATCCCGTGTAGGTCGCGAGGTTCGAGCGGGGCGTGCGGCCGATCGGCTTCTGGTCGACCACGACGAGGCGTCGGATGGCGTCCTGGCCGCCCGCCAGGCGACCCGCTGCCAGCATGGGCGAAACCGGGCCTTCGCCCTCGCCATCGCCCTGTTCCTCACGCGCCACTTCCTGGCCGAGATGGGCCGACACCAGGTCGACCAGGGCATGGCTCACCAGGCTCGACTTGCCCGATCCGGACACGCCCGTCACCGTCGTCAAGGCACCGATGGGGAAGGCGGCGTCGACGCCGTGGAGGTTGTTGTGCCGGATCCCCTCCAGCCGGAGGTAGTCCCGGGCCACGCGGGCCTGCGCGCGCGCGTCGCGCGCGGCAGGCGCCGCGCCGAACAGGTAGCGCGCCGTGTGGGAAGCGGTCACGTCCTGCAGGCCTTCCGGCGGGCCGCTGTAGAGGATGCGGCCGCCTTTTTCGCCGGCGTCGGGGCCGACGTCCACCAGCCAGTCCGCGCGCCGGATCAAATGCAGGTCGTGCTCGACGACGAACAACGTGTTCCCGGCCTGCTTCAGGGCGTCGAAGGCTGCGTAGAGCGACTCGGCATCGGCGGGGTGGAGGCCTGCGGACGGCTCGTCCAGCACGTACACCACGCCGAACAGGTTCGACCTGATCTGGGTGGCCAGGCGCAGGCGCTGAAGCTCGCCCGGCGACAAGGTCGGCGTACTGCGGTCGAGGGACAGGTACCCGAGTCCGAGGCCGACCAATGTCTCGACGCGCTGCGAGACCGCCGATGCGATGCGCTGCGCCGCGATGCGTTTTTCTTCGGAGAGGTTGGGCGTGCGCCGGACGTCAGGCGACGCGTCATGGGCGGCACCTCCTGCCGAGAGGCGGCGTGCGCGCTCGGCGGCGGCCGAGGCCTTCCTGGCAGCGGCATCGATGGGTGCAGGAAGCCGCTCTTCGTCCATCCTCGCATCCACCGCTGGCCGCAGGATCTCGACAAGCCGCTGCAAAGGCAGGGCGGACATCTCGGCCAGGTCCAGGTCGGCAAACTTCACGGACAGGGATTCGCGCTTGAGCCGCTTGCCCTTGCACTGCGGGCACAGGCTCGGGCGCATGAAGCGCGAGACGCGCCTTTTCATCTGTGCGCTTTGCGTGGTCGCGAACGTGTGCAGGACGTACCTTCGAGCGCCCATGAAAGTGCCCTGGTAGCTCGGCGCGAGCCCGCTGGCAAGCGCTTCCCGCGTTTCCTCGGGACTGAAGCCTGCATAGACCGGCACCGTGGGTTGTTCTTCCGTGTACAGGATCCAGTCGCGCGTCTTCCGGGGCAGCTTGTGCCACGGCTTGTCGATGTCGTGCCCCAGCGAAACGAGGATGTCGCGCAGGTTCTGGCCATGCCACGCCGGCGGCCATGCAGCCACCGCACGATCGCGGATCGTGAGCGTCGGGTCGGGCACCATGGTTTCTTCGGTCACCTCGAAGACGTGGCCCAGGCCGTGGCAGCCGGGACAAGCGCCTTGCGGGCTGTTCGGCGAAAAGTCTTCCGCGAACAGCATCGGCTGCCCGGGCGGGTAGCTGCCGGCCCGCGAGTACAGCATGCGCAGCAGGCTGGAAAGCGTGGTCACGCTGCCCACCGACGACCTCGCATTGGGGCTTCCGCGCTGCTGGTGCAAGGCGATGGCTGGCGGCAGCCCGTCGATGCTGTCCACCGCCGGCACGCCGACCTGGTCCATCAGGCGACGCGCGTACGGCGCGACCGATTCGAGGTACCGCCGTTGCGCTTCGGCGTAGAGGGTGCCGAACGCCAGCGATGACTTGCCCGACCCCGACACGCCGCTGAAGACGACCAGGGCGTCGCGAGGCACGTCGAGATCGACGTTCTTCAGGTTGTGCTCGCGGGCTCCGCGAACCAGGACGAATCCAGCGGACTTCCTGTCGTTCTGCTTCTTGTCGTTGCGCATCGGCTGATCGCTCCTCACGATGCGGCTGAACCGGTCGCACGAGCCTAGCGGAAAGCCGATGCCGCATTGATAGGAACTGCGCCTTCGTCCTGGTAGTCGTTGTTCTGTTTGAACGCAGCCACAGCCGCAGGTGCGTGCAGGGCAACAGAGGGGAGGACGGGGGCTGGACGATCGCCGCAGGCCATCCGACCCCTGTGCCGCCCATTGCGCCGCCGCTGGTTCACGCCGCCTTCTACCGGTTCACCCCCATCGACGACCCGCAGCGGGCGTACGCGCCGCACGGCAAGCTGTACTACTACCGCAGGGTGCCGGACGAGCGTACACCATGTAGTCGTATGCATGCGGCGAGTTCCAGGTCTTGTCGCCGTCGGCCCTGGCGGATGCTGTATTCGAGGCCACCGAATCCGTCCATGCGCCCACGCGCGGGAAGATGTGCGAAGGCATGTGCTGCGCGTGCGCAGCGGCCGGCGCGATCTTGCTGTAGCGCCGCGCGGCTTCAAGTCCGTGGGCGGCCAAGGGAGGGTAGTCGTAGCTGTGGATCAGGTAGTGCGTCACGCCGGGATGTTCCGGTGCCTTGGCGAAAACCGATTCCAGCTGCTTCGCAGCCTTGAGCTGATTGCCGTACTGCTTGTCAGCCGGGTTGAAGTTGGCGGACAGGACCAGGCTGTACAGGATGGTTGCTTCGGAACCTTCGGGATACCGCGCAGCAACTTCTTGGAGTGCGGCTCCGAGATCCTTGGTAGCGTGGTTGCGCTTTTCGGTGTCCGTGAAGAACACTGTCAGCGCGTCGATGTACCGGGCCCGGCTGCTGCCGAGACCGGTATAGCCACAATAGCCCGGCATATGCAGCAAACGAGGAGGAGCCATGAAGCGCGCTGACAGCGTCGCACCCGCCGACGTGATGTTCGGCAAGCTGGAGGTTCACTACCAGCAACTGAGCTTCGCTGGTGGTGGCCTCCGCTGCTTCTGGCAGGGCGGGGCGCTGGACGCGCTGAAAGTAGTCCGCACCATTGCTCCGGCTCGTGTGGTGGCCGCCAGCGGTGGCGCGCTTTCCGCTGCGTGCTTCATTTCCGGGTGCGGCGAAAAGCTGATCGATGCTTTTTGCGAGCGCCTGCGGCGGCACGACCGCAACGTGTTCCCGGCTGCTGTGCTCGATGGACGCAAGCTCACTCCTCATGAGGCCATTTATCGCGACGTTGTCGCCGACGTGCTCGATCAGCAGGCGTGTGAGGCGGTGGCAGAGGGTCCTCACTTCGAGGTGCTCCTCGCCGAACCGCCCCGCTGGCTACCTGTAGCCGCAAGCGCCGTCCTCACAATAGTCCTGTACGAGGCCGACAAGCACATCCGCTCGACTCCCCACGGGCGTTGGGCTCGGGCTGCCGGCGCACGGGAATTGCGCGTCGATGGCCGCCAGGCTGCGCGGGACGGCTCGCTCGTCGAACTGATCTGCAAGGCCGCGACCATTCCTCCGATCTTCGAGCTGCGCAAGCGCCATGGCCGACCAGTCATCGACGCGGGAACGCTCGACAATGCGCCGCTACCGCAGGGGAACCAGGGCAGTACGCTGGTACTCCTGACGCGGAGCTACCGCAACTTGCCGGAAGTGGAGGGGCGAACCTACCTTTTCCCTTCGGACGCCACCAAGGCTGACAAGCTGGACTTCACGGACGCCGAGTCGCTGCGCGCCACTTACGCGCAGGGTCGGAGGGACATCGGGCAACTGCTTGCACACCTCGGACAAGCGTGAGCAGTGGCAGCAGGCCCGGAGCAGCCTTTTCCGTCCAAATCGCGCATCCGCTTCCCGAAGGTGGCGTAGGAGCGAGGACAGCGAGAGCGCTAGGCCGGCCGCGGGTTCGGGGCAGTAATTGGCAGCGCTCGCTCCTGAGGTGAGTGACAGCATTGCCAGGAAGCCAGGAAGCCAGGAAGCCAGGAAGCCAGGAAGCCAGGAAGCCAGGAAGCCAGGAAGCCAGGAAGCCAGGAAGCCGTGAACGAACGTCTCGCCGAGCATTGGTTCCAGCCTTCAGACTTGAACGACGTTTCCAGGATGCGCCGCGCAAAGCGTCCGGGCTGACGTCTCGGCATATGGCCCCGGGAATGCTGCGGTTCCATGGCGGTCCTCCAATCTCCGGTCGGCCGGCGAAGCCCGGCTCGTTTCACGATCTTAGGGAGGCACTCGGGGGCCGATGACGGATGGAAACCGCAGCCTTCCAATCTACTCCATGTGGATTGCGCGCTCGGAGTGCCGCAGACCGGAAATTTCAGCCGCAAGGCTGCCGGACCGGTGCGAGCTCACACCGCTCATTCCCGCAAGCGCACCGCAACGGCGGAAACATCTTCCCGCTGCTCGGGCGTGATGACCACGGCCTCTTGTTCGTCGATGAGCAGCAGGCGAGGTGGATCGACAAGGTGCAACAGCGCCGCCATGCGATCTTCCGCTTCCGTCAGCTCACGGCAGGCGTCATTGAGTCGTCGGCGCGTCCTATCGGAGACGTCGGCGAACCGTGGAAGGCGACGTCGGCGGGTGAAAAGGCGATCGATTGCCCGCATGCGTCAAGTCCCGGCGAGATGGAATGGCAGGACCGCAAACGCGAGTGCCTGCAGCAGCAGTGAGAGGACGATCAGCCGCAGGGCCCAGGTGCCGGGAACTGGCGGCATTGCCCCGCAGGTATTGATCGTAAGCAACCGCATAGCTTGCGGCCAGGACAGCGCGGAGGCGGGCGCGCGCCTTTGCGGGGTCGGTCACTTGGTCCTTCACGAAATCTTCGAGTCGCGGCGGCTCGTGGTAGACGAACAGCCACTCCGACATGACCACCTGCCAGGCGGAGGGGAACAGCGCCGCGATCGCGGCGGCGCCGAGCACCATGATCGCCACGGTCGATGCTTCTTGCCAGCGGTCCGCGTCGAGGTCGCGGACCAGGCTGCTGAACGCGAACACCGCGAAGGAGATCGCGGCCACCGGCGTGCTGATGCTTCCACGAATCGTCTCGCGGCGAGAGCGTTCGCTCAGGAACATGTGCCGGGCGTGCTCCAGGTGAAGATCGCTCAACTCAGGCATGGCAGTCTTGCGTCGATCTGGTCACCAGGTCCTCCGTTGAAGCGCGTCATTACCCGATGTGGTCGGGATGTGGTCAGCCGGCGGCAGGACCGCGTCATGGCTTCCGGGCAGGATCACCTCGGCCGCAAGCGGCCTGGCAAACTGCCTGGCTGCCCCAGGAGAAGCCGATGCAGCAACGCACGTGTGACCCAGCTGATCGCGCTGACGTAGTCGCGCGCTACGTGGCGGCCTGGGGAGAGGCGGATGAAGCGAAGCGCTCGGCCCTGCTGCGCGCGTCGTGCGAGCCGCACCTCAGGTATTGCGACCCGGGCGTGTTCTTGCAGGATCGCGCAGAGCTCAATGCACACCTGGCCGAGCTGCAGCGCACGTTTCCAGGGTGCCGCGTAGCGCAGGACGGCGAGGTGGAGGCCTACGGCAGCGTCGCCCGCTTCCGTTGGCAGTGGTCGCTGGCGGACGGGACCGTCCGGCGACGCGGGGTGGACTTCGTCCGGTTCTCCGGCGAGGGCCGCCTGGAGGAGGTTGTCGGGTTCTTCGATCCCCTGTGACCTGCGTGCCGGCCAGGACCGGGTCGCGGCGCTGGCTGCGGTGCGCCCCCCCTGCTGCGCTGATGATCTCTAAGCGCGGAGCTGGCAGCATGGCCGCTGCCTCAACTTGTCGCACACACCCGATTCGCCAGCGGAATGGTTGCGAATAGCCCGCAAGCGCCGGCACCCCCGGCACGCCGCCGCCCCGCTCAGCGCCGCAAGTCGAACCTATCCAGCTCCATCACCTTGACCCACGCCTTGACGAAGTCCTGCACGAAGTGCACCTCGCCGTCGGCGGCGGCATAGACCTCCGACAAGGCGCGCAGTTGCGCGTTGCTGCCGAAGATCAGGTCGGCCAGCGTGGCGGTCCAGCGGCGCTCGCCGCTCTTGCGGTCGTTGCCTTCGAAGAGGTGCTGCGATCCATCGACCTTCTTCCACGCGGTGCGCATGTCCAGCAGGTTGCGGAAGAAGTCGGGGGTGAGCGTGCCGGGCCGCGTGGTGAAGACGCCGTGCTTCACGTTTGCGCTGGTGGCGCCGAGGGCGCGCATGCCGCCCACCAGCACCGTCATCTCGGGTGCGGTCAGCATCAGCAGGTTGGCCTTGTCGATCATGCCGTTGGCCACGTGGTTCTCTGCGCCCGGCTTGATGTAGTTGCGGAAGCCGTCGATGGCGGGCTCCAGCACCTCGAACGCGTTGACGTCGGTCTGCTCCAGGCTGGCGTCCGTGCGGCCCGGCCTGAAAGGCACCTGCACGTCGTGGCCCGCACGCTTTGCGGCGGCTTCCACGGCGGCGCAGCCACCCAGCACCAGCAGGTCTGCCAGCGACACCTTCTTGCCGCCCTGCGCGCCAGCATTGAAGTCGTTCCGGATCGCCTCGAGCCGGTCCAGCACCTTCTGCAGTTCCTGCGGGTCGTTGGCTTCGAAGTCCTTCTGCGGCGCCAGTCGCACGCGCGCGCCATTCGCACCGCCGCGCAGGTCGCTGCCGCGGAAGGTCGAGGCAGAGGCCCACGCCGCTTTCACCAGCTCGGTGACCGACAGGCCCGACTCCAGGATCTTCGCTTTCAATGCAGCGGCATCGGCCGCGTCGATCAGCGGGTGGTCCACCGGCGGGACGGGGTCCTGCCACAGCAGATCTTCCTGCGGCACGTACTTGCCGAGATAGCGCGCCTTCGGTCCCATGTCGCGGTGCGTGAGCTTGAACCAGGCGCGCGCGAACGCATCAGCGAACTCTTCGGGATGAGCCAGGAAGTGGCGCGAAATCTTCTCGTAGGCCGGGTCGAAGCGCAGCGCCAGGTCGGCCGTGGTCATCATCGGCTGGTGGAACTTGCCGGGAATGTGCGCGTCGGGCACGTTGGCGCCGCCGTCACCCTTGGGCTTCCACTGGTGCGCGCCCGCGGGGCTCTGGGTCAGCTCCCATTCGTGGCCGAACAGCGTCTCCAGATAGCTCATGTCCCACTTCGTCGGGGTCGCCGTCCAGGCGCCTTCCAGGCCGCTGGTGATGGCGTGCGCGCCAATGCCGCTCTCGAACGCGCTCTTCCAGCCGAGGCCCAGCTCCTCGATGTTGCCGCCCTCGGGCTCGGCGCCGACATGGTGCGCGGGGCCGGCGCCATGGCACTTGCCGAAGGTGTGGCCGCCGGCCACCAGGGCCACGGTCTCGTAATCGTCCATGGCCATGCGGCCGAAGGTCTCGCGGATGTCGCGCGCCGACCCGACCGGATCCGGTTTGCCGTTCGGCCCCTCGGGGTTCACGTAGATCAGGCCCATCTGCACGGCGGCCAGCGGCTTGTTGAGCTCGCGATCGCCCGCGTAGCGCTCGTCGCCCAGCCAGGTGGATTCCGGGCCCCAGTCGATGGGCAGCGGCTCCCAGATGTCTTCGCGGCCGCCGGCGAAGCCGAAGGTCCTGAAGCCCATGGACTCGAGCGACACGTTGCCCGCCAGAATCATCAGGTCGGCCCAGGAGAGCTTCTTGCCGTACTTCTGCTTGATGGGCCAGAGCAGGCGGCGCGCCTTGTCCAGGTTGCCGTTGTCGGGCCAGCTGTTCAGGGGCGCGAAGCGCTGCTCGCCCGAGCGGGCGCCGCCGCGGCCATCGAAGATGCGGTAGGTGCCGGCCGAGTGCCAGGCCATGCGGATGAAGAAGGGTCCGTAGTGTCCGTAGTCGGCGGGCCACCAGTCCTGCGAGTCCGTCATCAGGGCGTGCAGGTCCTTGATGACCGCATCCAGGTCGAGCGACTGGAATTCGCGCTTGTAGTCGAAATCTTCCAGCTCCGGTGCGCCCAGATTCCGGTGCTGGTGCAGTATGGTGAGGTTCAGCTGATCGGGCCACCAGTGCGAATTGTTTCGCGTCTGCTTGGTCTTCTTGTCGTGTGCGACAGGGCACTTGAATTCGGTCTCGGCGCTCATCGGTACGTCTCCTGGTTCGGGTGCGAGGGGGCGAGGGGCGCATCCAGCGATGCAGCCCGCAAACGCCATCCTAAGCACGCCCGCCGTCGGATGTGATTGAGCCTGCTGATCGCAGGTATAGGGCATGTGCTGCAGTCTGTTTCAGCTGCTGCCCCGCGTTCACAGGGTCGAGCAGGCGCGGCGGGGCAGCAGCGAACTGCCCTCCGCCCGCGCCAAGGCAGCGACGTGTCAGACCTTGAGCCAGCGACGTGCGCGCTCGACGATCGGGCGATCGATCATGCGGCCGTCCAGGGTCACGGCGCCGAGGCCCCGGGCGCGGGCCTCCTCGTCCGCCGCGAGCACCTTGCGGGCCCAGGCGAGCTCCTGCGGCGTGGGGCCGAAGCCGGCGTTGGCCACCGGAATCTGGCGCGGGTGGATACAGACGGTGCCGCTGAAGCCGACCGCACGGGCCTGCTTCACGAGCGCAGCGAACCCGTCCATGTCGCTGATTTCCGCGACGCTTCCCGGCAGGCCCCAGGAGGCCAGCCGAAAGGCGCGGGCGCAGTTCGTCACCGCCTGCGCCGCCCACAGCAGCGACTGCGGCTGTGGCTCCACCAGCATCTCGCTGGCATAGTCCTCCGCGCCGAACCCGAGGGCGCACACGCTCTGGTGCGCGGTGGCGATGCTTTCCGCGCGAAGCACCCCCAGCGGTGTCTCGATGAGTGCGGCGATCGGCACTGGTGCAGCACCGGGTGCCTGCCGCTGCGCGAGCAATCGGGCCAGTTCCTGCACCTGCGCGGCTGATTCCACCTTGGGCAGGAGCACCGCCTGCAGGTGGTGCAGGGGCAGGCATTGCACGTCTTCGCGCACGAGCTCCGGCGCTGAATTCACCCGGACCAGCACCCCAGCCTGGCCGACGAGCTGCTCGATCGCCTGCGCGGCCATCTGCCGCGCCGGCGCCTTCCTGTCCATCGGGACAGCGTCTTCCAGGTCCACGATGAGGGCGTCCGCGCCGCGCTGGGCTGCCTTCGCCAGCAGGTGTACCGAGGTTGCGGGAACGAACAGCAGGGACCGCGCATCCATCAGCTGCACCTGAGCGCTCCCCGCGATGCCATCGCGTCGATGTCGGCCGGCGTGCATCCGGCGTGCCGCAGCACCTCTTCGGTGTGCTCGCCGACGCGCGGCGCAGTGTGGCGGATCGCGCCTGGCGTGCCGCTCATGCGGGGCGTCACGTTGTGAACGACGGTACCCTGCGCATCGCCTGCCGGTACGAAGCACTCCCTCGCTACGACGTGCTCGTCCTGCAGCAGCTGGGCCGGGTCGTAGATGGGGCCGACCGTCACACCCTTGGAGCGGAACAGCGCCAGGCATTCGGGGCGGTCGAGTTCCGCGATGGCGGCGGCGATGAGGCTGTCCAGTTCGGCGTCGTTGGCCACACGAGCCGCATTGGTGGCGAAGCGCGGCTCGTTCGCGAGCGCACCCTTGCCGATCGCCTCCAGCACGCGCCGGGCCATGGTGTCGGTCGAGCCGGACATGGCGACCCAGCTGCCGTCGCGGCAGCGATACACGCCGCGGGGCGAGGCGATCTTCACCGACGGCGAAGAGACGCGCCCGGTGGCGGCATAGGCGGTGACGTCGGGCCCCATGACGGCCAGCATCGGCTCGAGCAGCGAGAGGTCGATGACCTGTCCGCGCCCTCCGTTCACCTCGACCTCCCGCACCGCCGCGAGCGTCGCGAATGCGCCCGTCACGCCGCACACCATGTCTGCCAGCGCCATGTTCGGCAGCATCGGGACCCCGCGTGTCGCGTGCTTGTGCGCGAAGCCGGAGAATCCTTCCAGCAGGCTGCCGAAGCCGGGGAGGTCGCGGTACGGTCCGGTCTGTCCCCAGCCGGACAGGCGCACGATGACCAGCTTGGCGTTGACCGCGTGCAGCGTGTCGGGCGCGAAGCCCATTTTCTCGAGGGTTCCCGGGCGGAAGCTCTCCACCAACACCTGGGCCGAAGCGATGAGCCGCTGCAGGACCGCCCGGCACTGGTCGTCGCGCAGGTCGATGGCGAGGCTGCGCTTGTTGCGGCCATACACGCGCCACCACGCGTCCAGGCCTTCGCCAGCTCCGAGGTCCTCCCGCCAGTGGCGCAAGGTGTCGCCCTCGCGCGGCGATTCGACCTTGATCACGTCGGCGCCGAAGTCGGCCAATTGCAGCGACAGCATGTTGCCGGCGACCAGCCGCGACAGGTCGATCACGCGCAGGCCGTGCAGTGGCCCCCCGTGCTGCGCTTGCGGGCCGGAGCCCGCGTCGGTCTGCGGCTGCAAGCTCACTCCACCTTCAGGTCGAGCTCGCGCACCAGGCCCTGCCAGAAGGGGGTGGCCTTGCGCAGTTGCTCCAGGAACTCCGCGTTCGAGATGCGAAGGATGCCCGTTTCGGTGGCAGCGAAGCGCGCGGCGAGTTCCGGGTTCTGCAAAGCCTCCTTGACGGCCTTGTCGAGGCGCGCGGCGGCGTCTTTCGGAACGCCCTTGGGCGCGAACAAGCCACCGATCACCCCGATGGGCTCGCCGGGCAATCCCGCCTCCGCCAGCGTCGGAACATCGGGCAGGGACGCCTCCCGCTTGTCGCCGGTAACGGCGAGCGCACGCAGCTTGCCCGATCGCACATGCGTCATGGCCGCCGTCAGCGAGTCGGTCGCGAACAGCACCTGTCCGCCCATCAGGTCCGTGAGCGCCGCACCGCTGCCCTTGTATGGAACATGCGAGGCCGTCACGCCGGCACGCTTGAGGAAGATCTCAGAGCCGAGGTGGGTCATCGTTCCAATGCCGGCCGACGCATAGGCGCCGGGCTTGGCGCGCAGCGCTTCGACCAGTTCCTTGACCGTCTTCGGAGCGCCCGGCGTGTTGGCGACCAGCAGCGCGAAAGGCGCACGCAAGACCGGCGCGACCGGGTCGAAGTCGTCCAGCGTGTACTTGGCGGAGGCATACAGCGCCGGAACGACCAGCAGCTGCGCGGTGGAGGTGAAGAGCACCGTGTATCCGTCTGCAGGCGCGCGCATGACCGACTGGTGCGCGATGATGCCGCCGGCGCCGGTGCGGTTCTCGACGACGACCGGCTGCCCCAGTGCGGGGGCCATGTACCTGGCCAGCAGCCGGGCGACCACGTCGCTGCCCGAGCCCGTGCCCTGGGGAACCACCAGGACCACCGGTTTGGTGGGCCAGTCGGCCGCAACCGCCGTGAGGGGAAGCCCGAGGGCCAGGCCGAGCGTTGCCGCGATGACGCCGCGGCGGGAAGCAGAATGCATGGGTTGTCTCCTGATGATCAACCATCCTATCCGCTAGTATGTGCTATGGCAACTATTGCAAAAGCAACTAATTCGCCTGTGAAGCCGAAGAAGGCTCGAAGCCGCGCGTCGCTGGCCCAGGTGTCGGCCCACGCGCCGGAGTCCCTGATCACCTATCGCGTTTCCGTTCTGGCGCAAGTGCTGTCGCGGCTGGTGGACGCTTCGGTGCGGGACACGCTGGGCCTGACGAGCCGCCAGTGGCGCGTGCTGGTCATCCTCAATCGGCTGGGAACGTCTTCTTCCGGTGAAGTGGCCCGGACGGCGAACTACGACCACAGCCAGGTCAGTCGCGTGACCTCTGAGCTGGTCGAGAAGGGCGTCATCACGCAGGTGAGCGACCCGGGCGATCGCCGCAAGCAGCTGCTGGCGCTCACGCCTGCGGGCATCGACTTGCTGCGCAACGGCTTGCCCGGTTCGCTGGAGCGTGAAGCGCGGCTGCGCTCGCGCCTGAGCGACGGCGAATACGAGGTGTTCATCCGCGCCCTGAAGGTGCTGGAGGACGAAGCCCTCGAGCTGCTCGGCGAGGTGAAGCCGCGGTGAGCGAAGGCGGGAGGGCCTGGGTGTCGTGCGCAGGGGACCAGCTTCGCCCCTGGACGGCAGGCACGACCGTCGGTGCGCCGCGTGGCGCTCGGGTCGCGTTGCGTCGTGTTGCCGTTGCCTGCGGGGCGTGAGCCGCTCGCAGGCGCCTGGAGATGTCGTGGGTGTGCGTCAGGCCGCCGTGGATCGGGGAGACTGCGCGCGTTCCCGTGTCACTTGTTCTTCAGTTTTCCTTTGGGCAGCACCGCCGTCACGGGAGGCACGGGCCGATCGGAAACGGACGACGACTCGGCGGGGCGAGAGGTGTCCTTCTTCGGCTTTTTCGCCATCTTGTTGCTGCGCTGATCGCCTTTGGCCACGGTGTTCCTTTCGCAAAGCCTCGAGCAATGTAGCAGGACGAAGGGTGGCTCTCGAGCGCTTGCGGCCTTGCGGCACTCCGAGCCGGCGCCTTGCGTGCAGTGGGCGACGTATTCCGGGCAGAGCCCAACTCCCGTGAGTCACTGATCAGGACTTCTGCGGCACGTTCTCGTGCGCTCTGGAACAGAATGGATGCCGCGCCACCACCCGTTGGCACGGAAGGGAGCCACCATGCGGCTGAACGAATGGTTTGTCCCCAGGGTGGGCTCTTCGCGGTTTCGTGCCGCGGTGGGTCTGCTGTTTCTTCCCTATACAGGCATGGTCCTGGCGTTCACGCTGTTCGGCGCGATGCTGGCCGAGGTGGTGCATTGGGACCGGGTCGCAGCGATCCTGGTCATCTATTTCCTCGCTCTCGGGATCGGCGCCCACGCGCTCGACGCACTGGGCAGCCGCGAGGCCAAGCCTTGGGGCGACATGTTTTCGAAGCGGCAGTTGCGGCTGCTGGCGCTGGTGTCGGTCGCCTCGGCCTATGCGATCGCAATGCCCTACATGCTCGGTCCCGCCCCCCTGCTCGCAGGGATCGCCATCGTGGAGGGCTTTTTCCTGCTGGCCTACAACCTCGAGTGGTTCCAGGGCCGCTTCCACACCGACGGCTGGTTCGCTCTGTCCTGGGGCGCGCTGCCCGTGCTGGCGGGCCATGTGCTGCAGACCAATGAGGTCAGCGTGGCGGCACTGCTGGTCGCCGCTGCTGCAGGCGCGCTGAGCCTCGTCGAGATAACGGCGTCCCGGCCGTACAAGCGCCTGAGCAGGGCCGCTGCGAGCGGGGCTGCTTCGGCTACGGAATGTCTTCAGATGCGGCAGCTGGAAAAAATCCTCCAGTCGGTGAGCGTCGGAGTGATCCTTCTGGGGCTGGGCCTCGTCGCCTGGCGCTGGTCGGCGTGAGGCGCCGCATGGATCGATCGAGCCAGGCCGCATTCGACGTCTACTGGCGGTGCGTCCGAGAGCGGCTCGAACACGACTTCGACCGGCGGCTCGCCCAATTTTTCGACGCGATTCCCGCTGCCGACCAATCGGTGGTGCGCGACGTGCTCAGGGGCGGCAAGCGCCTGCGGGGCTGCGTGGTCATCCTCATGAACGAAGCGCTTGGCGGCTCGCCGGGGGCGGCCTTCACCCGCGCATTGGCCGTCGAGTGCGTGCAGGCGGCCTCCCTGATCCATGACGATTTCGTCGATGGAGACACCTCGCGCCGCGACCGCGCCGCCACCTGGACGGTGCTCGGGCCCCGGCGCGCGGTCCTGCTGGGCGACCTCATGTTCGCAACGGCCCTGTCCCGCGCAGCGGAGCTGGGGCGGGAGGACGGCGTGGTCATGGCGCGCGCGATTGCGACCATGGCCGCGGGCGCTTTCCAGGAGCCGCTGGCGACGTCCGATCCCGCGCGGGATGCGGGCCCGCTGGCGGCGCGTCTGTACCCTCGGCTGGTGCATCTCAAGACAGGTGTGCTCTTCGGCGCGGCGGCTCAACTGGGCGCGCTGGCCGCAGAGGTGTCTGCCCCGGTGGCGGCGCACGCCTTCGCGTACGGTGCCTGCATCGGCGAGGCCTACCAGATCGCGGACGACCTGCAGGACTGGCTTGCGGCCCCGCCCACTGCGGCGCAGTGCCCGCTGCTCGCGCCTGCCGTGTGGCACTTCTGCGCTGACGGCGAAGCGGCTGAGCGCTTCGGCGTACCTACGCCCGAGCACGCCGAGCGTTTGCGACCGCTGCTTCGCAATCGGATGGAGGCCGCGATCGGGCACCGGCTGCAGCGAGCCGTCGCCGCCGCCGATCTTCTTGCCAGCGGCCCGCACGTCGGGCTGCTGAGGGCCGCGCCCTACGCGATCGTTCGCGCTATGGCG
This sequence comes from Ramlibacter sp. AN1015, assembly GCF_037726105.1. Classification (NCBI taxonomy): domain Bacteria; kingdom Pseudomonadati; phylum Pseudomonadota; class Betaproteobacteria; order Burkholderiales; family Comamonadaceae; genus Ramlibacter; species Ramlibacter sp. AN1015. Next base: position 69,404 of record NZ_JBBJUM010000017.1, read on the forward strand.
CGCGGCGGGCCGTGATGAACGCCGATCCGTAGAGAGTCAGGTCCTGCTGACGGATCTCCGTGAACCCCTGCGCCTGCAGCGCGGCAGTCAGCTCCTCGGTCCATCGCGTCTGCTGGATCAGCTCGGGCAGGCCGTGGTAGATCTCGCGCCAGTTCGGGAACCAGCGGCCCCCGACGCGCTGCAGGAGGTAGAAGTACAGGCGCCAGAGCCGCACCAGCTGCGGCTTGGGCGGATACGTGAAGTCATGCATCAGGAGCAGGCCCCCGGGCGCGAGCATGTGCGTGGCGTTGTCCACCAGCCGGGGAATGTCGGCGTACTTCGCCAGGTACGACGACGCGATGCAGTCGAACGGCTCGGGACACTGGTAATCCTCCGCACGGCTCAAGACCAGTTCGACGTTGGCCACGCCGTAGCGGCGCACCTTCTCCCTGGCGATCGAGAGGTACTCGTCGCGCAGTTCGACGCCCACGACCTGGCAGCGGGGCAATTTGCGGGCGATCGCCAGCGTGGATATGCCCGTTCCGCAGGCCAGGTCCGCCACGCGGCGCGATTGGGACGGGATCAAGCTGACGATGCGACGCTTCCACAGCTTGTCGATGCCGAAGGTCGCGGCATTGACCATGAAGTCGTAGCTGTCCCCGGTGCCCTGGAAAAAACGTTCGACCAGGGTAGCGCGTGCGTCTTGTGCATTGGCCATCGCAATCCTCTACGGGAACAGACCTGCTCGCTCATCGCGGCCAGCGGCGCACGCACATCCACAGCTTGTGCGTGCGCCCGGGCCGACGGCGGATTGTCTCTTCGGATCGGAACCCGAGCCAGAGTATTTGTCCGCAGGCCCGCGACTGCTTGCGCGGCGCACCGGGCGGAGGCTGCGGCCGCTGCGCCCGGGTCCGGGCCGCCGCGGCCGTCTCGCTGGCGCAGCCCGAGCGCAGGGACGGCCAGGGCAGGGCTCTCCGGGCGGAGGGGGAGCAGCTTGTTTTCGCACTCAGCGTCGGCGGGGCAGGGCGGCCGTACATGCCAGCACATCCGGCGGGTGCGTTGCTTCGCCACCAGCGCGGCATGGCCGGCGTGCAACATGCCGGGGGCGCCCGCATGGCGGGAGCTGCTGCTCTGCCTTATGCTGCCGCCATGTTGTCCCGTATGAAGTTTTTCGCTTTCCTCGCCCTGGCAGTCCTAGCTGCGGTCGGTGCGTACGATAGCCGCGAATCGGTTCTGAGCAGCTTCTCCTTCGCGCTGGCCTGCGCCGTGTGCCTGGTCATGGCGTTGCGCGAGAAGGCCGGCAAGCGCAAGGCGGACGTGCTGCACGACCCGGCGCTTTCGACGCTAGTTTTTCCGCCGGAGTCGAAGTTCGAGGAGTCGGCGTTTCGCAAGGGTTAGTCGCCCGGCGCGCAGTTGCATCCAACCCGGCATCGCCGCCACGCAGTGGTCGCCTTGCCATCGGTCGGACTTCGACCGTTCACGTCGGAAGCATCCCCGCTTGGAGCTCGTGCACTCCTTCCGGCCCCGGTCACCGGGCAGGGCAGCCGAGTTCGCGGGCCCACTGCTCGAGCTCACGCGACTTCTGGTGCTGCCAGCGCTCGAACTGGACCAGGAGGGCGAGCAGCGTGCCTTGCACCACGCACGGCGTGGCGATCACCGTTGCGTCGCAAGCCCGTCGCGGCGGCGACGCCGCGCGCTCCGCCACGACCGAGCGGTGCATGTCCGCTAATGGCGCGCTGGTCCGGTGCACGCGCCATCAGTGCGGAATGTGACGCTCGTACGACCAGTACGACAGCAGGCGCCCCACGAGCAGCCAGGCGTTGAAGCACGCCAGGATGATCAGCGGCTCGCCGAAGATGCGCTGGTCCGGCACGCCGCCCGCGATGGTCGCTCCGACCAACAGCACCGCCAGCAGCAGTGCGTTGAACGCGACCCACGAGAACAGCCGGTTGATGGGCCAGCCGGGTTTGCGCAACCAGGGCAGCTGTTCGCTGTGAAGCCGGTAGCACCGGTTGTGCATCGGCTTGAGCACGCGACCGCCGATGGAGAAGTCGGCCCGGCGTCGAATGGGTTCACCGCACCCGGCGCACAGAACTTTCGACATCACAGGCTCCTCTCGGGCGGATCGATGCGGCGGAGTGTAAGGTGCAGCGTGCTGCTCCCGGAAGCGGCCCGGCCCTTGCGGCGGCCAGCGCGCATGCGGCGATTTGCACGTCGTGCGCGACCGTCCGATCTGGCGGGCACCTGCTGCGCAGCGCCAAGCAGCTTCAATCCACTTTCAGCCCGATCTCCTTGATCAGCGTGCGCATGCGCTCCATCTGCGCGGTCAGCGCCTGCTTGAATTCGGACGGCGAGCTGGACAGGGGCACGAAGCCCTGGGCGCTGAACTTCTGCTGCACCGCCGGTGTCGCCATCGCGCGCACGATGGCCGAGTGGAGCTTGTCCACGAGTTCGGGCGGCGTCTTGCCCGACACCATGATGCCTGCGCCGCTAGAGACGTCGAACCCGGCAAACCCGGATTCGGCGATGGTCGGCACATCCGGCAACTGGGGCCAGCGCTTGGCGGAGGTCACCGCGATGGGCTTCACCCGGCCGCTTCGCAGCTGGCCCAGTGCTGCGGCGTCGAAGACGCTGAAATGCACCTGGTCACCCATCAGCGACGTAAGCGCGCCGCTGGTGCCGCGGAAGGGAACATGCGTCGCCTTGATGTTGGCGCGTCGCAGGAACATCTCGGTGGTCAGGTGCGGGCCCGCCCCGTTGCCGGTGGACGCGTACGTGAGCGGTTGCGGTGATGACTTTGCGAGTTCGACCAGCTCGGACACGCTGGAAACCTTCAGGGTGGGCGAGACCGACAGCACGAACGGCGCGTCCGCGATCAACGACACGGGCGCGAGGTCGGTTGCCGGATCGTAGGGAAGCTGCGAATACAGATTGGCCGAGGTGGCATAGGACAGGACATACGCGAGATACAGGGTGTGACCATCGGGCGGAGACTGCGCCACGTGGGCCGAGGCGACCGTGGTTCCCGCACCGGGCTTGTTCTCGATGATGACGGGCTTGTCCCAGATCTCCGCAAGGCGCTCGCCGAGGATGCGAGCAGACGCGTCGGCCGAGCCGCCCGGACTGAACGGCACCACGATGCGCACTACCTTGCTGGGGAAGTTGGTCGCCGAGGCATCGGCGGTTTGCGCAAAGGCGGGCAATGCCGCCGCCACGCACAAGGCGCCCGCGAACGCGATCGTCGTACGGCGAAGGATCTTTCTCATGCTCATGTCTCCTGGTCGGTTGTGAACTATGGAAACGCTTCAGCAGCAGCGCCCTGGCAGTCGTGAAAGTCCGCCCGAGCGAAACATCGTTCCGGCAAGCGGAGAACTTGCCTCGTGGGTGTCGTCCTGCGCATCGGTCGGTTCGCCCCGGTTGGCCATTTCCGCTCGACGCGTTGCGGTCGCTTGCACGTCGATGTGGCCGTCGTCCGAAAAGACGATGCCGTAGACCTTGGCGGCGCGACCGGCCGATACGTATCCCTGCAGGATGTCGAGCTCGACGCGCTCGATCGGCCGCTCGAGCGGGCTGCCGTATCCGCCGCCGCCGCCGGAACGCAGGACGTAGCGCTCTCCCGGCTTCAGGGCCCGTGCCAGCACCTTGCCGCTTGGAAAGAATGTTTCCGCTTCGCCATCGAGCTGGACCGACACCTGGTTGCCGGCGCCCGACAGGCCCCCGAAGAGGCCCCACGGTCGGCAGTGGGTTCGGTCCACCTGGCAGTTGAACATCAGGTTGCCTGTCGCGCGGCCCACCTTTTCGGTTCCCAGGCCTCCCTGCCAGGTGCCGGCACCGCCCGAATCCCTGCGTAGCTGGTACCTCTCGATCACGACCGGGTACTTGGCTTCGAGTTGTTCGATGGGAGCGTTGTGGGTGTCGCCGTCATTGATGCAGATGGTGGCGTGCGAACCGTCGGAGCCGCGCTTGGCGCCCCAGCCGCCTCCGATCAGCCCACCCGAAAAGATCACGAGCTGCCCGTCGGGGCGGCGCGTGTTGATGATGGCCGACATCAGGTCTGCGTGGTGGCCTGCGATGACGCGGTCGGGAATGGCGGGCGCGAGCGCCTTGAAGATGGTGTCGACCACCGTCATCGGAAACGTCATCCACCAGCGCATGGCAGCCGGCCGCACGGCGCTGACGATGCGCCCGGGCGGCAGGACGATCTTGAGCGGCCGGAAGCTGCCTTCGTTGATGGGCCGCTCGAGCGCCGACGTGAGGCACTTGAATGCCACCTGGCAGCAGGCCCGACCGGCGGCCTCGCCGGAGTTGTAGAAACCCTTGACCTGTTCGCCGACGTCGGTGAGATCGATCTCCATCTCGTCGCCGGCCACCGTCACCTTCACGCGGATCGGAATCCTGCGTCCCGATGCGACGCCGTCGTCGTCCATGTACGACGCGGCTTCGTAGACACCGTCGGGGATACTGCGCACGTGTTCCCGAGCGACCGCCTCGGTGTGATCCATGATCGCGTCGATGCCGGCAAGCACGGGTTCCGTCCCGTAGCGGCGCAGCAGTTCCGAAAAGCGCCGGGCGCCCATCTTCACCGCCGCGACCTGCGCATTCAGGTCGCCGTTGGCCCGGTCTGGTACGCGCACGTTCATGCGGATGATGGCAAGGATGTCCTTGTTGACGACGCCTTCGCGCTCGTACTTGACGATCGGCATCTGCAGCCCTTCGGAGTAGATGTCGGTGGTCATGCCGTCCAGCACCCCGCCGATGTCCACCCAGTGCGCCATGCACGCGGTGAACGCCACCAGGCGACCGTCCTCGTGCACGGGCACGACGAAAGTCATGTGGTTCAAGTGGCTGCCGGTGATGTAGGCGTCGTTGGTCAGCAGCACGTCGCCGGGCCTGAGATCTTCCACGCCGAAGTGCCCGATCATGGCCTTGACCGTGTCGCTCATCCCCCGGATGAACATCGGCAGCCCGATGCCGATGGAGACGGTTTCGCCCTGCGCATCGAACACGCCGACGGTGAAGTCCTGCGCCTCGTAGATGATCATGTTGTAGGCGGTGCGCATGAGGATCGCCTTCATCTCTTCGGTGATGGCCACCAGTCCGTTGCGCACGATTTCCGTGATGACGGGATCGTCCGCGCCGGTGCGCAGCGTGGCCCCTGCTGTGCTGGTCAACATTCAGCTTCTCCCGATATGAATGACGAGGTCGCCCCAGGGGCTGACCTCCAGGCGGTCGCCGGGCAAGATCACGGTGGTGGACGCGTGCTCCTCTACCAAAACCGGGCCGTCCATCGAATTGCCAGCCTGGAGGTCCGTCCTCTGCACCACCGGCGTATCCAGAAAGCCGCCGGCGTCGCTGAAGTAGACGCTGCGCCTTTCGTATGCGGCTGCCCCGGCGGCTTCGGACAGGCGCTGGCTCTGCGGCTTGGGCAAGTACCCGATGACGGAGGTATGCAGGCTCACGATCTCGCACGGCGCGGCCGGCGTGCTGAAGCCGTAGCGACGCGCGTGCGTGTCGTCGAAGTGTTTCTTGATGCCTGCGAGGTCGTCGGTCTCGAACAGCACCGCAGGAAGGTCCACGGTGACCGAATGCTCCTGGCCGACGTAGCGCATGTCGGCTGCCCGGCGAGTCGTGAGCCCGTGCTCGTCGGGTACTTCCGCCTTCAGCGACGTGCGGCCCTCTGCCTCCATCCCCGCGTAGATCGCCTCCATCTCGCGCAGGTCCATGCTGGCAAGCGGGCGGAACCAGGTCTTCACAAAATCGCGCCGCAGGTCGGCCACCAGCATTCCATAAGCGGAGAAGTGGCCGGGCGAGGGCGGAATGATGACCTTGGGAATACGCAGTTCGCGCGCGATCAGGCTGGCGTGCAACGGTCCGGCGCCACCGTAGGCGACCATCGTGAAGTTGCCGGCGTCGAGCCCGCGCTCGGTGGTGACGCGCGTGACCACGTGCGACATGGTGGTGGCTGCGATGCGGATGATGCCGTCCGCCGCGGCGACCACCTCGATGCCCAGGGGCTCGGCGACGTGCGTGGCCAGCGCCTTGCGCGCCTTCTCTACGTCCAGGGGCATTTCCCCGCCCAGGAAGCGGTCAGCGCTCAATCGGCCGAGCACGAGGTTGGCGTCCGTCACCGTGGGATGCGTTCCCCCGCGCCCGTAGCAGGCGGGCCCCGGCACGGCACCGGCGCTCTGCGGACCGACGCGAAGGCCGCCGCCGGCCTCTACGCGTGCCAGGCTGCCTCCGCCCGTGCCGACCTCCTGGATGTCGATCAGGGGTACCTGGATCGGCAGTCCGGACGCATACCCCCCGATCATGATGCTGCCTGCCATCACGACTTCACCGGCGTGCACCACGCCCGCCTTGGCGGTCGTTCCACCCATGTCGAACGCGATCGCATCGGGCAGTCCCAGGCGCTGGCACACGGCCCGCGTGCCGATCACGCCCGCCGCGGGTCCGGACTCGAGCATGCGGATGCACTCGCTCTGCGCCGTGCGCACATCGAAGAGGCCGCCGCTGGACTGCACCACGTAGAACGTTCCCTGGAAGTCTTCGCGCGCGAGCCGGTCATCGACTTCGGCCAGATAGCTGTGCACGCGCGGCCCCACATAGGCGTTGGCAGCCACCGTCGAGGTGCGCTCGAACTCGCGGTATTCCTGCGAGATCTCATGCGAGGCGGTGATGAACTTGCCGGGGCAGAGCGCCTGCAGGCGGCGCTTGGCATGCATCTCGTGCGCCGCATTGGCGTATGAATGCAGGAACAGGATGGCCACCGCTTGTGCCTGCTCCTCGCGCAGCTGGCGCGCGATGGCTTCCAGCTCGTCTTCCGCGAGCGGTATCAGCACCTCGCCTCGCGCGCTCATGCGTTCCGTGAGCTCGTAGGTCCAGGAGCGCTGGACGAGCGGTTCGTGCTTGGTGAAGAACAGGTTGTAGGCATCCGGGCGGTTGATCCGCCCGATTTCGTAGATGTCGCGGAAGCCCCGTGTGGTGATCAGCGCGGTCCTTGCGCCGCTGCGCTCCAAGATCGTGTTGATCGCCACCGTCGTTCCGTGCAGGAAGAGGCGCGCCTCGTCCAACGGCGGCCCGGCTTTGTGCACGCCCGTCACGATTCCCTCGATGAGGCTCTCCGGCGTCGTGAGCGTCTTGCCGAAAAACGAGCGTCCCGTCTCTTCGTTGAACGTCACGACGTCGGTGAAGGTTCCCCCGACGTCCGCGGCTACGCGGTGCGTGCGCGGCTGCATGAGTGCGCTGTCTGCCATGTCGCTTCAGAAGTGATGTCGATAAGGGCAGTCTCAGGGGCGCTCGATATACTGTCCAATACCATCGCGCGCTGCGAGCGATACCCGGTGGGTATGGGAGCATCCTCTTGGAACTACGGCTTCTGCGCTACTTCGTCGCTGTCGCGGAGGAACTGAACCTCAGCCGCGCCGCTGTCCGGCTTCACCTTTCGCAGCCGCCGCTGACCCGGCAGATCCGCCAGCTCGAGAAGGAAGTCGCAGCCCGCCTGTTCGAGCGCAACGCCCGCGGTGTCGAGCTGACCGATGCCGGAAGGCTGTTCCTGGAAGACGCACGCAACATCCTCGACATGGTCTCGCGTGCCTCCGAGCGCGCCACCAGCGCCCACCACGGCCATATCGGGCGGCTTCATGTCGCGGTCTTCGGCTCCGTCATGTTCGACCGGCTGCCGCTCCTGCTCGCGCAGTTCCGCTCGGACCATCCGGGCGTCGAACTGGTCTTCCACACGATGAACAAGGGCGACCAGATCGAAGCACTGCGGCAAGGTCGCATCCACGCGGGCTTCAGCCGCCTCACTGCGAACTACCCGGACATCGCGACGCAGACCCTGCAGCACGAGCGGCTGTTCGTGGCGCTTCCCGCGGACCATCGCCTGCTGCAACGCACGCGCCTGGGCATCAAGGATCTTGCGGGCTGTCCTCTGGTCTTGTTCGCGAGCGGACCGCGCCCCAATTTCACCGATGTCGTGTTCTCGCTGTTCGAGCGTCACGGCCTGCGCCCCACGCTCGCCCAGACGGTCGAAGATGCCGTGACGGGCATTGCCCTGGTCGCAGCGGGTTTCGGGGCGTGCCTGGTGCCCGAATCAGCCGCCTACGTCCAGATTCCCGGCGTGGCGTTCCGTGCGCTCGAAGCGGCCTCGAACCGGCTTCTGGATGTGAACTGCATCTATCTGCAAGACCACGGCTCGCCGGTGACGGCGGAGTTCGTACGCGCGGTGCAGGCGTTCGGACCCGGTGGCGCCGTGAAGACCAGGCCAGCTGCCGTACGCGCAGCGCCCCGGTGACGCGTTCGCAGACGATTCGGCCTGCGTCTGGCGTGTGCGCACCGCGCGGGCCTGCCGACGCTGCGCAAGCCTCGCGCTGATCTCCGCTCGCATGCGGCCGCCAGCAACGCTGGCCGCAACCCTGTCACGGTTCACCTGCGTACATGCCGCAACGTGCGCACCGGCCGGGGCGAGTCGCGTCGGCTCCACTACGATGCCGCGCTGCAGCACATCAGGGACGGAGCGCGCATTGAACGTGGACGACTGCTATCAGGAGCTGGGCCTCGCGCCGGGCTCCAGCGATGCCGAAGTGAAGGCCGCCTGGCGCCGGCTCGCCGCGCGCTGGCACCCTGACCGCAACGACAGCCCCGAGGCGCTGCGCAAGATCCAGCGGATCAACCGTGCCCTCGAAGAAATCCGAAGATCCAGGCGCGGTGCGGTCGGTGAAGACGGAGCGCGCGATGAGCGCGGCGCGAGCGACGCGGAGGACGCGCAGGACGCGCAGGACGCGCAGGACGCGCAGGACGCGGAAGGCGCAGAGAACTCCACGCATGCGCAGGGCGCCGGTCCGGGTGCACACAGGGACGACACGGCGTGTGGTGCACAGGATGCTGCGCCGTCGGATACCGTCGCGCAGCACACGCAGCACCTCACGCTGGAGGAAATCGCGAGCGGCTGTGTGCGCGAGTTGCGCGGGGAGGTGGTGGAGGACTGCGCCAGCTGCCAGGGCAGCGGCTTGCAGGCCGAGCCGGTCAGGTGCGGCGCCTGCGGCGGAGCCGGTCGTCTGGCGCAGGCGCTGTGGTTTGCCTGGATGTCGTCCACGGTGGAATGCGGCGCGTGCCAGGGGGCAGGCACGACGAGGCCGGCCTGCACGGACTGCGGCGCGAGCGGAAAGGCGCCTGCGACGAAGTACCGCTGCAGCGTGCAGATCCCGCCTGGGGTGCGGCCGGGCCAGGTGCTCGAGGCGGTGGCGCGCACGCAGGGCAGGGCGAAGGCGCGGACCATAAGCTTGCGGGTCCGTGTGGAGCTGCGGCCGCACGCGCTGTTCGAGGTCGATGACGGTGGAACCGTCACCTGCGAGTTGCCGGTCGATGGCTTCGCCTGGATGGCGAACCGCTGGATCGACGTGCCGACCCCGCGCGGGCCGCAGCAGATGCGGCTTCGGCGCGGCGTCCTGAACTACCGCATCGCGGGCGCGGGGCTTGCCTGGCAGGAGGACGCACGCTGCGCGCCTTGCATCGTCACGGTGACGCCGCTGTTTCCGGACGAATTCAGCGTGCAACAGCAGTCCCTGATCGACCGGCTGGTGAAGACCAACACGGCCGCCGCAGACACGCCGAACGGCGACCGGATGGCCAACTGGGTCTTGAAGATGGCGCAATGGCAGGAAGCGATGGGCGAGGCTGCGCCGCCACGGGCCGACTGAGCTTCTCCGGCACGCGTGGAGGTCCTGCACGCATCGACGACGCGCGGCCGCTCGCTGCGCAGCCTTTGATGCGAAACCGTTGCGGCGTCGCCCGCGTCAGGCGCGCCTTCCCCCTGCGGAGATGCTGCGCGCCACCTCCGGCGGCAAGCGATCCAGCAACCAGCGGATCGCCAGCGGCAGCAGCACCAGGTCATCGACGACGCCCAGGACAGGGATGACGTCCGGGATCAGGTCGGCGGGCGAGATCAAGTACAGCACCAGCAGCACGGACGCCAGCTTGAACCAGCCGGGAGACTGCGGGTGCCGCAGGGCACGCCAGAACTGCAGTGCGTCGCCGCGCACCACCCGCCACAGAACGAAGAACCGTTTCCACATGCTCAGCACAATGCGGCCGCAGGTGCCCGATTGCAACCGCGGGTCGGTAACAGGCTGTGGCGCGACGGCAGAATTGCTCGCGGCGCGAGGATCGTCGAAGGCGGAGATCGACATCGCCGAGGCGCGTGAGCGGTCCCTGGCGGACCTTGTGTCGGCGCATTCCCTGCGCATAGCATGCGCAAGGACGGGTCGAGTCCAGCTGAGATCCGCCGTCCGTTCAGGAGTGCGCACATGAACGCCAGCATGGGCCCGACCCTGCAGACGCAGGGCTTCTACGACCGGTCCACGGGAACGGTCTCTTACGTGGTGTGGGACGCGGCCACCCGTGCCGCAGCGGTGATCGACCCCGTGCTCGACTTCGACAGCAAGTCGGGCCACACCGCCACGAGGTCGGCCGACGGGCTGCTCGCCTTCCTGCACGGCAAGGAGTTGCGCCTCGCGTGGATCCTGGAGACACACGCGCACGCGGACCACCTGTCGGCGGCGCGCACGCTGCAGGAGCGCGCGGGCGGGCGCATCGCGATCGGCGAGAACATCCGCCAGGTGCAGACCACGTTCAAGACGCTGTACAACCTGGGCCGCGAGTTCCTGCCGGACGGGCGCCAGTTCGACCATCTGTTCGCCGACGGCGAGAGCTTCATACTCGGTGACCTCGAGGCCACGGCGATGCTGGTGCCGGGGCACACGCCGGCCGACATGGCCTATCGCATCGGCGACGCCGTCTTCGTGGGCGACACACTGTTCATGCCGGATGTCGGCACCGCCCGTGCCGACTTCCCCGGGGGCGATGCGCGCACGCTCTATCGCTCCATCCGCCGACTGCTCGACCTTCCGGGCGCGACACGGATGTTCGTGTGCCACGACTATCCGCCCCAGGGCCGCGAGCCGTGCTGGGAGACCACCGTGCGCGAGCAGCGCGAGAGGAACGTCCACGTGCACGACGGCATCACCGAGGATGCCTTCGTGGCCATGCGAACGGCGCGCGACGCGAGCCTCGAGGCACCGTCGCTGATCCTGCCCTCGCTGCAGGTGAACATCCGCGGCGGCCAGTTGCCGGAGCGGGAAGCCAACGGAGTGGCCTACCTGCGCATTCCCTTGAATGCACTGCGTACCGTCGGCTCCATGCCGGCGCGCCACGGAAGCGCTTGAGCGTGCGGCGCGGCCGCAAGCCTGCGCTCCGCGGAGGCGATTCGTCGCAAGAGCGCGGCGGCAGCCGCCTGCTACGCAAAAGCCCCGCCTGCAATTGCTCGACGGTGCCACCCTCCGCCGGGCTTGCCGCCCGACAGCCGTCATGGGAGCGAAAATGAATCAGCCGAAGCGAGCCGGCGCGTAGGGCTTCGGATCGACCACGGTAGGTGTGCCGTCGAGCATTTCGGCCAGCAGCCGACCGCTCACCGGCCCCATGGTGAAGCCCTGGTGGGCGTGGCCGAAGTTGAACCACAGCCCGCGGTGGCGCGGCGCGGGCCCGATGAGGGGCAGCATGTCGCCGGTGCAGGGCCGCGCGCCCATCCAGGGCCGGTCCGCCGCATCGCCCAGCTCGAACAGCTCATTGGCGAGCTGTTTGGCGCGATCGACCTGCACCGGGGTGGCGGGCGCGTCCAGCAGCGCGAACTCGGCGCCCGTCGTGAGCCGCACGCCCTGCGCCATGGGCGCGAGCACCAGGCCTGCGTCGGCGTCCAGCATCGGCAGGCGCGGGCCGCTGCCGCGGTAGTGGCTGTGGTAGCCGCGCTTGACGAAAAGGGGGAAGCGGTAGCCCAGCGTGCGCACCAGCGCGTCCGACCAGGGGCCCAGCGCCAGCACGGCGTGTTCGGCCTCCACGGTGCCGGAGCCGGTGCGTACCGACCAGCCGCTGCCGCAGGGGCGCAGGGTGTTCGCGTCGCCCCGCGCGAACTCGCCGCCCTCGCGGGCCAGCAGGGCGGCATACCGGGCGACCAGCTCGCCGGGGTCGCTGACGGTCCAGGGGTCGAGCCAGTGAACCGCACCGGCGAGCCCTGCGTCCGCGCGCAGCCCGGGCTCGGCCCGGCGCAGGGTGGCGCCGTCGAGCAGTTGCAGGCGGATGCCGAAGGTGCTGGCCAGCGAGTGTGCGCGTGCCGCCGCGCGTTCGAAGCTCGCGTCGCTGCGGAACACGGCGTGGTAGCCGTCGCGCCGCACCAGGTCTTCGGCGCCGGCGCGCGCGATCAGCGGGGCGTGCTCGGAGGTGGAGTGCTCGATCAGGCGCGCGTACAGGGCGGAGATCGCCGCGTGGGTGCGCGGACGCGAATGGCTCCAGTACATCCGCAAGCCGTGCGCGATGGCGGGCAGCGCGCGCAGGTGGTAGTGCACCGCCGCGCCGCGCTTGAGCGCCACGTTCGCGAGCACCGACCAGTCCTGGGGGAACGCATAGGGTTCCACCGCCTCGCGCTGGATGATCCCTGCATTGCCGTAGGAGGTTTCGCGGCCCGGCTCGCGGCGGTCCACCAGGACCACGCGATGGCCGCGCATCGCCAGGTGCAGCGCCGTGCAGGTGCCGACGATGCCGGCCCCCAGAACCAGCACCTGCGCGCTCATGAACGGGCGTGCGCCACCACCGTGAGCTCCAGCAGCGCCTGCGCGCGCATGAGGTCGGCGCGGACGGTGGTGCGCACCGGGTAGGGAACCGGCAGGCGCGATGCGTATGCGCGGTTGAACGCGGCGAAGTCGGCGGCGTCCACGAGATAGGCGGTGACCGACACGATGTCGGCGAGCCCGAGCCCTTCGGCGCGCAGGGTCGCCTCGATGCGATCGAGCGTGAGATGCGTCTGCGCCTCGATGCCCTGCGGAACCGCGCCATCGGCGCCGATGGGCAGCTCGCCGGCGAGAAAGAGCAGGTCGCCTGCGCGGCGGGATTTGGAGAGGGGAGGGGTGGGCGCTTGGGTCATGGCGAAGCATTATCCGCACGCGCCCGAAGGCGCGGGAACCGCTAGACGATCCGCTGCTCGCGCAGCGCCGCGACGTCGTCCGAAGTCAATCCGAGCAGGGACGTCAGCACGTCCTCCGTCGAGTCGCCCAGCCGGGGCGGGGCGCGCTCGACCACCGGGGGCGTGGCGGTCAGGCGCAGCGGGCTTGCGATGGTGGAGACCACCGTCCCGTCACCGCGCGGTACATCGACGCGCAGCCCGCGGTGGCGCACCTGCGGATCCTGGAAGACCTGCTCGTAATCGTTGATCGGGCCGCAAGGCACCCCCCGTGCTTCGAGGCGTTCGAGCCATTCGGCGCGCGAGCGCGTGAGCATGGTGCGGGCGAGTTCGGGCACGAGTTCGTTGCGCCCGGTGATGCGTCCCGTCACCTTCGTCCAGCGCGGGTCGGCGGCGAGATCGGGCCGTTCGATGGCGGCGCAGTACTGCAGCCACTGGCCGTCGTTGCCTACGGCGACGACGATCTCGCCGTCGGCTACGGCGAACACCTGGTAGGGCACCAGGCTCGCGTGCGCGTTGCCATAGCGGCGCGGCGGCTCACCGGTGGCGAAGTAGCCGGTGACCTGGTTGCCGCCGAGCGCGACGATGCAGTCGAGCAGCGCCATGTCGATGTACTGGCCGGCGCCGGAGACCTCGCGGTGCTGGAGCGCCGCGAGGATGGCGATCGAAGCGTACATGCCTGTCATCACGTCCGCGATGGCGATGCCCGCCTTCTGCGGCCCGCCGCCGGGCAGGTCGTCGCGTTCGCCGGTGATGCTCATGAGGCCGCCCAGCGCCTGGAAGACGAAGTCGTAGCCGGGCTTGTGCGCGCTGGGGCCGTCCTGGCCGTAGCCGGTGATCGAGCAGTACACGAGCCGCGGGTTGATGGCCGAGAGCGTCGCGTAGTCCAGCCCATAGCGCTTGAGGTCACCGATCTTGTAGTTCTCGATCAGTACGTCGCTCATGGCGGCGAGCCGGCGCACGATCGCCTGGCCTTCCGGGCGCGCGATGTCGAGGGTGATCGACTTCTTGCCGCGGTTGGCGGCGGCGTAGTAGGTCGAATCGCGCGAGGCGCCGGCGGCGCCCTCGGCGTCGCTCACGGCGATCCAGGGCGGCCCCCAGCCGCGCGTGTCGTCGCCGCGGCCGGGCCGCTCCACCTTGATCACCTCGGCGCCCATGTCGGCGAGGTTCTGGCTGCACCAGGGGCCGGCGAGTACCCGGGAGAGGTCGAGCACGCGCAGGTGCGACAGGGCACCCGGTCCCCGCGGCCGGGCTGCGTCGATCGGCGCACCCACCTTATTCGACCTTCACCTTGGCGTCGTCGATCACCTTGGCCCACTTGTTCAGTTCGGAATCGACAAACTTGGCGAACTCGGCCTGGTTCATGCTGCCGGACTCGGCGCCGAGTTTGGCGTACTGGCTGCGAATGGCGGGGCTTTGCAGCGCCTGCACCACGTCACCGGCGATCTTCTCGCGCAGCTGCGGCTGCATGCCGCCCGGTGCGTACAGGCCGAACCAGGCGGTGGCCTCGAAGCCCTTGAGGCCCGACTCGTCGATGGTGGGCACGTCGGGCAGCGCCTGCGAGCGCTTGGCCGAGGTCACGCCGACGGGCCGCAGCTTGCCGGACTGGATGTGCTGGAGGACGCCGGGTATGGAGTCGAACATCACCGGGATCTGCCCGCCGAGCAGGTCGTTGAGCGCGGGCGCGGCGCCCTTGTACGGGATGTGCACCATGTCGATGCCGGCCATCGACTTGAACAGCTCGCCCGAGAGGTGGTTGGCTCCGCCCGTGCCGGTGGAGCCGAAGCTCACCTTGCCGGGGTTGGCCTTGGCGTGGGCGATGAACTCCTTGGTGGTCTTGGCGGGAAACGAAGGGTGCACCACGAGCACGTTCGGCACGGAAGCGACGAGCGCGATGGGCGTGAAGTCCTTGCGCGTGTCGTACTTGATGCTCTTGTACAGCGCGGGGTTGATCACGTGGTGCGTGGCCGTGAGCATCAGCGTGGTGCCGTCGGCCGGCATGCGCGCGAGCTGCTCCGAGAAGATGGTGCCGCTCGCGCCCGGGCGGTTCTCGACCACCACGGGTTGCCCCCAGCGGCCCTGCAGCTCGGTGGCGAGCTGGCGCGCGAGGATGTCGGTCGTGCCGCCGGGCGGGAAGGGCACGACGATCTTCACGGGCTGGGTCGGGAAGGCGGGCGCCTGCGCGAGCACGGGGGCGGCGGCAAAGAGCGCACCCGAGACGGCGAGGGCGGTGGCGCCGATCCGAAGGAACTTTCCGGGGAACTGCATGCGTGTCTCCTGTGGTGTGGTTGTCTGGTGGAGTGTGCGCCCGGTCAGGCCGCCAGCGGGAACTCGACCATGGCTTCGCCTGTGGCGACGACTTCCTCGCGCTGGTTGCGCACCTGCACGTCCAGCATGACCCAGCGGCTGCTTTGCGTGTCGCGGCTGGCGGTGACCACCGCCGTGGGCGTGATGGTGTCGCCCGGCTTGACCGGCTGTTTCCAGCGCGTCTCCAGCCGCTTCTGCATGCCGCCGAGCGGATAGACCCAGTCGGTGAGCATCTTCGTGATGACGCCGAAGTTGTTCATGCCGTGCATGATGATCCCGTCGAAGCGGGTCTTGCCGAAGCTGCCCTTCATGTACTCGTCGTCCAGGTG
This sequence comes from Ramlibacter sp. AN1015, assembly GCF_037726105.1. Lineage (NCBI taxonomy): Bacteria > Pseudomonadati > Pseudomonadota > Betaproteobacteria > Burkholderiales > Comamonadaceae > Ramlibacter > Ramlibacter sp. AN1015. The sequence continues at coordinate 85,025 of NZ_JBBJUM010000017.1, forward strand.
CAGCGGGTTGAAGTCGAGCGAGGCTTCGCAGAACGCGCGAATGGATTCGCGGGTGGGCGAGCAGGGCGTGCCGGTGATGCGGTGGCCGGTGTCGAAGCGGGGTGCGGCTTGTGTCATGTCGAGGTCCTCGGGCTCACATCGGGCGGATGGTCCAGCCGCGGCCGGAGCAGATCACCTGGTTGTGCTGGTTGAAGAACACGTTGTCGTGCACCACGAAAAGGCGGTCCTTCTTGATGAACTTGTCGAGCGCCCGCGCTTCGAGGCGGATGGTGTCGCCGGGCCGTGCGGGAATGTTGTAGCTCCATGACTGGCCGGCGTTCACCGTGCCGGGGCTGCGCATCCAGTCGTCGGGCGGCGTGCAGGAGAACATCAGCAGGATGTGGATCGCCGGCGGTGCGATGAGCCCCTTGTAGGGCGACGCCTTGGCATAGGCCTCGTCGAAATACAGCGGATGCAGGTCGCCGACGACGCGGCAGTATTTCTGGATGGCGTCCAGCGTGAGGGTGTAGGGCAGCGTCTTGCGCGGCTCGCCCGGGATGATCTCCTCCCAGGTCTTGCGCAACGCGTTGTCCTTCCAGAAGTCGGTTTCGAATGCGGTTTCGGTCATGGAAGCATGGAGGGGAAGTGAAGGATTGGCGAGGTGTCGTGGGCGTGGTTGAACAAGCGCGGCGGGAACGATAGAATGTCCGCCTAGCGGTTACTTGTGACCGCCTCGTGGTCATTATTGGGCGGCCGGTTTTCGGCTGTCAACCAAGGGAAATCCATGGCGACCCCCGAAAGCGAAAGTTTCGTGCGCACCTTCGCACGCGGCCTGAAAGTGATCGAAGCCCTCGGCAAGGCGGCTGGCGGGCAAACCCTGGCCGAGGTGGCCGAGACGGTGGAGCTGCCCCGCACGGTGGTGCGCCGTTTTCTGTTGACCCTGATCGACATGGCCTTCGTGCGCTCGGACGGCAAGCGCTACTGGCTCACCCCGCGGGTGCTGCGCCTGGGCCTGTCGTACCTGAATTCGCTGCCCTACTGGCGCGACGCGCAGCCGGCCCTGGAGGAGCTGTGCGCCCGCATCCGCCAGTCCTGCGCGCTCTCGGTGCTCGACGGCGAAGAACTGGTGTACGTGCAGCGCCAGCATGCCAAACGCATCCTGCCCATGAGCCCGTCGCTGGGCAGCCGGCTCCCCGCGCACGCGGTATCCATGGGGCGCGTGCTCCTGGCCGGCCTGCCGGACGAACAGCTCGACGACTACCTGCAGCACGCGAGCGTGTCGCGCCTCACGAGTGCCACGGTGACCGACCGCAGGAAGCTGCGGGAGGCCATCGAACTCGCGCGCGAGCAGGGGCACGCGTGGGTCGATGGCGAGCTCGACGAATCGATCTGCGGCCTGGCCGTGCCGGTGCGCGACCGCCAGGGCGCCACCATCGCGGCCCTGAACGTCAGCCTGACGTCCGGCCAGTTCACGCGCGAAGCGGCCATCGAGCAGTTCCTGGGCGAGCTGCGCAACACGGCGGCACGCCTGCGCGCCAGGGGGTAAGTGAGGGGAGCTGTCCCGCCCTAGGGACATCCCTGCCTTGCGAGGAGCTGCGTTCCTTCCCGATACTGAACGCAGAGCGGATCAGAACGTCCGCCAGGCGGACGAATTGCGTCCGACCCTCCACGCATTCCCGGAAGGAAAAGCCCATGCCCGAGTTCTCCCCCGTACGCCGTGCCCTGCTGGCCAGCGCGGCCGTCCTGGCCGCGGTGCCCTCCTTGTCGCGCGCGGCCGATCCCTATCCCAACCGCCCGATCCGCCTGCTGGTCGGTTTCGGCGCGGGCGGGCCCACCGACATCACCTTCCGCAAGCTCGCCGAGCTCGCATCCAAGCAGCTCGGCCAGCCCATCGTGGTGGTGAACAAGCCGGGCGCGGGCGCGACCCTGGCGCCATCGAGCATGGCCAAGTCGGACAAGCCCGACGGCTACACCATCGCCGCGGCTACCGCAGGCCTGCTGCGCGTGCCGCACATGCAGGCCGTGGACTGGGACCCGCTCAAGGACTTCACCTGGATCGCCGGCCTGGGCGGCTACACCTTCGTGCTGGCCGTGAACGCCGACTCGCCCTACAAGAGCGTGGCCGACCTCGTGGCCGACGCCAAGGCGAACCCCGGAAAGCTGAGCATCGGTACGGCCGGCGCAGGCACCACCATGCACCTGCTGGCCGAGGCCTTCGCCGGCATGGCGGGCGTGCAGGCCAACCACATCGGCTTCAAGAGCAGCAGCGAGAACGCGACCGCCTTGCTCGGAGGCCACACGGTGGCCAGCGTCGATGCGGTCGGCAGCCTGCTGCCGCACGTGCAGTCCGGCAAGCTGCGCGTGCTCATGTCCTTCGACGAGAAGCCTGCGGCGTGGATGCCTGGCGTGCCCACGGCCAAGTCGCTGGGCTATGACCTGGCGTACCCGGCGCCCTACGGCCTGGTCGGCCCGAAGGGCATGCCGCCCGAGATCGTGGCGCGCCTGAACACCGCGTTCAAGGCTGCGATCGACGATCCCGAATACGCGAAGCTGCTGGACCAGCTGCGCCAGACCTACTGGTACAAGGGGCCGCAGGAGTACCCGCAGTGGGCGGCCGATTTCTACCAGTCCGAGCGTTCGCTGGTAGGGCGGGCCAAGCTGCTCAAGCCGTGAGGATCCTCGTCGCCGGCGCGGGCATCGGCGGCCTGAACGCCGCGTTGAGCCTGCATGCGGCGGGCTTCTCCGATGTGACGGTCGTCGAGGCCGCGCGCGAGATACAGCAGGTCGGTGTCGGGCTCAACCTGCCGCCGCATGCGGTGCGTGAGTTGTCGGAGCTCGGCCTGGCCGCAGCCCTGGAACGCCAAGGCCATGCCACGCACGAGCTCGCGTATCACGATGCGAACGGCACGCTGATCTGGGCCGAGCCGCGCGGCGAGCGCGCGGGCTACCGCTGGCCCCAGTACTCCATCCACCGCGGCCGGCTGCAGCAACTGCTGCTCGCCGCCGTCCGCGACCGGCTCGGCCCGAATGCGGTCGTGACCGGCCAACGGGTCACCGCGCTGCGGCCGCAGCACGGCAGCGGCGTGGAGGTCACCACGCTGGATGCGCACAGCGGGGCGCGTTGCCGCCACGAGGCCGATCTGGTCGTCGGCGCCGACGGCATCCGTTCGGCCGTGCGCACCGCTTCGCTGGGCGCCGTGCCCCTGGCCACCAACGGCTGGACGATGTACCGCGGCGCTGCACGCGGTGCGGCGTTTCGCGGCGGGCACTGCATGGTCATCGTGGGCGACGAGCACCGGCGCGCAGTGGTCTATCCGATCGATGCGAACACCCTCAACTGGCTCATCGTGCGGCCGCAGCCCGGCGCGCCCGCGGGCGAGCCCGACCTGGGCAACTGGAACCGCGCCATCGCACCGGAGGACGTCGCGCGCTGGGTGGCCGACTGGCGCTTCCCCTGGCTGGACATCCCTGCGCTCGTGCGGGCTTCCGAACAGGCCTGGGAGTACCCCATGGCCGATATCGACCCGCAGCCCCGGTGGACCGCCGAAGGCGTGGCATTGCTGGGCGATGCCGCACATGCCATGTACCCGTTCGGCTCCAACGGCGCATCACAGGCCATCATCGACGGCCGCGTGCTCGCGCAGGAACTGGCGCGCCACGCAAGCGTCGGCGACGCCCTGCAGGCCTATGAAGCGCGACGTCGCCCGAGCGTGAGCGAGGTGCAGCTCGCCAACCGGCGGCAGGCGGGCGACGTGATGGCTCGGGTCAGCGCCATGGCGCGGGCACGGGATCACGGCGGGGCTGCGGCCGAGCTGCAGCAGATCGAGCGCCGCTACAAGGAGCTCGCCGGCTTCGACATCGACACCCTGAACGAGCGGCCATCGTTTAGTGTCCCGGGATGGACGCCGCCGCCCGAAGATGCGGGAGCGACATCGACACCGGCCTGACCACCCACCCAACAACAAGGAGATTTCCCATGCGAACCACAAGCTTTGCGCGCACCGTCGCGCGCGCAGGAGCCGCGGCGCTGCTGGCCTGCGGCGCCGTCGGCGGCACGCTCGCGCAGGAGCCGTACCCGAGCAAGTCCGTCGAGGTCATCGTGCCCTATGCCGCAGGCGGCGGCGTCGATGCCATGGCGCGCGCGTTCGCGCGTCAGGCAGCGCAGATCACCGGCCAGTCCTGGGCGGTGGTGAACCGCGACGGCGGGGGCGGTCTGGTGGGCTTCACGGCCATGGCCAATGCCGCGCCCGACGGCTACAAGGTGATGTTCTCGCCGGCGTCGGCGCTGACCAACGCGCCCTTCGTCACCCGCAGCATGCCGTTCAAGGCCGAACAGATCGAACCGGTGTGCCAGGTGTTCGAGAACGTGTTCGCGCTCGCGGTGCGGCCCGACTCGCCCATCACTTCGCTGCAGGACCTGGTGGCGCGCGCCAAGGCCGAGCCCGGCAAGCTGTCCTACGGCCATGCGGGGCCGGCGTCGGTGCCGCACCTGTCGGTGGCGGCGATGGAGAAGGCGCAGGGCCTGCGCTTCAACGGCATTCCCTACCGGGGCGACGGTGCCATGCTGCCCCAGCTGCTGGGCGGGCAAATCGATTTCGGGGCGCCCGCCATCTCGTCGATCGGCGGCAAGGGCCTGCGCGCGCTGGCCGTGCTCTCGGACAAGCGGCACCCCGCGCTGCCGGACGTTCCGGCGCTCACCGAGGCTGGCTTTCCGGCGGTGACGCCGGGGCTGAACGGCGTCTATGTGCCGGCTGGAACGCCCAAGCCCGTGGTCGACAAGCTGCAGGGACTGTGCAAGCAGGTGCTGGAGTCGGACGAATTCAAGAAGGCTGCGCAGACGATCCAGCAGATCCCGGCCTACCTGCCGGCCGACGCGTTCAAGCAGCGCATCGATCGCACCTACCGCATGCACGCCGACCTGGTTCCCGACCTGAACCTGGAGAAGAAGTAGCCATGGCCGACGACATGCAGCCGATCCGCCGCGTGCTCACGGCCGACGACGCGCAGGGCCGCTCCTTCATTGCCGAGGACGGCGCGTCGCCGGCGGTGCGGCTCGTGCCCGAGCGCCCGGGCTATCGCGTCACCAACGTGTGGCGCACGGCCGGCGACGGCGCGGTCGATGCACCCGACAGCATCGCGCAGCACCAGGGGGTCTCGCCGCCCAGGGGCGGCACGGTGCTTCGCATCATCGACTTCCCGCCCGAGCCCAGCGATCCGAAGGAACTCGAGCGCATGCTGCAGGCGACCTTCGGGGCCATCTACCGCGACGCCCAGCACAAGCCCAAGCCCGGGGAGCACCCGGGCATGCACCGCACCGACACGGTGGACTACGCCCTCATGCTCGAGGGCGAACTGGTGGCCATCATGGACACGCAGGAGACGGTGCTGCGCGCAGGCGATGTGCTGATCCAGCGGGGCACCAACCATGCGTGGGCGAACCGCAGCGGGCGGCCGGCGCGAGTGGCGTTCGTGTTGGTGGATGCACGACGGGGCGGCTGATCGATGCACGCCTGCGATGGCGCGATGGCGCGATGGCGCGTCGGCTGACGGCATGTTTTGTGTGCAGGTTCTGCGTTGATGTTTTTGTAGTCGAAGCGAGGCGCCGGGAGTTCGCCCCGGCGGGCGACCTACTTTCTTTGCTTCGCCAAAGAAAGTAGGCAAAGAAAGGCGACCCCGGTGTCT
>NZ_JBBJUM010000018.1:0-89605 GCF_037726105.1 Ramlibacter sp. AN1015
TCCGCAATCGCCATTCAGCGACCAACTCACCACTTTTCAGTGACTCGCCGTTTTCAGCGGAGCCTGCGATTATGCCACGGTTTTTACACGGGACTCAATCTACAGAGGTTCGCAAGACATATCGGCAATTCGCCAACCACCTTCCGAATTCGCCTCAGGGTCGGCGAAGGCGCGCATTATACGCAACCCGAAAACCCCTTCTGCCGCTGCCGCTTTGGCGGCCTCGCTTTCCGGCGAAGGCGCGATTATGGGGGTGCTGAGCTGTCCTCCGATGCCTGACGCAGTTGGTTACTCTCCCGCGGCTGCACCGTAGCCCCCGCCGCCCGGCGTGTGGATCTCGAAGACGTCCCCGGCGACCATCTCCACCTGCGCGATATGGTCCAGCTCCTCGCAGGTGCCGTCCGCGCGAACGACGCGGTTGCTGCCGCGCTCGCCCGACTCGCCCCCGGCCATGCCGAACGCCGGCACCCGTCTCCCGTTGGAGAGGATGCTGGCCGTCATCGGCTCCAGGAATCGTATTCGGCGCACCCCGCCGTCGCCGCCTCGCCAGCGTCCGCTGCCGCCCGAGCCGGAGCGCAACTCATAGCTCTCCAGTCTCACGGGGTAACGGAACTCGAGCACCTCCGGATCCGTCAGGCGCGAATTCGTCATGTGGGTCTGTACCACGGAGGTGCCGTCGAAGCCGTCGCCCGCTCCACTGCCACCCGAAATGGTCTCGTAGTACTGGTGAGTCGCGTTGCCGAAGGTGAAGTTGTTCATGGTGCACTGGCTGGAAGCCATCACGCCGAGCGCGCCGTACAGCGCGTTGGTGATGCACATCGAGGTCTCCACGTTGCCGGCCACCACCGACGCCGGCGGGTTCGGGTTGAGCATGGAACCTTCCGGTATGCGCACCTTGAGCGGCTTGAGGCACCCTGCGTTCAGAGGGATGTCGTCATCCACCAGCGTGCGAAACACATAGAGCACTGCCGCCATGCACACGGCAGTGGGCGCATTGAAGTTGTTGTCCTGCTGCGCGGAAGTGCCGGTGAAGTCGATTTCTGCGCTGCGCGCGGCGGCATCCACCCGCACCACAACCCGTATGCATGCGCCGTTGTCCAGGGGCAGCGTGAAGGCGCCGTCGGTGAGTTGCGTGATCACGCGCCGAACCGACTCTTCGGCGTTGTCCTGTACATGCTGCATGTAGGCCTGCACGGTCTCGAGGCCGAACTCGCGGACCATGCGCCGCAGTTCCTGCACACCTTTCTCGTTGGCCGCCACCTGCGCCTTCAGGTCCGCCAGGTTCTGCTGCGGATTGCGGCTCGGCCACGAGCCGCTTCCCAGAAGGTCCAGCATTTCCTGCTCGCGCAGCTGCCCTCCATCGACCAGTCGGAAGTTGCTGATCTGCACCCCCTCCTCCTCGATGCGCGTGGAGAACGGCGGCATGGAACCGGGCGATACGCCGCCGATGTCGGCATGGTGGCCGCGGCTGCCAACGTAGAACCGGGGCGCGTCCTCGGCATCGAGATAGACCGGCGTGATCACGGTCACGTCCGGCAGATGGGTGCCCCCGTGGAAGGGATCGTTCAGCACGAACACGTCGCCCCGGCGCATGGCACCCGCGTTGTCGCTGATGACCGTCTTGATGCTCTCGCCCATGGAGCCGAGGTGCACGGGCATATGCGGCGCGTTGGCGATGAGATGGCCTTGCGCGTCGAAGAGGGCGCAGGAGAAATCGAGCCGCTCCTTGATGTTCACCGAGTGCGCCGTGTTCTGCAGCTGCAGCCCCATCTGCTCGGCGATGTTCATGAAGAGGTTGTTGAACACCTCCAGCAGCACCGGATCGACGGCTGCTGCAGCGGTGGTGGAGGAAGGCGTGTCGAAACTCATGGCAGCTCGTTCGCGAAGGGGCGCCGACCAGGTGCCGGCGATTCATTGTGCGCCAACGGCACCTGCGAATTCGTTCAGCTTGCGTTCACTCGCCGCCGCGCATCCTTCGGCCATACCAACCAAGGAGCCCCGCATGAAACGCTTCGCCATCCTTTCGCTGCTGATCGCCGCCGGCGCAGCAGCAAACGCCCAGACCTTTGTCGATAACGCACGGGTGCGCAACGTCCAGCCGCAGTACGAGAACATCACCGTGCCGCGTCAGGAGTGCACCAGCCAATGGGTGACCGAGCCCCGTCGCGGCGCTGCGGCGGGGCCCATGCAGGAGTACGGTCCCGCCCTGCTTGGAGGCGTCGCCGGCGCCGCGCTCGGGCGGCAGGTCGGCAAGGGCAGCGGCCGCGATGCCGCCACCGTGCTGGGCGCCGTGGTGGGAGCCTACGCCGGCGACCAGTACGCGAACGGCAATCGCTGGGGCCAACCGGCGCCGGCGCCGGTGTACGAGCAACGCGAGGTGCAGCAGTGCCGCACCGTCAACGCGGTGGAGAGCCGGCTCGCCGGCTACCACGTCGATTACGAATACCGCGGCCAGAACCACACCGCCTTCCTGCGCGAGCACCCCGGCAACCACCTGCAGGTGCGGGTGTCCGTCGAGCCGGTGCTGTCCGCGCAGCGGTAGTAGCATTCCCCGGCACCCCCACGCGACCGTCCCTTATGAAACTGCTGATGTCCCTGGCTTGCGCCGTCCTGATGTTCCTCGCCCCGCCGGTGTGGGCCGCCGTCAGCGCGGACCAGGCGGCCGCGGTGGCGCAGCGCACCGCCGGCGGGCGCGTGTTGCTGGTGGAGCCTGCCGACCAGGGCGGCAGGCCGGTCTGGCGGGTCAAGCTGCTCACTGCCCGCGGCGAGGTCCGCGTACTGCTGATCGACGCCGCCAGCGGACGGCCGCTCTGAACGGAAGCGCCATTCCATGCGCCTGCTGCTGATCGAAGACGACGCCGCGCTGCGCGACAGCCTTGCGAGGCAACTGGAGGCGGACGGCTTCCGCGTCGATCGCGCCGTCGATGGCGAAGACGGGCTGTTCCAGGCGCGCGAGTATCCGAGCGACGTGATCGTGGTCGATCTCGGCTTGCCCAAGCTCAGCGGCCTGTCCCTCGTCCAGGCGCTGCGCAAGGAGGGCCGCACCACGCCGATCCTGGTGCTCACCGCGCGTGGCAGCTGGCAGGACAAGGTGCAGGGCCTGGAGGCCGGCGCCGACGACTACCTCGTCAAGCCCTTCGACTACCCCGAGCTTGCAGCGCGGCTGCGTGCCCTGCTGCGGCGCTCCGCCCAGGCCGGCTCCAACGTGCTGACCCTGGGGCCTCTGGCCATCGATATGGCGGCTCAGGCCGCGCGCCTGGATGGACAGCTCCTGGAGCTCACGGCATTCGAGTGGCGCCTGCTCGACTATCTGGTGCGACACCGCAGCCGGGTAGTCACCAAGCAGGAGCTCTCCGACTACCTCTACCCGCACGACGAGGACCGCGAGAGCAACGTGCTGGAGGTGCTGATCGGGCGGCTGCGTCGCAAGCTCGATCCGGCCGGCACCCTGCTTCCGATCGAAACGCTGCGCGGTCGCGGATACCGCTTCACGCTCGCATGAGGGCGCTCGCATCGATCCGCGCGCGCCTGCTGCTGGGCGCCGCGGTGCTGCTGCTGGCGTTCCTGGTCGGCGCGGGAATCGCCCTGCAGCGCGCGCATGCGAACAGCGTGCGCTCGGCGCATTTCGCTCGGCTGCAAGCTACCGTCTATCTGCTGCTGGCAGCGGCGGAGCTCGACGACGCGGGAGCCCTCGTGATGCCCCGCTCCGTCGCCGAGCCGCGGCTTTCGCTGCCGGGCTCCGGCCTGTACGCCAGCATCTTCAATGCCGAGACCGGGCGCACCTGGGAGTCGCCATCGACCGTGGGCGTTGCTCCGCCCCTGCAACGCGAGGGCGCAGTGGGCGACTGGTCCTTCGAAACGCTGCGCGGTCCCGACCAGCGCGGCTATCTGTCAGCCCGCTACGCCGTGCGCTGGGCCGGGCGCTCGGGTGACGCCCGGCTGGTGCTGTCGGTGCTGCAGGACGAGGCCATCCTCGAGCGCGAACTGGGCGTCTTCGGCCGCACGCTCTGGCGCTGGCTCGGCGGCGCCGCACTGCTGCTGCTGGTCACCCAGACCTTGCTGCTGCAGTGGGCCCTCACGCCGCTGCGCCGCATCGCCCAGGAGATTCGCCGCATCGAGCGCGGCGAGCAGACGCGCATCGAGCAGCGCTATCCGAGCGAGCTGGCTGCCCTCACCGCCAACCTCAACGCGCTGATCCAGCAGGAGCGCGTGCGCCAGAGCCGCTACAAGGAAGCCCTCAGTTTCCTCGCGCACAGCCTCAAGACACCGCTGGCGGTGCTGCGCTCCGCCCTCGGAGACCCGCAACAGCTGGGAGCCGCCGTCGCGCAGCAGGTCGATCGGATGGACGACATCGTGCACCACCAGCTGAGCCGCGCGGCCGCCACCGGAGTCGCGAGCTTCGTCGCGCCGCTGGCACTCGCACCCGTGCTGCACCGCATCCGGGAGTCACTTGAAAAGGTGTATGCCGGCAGGAGCCTCGCCTTCTCGATCGACTGCACCGCGCAGGTGCGCTGGCGCATGGACGAGGGGGATGCCTTTGAGATCTTCGGCAACCTCATGGACAACGCGGCCAAGTGGGCCCGCCAGCGCATCGAGGTGCGTGCCTGGTGCGATGGCGCTGGGGCGCTGCACGTGCAGGTGCAGGATGACGGGGAAGGGTTTCGCGACCCGCACCGGGTGCTGCAGCTGCATGTGCGGGGCGACGAGCGCGTGCCCGGCCACGGCGTCGGACTGGCCGTGGTGAAGGACCTGGTGGACAGCCACCGGGGCCGCATGACGCTCGGCCGCGGCGCCCTGGGAGGTGGGCAGGTGGACATCGAGCTGCCGCCACCCTGACGACGTGCGCGCGGGGGCTGGCGCACTCACCGTCCTGAAGCAGCTTGCGGAAGCGCTTCAGGTTCTGCCGGCTCGACCGGCTCGGCCGATACCTGCGCGGCCTCGTGCTGGATCCAGAGCACGAAAGTGCTGCCCCGGCCGGGACCCTCGCTGAATGCACGTACGCCTCCGCCGTGCAGCTGCGCGAAGGCACGGGTCAGGTGCAGCCCGAGACCCAGCCCGCTACTCGGCTCGCCGGCCACGCGCGTCTGCTCGAACATCTCGAATATCTGCTCGAGGTCTGCCGCGGCGATGCCGCGCCCGGTGTCCGTGACCACGAACTCGAGCCGGGGGCCGGCATGCCGCACCTCGAGGCTGATTTCGCCGCCGGCCGGAGTGAACTTGGCGGCGTTGACCAGCAGGTTGGCGATGCCCTGCACCAGCCGGACGTGGTCCGCCTGCAGCGCGATGGGAGCGCTTGGCTGCCGCACCTGCACCTGATGCCCTTTGTTGAGAAGCACCTCCTGCGCGATCTCCACCGCATGGTTGACGACTTCGGCGGCACTGGTCGGCCCCGGCTGCAGCAGCAGCTTGCCGCTGGTGATGCGCGCCACGTCCAGCAAGTCGTCCACCAGCCGGGTGAGGTGGCGCACCTGTCGATCCACCATGCCCACCAGGGCATCGACCTTGGGCGAGGGGTGCAGGCGTCCCACGATTGCCATCGCGTTCACGATGGGTGCGAGCGGATTGCGCAACTCGTGCGCGAGCGTTGCCAGGAATTCGTCCTTGCGGCGGTTGAGGTCGCGCATTTCATACTGGCGTGCGCGCGCTCGCAGCGCCGAGCGCGCCGCGCTGATAAGGGAGATCGTGCGCAACGGCCGCTCCAGCACCGTCACATTTCCCAGCTTTTCCATGGCGCGCTGGCTCTCCAGCGAGTCGGCCCCGCGCTTGGTCAGCACCAGCACCGGCAGGTCGGACCAGGCAGGCTGCTTCGCCAGGGCCTGGCCCAGAGCGAGCATCACCGGTTCGGAGAACGACTCCTCCGCGATCAGCAGCGCGCCCAGGGCACCGCGGGCGACCTCGCGCTCGAGCGCCGCGTCACTGTCGCAGACCGCGGCCTCGATGCCGGCAGTCTCGAGCACCCTGCACGCGAGCCGCGCGTCCTGTGAGGACAGCAGTCGGATCAGGATACGGCGGTCCACGCGGGCGGCCCCTCTTCCCTCACGCTGAACCGCCGGCGGGCGGCACCGGCACTCCCGTCAGCAGCCCGCGGTAGCCACGCAGCACGGGCCCCACGCGAATGCCATCTTTCGTCATCGAAAAAGCGCGGATGGTCCGCTCGTGCATGCTGCCGCGCTTCTTGAAAACCGACACCGCCTGCCTGACCTCGCCGTTGTCCTCGAAGTAGCGCAGCACAAGCACGTTGTCGGCCACGTAACTCGCATCCATCGCCGTGGACATGCTGCCCCCGAGCATGCCCTGCTGCACACCCACCATCACGGTGATCACCTGGTGCTGTCCCAGGTAGGTCAGCAACTCGTGCAGATGGGTGGTGAGGAAACGCTCGTCGGGCACGGCATTGAGGTAGCCGGTCAGGCTGTCGATCACCACCAGCTTCGCTCCCTCGTCGACCGTCTCCCGCACCGCGTTGGCAAACTGCCCCGGCGACAGCTCCGCAGGATCGATCTGGCGGACCAGCAAGCGCCCGACCTCGAGCGCCTCGCGCAAAGGCTGCTTCAGGCCGTCGGCGCGGTGCAGCAGATTGCTCTGCGACTCCTCGAACAGGAACATGGCCGCGCGTTCGCCGCGCTTGTAGGCCGCCGTCACCAGCTGCATCGCGAGCGAGGACTTGCCCGTGCCCGGCGGCCCCACGATGAGCGTGCTGGTGCCCTCCTCGACTCCGCCGCCAAGCAGCGTGTCCAGCTCCGGCAGACCCGTGCTGAACTGCTGGCGGCTGAGGATGGAGCGCGTCTGCGCGGCCACCAGCCGCGGGTGCACGATCAGGCCGCCCTTGTTGAGGTTGTAGTCGTGCAGGCCCCCCAGCACGGCGCGCCCGCGAAACTTCACCACGCGCAAGCGCCTGCGCTCCACGCCGTAGTCCTTGACCGAGTGATCGAGCTGAATCACCCCATGCGCGATGCTGCGCACCTGGAGATCACCGTTCGCCGAAGCGGTGCGGTCGTCCAGCAGCAGCACGGTGCAGCGGCGCTTGGAGAAGAACTGCTTGAGCGCCAGGACCTGGCGCCGGTAGCGCAGGGCCGATTCGGCCAGCAGCTGCAGCTCCGACAGCGAGTCGAGCACCACGCGGGTGGGCTGCAGTTCCTCGACGATGCCCAGGATGTTGCGCAAGGTGTCGGCCAGCTCCACCTCGGACGGGTGGAACATCGAGTACTGCTCCTGGGGATCGAGCAGCTTCTCGTCCGGCAGCACCTCGTGCACGTGCATGCCGGCGAGCGTCCAGCCGTGCGACTCGGCCACGCACTCCAGTTCCTCGCGGGTCTCGGCCAGGGTGATGTAGGCGACCGATTCGCCACGCTGCACCCCTTCGAGCAGGAACTGCAGGCCCGTGGTGGTCTTTCCCGCACCAGGCTCGCCTTCGACTAGATAAATGCGGTGCGGTGTGAGGCCCCCACCGAGAATGGAGTCGAGCCCGGGAATTCCGGTCGATAGGAATTCCGCTTCCGGCTGAGCTGACATGACCTTCCTTATTTCGCGCCCCCTCGCGGCGACCTGCCACGAAGTAGCGGGGCCGCGCATCTTATCAATGGGCAGGCGAGCCATGGGGGCGTCCGCCCGGCGCCGGCACGGTCGATTGGCCGCGCGATCAGGCGAGCCCCTTGGCGAGGTTGGCGACTCCGAGCAGGATGAACGTCAGAAGCAGGGACCGCTGGAACGCCTGCGCGCTGATGCGGCCGCGCAGGCGTGTGCCCAGCCACATGCCCAGGAATGCGGCGACCACCGCGAGCGCAGGACCCGGCCCCACGAGCTGCCCGGGCGCGACCGCGCCGATGCGCAGGGCCAGGGAGAGGGTCGCCACAGTGAAGCCGAGACCGAGGGCCTGCACCATCTCGTCCTTGTCCAGCCGCAGCGACTGCAGGAAAGGCACGAGCGGCAGGGCGAAGACGGCTGTCGCCGACGCGACCAGGCCCGTCGCGCTGCCTGCGACAAAGCCGGCAAGGCCGGCGCTGCCGCGCAGGTCGGGCAAGCGCGGACGCGCGAGCCCCCAGCTGCCGTACAGCACGAGCACGACTCCCAGCAGGACCCGGGCATCGACCGCCGCGGTCCACGGTGGCGCAAGCACCGTCGCAGCTGCAAGGCCCAGCCAGGCCGGCCAGAGCATGCGTGCGAGGCGCCGCAGGTGCGGTCCGCGGCACTGCGCCAGGTTGGTCGCGAGAGAAGGCGCCACCAGCAGGGCGGCCGCCTGCAGTGGGGCCATCCAGAGCCCCAGCAGGCTGACCGCGACCGTCGGCAACCCCATGCCGGTGAGCCCCTTCACGGCGCCGGCCAATGCGAAAACCGCCGCCACGCCGGCGACGTTCCAGGCGGTGGCGAGGGCCTCCGTCATCGGCCGCGCCGAACGCGATCGGCCGTGGCCAGGAACGCATGCAGCGCCGGGTTGGCGTTGCCGGCGCCGTAGGCCAGTGCCAGCCCGTAGCGCACGGCCGCATTGCGCTTGCGCACCTGCAGGAAGCGAACGCTGTCGATGTGCACAACCCGCAGCGCGTGCGGCACCAGGGCGATGCCCAGGCCGCTGGCCACCAGCGCGAGGATGGCCTGCATCTGCGAGGCGGTCTGGACGAAGCGGGGCGTGAAACCGCACTCCTGGCAGGCCGCCACCACCACGTTCTCGAAGCCGGGGCCTTCCTTGAGCGGGAAGCCCACGAAGTCCTCGTCGGCCAGGTCGCGCAGCTGCACCCGAAGCTCTCCGGCGAGCGGGTGCTCGGGCGGCACGGCAAGCACCAGGTCCTCCTGCCACAGAAGCTTCACCCGCAGCTCGCGCGCCTCGTGCAGCGGCGGCACCACCAGGCCGATGTCGGTGCTGCCCTGAGCCAGCGCCGCCATCTGCTGCGAGGTGGTCTCGCCCGACAGGATCAGCTTCACGTCGGGATGGCTCTTGCGGAACTCGCGCAGCAGCCTCGGGACCACCGCGAACCCCGCGCTTGGCACGAAGGACAGCCGCAGGGTCCCCAGCTTGCCGCTGGCCGCGCGCTGGGCGATCTCCACCGCGAGCTGCGCGTGCGCCAGGGTGCGCCGCGCTTCGAGCAGGAAGGCCTCTCCCGCCGGCGTGAGGCGCACGCCATGGCGGTTGCGCTCGAGCAGCTGGGCGCCGACATCCGCCTCCAGCCGCTGCACGGCGACGCTCAGCGGCGGCTGCGAGATGTGCAGCCGTTCGGCAGCGCGCCGGTAGCTGCGCTCTTCGGCCACGGCGACGAACTGGCGGAGCTGGCGCAGGTCCATGATTTCGCATTCTAGGAGGGCGCACCCTCGGTGATACGGCGCCGCTATCACCAGGCAGGCGCAACGGTATTGGACGCAAGGCCCCGATCGCGGTCACGATCGATTGCCTCCATCCCCATCCACCCATCGAACGACCGAGACACGCCGCCATGCAAGCCTCCCTGCTCGAAGAAATCGCCCAGGTGCCCAATCCGTACCCGATCCGCTTTTCCACCGAATACCCCGAAGTGCAGCGCCTGTGCGAGCAGGCGCGCGAACTTGCCTGGAGCCCCGCCGATATCGACTTTTCCGACCTGCGATCGGCCGAGCTGCCCGAGGAGGTGCGGCAGGCCGGGGGCGAGTGGTGGAGCCTGCGCGCCTGGATGGAGCACGGTGCCCTGCCGTACGGCGCCGAACGCCTGCGCGACGCCATCTTTGCCCACCAGCCTATCGAGATCAAACAGCACATCACCAACTTCATCGTGGAGGAACTGCGCCACCACGATGCTTCGGTGCGGGTGGCGCAGGCACTGGGCGGCTACCAGACCGAGCCGCGCGCCGACTACTTCAAGGCGGTCATTCCGCGCTTCCACGACGAGCGCGACGAGAAAGCCATGAGCTTCTTCGCCGGCCTTGCGGTGAACACGCTGTTCGAGCAACTGTCGGGCGAGTTGCTGCAGGCGCGCTACGAGAACGCGCGTTTCGCATCCATCCGCCACGCCTGCCAGCTGATCCTGCGCGACGAAGCGCGGCACATCCAGTTCGGCCGGATCATCATGCGGCGCTTCTTCAGCGAGCTGCCCGCACAGGAAAAGCGCCTGCTGGGCGAAAAGGTTGCCAAGAAGCTGCGCGGCAGCCTGCTCAACGGCGTCTATGCGGTGGTGAACCTGCCCGACGACGAACGCCGCCGGGCCGGCCGCAACCGCGCGCTCGCGGCCGAACACGGGCTGGGTGCCACGCACCCCGACGAGGAGATGGCCATCATCCGGCGCGCTCTCGAGCAGATCCGCGAAGACGTCGCGCCGTATGGCGTGGAGATCCCGGCCGTGCCGGAGGTCGATGCGGCCGCACGCATGCACTGATCCACCGAAGTCACCTGATTCACCCGATCCACAACTCCAGGAGAACGCCATGATCCGTGCACCTCGCCTCCATGCCTTGGCCGCCACCGCGGTGCTCGCCCTCGCCGCGCCGTTCGCGCAGGGGCAAGCGTCCTACCCTGCGAAGCCGGTGTCGCTGGTGGTGCCCTACCCGCCCGGCGGATCGGCCGACATCCTGGCGCGCGCCATCGGACAGAAGCTCGGGGAGCGGCTGGGGCAGAGCGTGATCGTGGACAACAAGCCGGGCGCCGGCACCGCGATCGGTGCCAAGGCGGTCGCTTCCGCGCCGGCCGACGGCCACACCCTGCTCCTGGGCACGGTGAGCTCGCAGGCCATCAACCCGGGCATGAACAAGGTCGGCTACGACCCGATCAAGGACTTCGTTGCGGTCTCGCCCGTGGCGGCCATTCCTTTCGTGCTCGTGGCGCACCCGTCGGTGCCCGCAAAGAGCGTGAAAGAGGTGCTGGACATGGCCCGCGCCAGTCCGGGCAAGGTGGGCTATGCCTCTGCCGGGCCCGGCACCTCGAACCACCTCGCGGGAGAGCTGTTGGGCAGCGCCGCCAAGGTGCAGCTGCTGCACGTGCCGTACAAGGGCAGCGCCCCGGCGCTGAACGACGTGCTGGCCGGCCACGTGCCGATGATGTTCGACCTGCTCGCCACCGCCGTGCCGAACGTGCAGTCGGGCAAGCTCAAGGCGCTGGCCGTCACCTCGCGCCAGCGCAGCCCCCTGCTGCCGGACGTGCCCACGGCACGCGAGAGCGGCCTCGCCGATTACGAAGTCACCGCATGGTTCGGCATCTTCGCACCCGCCGGCACGCCTGCGCCGGTGGTACAGCGGCTCAACACCGAACTCACCGCGGTGCTGAAGGCGCCCGAGATGCAAAAGCGCCTGCGGGACCTCGGCGCCGAGCCGGAGACCGCCAGCGTGGACCAGTACACGCGCTATGTGCAGGATGAATCCACCAAGTGGCAGGGCGTGCTGCGCCAGGCCGGACTGGTGCAGCCATGAGCCTGCAGCGCCTGAATCCGCAGACCGTGGCGGCGCCCCTCGGCCCGTACAGCCAGGGCGTCGTGGCCCCCGCGGCGGGGCGCTGGCTCCATGTCGCCGGCCAGGTGGGCATCCGCCCTGACGGCAGCCTGGCCCAGGGCTTTGAAGCGCAGGCCGAGGCCGCCTGGCAGAACCTGCTGAACGTGCTCGACGCGGCCGGCATGGACGCCGGCGACCTGGTGAAGGTCACCACCTTCGTCACCGATGCCGCACAGGTGAAGCTGCTCGGCCCCGTGCGCGCGCGTTTCCTCGGCGAATCCCGCCCCGCGTCCACGCTGCTGGTGGTGCCGGCGCTGGCGCACCCTGATTGGCTGGTCGAGGTCGAGGCCGTCGCCTGCCGCGCATGAGCGAGATGCCGCCGGAGGACCTGGGGCGGGTTCGCGCCGCCCTCGACGCGCTCGGCCCACGCTACGCCGAGGACATCGCGCGACACAGCCAGCTGGTCAAGGAGCTCTACGCGCCGCTCCTGGCCGCGCAGCCGCGCGCAGGCATCGACATCACCCGCGACATCTCCTACGGCGAGCACCCACGCCAGGTGCTGGACGTGTACCGGCCCATGACTGCCACGCAGGCCGACGTGATGGTGTTCGTCCACGGCGGCGCTTTCGTGCGCGGCGCGAAGTCCGGGCCCGAGGGCCTCTACGACAACGTCCCGCTGTGGTTCGCGCGGCGCGGCTTCATCGGGGTCAACGTGGAATACCGGCTCGCGCCCGAGGCTCCTTATCCGCAGGGCGCGCTCGACCTCGCCGCCGCCCTCGAATGGGTCCACCGGAACGCCGCCACCTGCGGCGGCGACCCGGGACGCATCCTGCTGGTGGGCCACTCGGCCGGCGGCACGCACGCAGCCGCTTATGCGTGCGACCCGATGCTGGCACAGCAGCCCTGCCGCGCGCGCGCGCTGGTGCTGGTCTCGGGGCGGCTGCGCGCGGACGTATCGCCGCGCAACCCCAATGCTCCAGGCGTGCGGGCCTATTTCGGCGAGGACACCGGCTGCTACGAGGCGCGCTCGCCAGTCACCCATGCACACCGCTGCGCAATTCCCGCGATGGTGGCCCTCGCCCAGTACGAGAACCCGCTCCTCGACGTCTACGGACTCGAGTTCGCACACCGCCTCTCCGTCCAGGCCGGGACGGCACCCCGCGTGCTGCAGTGCATGGGGCACAACCACATGTCGATCGTGGCGCACCTCGGCTCCGGCGAAGACACCCTTGGCGACGCGATTCGCGACTTCTGGTCGTCGGTGTAGCCGATCGGGGGCGGCTCACTGGCGCGGCATTCACAACTCAAGAGAGTTGAGCCGCGGAGCGCGTCGCCAGCC
Organism: Ramlibacter sp. AN1015; assembly: GCF_037726105.1. Taxonomy (NCBI): domain Bacteria; kingdom Pseudomonadati; phylum Pseudomonadota; class Betaproteobacteria; order Burkholderiales; family Comamonadaceae; genus Ramlibacter; species Ramlibacter sp. AN1015. Next base: position 12,719 of record NZ_JBBJUM010000018.1, read on the forward strand.
CGCGCATGCGCGAACCCTTCAAGGCACCACAGGGCGCGGCGTGGACGCTGCGGTTCTGCCTCCTGCTTCGGTGCCATCCGGCGGGCCACCGTCAGCTAGGGAGCCGGCAAATCCGTCGTTGCCGCAGGCTCTTGCCCGGGTCGTGCAAGCGTTCGCACGGCTACGCCATACAGCGCCAGCAGACCCAGCACATGTCCGACGGCCACGCCCGCTTCGCCCGATTCGACGCGCGCGATGGTCTGCACATGCACGCCCAGCCGCTGCGCCGCATGGGACTGGGACTCGCCCGCCCGCAAGCGCGCAGCGCGCGCCGCGGCGCCCAGCTCGTGGATGGCCGCAAGAGCCTCGCCGCTGATGTCTGTCGATATGCGTTTGCCTTGGGCCATCGGGCGATTGTGTCCTGCGGAACGCGCCGCCCACCGCGGCGCGGCACGGCGTGTTCGGCGCAGACGCGGAAAACCCTTGCATGTTGGCCGAGCCTATGGAGTACGATCCGCCATCGCAATTTGTAAGCGGTTGTTTCGTCGAATGCCTACGCTGTTCACACATTCGCCAAGGCGGCGGCTGCCGCAGCCCCGCCTCGCGCCTGTGAATGCGCAGTCGTCCTCGGAGCTCTGATGGAAAACGCAGCCTCCCCCATCGTCAGCCGCCCGGCACGCGTGACGCACCATCGCGCATACCGCCGGCGACACGGCGGCAGGTCGTGGCGCGACGAGGGCATGCTGCTGATCATGCTGGCGCCCGCCGCCAGCTTCGGCTTCACCTTCATGCTCACCAAGGGGCTGATCCAGCTGTTCTCCACTGGAGACTGGACCTATCTCATCCTGTGGGCTGCCGAGGCCTATATCGGGCTAAAGCTGCTCTGGCCCGGCTTCCTCGAGGACGCGTTCTAGCCCCTGACCGTCAGGTCAGTCGGCCACGCCTGCGCCGCTCAGACAGGTTCGCGCACGATGGAGCCGCCTGCGCGCAGCAACACCCAAGCGCAGCAGCAGGTGGCTAAGGCCAGTGCCGCGAAACCCGCGCGGTAGCTGCCGAAGAAACTGGAGAGTGCACCGAACACCGGCGGTCCCAGCACCACGCCGAAGAACGTGACGGCCAGTGTCCCGCCCGTGGCCAGCCCAGCCTGCCCGGTTGGCGCACGCCGCGCCACCTCGGCCAGGTAGACGCCGTTCCAGCCAATTGCCGATCCGCCGAAGACCACCAGAATTGCCACCACCAGCCCCAAGGGCCAGCCCGGCTGCAGCAGCGCCGTGGCACTTGCCGAAGCCCCCATCAGCAGGCCCAGCCCCGCGAGGGTTCGCCGTGCACCCCAGCCGCGGTCGGCCGCCCAGCCCCACAGCACCCTTCCCGCGACGCCGCCGAACTGCGCCAGGGCCAGCACGAACCCCGCCGCCACCAGGGTGTACGACAGCGTGCCGTGCAGGTACGTGACCAGATAGGAGGTGAAGGAGAGTTGCGTGATCGAGAAGACGAAGGAGCAGCCGGCGAGCATCCGCAGCACCGGATGGGACAGCACCAGGCGAACGGGTTGCGCGAGGTTTGCGATCACCAGCGAGCGCTTCGGGTCGCGGTCGTCGTCCAGCGGCGCGCGCACCGGCTGCGCCGCCACGGCACAGGCGAGGTTCGCCGCAGCCACCGCCAGCAGCGCCCCCTGCCACCCCAGCGCCAGCATCAGGCTGGGCACCACCGCTCCCGCGAGCGCGCCGCCCAGCGGCACGCCCGTCTGCTTGATGGAGAACACGAGCGACAGGCGGTGTGCGGGCGTGCCGCGCGCCAACAGGTGCGAGCTCGCTGGGGTGATCGGCCCGTAGCCGAGGCCGATGAGGAAGGCGCCGACGGCAATCGAGGCGGCCGTCGGCAGCGCGCACAGGGCCAGCCCCAAGGCACAGAGCACCAGTCCTCCCTGACTTACCCGGATCGCGCCGAACCGGGCCACCGCTCCGCCGCCGGCAAGGCTGGCCAGCATGGCACCCAGATACACGATAGCGACGTACAGGCCGGTATAGCCGGCTGAAATGCCGAGCGATTCCGCCACGGCCGGTGCCATGACCGGGAGCGTCAGAAGCGCGGCCGCTACCAGCGCCTGCACCGCCGTGGTGACGCCCAGGGTGAGCCAGGCCCCGGTCACCGGCGCACCCGCCGCGCGACTGCGTCAATCGAGATGTGGGCGGAATTCAGGCGGGGGCAGCGAAGATTTGTCAAGCCAGTCCCGGATGGATGCAAATTGAAATTGACCGCACTTCCGTACGCCCGACCGTGTTGCGCGGTGACCCGGTGCGCAACGGATGTGCAAACGCCAGGATGCTGCCCCGCCACTCACGTCGGCACAGCCGGTCGCGAGGATGGGTGGCAATTGCACGGCGTGCACGAAGCGGAAAAGCGCAAAAGCAAAATGCGATGGAGCGGGCGCACCATCGCATTGTTCGAAACGAAGGCCTTATACCGCGAACTGCTCGAGGTTCTTGCCTTCCTTCAGCGCGCGTGAAATCCAGTCCGGCTTGCGGCCGCGTCCCCCTGACCAGGTTTCTCCGTTCGGGCCGCGGTACTTGACGACCTTGTTCGCGGCGCCTGCCCCGCGTGGCGCGCGCTTGGCGCCGGTGCCGGCTTCGCCGCGCAAGCCCAGGTCGCGCGCCGTAATGCCGTAGTCCTTCATCTTCTGCTTGATATCGGCAATGGCCTGCTCGAGTTCCTGCTGGCGCAGTTTCTCGGCTTCCGCCATCAGTTTTTCAGCCTGTTCCTTGAGTTCGATGTAGCTTGCCATGGGGACACCCAGCTGTTGTTGGAACCGCGAATTTAACGTATTTCCTCACCGCCCCGTCGAATTGATGCATTTCTCCGGAACGCGGTGCGGGAAATGTGCAAAAGGCTCGCAATGCGCCAGGTCGCCACCGGGGTCGATGGATATTGCGCACCGTGGAGTTCTGTGGTCGAGGATGCGCGTCGCAAATCCCTTTGCCGGTGCTTTACGAGCATCGCAGGACGTCTTGGCCGGCGACTGCGACACACCGCGCGCGAATATCGCCATGTGGCGACTTGCGGAAGGCATGCGCTTTGTCCCGACTGTTTATGGAAACTCCTGTCTTTCGCTTCATCACCGCCGCGTGCTGCGACGCCAACCCGACATGGTTCTGCGTTGCCACTGCGGCAAGCAGGAAAGTCGCCGATCGCAGCCGCAGCGGGCCAGCTCTGCGGGGCGGAGAACCGTTCCGACCGAGGGCCGTACGTGCGGCGGCGCAGGCGTGCGGAGTGCGCACAGGCCAGCGGTATCGATGCGGCAGGGGCTGGCGCCCGCACGCCACCCGAGCAGCATCGGACCGCCGGCATCGGCGTGCGCGGCTGCTCCGTCGGGCTTTCCGGGGCCGGCCCGAGCCGGGCAGAACCGGCCGCCTACGCGTGGGCCCCCGGCACCAGCACCGGCACCCCGCCGCGAAACAGCGGCGCGATGGTGTGCTCGCGCATGCGCCACACCCCGTCGGGGCACTGCACGAAGCGCGCGAGGTTGTCGGCGATCAGGATGGGGGGCGCCGAGGGCAGGACGGGCAGCCCGTCCGCGGCATACACGGTGAGCACGCCCCGCAGCGCTACGGCGCCCGCGTCCACCACGCGCGCGCTCAGGTTGGTGAGCACGTGGCGTACCAGCCGGTCCCCGCGGGCGTCGCGAAAGGCGTAGTAGTCGCCCACTGCCGCGGGCCCGCGCATCACGTGCCCGCACATGTCGTAGACGCAATCGTCGGTGTAGAACGCGAGGGCGCCGCGGGCACCGTTCGCGTCCACGTCCCACCAGTAGTCGATCAGCCGGTCCTGCACCGCCAGGCGCAGACGGAACGGGTCGTCTGCGCTCATCGGGCGATGACGCCGTTCCAGCGGGCGGCCTCCTTCTGCACGAAGGACAGCATTTCTTCGGGCGTGCTGCTCACCGGCTCGGCCGCCGCGGAGCGCAGCGCCTGCTGCACGTCGGGCGCGGCAATGGCGGCCCGCAGAGCCTGGTTCAGCTTGCGCACCACCGGCTCGGGCATGCCCTTGGGGCCGACCATGCCGTACCAGAGCGTCAGGTCGAAGTTCGGATAGCCCGACTCGGCGAAGGTGGGAATGTTCGGCGCGGCCTCGACCCGCTTGGGCGAGGTGATGGCGAGCGCGCGTGCGCGGCCGCTTTGCAGCTGGGCGCCGACGCCCTGCAGGCTGACGAGCGTGGCCTCGATCTGGCCGCCCACGAGGTCCTGCAGCGCCGGCGCGGTGCCCTTGTACGGAATGTGGTTCAGCTTGATCCCCGCCTGGCGGGCAAAGATCTCCATGCCGTAGTGCGTCGCGCCGCCCTCGCCATTGGACGCGAAGGCGATGGCACCCGGCTCGCGTTTGGCCTGTTCCACGAACTGCGCCAGCGTGTTCCCCTTGAACTTCGGGCCGACCGACAGCGTGACCGGCTGCGAGGCGAGCATCGATATCTGCGTGAACTGCGTGACCGGGTCCGTTCCCTTGCCCTGCAGCAGCTTCACGGTCCCGTCGGTGGAGGTCACCAGCAGCGTGTAGCCGTCGGGCGCGACGCGCATCACGTGCTCCGAGCCGATGCCCGCGCTCGCGCCCGGGCGGTTCTCGACTACCACGGGCTTGCCCAGGCTCGCGGCCATCTTCTCGGCGACCATGCGCCCCAGTTTGTCGGTGAACCCGCCGGGAGGCCATGGCACCACGACCGTGATAGTGCGTTCGGGGTAGTTGTCGGCCTGGGCGTGGGCGGCGAGCGGCACCACCGCGGCGCCGGCGCAGGCCGCCAGCGTTGCAAACCATCGAGCGAGCTTCATGGATTTCTCCTGTTGCGGGTTGAGGAACTACAGATAGCGGATGTCACGGTTGATCGCGCTGGCGGTCTTGAGCAGCTGCGGCGCAAGGCGCGCCAGCACGTCGCGCAGCTGCCACCGCGGGGAAGGCACGGCAATGTTCACGGCACCGAGCGGCTGGCCGTCCCGATCCACCAGCGCCGCGGCCACGGAGATGTCGCCGATGAAGGCTTCCTGGTCGTTGAGGGCATAGCCCTGCTCGCGCGCGGTGTCGAGCGCGGCCCGCAGGCCGGCGAGGTCGGTGACGGTGTGGCGTGTCATGGCGGTGCGGCTCGTGGCCTTGAGCCGCGCGAGCGCGTCCGCGGGGTCCATGCGCGAGAGGATGGCGCGGCCGGCCGCGGTGCAGAAGGCCGGAAGGCGTGAGCCGACATGCAGATCCACGCTCACTGCGTGCACGCTGGGCCAGCGGGCGACATACACGATCTCGTTGCCCTCCAGCTCCATCAGGTTCACGGTCTCCGCCGTGCGCCGGCTCAGCGCCTCGAGGTGCGGATGCGCTCGTTCGCGCAGCTGGTCGGTCGCAAGCACCGTGTGGCCGAACTCCAGCATGCGCCCCGACAGGCGGAATGCCTTCGAGCTCGGGTCCTGCCGCAGGTAGCCGAGCACGCGCAGCGTGTGCGTGATGCGCTGCACGCCACTGCGGTCCAGGCCCGAGAGCTGGGCCAGCTCGGTGAGCCCCACGGCGCGGCCGGCTGCGTTGAGCGCCTCCAGCACCTGGAAGCACTTGGCGAGCGAGCCCATGAAGAGGCGGCTTTCGCCTTCGGTGGCGCCGGCGGCACGCCGCGCGCGGGGTGTGCCGCCCGGCGCACGAGGAGCCGGCGACGCCGGCGGCACGCGCGTGCGCTCAGCGGCCGGCGACGAGCGGGGCATACAGGTCGGCGCGACGGTCGCGCCACCAGGGGAACTGCTTGCGGGCGGCCGAGACGGCATCGAGGTCGATCTCGGCGGTGAGCAGCTCGGGCTCTCGGCTGCCGGCTTCGGCCGCGATCATTCCGCGCGGATCGACCACCATGCTGCGCCCGAGATGGTGCCGCGGGCCTTCGATGCCGACCCGGTTGCACGCGAGCACATAGACGCCGTTTTCGTAGGCCCGGGCGCGCAGGGGCACCTCCCAGATCGAGCTGCGTTGCGCCGGGTCGGCATAGGTGGAAAACGCGATGGGCATCACGACCAGCTCCGCGCCGGCCAGCGCGAGCGCGCGCCCCGCCTCGGGGTACAGCCGGTCGTTGCAGATCAGGATGCCGATGCGCGTGCCCGCCACCGCGAAGGTACCGAGCGAAGGCCCGGGCGCGAAATAGAACTTCTCGAAACTGCCCGTGCCGCCGGGCCCTTCCGTCGGGAAGTACGCGGGTATGTGGGTCTTGCGGTAGCGCCCCATTTCGCGGCCGGCCTCGTCGTACACGAATGCGCTGTTGAACCAGCCGTCGGCCGCGCGTTCGGCGAAGGGCAGCACGAGCGCGATGCCGTGTTGCCGGGCCTTCTCGCGAAGGCCGAGCAGCACCTCGTGGCGCTCGTCCATGAACCAGCGGTCGAAGTCCTCCTCGAGCCGGTTGGCGAAGAACGGCGTGAGGAACAACTCCGCGAAGGTGAGCAGGCGCACGCCACGGCGGGCGGCTTCGTCGAGCATGCCGTGCGCGGCCTGCTCGATGGTGGACAGGTCGCCATCTTCGACGCTGCCGGTCTGGGCTGCGGCGACGGTGAGCAAGCGGGGCATCGATCGACTCCAGGGTTATTGCAGATCGATATTCACATATTGCGCTGCGATATGCCAGCGGCCTACAGTGCAATGTCCGTCCACCGATCCGCCGCCACGCGGCGGCCTTGCCTGGAGAATCTGATGCAACGTCGTACTTTCCTGCTCACCTCCGCCGCGGCGCTGGCGCACGGCACCGCCCTGGCCCAGCCCGCAGCGTGGCCCTTGCGTCCGGTGCGAATGCTCATCGGCTACCCGCCCGGCGGCAGCACCGACGTCGCCGGCCGCCTGCTGGCCGAGCAGCTCAGCCGCCGGCTCGGACAGCAGGTCGTGGTGGAGAACCGGCCGGGTGCGGGCGGCACGGTCGCCGCGAGCGCCGTCACACGGGCCGAGCCCGACGGCTATACCCTGATGCTGGCCGCGTCGCCCGAGGTGTCCATCGCGCCGATCACGATGAAGTCCATGCCCTACGACCCGGTGCGCGACCTGCAGCCCATCACGCTGGTCGGCCAGGTGCCGTTCCTGCTGGTGGTCAACCCGTCGGTGCCGGCCACCACGCTTTCCGAGTTCATCAGCCACGCGAAGGCGAACCCCGGCAAGCTCAATTACTCCTCGTTCGGCAACAACACGTCCAACCACCTCGCGGGCGAACTGTTCAAGTCGATCACCGGCGTGCAGGCGACGCACATCCCCTACAAGGGCAGCGGACCCTCGATCACCGACCTGCTCGGCGGGCAGGTGCAATACACCTTCGACACGCCGCCCGCGGTGCTCGAACACGTGCGCGGCGGCAAGCTGCGTGCGCTCGCCGTCGCCACGCGCCAGCGCCTCGAGAGCGCTCCCCAGGTGCCCACCTTTGCCGAGGCCGGCGTGCCCGCGTTCACCGGCGGCACCTGGTTCGGCCTGTTCGCCCCGGCCAAGACACCGAACGCCGTGGTGGAGCGCATCAATGCCGAGACGGTTGCCGCGCTGAATTCGCCCGAGCTGAAGAAGGCCTTCAACGATCGCGGCATCATCGCCGCGCCGCAGAAGCCCGACGAATTCGGCCGCTTCGTGCAGAGCGAAGTGGCGAAGTGGAAGGAACTGGCCGCCAAGATAGGCATAGTCGCGGAGTGAGCCCGCGGCCCGACCCTCCCATGCATCTCCTGACCACCTCCATCCGATGAGAACACTGCTGACCCGCGCGAACCTGATCGACTGCATCGAGCCGCGCGCCCAACCGGACTGCGCCGTCCTGCTCGAAGACGGCCGCATCAAGGAGATTTTCCACGGCGGCGCCACGCCAGCCGTGGGCGACGCCGAGGTGATCGACCTACAGGGCGCCTACCTGCTGCCCGGCCTGTGGGACGTGCACATCCACCCCGACTACCTGCAGCTGTCGGACGTGCCGCTGGCCGACCAGGTGACGCTGTTCGGCCACCGGCTGCAGGCGGCCCTGTTCGATTCGGGCATCGTGGGCTTTCGCTGTGCCGGCGCGCACCACTTCATCGACGTGGCCTGGAAGCGCGCATTTGAATCGGGCCAGCACATCGGCCCGCGCCTGTTCGCCTCGGGCCACTTCCTCACCACCACCGGCGGGCACTTCCTCACCTCGGGTCACGCGCTGGAGGTCGATGGTCCCTATGGCTGGGTGAAGGCCATCCGCGAGCAGATCAAGAACGGCGTCGATCACATCAAGCTCAATCTGTCGGGCGGCATCCTGGGTCCGGCCTGGGACCTGCACAAGCATTCCTTCCTGCTGGAGGAAGAACTCAAGGCGGCGTTCGACATCTGCAAGCTGCGCGAGTTCAAGGTCATGGCCCACGCCACCAACCCGCCGGCGGTGAAGGCGGCCATCCGGCTCGGCGCGCACAGCATCGAGCACGGCTACATCCTGGACGACGAGTGCATCGAGCTGTTCCTGCAGCACGACTGCTGGTACGTGCCCACGCTGTCCATCAGCCATCTCACCCCGGGCCAGGCGACCAACGACTGGGAGCAGCGCTGGGTCAAGAACCGCAACCTCGCGCACGCGCTGTGCTGCCGCGCCGACGCCGCTTCCGACGTGCACCAGGCCGGCTTCCTGAAGGCGCTCAAGGCGGGCGTCAAGATGGCGCTCGGCTCGGACATCCGCCCGCTCAAGGACGCCGCCCTGCTGGAGCTGGGCCTGTGGGTGCGCGACGGCGCCACGCCCTGGCAGGCCCTGGTGGCCGCCACGCGCAACGGCGCGGCGATCTGCGGCGTGGGCGACGAGTTGGGGACCATCGAGCCGGGCAAGATCGCCGACCTGATCGTCGTCGGCTCGAATCCGCTGGAAGACATCAACAACGTGCGCCGGCTGCAGCTCGTGCTGAAGGACGGCCGGGTGGTATCGGACAAGCGGGCGAAGGCGCGACCGACGTGAACACGACGACCTCTCCCCGCATCGCCGTGGTCGGCGCCGGCATCGTGGGCACCAGCATCGCCCTTGCGCTGCGCAAGCGCGGCGCCGACGTGGTGCTGATCGACCGGGACGAGCCGGGACACGGCTGCAGCTTCGGCAACTCCGGCGCGGTGAGCCCGGCCTCGGTCGCGCCGCTGGCCATGCCCGGCGTGCTCGCCTCGGTGCCCGGCATGCTGCTCGACGGCGAGAGCCCGCTGCACTTGCCGCTGCGCTACCTTCCGCACGCGCTGCCGTGGCTGATGCGCTTCGTTGCGTCGGCGCGTCCGTCGGCCGTGGACGCCGCCGGGAAAAAGCTGCACGAGCACCATGCGGGCGCGCTGGAGGCCCATGAAGCGATGACGCGCGAGCTCGGCGTGCCCGAGCTGTTCCTGCGCCGCGGGCACCTGCACCTCTATCCGGACGCGTCGGCGCTCTCCAAGGACGCCGGCGGCTGGCGCATGCGCGAGGCCTACGGCTTCCAGGTCGAGCGGCTCGACCGCGCCGGCATCGAGGCGCTCGAGCCGAACGTCAGTGCGCGCTACCGGGTCGGCATGTACCTGGCCGACCACGCCACCATCCTCAACCCCTTCCGCTACGTGCAGGCGATGGCGCAGGCCTTCGCTGCCAGGGGTGGCCGCATCGAGCGCGGGCAGGTGAACGCACTTGCGCACGAAGGGGGGAGCTGGCGCCTGCGGGCCGAAGGGGCGGCAGACGGACTCGAATGCGATCACGTCGTGGTCGCAGCCGGCGCCTGGTCGCGCGAGCTGCTAGGCCCGCTGGGCGTGCACCTCGCGCTCGAGACCCAGCGCGGCTACCACCTGCAGTTCCTGGGGGCGCGCGATCTCGTCTCGCGCACGGTGGTGCTGGCCGACAAGAAGGTGTTCGTCACGCCCATGGAAGAAGGCCTGCGCGTCGGCGGCACGGTGGAGATCGGTGGGCTGCACGCCCCGCCCGACGCGCGCCGCGCCGCGGTGCTCGGGCGCATCGCGCGCGAGACCTTCACCGGACTGGACGGCGTGCCGACGCGCACCTGGATGGGCCATCGCCCGTGCATGCCCGATTCCGTGCCGGTCGTCGGGGCGGCTGCGGGCCACCACGGCCTGTGGCTCGCGACCGGGCACGGACACCTGGGCCTCACCGACTCGCTCAACACTGCGCAACGCATCGCCTCCGCATTGCTGGGCGAGCCTGCGCCGGCCTCACCACAGGCGCACGCGCTGGCCGGCGCCTGACCAGGTCCCCCCAACGCGTCCCCGCACCTCAAGGAGTTTCCATGCCGTCCATGACCCGCCGCACCGTCGCCTGCGCCCTCGGCCTGGCCCTCGCCACCGGGGGCGCGCTCGCGCAGACCCCCGCGACGGCCGCGGGCAAGGACTGGCCCACCAAACCCGTGCGGCTGGTGATTCCGTTCCCCGCCGGCGGCTCCACGGACGTGGTCGGACGCCTCATCGCCGAGAAGCTGTCGCAGTCGCTCGGGCAGCCCGTGGTCGTGGACAACCGCGCCGGCGCCGGCGGAACGACCGGCTCCGACTTGGTCGCCAAGTCCGCGCCCGACGGCCACACCTTCCTCATGGGGACGAGCAGCACGCACGCGATCGCGCCCAGCCTCTACCCGAAGCTTCCGTACGCCCCCGCCACCGACTTCGCCCCCGTGACCCTGCTCGGCACCGCGACCATCCTGATGGTGGTGCATCCCTCGGTGCCGGCGAAGAACGTCACGGAGTTCGTCGCGCTGGCGAAGTCGAAGCCGGGCGAGATGATGTTCGGCTCCACCGGCAACGGCAGCGTCTCGCACCTGACCGCCGAATACTTCAAGTCGGTGGCCGGCGTGAACATGCAGCACGTACCGTACAAGGGCGACACGCCCATGACGCTGGACCTGGTCGCGGGCCGCGTGCACGTCGCCTTCGGCACGGCGGTCGCATTCCTGCCGCATGTGCAGGGCGGCAAGCTCAACGCGCTCGCCGTCACCGACGCCCAGCCCTCGCCGGTCGCACCGAACGTGCCGACCGTCGCCGCCTCGGGCCTGCAGGGTTTCGAGGCCCTGCAGTGGTTCGGCCTGCTGGCGCCGGCGAACACGCCGCCCGGGGTGGTGAGCCGCATGCACGCCGAAGTTGCGAAGGCGCTGCAGTTGCCCGCGGTGCGCACCAAGTTGCAGGGGCTGGGCATGCAGATCGTTGCCGGCGGCCCCGAGCAGTTCGGCAGCTTCATGCGCGCCGAATCGACCAAGTGGGGAAAGATCGTGCTGGACTCCGGCGCCAAGGTGGATTGAGCACGGGGCGCGCGCGGAGGGCCGGGCACGGCGCCGTACGGGCGAGCCGCATTCGTGCAGCGGGGCCCTCATCCGCTCGAAACGATGACTTGGCGGGGCGGCTGCCATTCACTGCCGCGTTGACGTTGCAGTCTCTTATCTCTAAAGTTCTCGTTTTCCAAGGACGAGGACGCCATATGCCCCATTTGTTTTCAACGCGAGCCGCCGCACTTGCCGGAGTCCTCGTCCTGGCCGCCTGTGGCGGCGGCGGCAACGGCGGTGCGGCCCCCTCCGACCCCGCTGCGGCGACCGCCACCGTCAAGGGTCAGGTCTTCAAGGGACCTGTTCATGGCGCAGCAGTCTGTGTCCACGCGATCAGCGCCGGTATCCGCGGCGACCGCTTGGCAGCGCAGGCGGGGTCCGGCCCCTCGGTCACCGACGGTTGTGTCGTCACCGGCGCAGACGGTACCTACTCCATCGTCCTGCCGGCCGGCACCCATGCAGACCTGCTGGTCGAATCCACCGGCGGCACCTACTGCAGCGACGAATCCAGCTTCGACGGCACCGCCTGCGCCGGCGGCGGCACGCCGGTCTCCATGGGTAGCCACACCCTGCGCACCGTGCTCGCGGCGCCGACCGACGGTACGGTCGATGCACCCGTCACGCTGCTCACCACCGCCGCGGTCCAGGCCGCCACTGCGCCGGACGCCGCTTCCTTCGCCACGGCGTACGGCACCATCGCCGCCAACTTCGCCGCACCCGCCGATCCCAGCACGTCACCTTCAGCCGGCGCATTGACGACCGTGCTCCGCAACCTCGCCGTCTATGTCGGACCCAGCACGGCCGACCTCGGCGACATCCTGAGCGGAATCGCAGCCGGCACGCTGGTCGCGAAGAACACGACGTTTCCGATCGGCGTCGAGTTGGTGGTCGGCACGGACCGCAAGTCGGTGCACCTGTTCACCGCGTCGCGCGACGGCGCAGCCCTGGTCAGCACCACGCAGTTGCCCGGCATCCCCGGCAGCTATTCGCGCGCCGGCACCACCGTTACGGTGCACATGCCGCACCACAACCTCCGCACCGGGCTCTGGATTCCGCTGCGGTTCGCGGCGGGCACCGGCGGCAGCGCGACGAGTGGCACCTACCCCGTGACCAGAATCGACGAGGACACCTTCACGGTCATCGATACCGCCTCGGGCGCGATCACAAGCGGCACGCTGTACCGCGATCCGGTGACCACACGCGCCGTCACCTATTCTCAGGTCGATGTGAACGGCCTCGTCACCGTCACCCTGCCCAGCCATGGGCTGGAGGTTGGAGATACGGTGGAACTGAAGCTCGCCAACGGCGGCGCTGCGGCCCTCACATCGGAGGTGGCTTCGGTACTCGATGGAAATACCTTCACCGTCACGGCGAGCGCAGATGCTCCCGGCGAGGGGCAGGTGAGCATCGGAGCGGACTACGCGTCCATCGATACGGTCATGCACCCCTCGGGCAAGTGGCTGTATGTCACGTCGGGTTATGAGTGCAACGGCAGTGGCCGCCCCTTCTGCCACGGCGGCGACGCGATCACCACCTTTCGGATCGATTGGCAGCGCGGCACGCTCACCCCCGTCGGGGCGATACGAACGGGCACCCAGCTGCAGTCGGCCCGTCCGTCGTCGCTGGCGATCAATCGGGCGGGCACGCAGTTGGTGCAGAAAGACGATTGGCTCTCGTATGTGGTGCTGTGGAACGTCGCTCCTGACACAGGCACTTTGAGCAGGGCATCGAACTCTCAGACGGATACCACGCGGTCTGGCTTCTTGACGTTTTCTCCGGATGGCCGGTATGTACACGACGGCTCCGTGATGTTCGAGGTAGCGGGAGACCTCCTATCTCCCCCGATCGGCTTGTCGTTCGCGGCCGCCACTGGCGGAGAGATCGCCGAAGATGTGCTGTTCGTGACGGACGTTGAGAACTTTCTGATCCCCTATTCGCTTGCGGTTGCCGCCGAGCCGGAACCGCTGACTCGGATGGCAACATCCGCAATGCACAGCGGCCTGAGCACGCGCAACGGCCGAGTGCTCGTGACGTCCGGCCCTGGCGGCGTCAAGACATACCTGTTCGACGCGTCTGCAAGATCCATTTCGGCGGCCGCGCCGTCCTCCGGATCCGGCGAACTGCAGCGAGACGGCACCAATGCCCTCGGCAGCGGGCCCACGAGTTACAGATCGGTTCACCTGAACCTTGCCGGCGATCTCGCAGTGGCCAGCTACCGGACCCACTCCAGCACGCCGAGCGGCTACTTGTTTGCCACGGTAGGCGCCGACGGGCAGTTGGCGCGCATCGAGGACGCTTCCATCGCGCAGTACGCGCGCGCGGCCAAGTTCATCAAGCAGCCCTGATCCCACCGGGCCGGCCGCGCGCTCGTCGCTGCCGTGACGCTGAGCCCCGGGTAACTGCCCGGGGTTTCTTCTTTTAAGGCCTGCGACGCTGTAGGCGCCCCTTCGACTCCGGCGACTCCCTGCCGGCTGCGCCCCAGCGCCTGCATCGCGGGGCCCCCGGACATGCAGGACGTCCCGCTGGCAGTGCAGTGCTGCACAGCGCTGCACACGGCTCAGTCGTCGTCTTCATCGTCGCCAGGCGGTGGCGGTGGCGGTGGCGGCGGTGGCGGCGGCGGCGGTGGCGGTGGCGGCGGTGGCGGCGGCGGCGGCGGCGGTGGCGGTGGCGGTGGCGGTGGCGGTGGCGGTGGCGGTGGCGGTGGCGGTGGCGGTGGCGGTGGTGGCGGCGGCGGCGGTGGTGGCGGCGGCGGCGGCGGCGGTGGCGGTGGCGGTGGCGGCGGCGGCGGCGGCGGCGGCGGCGGCGGCGGCGGCGGCGGCGGCGGCGGCGGCGGCGGAGGCGGCGGAGGCGGCGGCGGCGGCGGCGGCGGCGGAGGCGGCGGCGGCGGCGGCGGCGGCGGTGGCGGTGGCGGCGGTGGTGGCGGTGGCGGTGGCGGTGGCGGCGGCGGCGGCGGCGGCGGCGGCGGCGGCGGCGGCGGCGGCGGTGGCGGTGGTGGCGGCGGCGGCGGAGGCGGAGGCGGAGGCGGCGGCGGCGGCGGAGGCGGAGGCGGTGGCGGTGGCGGTGGTGCAGGCGCTGCCGGCGGCGGCGGGGGCGGCGTGCCTCCGACAGGCGCTCCGGCGGGGGGCTCCTTCTCCCCGTTGCCGGCCAGCCAGTCGCTGCCCGTCGCCGAAACACCCATGAACATCAGCTGGTTCGGCACGACGGTGGTGTCCAACAGGCCGATCCCTGTGAGCTGCGTCCCGGGTGCAATCGGACAGGCGGCGCCCTGCACGACGGCAGTCAGGTCGAAGACGTTCACCCCGGTGGGGCGGGGAAGCATGGTGCCGGTGGCGGTGCAGTTCAGGCCCGTCAGCACGAGGTTGCCCTGGTTGCCGATGGCGGCGGTGAAGTCCTCTGCGAAGAAATAGGTGCCCGCGAGCTGGTCCAGCGATGCCGCTTGCTCGTATTCGGGCCGGTACGACAGCAGCACCGAGTGCCCATTGGAGGACTCTGCGGCGATGGACGCGCGCGGGGCCACCGTGCCGGTCAGGGTCACGCGCGTGATGCTGCTATCTGCCAGGCTGTAGCTCTGGCCGGCGAAGTTGAAGTTCGCACCCGTTCCACTCGCCACCTGCCCCTGGACGGAACGCCGCAGGGTGTTCTCCACGTTGTAGAACCCCCAGGTTCTGCCGTTGTCGAGGACGGCGAGGGTCAAGGTCGAGCCGTCGGTGGCGAGCCCGCGCCAGAGCCCTTCGGCGGCAACGCCGGGAACGCCGCCGACCGGCTGGCCTGTGCCATCGTCGTCCCCGCCTCCACCGCCGCAGGCAGTCAGGGCGAACAGGCCCGAAAGGCTGGCGTAGTGCCATCGACTCAACCGGAATGAACTGCGCATGAAACCTCCGTGGTGGCTCGGCGCGAACGGACCACCATCGGCCCCGGCGCACGCATGCCTGCATTTCAAAGCGACGAGCTTGTTCAAGTGGACACACGGCGTAACCGCAAGGCGGCGGGGATCTGCCCTGCGTCAAGGGCGCGAGCAGCCCGGCCCATCCGCTGCGTGCCTGCATCCGCCGCACAAATGCGCCCACCACCCACAACTGCACAGCGCCGGCGTGCCGGGGCGTGCCGGCGAACGGCCGCCTTCCACAGCCGAAAGCGCAGATGTTTGTTACGCCGTATTTACCCGGCGGAGGTGGAAAAGGTCTCGGACGCAAACCGGTCCGCAGTGCATCAGCGCTGCAGCACCAGATGGTCCAGCGCGGTGACCTGCGCGTGCCAGAGCGGCTCCACCACCGTGGTGGCGTTCTTCTCGGCGATGATCGCCGGCCCGCGGATCTCGTCGCCCGGGCGCAGGTCCTCGCGTACCACCAGGGCCGCGGCGTGCCACTGCCCGCCGGAGAACAGGCGCACGGTCTCGCGCGCCACCATCCCACGCGGTGCATGCATCGGCCTCGCATGCTCGGCCGGCGCATCGCCCGGCACCACCGCTTCGACCGACACGGCCTCCACCATCAGCGGCTTGCCCGGCATCAGGAAGGCGAATCGCTGCAGGTAGGCTGCCTCGAACGCGGCCACGATGTCGTCGAGGGCGCCGTCCGGAACGATCAGCGCCGAGTCGCTGCCCTGGTAGCGCACGTGCACGCGGCGCTTGATGTGCGGGGTGCCGCTGCCAGCCTGCTGCCGCGCGAAATCTGCGCAGGCCGCAGCCGCCAGCGCGTCGAGCTCGCGCGCCACGAGGGGCAGCGACTGCGGCCCGAGCAG
Source organism: Ramlibacter sp. AN1015 (assembly GCF_037726105.1). Lineage (NCBI taxonomy): Bacteria > Pseudomonadati > Pseudomonadota > Betaproteobacteria > Burkholderiales > Comamonadaceae > Ramlibacter > Ramlibacter sp. AN1015. The sequence continues at coordinate 28,678 of NZ_JBBJUM010000018.1, forward strand.
CGCCTCCACGGCTTTCTCGCGCATGAGAGTCTGGTCCGCCAGCCCCATGCCGTAGGCCGACAGCACGCCGGCGAGCGGATGCACGAACACCCGGCTCATGCCAAGGGCGGCGGCCACCAGGCAGGCGTGCTGACCGCCCGCGCCGCCGAAGCACTGCAGCGTGTAGCGCGTGACGTCGTAGCCGCGCGCGATGCTGATCTTCTTGATGGCGTTGGCCATCTGCTGCACCGCGATCTGGATGAAGCCCTCGGCCACCGCCTCGGGAGCGCGGCCCACCGCGGTGGCGAGGACGTCGAACTGCTGGCGCACCACCTCGGCGCTGAGCGGCTGGTCGCCGCCTGGGCCGAACACCGCCGGAAAGAACGCCGGCTGGATCTTGCCGACCAGTACGTTCGCGTCGGTGATGGTGAGCGGGCCGCCCCGGCGGTAGCTCGCCGGACCGGGATGGGCTCCCGCGCTCTGGGGTCCGACCCGCAGGCGCGCGCCGTCGTAGGCGAGGATGGACCCGCCCCCTGCGGCCACCGTGTGGATGCTCATCATCGGGGCGCGCATGCGCACGCCGGCCACCTGGGTCTCGAACTGGCGCTCGAACTCGCCGGCGAAGTGCGACACGTCGGTGGAGGTTCCGCCCATGTCGAAGCCGATCACCCGGTCGTGCCCCCCCAGCGCGGCCGTGCGGGCCATGCCCACGATGCCGCCGGCCGGCCCGGAGAGGATCGCGTCCTTGCCCTGGAAGGCATGCGCGTCGGTGAGCCCGCCCGAGGACTGCATGAAGAAGAGCCGCACTCCGGGCATTTCGCGCGCCACCTGCTCGACGTAGCGGCGCAGGATGGGGGACAGGTAGGCATCGACCACGGTCGTGTCGCCGCGGCTGACGAACTTCATCATGGGGCTGGTCGCATGCGAACTGCTCACCTGCTCGAAACCCGCTTCGCGCGCCAGCCGCGCTGCCGCCTGCTCGTGGGCGGTGTAGCGCCAGCCGTGCATGAAGACGATCGCCACGCTGCGCAGCCCGCGGCCGTGTGCAGCCTGCAGCGCCTCGCGCAGATGCGCCTCGTCCAGCGGCTGCACCACCTCGCCCTGCGCGCCCACGCGCTCCTGGGCCTCGATGACCTCGGCATAGAGAAGCTCGGGCAGCACGATGTGGCGGTCGAACAGGCGTGGCCGGTTCTGGTAGGCGATGCGCAGCGCGTCGCGGAAGCCGCGCGTGGTGACCAACAGCGTCGGCTCGCCCTTGCGCTCGAGCAGGGCGTTCGTGGCGACGGTGGTGCCCATCTTCACGCACTCGACGCGCTCGGGGGTGATGGGCTCGTCGCTGCCCAGCCCGAGCAGGTGCCGTATGCCGGCGACTGCCGCGTCGCCGTAGTGCCCCGGGTTCTCCGACAGCAGCTTGTGGGTCAGCAGCATGCCGTCGGGCCGACGTCCGACGATGTCGGTGAAGGTGCCGCCGCGGTCGATCCAGAACTGCCAGCGGGCGCCGCCTGCGGGGGCCATCGGCGGGGCGGATTGCGCCGTGGCTGCTGCGGAAGGAGTTGCAGCGGACGCAGCAGACGCAGCAGACGCAGCAGACGCAGCAGACGCAGGGGACGCGGAGGTGGCAGGAGAGGCCGTCATGGCCGGCATTGTGCTGCGCGCGGGCGCTGCCGGCCGCGGGGGCTTCCCCGGTGGCGCGGCGGTGCCGGCCGTCATGCGCGCGCCGTGCCGCTCGATCCTGTGCCTGCCCTATCTGCCGGGCACCAAGCAGATGGTCGTGTGCCGCGACGTCCCGCGCCAGGGCCGCGCGCTGCACCGGCGCACCGGTGTCACCGTTTGGCACGCGCGCCCCACGGCCGGGTCCAGCACGTCCACAATGACCGCCATGGGTTGGACCCGCCGAACCACCTCGCTGCACCTGGCAGCACTCGCGCTCGTATCGGCGCTTGCGGCCGGCTGCGCGGGCTGGCCCGGCGCGCCCGACGCCCTGCGCATCAGCACGCAGGAACTGCAGGAGCGCCTGCGCGAGCACGTGCCGCTGCAGCACGGCATCCCGGGTATCGTCTCGGTCGATGCCCGCGTGGCCGCGGTGCGCACCTTGCCGCAAAGCAACCGCCTGGCCGCAAAGGTCGCCTTCAACGCATCCGGACCGCTGCTGCCTCAGACCTGGTACGGCTCCTTCGATCTGCTGTTCGGATTGCGCTGGGAGCCCACCGACCAGACCCTGCGAGCCCAGCAGCTCGAAGTGCAGTCGCTGCGCCTGCCGATGGTGATGGGACGCAGCGCCGAGCTGCTCGAGGGCGCGATCAACGCGCTCGCCCGTCAACTCGCCGGCGACCTGGTGGTGCATCGGCTGGGCCGCGAGGAGGCCCAGCGCCTCGAGCGCTTCGGCGTGCAGCCGCAAGCCATCACGGTGACGCCCGAGGGCCTCGTCATCGGGCTCGCCCGCGAGGGCTGAGGCCTTCGCGCATTCGCAAGGAGTTTGCGCCGTGCCCCTCGACTCCCCACCCAGCTTCGGTACGCTGCTGTACCGCTATTTCTTCTTCGGCTGGCTCTTCAGGGACGTGAACCGCGGCAACGTCTTCGAGCGCGCCGCCGCCTGGCGCCACAACCGGGCGCAGGCGCACTGGCTGCTGCTCTACATGCGGCGCTGGTGGTCCTGGGGACTGGGCTTCTACCTGCTCGGCTGCGTCGTCGAACTGGCGCTGAACGCGCCGGGATGGTCGGCGCTGTTCTATGTGCCCGGCGCGCTGAGCGTGCCGGTGAATGCGGTCATCGGGGCCGTGTGGCTGGGCCTGAAGGCGCTTCCGGGTCCGCTGTAGCCTCGGGCGCATCGCGACGCGGCGCGGGCTGCGCAATCAGGCCCTCTTCCGGCGGCTGCGGCCGATGCACCAGGGGTCGGGCGCGAATCATCGCCTCGAGCGCGCTTGCCGCGCCTATCCCGCTGCGGCCGCTTCTGCGCCGCGTCAGGCGTGTGACTGCTCGGTCGTTGGGCTCGGATGGAATCGCCACCTGGACACTCCCGACGAAGGCCGCGCCCGAAAGGCGCAACGCGTCTTCGAAAGCACCATATCACCGGGCGCGGCCGCATGGCAATGCGGCGTAACCTGACGCGCCGATCCGAGCGTTCAGGCTGCCGAGCCACGTGCGAGCCGCAGCTCGTTCTCACCCTGGCCGGCGCCGCTGCCGGGGACCGTCTCGCCGCCGCTGCGGTCGAGCACCTCGCCCAGCCGCGCTGCGAGCTGCCCATCGGCGTCGGGACCGCGGCCGATGAATGCGCCGCGCGTGAGCGTCACGTGCGCCGACTCGAATGCGCCTGCGCCTGCGCACAGCACGGTGCGGCTGGGGGCCGACTCGGCCGCAAGGACCAGCATGGCCGGAACCACCGCCTCAGGGCCGAAGGCCTCGCGCATGTCGGGCGGAAACAGGTCCTCGGTCATGCGGGTGGTCGCCGTGGGCGCGAGGCAGTTCACGCGGATGTCGTGCTTCGCGCCTTCGAGCGCCAGGGTCTGCATCAGGCCCACCAGCGCCATCTTGGCTGCGCCGTAATTGCTCTGTCCGAAATTGCCGTACAGGCCGGAGGACGAGGTGGTGAGAACGATGCGCCCGTAGCGCTGGGCCACCAGGTGCGGCCACGCCGCCTTGCAGCAGTGCACTGCGCCCATGAGATGGACGTCGAGCACCTGGCGGAAGTCCCCCAAATCCATCTTGGCGAAGCTCTTGTCGCGCAGGATGCCGGCATTGCTGACCAGCACATCGATGCGGCCCCAGGCGTCCAGTGCCTGCTGAACCATCTGCTGGACGGCCGCGTAGTCCGTAACGGAAGCGCCGTTGGCGAGGGCCTCGCCGCCGCGCGCGCGTATCTCATCGACCACCGCCTGCGCCGCCGTGGCGGAGCCGCCGGTGCCGTCCACCGCGCCGCCGAGGTCATTCACGATGACCCGTGCGCCGCGCTCCGCGAGCGCCAGTGCGTGCTGGCGCCCCAGGCCGCCGCCGGCCCCCGTGACGATGGCAACCCGACCCGTGAAATCCAGTGGCATGGCGCAGTGCTCCTAGGTGCAGTGTTGATGTGCCGGCCACTGTAGCGCGGCGGCGCGGGCGCAGCTGCCCTGCTGGCGACAGCCGTGCAGGTGAAGGAGAACGATGCTGGAAACCCCGGCACGGGCGAGGCCGCGTTGCGACGCGTTCCCGTGCAGCTGGCTGCGGCGACTTCCCGCTCCTGCAGCCATGACGCCCGGCGACCAAGACCCGGGACGCGCGCGCAAGGATGCCTTCGCGGTGCACGCAAGCGCCCTGCAACGCGCAGCGCGCCGCAAGCCGATCTTGCTGAGTCAGACCGATGCCAGCTCGGGCGTCACGGCGACGCGGCTGAGATCGAGGCGCTCGGGCGCGATGTACTGCTGGCGGTAGTCCTCGAAGGGAATGCGATCGGACGCCTCGATGCGACGCTGCTCCTGCAGCGACTCCTCGCTCATGAGCGCGAAGCGGGCCTGCTGCGATCCGCTGAACGGAAGTGCCAGCAGCTTCGCGCGCGTGATCTGCGAATGGCCGAGGCCGAAGTCGAGGAAGGAGTTGCCGAAGTCACGGGCCATCGTCTCCAGCACGCGCGCGGACGGCAGCAGCTCGGGCCCGTCCAGCAGCGCCTGTGCGCCGCGCAACGCGTCCATGTAGTCGCCGCCGCCGTGCACACGGTCGAGCGCCTCGGCCGCCGGCGCGCACTCGCGCAGCAGCTCGGCGCCCCAGTGGGTCAGTGCCACCTGCGATTCGCCGCGCTCGAGCATGAGGCCCGGCTTGCGGCCATAGGCGGCGGTGAGGTGCTGGTTGCGCCCGATCTGGGCGATCTCGGCGGGCGTGTCCGGCGGGCTGTCGGCCAGCAGGCAGTGCAGCAGGAAGACGTCGAGGAAGCGCATGGTCTGCGCCTTGATACCCACCGGCACGAAAGGATCGAGATCGAGCAGGCGCACCTCGATGTACTCGACACCCCGCTCGCGCAGCGCATGCAGCGGGCGCTCGCCGGGGCCGGTCACGCGTTTGGGGCGGATCACGCCGTAGAACTCGTTCTCGATCTGCAGCAGCGTGGTGGCGAGCTGGTTGTATTCGCCGCCCGGATTCATCACGCCGATCGATTCGTACGCGGGGTACGGGCGCGTGAGCGCATCGTGCAGCGAGGCGGCGTATCCATCGAGTCCGTTGTAGCTGACCGCGACGCTGGCCTGTGCATCGCTCTGGTAGCCGAGCCGGCCCATGCGCAGCGAGGTGCCGTGCGGCATGTAGAGCGTGCCCTCGCGCAAGGTCTGCAGCTCGTGCTCGCGCCCGGCCACGAAGGACGAGCACACCGCGGGCGAAGCACCGAACAGGTAGAGCAGCAGGAAGGCGTGCCGGCGGAAGTTGCGGATCAGAGCGAAGTACTGCTCGCTGCTCACGCCGGGCATGGACCAGTTGTAGTGGATGCCCGAGATGGTCTGCATCCTGCGCCCGTAGCGATGCGCGAGGCCCAGGCGATAGACGCTCTTGGCGCGGCCCACGTTGGAGGCGCCGTACCGCCCGATGGGAATGGTCTCGTCGGCCGGCAGCCGGCAGGGCATGCTGGAGACCCAGAGCAGCTCGTCTGCGAGCGACCGGTACGTGAACTGGTGGATGCGCAGCAGCTCCTCCAGGCAGGTCTCAGGGGTGGCGTGCACGCCGGTGATCAACTCCAGCTGCGACTCGCTGTAGTCGGTCGTGATGTGCGGATGCGTGAGGGCGGAGCCGAGGGCCACGGGATGCGGGGTCAGCGCCAGGGCACCGTCGGAGGTGGCACGCAGGCTTTCCTTCTCGACACCGCGCCGGATGCCCCTGAGGCGCTGCTCGTCCACGTTGTGCAGGGCGGCTGCGGGAATTCTCATGTTCTGTGGTCTCGGCGTGCCCGGAGGGTGGCCCTGGAAGGTACCACCAAACTTTTTTCCCTGCTCACGCGCGGGCGTCCGGCTGCGCCAGGACACGGAGCAGCCAGTCCTGGAGCGCCGCGAGCTCCTGCGGGGAGACCGTATGGCCGATGGGGTATTCGTGCCATTGCACCTCGTGGCCGAGGGACAGCAGCAGGTCCCGGCTTGCGCGACCTCGCTCGACCTGGACGATGGCATCTTGCGTTCCATGCCCGAGGAACACCGGCACCCGCGCGTTGGCGGCGTGGCGTTCTTCTGCGGTTCGCGCGGCGAGCGGGAGGTAGCCGGAGAGCCCGGCGATGCCCGCGAGCGGCTGCGCGTGGCGCAACCCGGTCAGCAGCGCCATGGCGCAGCCCTGCGAGAACCCGACCAGCACGATGCGGCCCGAAGGGACGCCGCGCTCCTGCTCGCGCCGCAACAGCGCATCGACGGCGTCGCGCGAGCGCCGCAGCCCCGGCTCGTCTTCGCTGCGTTGCAGTTCGGTGCCGAGGATGTCGTACCACGCACGCATGGGCCAGCCGTTGTTGATGGTCACCGGCATCACCGGCGCGTGGGGGAATACGAAGCGCACCGGGCCGACGGGCTCCAGGCGCATCGACTCTGCGATGGGCGCGAAATCGTTGCCGTCGGCGCCCAGGCCGTGCAGCACGATGATGCTGGCGCGGGGGTCGGCCGCGGTTTCGTATTCGATGGTTTGCAGCTGGCTCATGGTGTGATCCATTGTTCGGGGGGCATTGTCCTACAGCCGCGCAACGATCGGCTTTCCACACTGGAGGCAGCAATGCGCAAAGGAGTAGCGAATGCAAGTACAAGTGAACCCCGGCGATGGTGTCGATGGGACCGAAGCCCTGGAGAGCTGGATTACCGAGCACCTGAACGAAAGCCTCGCGCGCTTTCGCCAGGACCTCACCGGGATCGAGGTGCAGCTCAAGGACGAGAACAGCGGCAAGAGCGGGCCGGCAGACAAGCGATGCCTGCTCGAAGCCCGTGTGACGGGACACGATCCGCTGGTGGCCGAACACCGCGCGGAAAATTACGACATGGCCATTCGTGGCGCGACGCAGCGCCTGGTGAAGGTGCTCGATCGGCAGCTCGGCAAGCTCGAGCGCCGCGAACATCGCGACCGCGAAACGATCCGCAAGACCGGCAGCCCGCTGGTGGAGTAACCGCGCGCCACCGCGCCGCCGTTTCGCGGCGCCCCGAGGCGCGCCGGTCAGCCGCGCTGGCGGGCGCAATCGGCATCAGCCCAGCCGGTTGGCCCGCACCTCCGCCCCCGTTCCCACTTCTCATGCGGTCCCATCCCGAGCACTCGAGCGTCGAGCGTGCGAGGCGAGTGTGGGGCGCGGCCGTTCCACATCGATAGGCGACGCAGGCATCCGGCACCCGCACGGGCGTTATTCCCGCCGCAGTGCTGGGCTTTCCACTGAGTAGTCAGGCCGAAGACGGACTGCCGGCACGAAGGCGCCCCACCTACGCGACGAAAGGCCGGCGACTTTCGCCGCCCGCGGGGGACCGGAGTCCACACTGGGTGCGTGCCAGGCCGGATCCCGCGCCATGACGACAGGGATCAGACCTTTCGCGGCATCTAGTCGCGAATATGCGGGACCATTGTCCAGTGGGTCCGGCCGGCCGCCTCCCCTTCCGAGGGAACGAAGCTGGAGAGCCCCATGAACACCTTCATCACCCGACTGCTGCTTCCGATCGCGCTTGCGGCCAGTGCCACGACGGCATCCGCGACGAGCCCATCGACCGATCCCACGCCGCAGGCGTCGGCGGGTGCGCCCACCGAAGCCACGCACCAGTTCCTGTTGTCCGACTCGGAGGCAACCCAGGTGCGCGATGTCATCGTCGCGCAGATCCAGGCCATGGCTGAAAACGATGCCGAGCGCATGTTCGACACGACCACGCCCGCGGTGCGTGCGGCCATCGGCAGCTCGGGCCGCTTCCTGGCCATGATGCATGGCGCTTATCCGATGGTGTACCAGCCGAGCATCGTGAGCTTCCATCCGCCGCATCGGAAATCCGACGGTGCTTTCCAGCTCGTGGAGATCACCGACCGCGACGACCAAGCCTGGCTCGCGGTGTTCATTCTCGAGCAGCAGCCCGACGAGAGCTGGCGCATCAGCGGCTGCGCGGTCACCGAGAATCCCTGGTTGCCCGCCTGACCGTCCGTTCCGCACCCCCCTGGCCATGCGCGCGTCGAAGCGCTTGTGCACACGGCGGCGCCAGCCTGAACGCCTTCGCGAGCTCAAGCATCTCCAATGAAGAGGGCCCGGCTGTCCCGCTGTTTGCAGCGAGACAGCCGGGCCCTTCGCCCGGGCAACAGCCTTAGTTGCGGTCGGGGCGGGTACGCATGCCGGCAGCCGTGTCGCCGCCTCCCATGGTGCTGCCCGCGCCGGTCGCGCCCATGGTGCCCATGCGGTCACCGGTGGTGGAGCGCGGCGGAGTGCCCGTGGTCCCCAGGCGGTCGCCGGTGGTGCCCGGAGCGCCCATGGTGCCGGAGGAGCCTGCGCTGCCCGTGCTACCGGTGGTGCCCATCGTGCCGGTGCTGCCCGTGGTGCCCATCGAGCCGGTGCTGCCGGTCGTGCCCGCAGCGCCCGTACCCGTGCCCGTCGTGCCGGCAGCGCCCGATGCGCCCATGGCGCCGGTGTTGCCGGTGGGGGTGCCGGTGGTGCCCATGGGCGTGTCCTGGGTGCTGCGCTGGCCGGCGCCCATCGCCGGATTGGCTGCCCCGGTCGTGGGGGGCGTTCCCTGTGCGACGGCGGTGCCGACGGCTGCGACGCACGCGGCGCTGGCGATCAGCCCTTTGATCAGAGTCGATGCAATCATTCTGAAGCTCCTTACCTGAGATTGGAGCCGACGGGTTCGCCGGCTGCGCCAAGACTAGGCCGAGCCAGAACGCGCCGCGTCAGAGCTTCTCAGGAGGTCTTGTAAGACGACCGCGGACGCCGCAGGTTATTTGTGACGAGACCTCACAGAGACAGTTGCTCGAGCTGTGCCTGCAGCGTACGCGTCTCCGGCAGCACATACACCACGCCCTGCCCGCGCCCGAAGAGCGGCTGCACTTGCTCGAGGTAGAAAGCCACCGGCACCACCACGCATCCGAGCGAGATGCGGTTGTCGCGCGGCGTCGCGCTGCGCAGCCGCGCGAGGCGCTCGGCGAACTGCGCGCCCGGGCGGACGCGGTGAATCGCAAAGGCCGCATCGAAGTCGAGCCAGACGATGTCCTCTCCGCTGGGGTTGCGTCCGGGCGAGGTCTCGAACCGGCCTGCGGGCGTGGTGCGCTCGTGCAGGCCCACCTGGCCCGTCTGCGTGCGCTCGCCGACGCCTTCGAAGCTCTCATCCCCGAACGTGGAGCCGAGCAACACTTCGGTGCTGCCGAGCAGGCGGTGCGAAGCGTCGAACAGGAAAAGCCGCGCGTTCTTCTTGTCGACGATCGCGAACGGCTTGCCGGAAGCGTCCCCGCTGCTTGCCACCCACGCGGCCATGTCCCGTGCATCCTGAGACGGCCGCGTGTGCGCGAAATCGATCTGCACCACCCGCGCCTGGGCGTTCGCCCACGCACACGAACCCGCCAGCGCCCCTGCGAGCGCCCAGGCTTTCCACTGCATGCACATTCCCCGTCTTGTCGCGTGCGCAGGGCACGCGTTGTTCACGGCGAGGCAGCGCGCCTCGCACCAACCGGGACAGCAAGGCACTGCACCTCGCCCCGGCGGAAGGGCAAGGCATGACGCCCTTGCTCTACCGAAGGGGCATGCTAGGGGAAGAGCTTACGAAGATGCGCAGCCGGTTACGCGGCTCACGCAACGTGTGTTCACTACCGTGACGGATTTGCAAAGAGCGCGAGGATGTCCGCGTGGGGAACCTCGTACGAGCCGAAGACCTCGGGGGGCGAGGCCGTCTCGGGAAGCACGTAGATCACGGCCCCGGCGCTCTGCACGGCCGGGCGCAGGATGTCTTCGTAGAAGGCTTTGGGCAGGTTGATGCACCCGTAGCTGATGCGGTTGTCGGCCGGGGTGGGCGACGCCAGCCGCTGCAGCCGGCGCTCGGACTTCACCGTCGCGCGCACGCGGTGCATCGACACCGCCGCGTCGTAATCGACCCACACGACATCCTCGCCGTTGGCGTTCATTCCGGGCTCTGCAATGAACCGCCCGGCCGGCGTGGTGCGCTCTTCCGGAAGCACCTGGGCAATGGGCTTGTCGCCCACGCCGGGCACGGTGTGGTCGCCGATGGCAGACCCGAGCAGGGCGGGCGTGGCGCCCAGCAGCCGCCCGTCCTTGTCGAAGACGAAGACCCGTGCGTCCTTCTTATCGACCACCACCACGGAGCGGTTTTGGTGGTCGCCGGAGTGCAGCGCCCAGTTGGCCACGTGTCGCGCTTCGGGCGTGGCTGGCGAGTCGCCGAACTGCGCGAGCCGGATCAGCTCGCGCGGCGCGGGCTCCGCAGCGGGCGGCGCGCCCATCGAGGCAGTAGCAGCCTGACGGGCCTGCTGCATCGACCAGGCAGAGGTTGGAGTGGAAGCAATGGCCGCACTCTGATTGCCCGGCGGCAGAGCCAGCACCACGGCAGCCGCCGCCAGCAGGAAACCCTGGCGCGTGCCGCCGAGGAAATCGGTCCACGGGCTGCTCGTGCGGGCGTGCTGTGTAGGGTGATGCTTCATGTGCCGCGCCTCTCGGAAAAAGAACCAGTGCGCGCATGGGCGGGCACTGAAGGCATGGGAAAAGCGTACGGTCGGGGGCGGTGTCGCCGGGTGCGGCAAAGGCGGTACGGTCTGTAGGAACGGCCCTGTCACGAATTGCGTGAAATGAGATCTGCGCAAGGCCCCGAACTGGGCGACGTCAGCCGGACGCTGGTTCGGGCGCCGGGTCTTCCGTCTTGCGTACGCCGCGGATGTTCAGCAGAGCCAGTGCGATCTGCAGGCCGATGAGGGCCCAGGCGCCGGCGTGAAGCCCCCAGACCACCCACATCGCATTACTGAGCAGGAAGATCCAGAAGCCGACGTTGCGCCGGGTCTTGCGTGTCGAGGCGACCAGCCAGGCGGCAAGGATGGTGGCGACCATTGCGGGCCACTGCACGAAGTCGATCCAGGGTGCGGAGAAATCCATGATCGGCGGCACCTTAGCCGCCCCGCTGCCGGCGCATCGTAGGACCCACGCTCAGAGGCCGCGAGGCGTTCGGATGCTCCTGAGCCGGCCGACAGCGCACCGACGGGCTGGCAGCGTCGGCTGATCGAGGCGGTCGCGCTCGGCGTTCCCGGCCTCAGCCGGGCGCGAGACGCCAGAGAGAGGTGAGTTCGCGCGACCGTGCCGCGGCGAGCGCATCGTCCGGGTCGGCTGCCTTTGGATGGCGTGGACGAATATCCCGTCGCTCGGCCACGCGCAAGCCGCCTTCGGCGATGAGGCGCAGCAGCTCGTCGCGGGTGCGCAGGCCCAGGTGCTCGGCCAGGTCGGACAGGATCAGCCAGCCCTCCCCCCCAGCGTCGAGGCGCACCCGCAGACCCGACAGGAAGCCCCGCAGCATGCGGCCGTCGGGGTCGTACACGGCGCTTTCGAGCAAGGAAGCGGGCCGCGCCGGCAGCCACGGCGGGTTGCACACGATCAGCGGCGCCGTCCCGGCACCCTGCGGAAACAGGTCGGCCTCGACGACCTCGACACGCTCGCGCAGTCCGAGGCGCGCCACGTTCTCGCTCGCGCAGGCCAGCGCGCGGGGGTTGTTGTCGGTCGCCAGCACGTGCTGCACGCCGCGCCGTGCCAGCAGCGCGGCCACCACGCCGGTGCCCGTGCCGATGTCCCACGCCAGCCTGCGGTCGGCCGGCAGGGGCGCATGCGCCAGAAGGTCCAGGTATTCGCCGCGAACCGGCGAGAACACGCCGTAGTGCGGGTGGATGCGGTTGTCCGGGGCAGGCCCGAGCGCCGGCACTTCGACGCCCTTCTTGCGCCACTCGTGCGCCCCGACCACCCCCAGCAGTTCGCGCAGCGCCACCAGCTGCGGCTCACCGGTCGGCGGCCCCCAGGCCTCGTGCAGCGCGGGCCGCAGATCAGGCGCGCGGCGCAGGGCGATCCGGCCATCCCCCTGCACCTCGATGAGCACCATGCCCAGCAGCCGAGCCCTGCGGCCCTGCGCCTGCCGGTGCCGGTGAAAGGCATCCGAAGGGGAAGCCGCCGAAGCGGGCGGGGCCGACGGCCGGCGCGGCTTGCGGTCGATGCGCCGAGCCAGCGCCTGCAGGAGGTGGCGCGCGTTCTGGAAGTCCCCGTGCCAGACCAGGCCCGTGCCTTCACAGGCCAGCCGGTACGCGGCATCGGCGGCGAGCCTGTCGTCCGCGCAGAGCAGGCGCGCAGGAGGTGCCCAGCCGGCTTCCGAGCGCCAGCGCGCCTGGTGCGGCGGACCGTCGCCGCCCTCCGACCACTGCACGAGAGGCTGATCGCTCACGCAGCCGCGCGCCGGGGAACGAGGCGGCGCCCCAGGCCGACGAGGGCCAGCACGCACGCGCCCGCAAGCACGCCGATCAGGCCCTCCGCCAGCATCGTGCCCAGCACCGCCAGGAAGCCGCCCAGCGCATGGAGCCACCCGTGGAGCAGGTGCTCCAGCGGCGGAATGCCGTGCAACAGGATGGAGCCGCCCACCAGGAACATGGCCGCCGTGCCTGCGACCGACAGCGCCTTCATGAGCCAGGGAGCCGTGTACAAGATGCCGCGGCCCAGCGCTTGCGCCGCGCCATGTGCACGGCGGCTGAGCCACAACCCGAGGTCGTCGAGCTTCACGATGCCGGCGACCAGGCCGTACACACCGACCGTCATCAGCACGGCGATGCCGGCCAGCACCGCGACACGCTGGCCGAAGCTCGCCTGCGCCACGGTGCCCAGCGAGATCACGATGATCTCGGCCGAGAGGATGAAATCGGTACGCACTGCGCCGCGGATCTTGTCCTTCTCGAGCGCCACAACGTTTACTGCGGGGTCGGCCAGCGCACGCGCAAGCTGGCCGTGGTGCGCCTCGTCTTCCGCGCGGCTGTGCAGGAACCGGTGCGCGAGCTTCTCGAACCCTTCGAAGCACAGGTAGGCGCCGCCCACCATCATCAGCGGCAGCACGGCCCAGGGTGCGAGCGCGCTGATCGCGAGAGCCGCGGGCACGAGGATGAGCTTGTTCACGAAGGAGCCCTTGGCCACGGCCCAGACCACCGGCAACTCGCGCTCGGTGCGCACGCCGCTCACCTGCTGGGCGTTCAAGGCGAGGTCGTCTCCCAGCACGCCGGCGGTTTTTTTTGCGGCCACCTTGGTCATGGCCGACACGTCGTCCAGCAGGCTGGCGATGTCGTCGAACAGGGCGAAAAAGCTGGAGGCCATGGCGGTGCAGCGCAGCTGCCGAAATGAAGGTGCGGCGATTATGGGTCGCGGCTGGTGTGGTCAGGCGCGGGGGACGCGGGCCTGCGGCGCGGCGGTCATGCGCTCAGACGTTGCCGGTCGGATAGGGACCGCGCAGCTTGCGACCATCGTCCATGGTGGGCTCGCGCTCCCGGTCGGCCTTCGGATTGGGCTCGTGCTGCACCGCGTTGGAGCCTTCGGAGTCGCTGCCAACGACCGGTTCGGGCTTTTCGCGCGGGGGAATCACATCGGGAGCGGACGCGGGCTTCTTGGGCATACAGGCCTCCTGGGATGAGACGGAATGCAGGCACTCTAGGCAGCCCGTCGGCACGCAGCTGTAGGAGAGCGGCCCGCGGCGGGGGCGCCGGTCAGAGCGTCGCGCTCAGGGAGCATGCGGTCGAGGGGAATCCAGCGCCGGGCGCCCAGCGCCGGCGGTGGGCAGGCGCGGGGGCGCGGGGGCGCGGGGGCGTGGGGGCGTGGGGGCGGGAGTTGGAGATGCCCAGCCTATGATGCTTGTCCCGTGAAGATCCTTGCTCTCCTGCTCCTCTGGTCAGCCGCCTCGCTCGTGCACGCCGCGGCTTCTTTCGAAGACACCATGGCCCAGCGCACGCTGGCGTGCACCGCCTGCCACGGAGCGCAGGGTCGCGCCGGACCCGACGGCTACTACCCGCGCATCGCGGGCAAGCCCGCCGGCTACCTCTTCAACCAACTCCTGCACTTCCGGGATGGACGGCGGCACTACGGTCTCATGACGCGGCTGCTCGACCCGCTGTCCGACGAGTACCTCTTCGAGATCGCCCGGTACTTCGCGGCGCTCGACCTGCCCTACCCCGAGCCGGTGCCGGCGCGTGAGCCGCAGTCGGTGCTCGAGCGCGGACGCGTTCTCGCGCTCGAAGGCGACACGCGCAAAGGCCTGCCTTCCTGTGCGCAGTGCCATGGTCCGGCACTGACGGGGGTGCAGCCCAACACGCCCGGGCTGCTGGGGCTGCCACCCGATTACCTGAAGGCACAGCTCGGTGCCTGGCGCAGCGGCCAGCGCCGCGCCCACGCGCCGGACTGCATGGCCGCGCTGGCCAAGCGCCTCGAGCCGCAGGACCTGCAGGCGGTGACCACCTGGCTCGCGGCCCAGCCCGTGCCCGCCGACGCCAAGCCGGTGGCACAGCTGCCGCAGCCCCCTTCGATCGCCTGCGGCAGCGCCGTGCTGCCGGCAGGGAGGCCGGCGCCATGAAGCGGCTGTTCCTGGTGGTGTTCCTCGCGTTGCTGGTGTTCGCGGGCGTGTTCGGCTGGCTGTTCTGGCTCAGCGAAAGCGACGCGCCGGCGGGCGCCCAGCTGCATGGCGCAGCGCCCGCCACCGCTGCCGGTGCAGCGACAGGAGCTGGTGTCATCAACACGCCGGGCTCTGGCACTGGTTCTGGTGCCGACGCTTCGTCCGCGCGGGCGAGCGAGACCCTGGCGGCGCGTGGCGCCTATCTCGCCCGCGCCGGCAACTGCATGAGCTGCCACACCGCGCGAGGCGGCGCACCCTACGCCGGTGGAAGGCCGCTCGAGACGCCGTTCGGCACCGTCTACGGCAGCAATCTCACACCGGCCGGCGCGGGCCTTGGCGCCTGGACCGAGGACGACTTCTGGCGCGCGCTGCACCACGGGCGCTCACGCGACGGAAGCATGCTGGTTCCGGCCTTTCCCTACACGCATTACACCCAGGTCAGCCGCGACGATTCGGACGCGCTGTTCGCCTATCTGCGCACGCTGGACCCGGTCGAACGCGAGAACATCCCGCACGCGCTGCGGTGGCCCTTCGGCACGCAGGCGGCCCTGGCGGCGTGGCGGGCACTCTACTTCCGCCCCGGCGTGCACCGGGACGATCCGGCACGCAGCCCCGAATGGAACCGCGGCGCATACCTGGTGCGCGGGCTCGGGCACTGCGCTGCGTGCCATAGCGCCCGCGACGCGCTCGGCGGCAGCGACCTGCTCGACCTGTCCGGCGGGGTGATCCCCATGCAGAGCTGGTACGCGCCGTCGCTCGCATCGCCGCAGGAGGCCGGCGTGGCGCACTGGGAGCGCGAGCGCATCGTCGAGCTCCTGGGCACCGGCCGTACCACCGGCGCCAGCACCCTCGGCCCGATGGCCGAGGTCGTGCTGCACAGCACGCAGCACCTCACCCCGGCGGATCTGCGCGCCATGGCGGTGTTCCTGCAGTCGGTGCCACCGGCACAGGAGGGCACAGCGCCCGCACCGGCGCCGGTCAGCGCGCAGCTCGCACAGCGCGGCGCGCGGCTCTACGGCGAGCACTGCGCCAGCTGCCACGGCGAGCAGGGACAAGGCGTGCCTGGCGCATACCCCGCACTCGCAGGCAACCGCGCCGTCACCATGCACAACACCGCGAACCTGGTACAGGCCGTGATCTACGGCGGCTTTCCTCCCGCAACCGAGGGCAATCCGCGGCCGTTCGGCATGCCCCCGTTCGCACTCGAGTTGAGCGACGCCGACGTCGCTGCGGTACTGAGCTTCGTGCGCACCGCCTGGGGCAACCGGGCCGGCGCCGTGCGCGAGCTGGACGTCGCACAGCAGCGCAGCAGCGCCGGACGCTGATCGCCATGACCCTGCGCCGCGTCCAACTGCCGCCGAACGTTTCCGGAGCGCTCTGGCTGGGGTCCATGCCGGGCCGCTTCGAGCCCTGGAGCGCCTTTCTGGAAGAAGCCCGCGCGGCGCGCATCGGCCAGGTGGTCTGCCTCACACCCCGCACTGAAATGGCGGAGCTCGCAGCGCCCTACCACGCGGCGGTGGTGGGCGGGCGCCTGCCCTTTCGCTGGACGCAGCTCGCGATGCGCAACTTCGGCCTGCCGGAGAACGTCGAGGAGTTCCGCGAAGGCGTGCGCGATGTGGCCGTCACGCTCCAGCGCGGCGAGTCCGTGCTGCTGCACTGCGCCGCCGGCCTGGGACGTACGGGCAGCGCGGCGGCATGCGTGCTGAAGGCACTGGGACTGGACACGCCCACAGCCCTGCAGCGCGTGCGCGACGCCGGCTCCAACCCGCAGAACGCGCAGCAGTCGGGATTCGTGGACTGGTTCTGACAGGCGTTGTGGCGGCGGCCGCCGCAGCGCGCTCCAAGGCCGGCCAGGTCTTGGACTCCCATGCTGCAAGCCGCGCCCGGTAACCGCATCGGCGCCCTCATGCAGCGCATGACTCGAACTCCGGCCTGCGGCGCAGGCAGCAAGCGGGTCGGTGGAGAGGTTTCAGTCCAGCCGCTGCACCCGCTGCGGCCGCACCGCCACCAGATGCTCCGCGCACACGCGCTCGGGCGCGATCTCGGCCAGCGGCACCAGCACGAAGGCACGCTCCAGCATCCGCGGATGCGGCACCACCAGAGACGCGCTCTCGATGCGTGCATCGCCATAGAGCAGCAGGTCGAGGTCCAGGGTGCGCGGCGCGTTGGAATACGGGCGTTCGCGGCCGGCAAGCTGCTCCAGCGCCTGCAGTCCTTCGAGCAGCCGCGGCGCAGTCAGCCGCGTGGACACGGCGGCGACGGCGTTCACGAAATCGGGCCCCAGCGCCTGCACCGGCGCGGTGCGATAGAGCGCGGAGCGGGCCAGCAGGCGGGTGTGGGGCAAGGAGTCGAGCGCCACGATGGCGCGCTCGAGTGCAGCGCGGGCGTCCCCCAGGTTGGCTCCAAGCGCGACATACGCGAGCACGGGATCGCGCGGCGCCGCCTCGGGCGGTGACGCCTCGTGCGGCGTCGAATCCGGCGGCGACCGGTCGGGCGGCAGCGAATCGACCGCCGGTGCTTCGCGCACGGGTGAATTGCACACCAGCGCGCTGCGCGGGGCGCCCGCTGCGTTCGCTTCGCCTGGCGGTGGCGGTGGCGGTGACTGCGTCACATCAGCCCGCTCTGGCGACGTGGTCAGCCGTTCTCGCCACCGCCCGCATCGGCGGAAGCCCCGCCACCACCGGAAGGCTTGCGCCGGCGCCGCCGGCGCTTGCGCGCGGGTGCGTCGCTGCCGTCCGCCGGCACCGCCTCGCGCTCGCCCTCGCCCTCGCCTTGGGCTTCGTCTTCGGCTTCGCTGGCGCGGGCATCGCCGCGGCGTGCGTCGCCCCCCTGCGATGCGACCCGCGCCGCAGCCGGTGCGGATTCGGTCGCGAGCCGCGCCGGGCGCACGCGGCGCGGCCCCCGCTTGCTCTGCTCGTCGCGCTGCTGGGCCACCATGTCCTCGCGCACCGCATCGCTGGCGGTGCTGAACTCCTGCCACCAGTCGGCGAGCACCACGTCAATCTCGCCCACGTCGGCGCGCAGGCGCATGAAGTCGAAGGCGGCACGGAAGCGCGGCTGATCGACCAGCCCGAAGGGCGTGCTGCCGGTGCGCTTCTCGAAACGCGGCTGCATCATCCAGATCTCGCGCATGTCGCCAGCCAGCTTGCCCCGGCCGGACACATCGCCGATACGCGCATCGAATACGTCTTCGATGGCGTCCTGCAGCGCCGGAAACTGGGCCTGGCGGTCGGCCATGCGGCGGGCCCAGCCGTCGCGCACATCGGCCCAGAGCACGCAGGCGAGCAGGAAACTCGGCGCGACGGGCTTGCCCTCACCCACGCGCCGGTCGGTGTCCTGCAGGGCGGCGCGCACGAAGGGCTGCTCGGCCCGCTCGACCACCAGGGTGAGCAAGGGGTAGATGCCATCGGCCAGGCCGAGCCCCTTGAGCTGCCCGATGGTGTCCAGTGCGTGGCCGGTCTGCAGCAGCTTGAGCATCTCGTCGAACAGCCGGGATTGCGGTACCTCGGCCAGCAGCGGCAGGCACGGCCGCAAGGGCACGCCGGTCTTGGGCTCGAGCCGGAAGCCCAGCGGGGCGAGCTTGGCTGCGAAACGCACTGCGCGAATGATGCGCACCGGGTCTTCGCGATACCGGGTCGTAGGGTCGCCGATCATGCGCAGCAGCTTCTTGCGCGCATCGGGCATGCCGCCGTGGTAGTCGACCACGATCTGCGCCTCGGGGTCGTAGTACATGGCGTTGACGGTGAAGTCGCGGCGCGTGGCGTCCTCGTCCTGCGGGCCCCAGACGTTGTCGCGCAGCACGCGGCCGCTCGCATCGACGGCGTGCTTCATGCCGGCGAGCTCGCTCCTGCTGGTGCGCTCGTTGCCGGGCACCGCCTCGGCGCTGGCGTTGTCCATGTGTGCGCGGAAGGTGGAGACCTCGATCACCTCGTGCTCGCGGCCGCGCCCATAGACCACGTGCACGATGCGAAAGCGCCGCCCGATGATGAAGGCCCGGCGAAACAGCCCCTTGACCTGCTCGGGCGTGGCGCTGGTGGCCACGTCGAAGTCCTTGGGTCGCAGTCCGAGAAGCAGGTCACGCACCGCGCCGCCGACGATGTAGGCCTCGTGGCCGGCTTCCTTGAGGGTGTGCACCACGTTCAAGGCGCGCTCGTCGACCAGCGACACGTCGATGCCGTGTTCCTCGCGTCCGATCTCGCGGCGGGTGCCGAATTTCGGCTTCTTTGCGGTGCCGGCTGCACCCAGCAGCCGGTCGATGAATTTCTTGATCATTGGGTCTCGTTGAACAGATCGAGTATGCGCCAGCCGCGCTCACGGGCGATCCGGCGCAGCCGTGCGTCGGGGTTGGTGGCGACCGGGTGGCGGACCTTCTCCAGCAGCGGCAGATCGTTGAGGCTGTCGGAATAGAAGGTGGTGTCCACGTCGTCCCAGCCGAGCCCGCGGGCCGCCAGCCACTCCTCGAAGCGGGCGACCTTGCCTTCGCGCATCGACGGCACGCCGTCGATCTCGCCCGTGTACCAGCCGTCTGCGCCGCGCGCGAGGCGCACGGCGATCAGCTCGGAGATGCCGAGGGCATCGGCGATGGGGCGCGTCACGAATTCGTTGGTCGCCGTGATGATCAGGAGCTGGTCGCCCGCCGCGCGGTGCGCATCGACCAGCGCGCGCGCCTGCGGCAGGATGGCGGGGCGGACCACCGATTCCATGAAGCGCAGGTGCGCCGCCTCGGCTTCCTTCGGTCCGCGCGCGCACAGGGCCTCGGTCGCGAAACGCACGTACTCGTGCACGTCCAGGGTGCCCGCCTGGTACTGCGCGAAGAACGCGTCGTTGCGGGCCTGGAACTGCGCAGGGTCGCACCAGCCGATCTCCTGGGTGAATACGCCCCAGGCGTAGTCGGAGTCGATCGGCAGCAGCGTGTGGTCGAGGTCGAAGAGGGCAAGTTTCATCGGGGGCGCCGGCGGCAGGGTGTCACTCGTTTTCCAGCATCGACCGGATCAGCGGAATGGTGAGCGCGCGCTGCGTCTGCAGGGCGTACAGGTCGAGATGCTCGAGCAGTTGCATGAGGCTGCCGAGGTCGCGCGAGAAGCGCTTGAGCATGTAGTCCATGACTTCGTCGGCCAGGAACACGCCCCGCGCGTCGGCGGCCTGGCGCAGCACGGCACGTCGTTCGGGCTCCGTGAGCGCCTGCAACTGGAACACGTGGCCCCAACCCAGGCGGGTGCGCAGATCCTCGCGCAGCTGCAGGTCCGCCGGCGGCAGCGCGCCCGCGGCGAGCACGCCCCGCTGCAGCGTCTGGGCCTCGATGAACCAGGTGAAGGCGGCATGCTGCTGCGCGGCGGTGTAGAGGTGCACGTCGTCCATCAGCACCACGGCCCAGCGCTCGTCGAAAGGCGGTGGCTCGCTGGTGCCGGCCGAGAGCCACCCGACGGCCGCGCCGCTATCGCGCAGTTCCTCGGCGACAGCCTTGAGCAGGTGCGTCTTGCCGCTGGCGCTCTCGCCCCAGAGGTAGGTGGGCACCGGCGAGCGGGTGGGGCTGCCGCTCCACAGGCGCAGGTGGGCCAGCGCCGCCTCGTTCGGGCCAGGGCAGAAGCTGGCCAGGGTCGGTCCGCGGGCAAGGCCGATGTCCAGCGCGATCTGTTTCATGCGTTCGCAGGGCGGCCGCCGCGCCACGGGGGCGGGGTCGGCGTCGCAGGGAGTGGGACGGTCAGTAAAATCCCGCAAATTCTATCGGGCCACCCCCGCCACTCCGGCGATCCGCCGGCCGCGCCACGCCCGCCACCCCACTCCGTGCCATGACACAAGCCCCCCTCTCCTACAAGGACGCCGGCGTCGATATCGATGCCGGCGACGCGCTGGTCGAGCGCATCAAGCCGCTCGCGCGCAAAACGATGCGCGAAGGGGTGCTGGCGGGCATCGGCGGATTCGGCGCCCTCTTCGAGGTGCCCAAACGCTATCGCGAGCCGGTGCTGGTCAGCGGGACCGACGGCGTGGGCACCAAGCTCAAGCTCGCGTTCGAGTGGGGCATGCACGACACGGTGGGCATCGATCTGGTGGCCATGAGCGTGAACGACGTGCTGGTGCAGGGTGCCGAGCCGCTCTTCTTCCTCGACTACTTCGCCTGCGGCAAGCTCGACGTGGACACCGCGGCTGCCGTGGTCGGCGGCATCGCCCGTGGCTGCGAGCTCTCGGGTTGCGCGCTCATCGGGGGAGAAACCGCGGAGATGCCGGGCATGTACCCGGCCGGCGAGTACGACCTGGCGGGCTTCTGCGTGGGGGCGGTGGAGAAGTCGAAGATCCTTACGGGCCGCGACGTACGCCCGGGTGACGTGGTGCTGGGCCTCGCCTCGTCGGGTGTGCACTCCAACGGTTTCTCGCTGGTGCGCAAGTGCATCGAGCGCGCCGGCGCCGGGCTGCCCACGACGCTCGACGGGCGACCGTTCCGTGAGGCGGTGATGGCGCCCACGCGCTTGTACGTGAAGAGCGTGCTCGCGGCCCTGGCGCAGCACCCGATCAAGGCGCTGGCCCACATCACCGGCGGCGGGCTGCTGGAGAACATCCCGCGGGTGCTGCCCGAAGGCACGGCGGCGCACCTGCGCGCCGGCAGCTGGCCCCGCTCCGAGCTTTTTACCTGGCTGCAGCGCACCGCCGCGATCGACGAGCAGGAGATGAACCGCACGTTCAACAACGGCATCGGAATGGTGGTGGTGGTCGATCGCAGCCATGCCGGCGCCACCGCCGAGACGCTGCGCGCGCAGGGAGAGTCGGTGCACGAAATCGGTGTGATCGCCGAGCGCGGCGCGGGCGCCCCCGTAGAGGTGCGCTGACCCGCGGGCGAGCCGCTCAGTACCTGGCGCGCCGCAGCCCGGCGAGGCGCTCGGCCACGGCGTCGATGTCGAGCGCGTCGGGCGCGTGGGCGAGGTAGGCCTCCAGGTCGGCGACGGCATGCTGCGCATGGCCTTGCTCGGCGTGGGCGATGCCGCGGTCCCGATACTCGGCCCAGGCTTCGGGCAGCAGGATGATCAAACGGTTCTGCACCGCAATCAGGCGCTGCCAGTCTTCCTGTGCGCGGTGGATCTCCTTCAGGTTGCGCAGCATGCGGGCGATGACGTCGCGCGGCGGCGCCGATTGCAGGTACAGCCCGAGCGGCACCTCGAATTCACCGGTCAGGCCGCTGCGGCGCTTGTAGGGCTCCAGGCGTTCGGAAAGCTCTTCGCGCGAGAGCGACTGGCCGGTGAAGGGATCGATCACCACCTGTCCCTTGGGCAGGTTCACCTTGACCATGAAGTGCCCCGGGAAGCACACGCCGCGCGCATGAAGGCCGACGCCCTGGGCGAGCTCGAGCCACAGCACGGCCAGGGAAATCTGGATGCCACGCCGGGTGCGCAGCACGACGTTGAGGTGGCTGTTGTCGGGGTCGCAGTAGTCGTTGACGTTGCCGCCGAAGCTGAGGTCGCGGAAGAAGAACTGGTTGAGCGCGCGCAGCCGGTGCAGCGCCGGTGCATCCGCGGGAATGCGTCGCTTGAGCCGCCCGAGCAGCTGATCGACCTCGTCGAGGATCTGCTGCACATCGAGCTCGGGGTATTCGTCCTGCGCGATGCTGGCAGCGGCTTCGAGCAGCGGCAGCTGGTCATCGCTCTGCACCAGCGAGCTGAAGTACTCGAGTGGCGTCGGTGGCGTGAGGTTCAGCTGCATCGAATCGTTGTAATGCCGCCGCCGCACCTCGTCAAGCAAGACGCGCGCCCGCGTATCACCGGGTTACAAACTGGCGCAGCTTCAGTCCCGCCGCGGCCAGGGCGCCGAAGTAGACCAGGCCCGCTACCAGCAGAACGCCCGCCAGCATCAGCAGCCGGCGCACGATGTCGGCGCGCAGCAGCACCCAATCGACACCTGCCGCAGCCCACATCAGGAACACCGCGAGCAGCGCGCTCGCCGCAAGCACCTGCAGCAGAAAGCGTCCCCAGCCCGGGCTCGGCACCCAGCTGCGCCGGCGCAACAGCCCCACCATCAGCCACCCGGCGTTGAGCAGCGCCCCCAGGCCGATGGACAGGGCCAGTCCAGCATGGCCGAACAGCGGCACGAAGGCGACGTTCATCAGCTGCGTGGCCACCAGCACCACGATGGCGATGCGCACCGGCGTGCGCATGTCCTGGCTGGCGTAATAGCCCGGCGCCAGCACCTTGATGGCGACCAGCCCGAGCAGGCCGGCGCCATAGCCCGTGAGCGCCGTCGAGACCATCAGCACGTCGCGCTGCGTGAACGCGCCGTAGTGGAACAGCGAGGCGACCAGCGGCACGCCGAACACCAGCAGCGCGACGGAGCTCGGAACCGCCAGCAGCACCACCAGGCGCAGCCCCCAGTCGAGCATCGCGGAATAGCGTTCGGAGTCGTCCGCGGCACGGGCGGCAGCGAGTTGCGGCATCAGCACGACTCCCAGAGCCACGCCGAGCAGTGCGGTGGGAAACTCCATCAGCCGGTCGGCATAGCTGAGCCAGGTGACGCTCCCCGCCGGGAGCCACGACGCGATCTGCGTGTTGATCAGCAGGGAGATCTGCGCCACCCCGACACCGAGCAGGGCCGGCAGCATCATCGAGCCCACGTGCCGGGTTCCGGGGTGCCGCCAGGCAGCGCGCACGCGCGTTGCGCTCAGCCCGATCCGCGGCAGGTGGCCGATGCGCCGCAAGGCCGGCACCTGCACCGCCAGTTGCAGCAGCCCGCCCAGCATCACGCCGCCAGCCAGGGCGTAGATGGGTTCGATGCCGCGCGCGACGAGCCATGGCGTACCCAGCCAGGCCGAAGCGATCATGGCGAGGTTCAGCAGCACCGGCGTGGATGCCGGCACGGCAAAGCGCTTCCAGGTGTTCAGGATGCCGGCGGCCAGCGCGACGAGCGACATGAAGCCGATGTAGGGGAACATGACACGGGTCATGAACACCGCCGCGTCCTTGACCTGCGGCTCCACCAGCAGGCCGCTGGCCATGGCGAACACCAGCGCGGGCGCGCCGATCACCCCCACGATGCATGTCGCGAGCAGCATCCAGGCCAGCAGCGTCGCGACGTGGTCGATCAGCTCCTGCACGCCCGCCTCGCCTTCCTGTGCCTGTGCACGCGCCAGGGCCGGCACGAACGCCTGGCTGAAAGCGCCTTCGCCGAAGATGCGACGGAACAGGTTGGGGATGCGGAACGCGACGTTGAACGCGTCGGTCATCGCGTTCGCGCCGAACAGGGCCGCCATGGTCAGGTCGCGCGCCAGGCCGGTGATGCGGGACAGAAGCGTCAGCAGCGAGACGGTGGAGGCGGCTTTGAATAGGCTCACCCGGTTGAGTTTAGCTGGGGCATCCCCCAAGATGCCCCAGGACTTGGCGCTGGAATACAATCGCGGGCTTTGCTGGCAACATCCTCAGACACAAAGGAACATTCACATGGCTTCCACCAAGCCCAAGAAAAAGAACCCGCGCCTCGCGTCGGGCCGTAAACGCGCCCGCCAGGACGTCAAACTCAACGCTGCCAACACCTCGCTGCGTTCGCGCTACCGCACCGCGGTCAAGAACGTCGAGAAGGCCGTCGCCGCCGGCGACAAGGCCAAGGCCACCGAGCTGTTCGCCAAGGCCCAGTCCGTGCTCGACACGGTGGCCGACAAGCAGATCTTCCACAAGAACAAGGCCGCCCGCGACAAGAGCCGCCTGTCCGCCAAGGTGAAAGCCCTGGCACCCGCCCAAGCCGCCGCCTGACGCCATTCAGGCACCCGCCCGGGCTCTTTGCACGAGAGCCTGCCGTTTGAAACGGGTGCGCTGCCAGCAAGCAAAAAAGCAAGAACCGCCTTCGGGCGGTTTTTTGTTGGCCGAGGGGTTCGCGAAAGTGCTCGTCGGGGTGGCGCCCCTGCTGCCGCCCCGAGGGAACTCAGCTCGTCGGACGACGCTCGGGCAGCAAGCAGGCCTCGCCCACCTGCAGGTCGTTGTCGCGGGCGAAGTTCATCACGAAGTCCCAGGCCATGGGCTCGTGCTCGCGCAGCTGGCTGTTGACGACCACGCACTTGACGCCGCCGATCACCGTCGGCACGCACCACGGTGAATAGCTCAGGTGGCTACCCGGAGTGGCGCCGCCCGGACGGAACGAGCTCATCACCCCTGCCAGCCGCTCGGCCCAGTCGCTGGGCCGGAAGGTGCGCCCCTGGCTCGTGATGCCTTGAATGAAGACTTCTTTGGGAGTGCTGGAGACCATCGGATCGCAAAGGTGGACCGCGCTTCGCAGCCAGGGATCGCCTCGCGCTGCGGCGCACGAGTATTCTATCTTATATAAGACTTCGGGCTGGCCCGGACGCTGGGTGGCGCAGGCATCGCAGTGATGCGCAATCATCAACCAGCGCGCCTGTTACGTGTGCCTAAAATCGGCCCTCAACGGCTCACGCGTTGAGCCGCTTTTCATTTCTGGAGGATCGAATGGCTTTGATCGAGGCTGCATCGCCGCACGTCATGAACACCTACGCTCGGGTGCCGATCGCGCTGTCGCACGGCCAGGGCGTGCGCGTGTGGGATGTCAACGGGCGAGAGTACCTCGACGCGCTGGCCGGAATTGCCGTGAACACGCTGGGGCACAACCACCCCAAGCTGGTGCCCGCACTGCAGGACCAGCTCACGAAGATCATCCACAGCAGCAACTACTACCACGTGCCCGACCAGGAGCGCCTCGCGGCCAGGCTGGTGGAGCTGTCGGGCCTCACCAACGTGTTCTTCTGCTCCAGCGGTCTGGAAGCGAACGAAGCCGCGCTCAAGCTGGCCCGCAAGTTCGGCCACGACAAGGGCATCACGCGTCCGCAGATCGTCGTGTACGAAAAGGCATTCCACGGCCGCAGCATCGCCACCCTGTCCGCCACCGGCAACGCCAAGGTGCAGAAGGGCTTCGAGCCGCTGGTCGAGGGCTTCATCCGCGTGCCTCTGAACGATATCGACGCGCTGCGCCAGGCCACCGAAGGCAACCCCGACGTGGTGGCGGTGTTCTTCGAGACCATCCAGGGCGAAGGCGGCGTGAACCCGATGCGCGCCGAGTACCTGCGAGAGGTGCGCGCCCTCTGCGACGCGAACGACTGGCTGCTCATGATCGACGAGGTGCAGTGCGGCATGGGCCGCACCGGCAAGTGGTTCGCGCACCAGTGGGCCGGCATCCTGCCCGACGTGATGCCCCTGGCCAAGGGCCTGGGCTCGGGCGTGCCGATCGGCGCGGTCGTCGCCGGCCCGCGGGCCGCGAACATCTTCCAGCCCGGCAACCACGGCACCACCTTCGGCGGCAACCCGCTGGCAATGCGTGCGGGCGTCGAGACGCTGCGCATCATGGAAGAAGACGGGCTGCTCGAGAACGCCACCCGCGTGGGTGCACACCTGCGCGCCGCGCTCGAGCGCGGCCTGGAAGGCATTGCCGGCGTGACCGAGATCCGGGGCCAGGGACTGATGCTGGGAATCGAGCTCGACCGTCCGTGCGGCGTGCTCACCGCGCGTGCGGCCGAGGCCGGCCTGCTGCTCAGTGTCACCGCCGACAACGTGATCCGGCTGGTGCCGCCCCTGATCCTGACCGAGGCGCAGGCCGACGAGATCGTCGCGCTGCTGCTGCCGCTGGTGCGGGCCTTTCTTGCGGAGTGAACGCCATGTCCATCCAGCACTACCTGCGCTTCACCGACCTCAGCGCCGAAGAGTACGGCTGGCTGTTCCGCCGTGCGGCCATCATCAAGCGCCGTTTCAAGGCCTACGAGAAGTACCACCCGCTGGCCGACCGCACACTTGCCATGATCTTCGAGAAGGCCTCCACGCGCACGCGCGTGAGCTTCGAAGCGGGCATGTACCAGCTTGGCGGCAGCGTGGTGCACCTCACGACCGGCGACAGCCAGCTGGGGCGCGCAGAGCCCATCGAGGACACCGCGCGGGTGATCAGCCGCATGGTCGATCTGGTGATGATCCGCACCTTTGGGCAGGACAAGATCGAACGCTTCGCCTCGCACTCGCGCGTGCCGGTCATCAACGGACTCACCAACGAGTTCCATCCCTGCCAGATCCTGGCCGACCTGTTCACCTTCCTCGAACACCGCGGGCTCGACGCCGACGGCGTACCCGATCCTGCGGCGCTGCAGGGCAAGGTGGTGGCATGGGTGGGCGACGGCAACAACATGGCCAACACCTGGCTGCAGGCCGCCGAGCTGCTCGGTTTCACGGTGCATCTGAGCACCCCCAGCGGCTATGAAGTGGATCAGTCGGTTCCCGGCGTGCGCAGCTGCGCCAGCTACAAGGTATTCAAGGACCCGAAGGACGCGTGCCGCGGCGCCCACCTGGTCACCACCGACGTCTGGACGAGCATGGGCTACGAGGCCGAGAACGACGCACGTCGCAAGGCGTTCGCCGACTGGTGCGTGGACAGCTCGATGATGGGCGTTGCCAGCCGCGACGCGCTCTTCATGCACTGCCTGCCCGCACACCGTGGCGAAGAGGTGCAGGCCGACGTGATCGACGGACCGCAGTCGGTGGTATGGGACGAAGCCGAGAACCGCATGCACGTGCAGAAGGCCTTGATGGAATACCTGCTGCTCGGGCGCGTCGATTGATCCGACTCGGCCGCCCTGGTCGGGGTCTTCCGCCCAGGGCCGCCGAGCAGCTTCTGCTCACGTAGGGCGAAGGCAGTGCGGCGCGCTCCAAGCGCCGCGCCAGCGCCGCTGTCGTCGCAAGCACGCAGCGCCCCGTGTGCCACGGCGAAAGCGCCGCTGGCTACACTGATTTCCCACCACGCCCTCTATCGCGGCCGCTCCCCGAGCGGCCCCCGGAGCACTTCGGTTGCTCCGGCAGCAGCTGAACGGATCATGGACACACGTCTCGCTCCACCACGGCGGCGCCATGCGCCGGCACCGCGCTGCACGGCCGGTGCACTGCTGCTGCGCCTGCTGGTGCTGCTGTCTGCGACCGGCCCGGCGTGGGCCCAGGTGCGGTCCACCGAAGCAACGCTGCGGCCCATCACGGTCACCGCCACGCCCGGTGTGGAGCAGTCGGCCTTCGATGCGCCTGCCTCGATCGATGTCATCGAAGGCGCCGTGCTGCGCGGGCAGGCGCAGTTGCAGGTCAATCTGTCGGAGGTTCTGGCGCGCGTGCCCGGGCTGGTCGTGCAGAACCGCCAGAACTACGCGCAGGACCTGCAGATCTCCTCGCGCGGCTTCGGTGCACGCTCGACCTTCGGCGTGCGCGGTATCCGGCTCTACGCCGACGGTATTCCGGCCGCCGGTCCGGACGGACAGGGCCAGGTGTCGCATTTCGACCTCGCGTCGGCCGAGCGCATCGAAGTGCTGCGCGGGCCGTTCTCGGTGCTGTACGGCAACGCCTCGGGCGGCGTCATCAGCATCTTCACCGCCGAAGGCGGCCCCGACACGGTGGCCGAACTCTCGGGTGCGCTCGGCCCATGGGACACCCGGCGCGCGACCACGCAGCTGTCCGGGCAGGAAGGCCGACTGCGCTATCGGGTGAGCGCCACCCGCTTCGAGACGGACGGCTGGCGCATGCACAGCGCGGCTCGGCGCGAGGGCTTCAATGCCAAGCTGAACTACGCACTGGCCGCCGACACCGACCTCACGCTGATCGCCAACGACCTGTCGCTGCGGGCGCAGGATCCGCTGGGCCTCACGCGGGCGCAGTGGGAGGAAGATCCAAGGCAGGCGCAGCCCGCGGCGCTGCTGTTCGACACGCGCAAGACCGTCGATCAGCTGCAGCTGGGTGCCGTGCTCGCACACCGCATCGACGCACGCCGGCGCCTGCAGTTCACCGCCTACGCCGGCGAGCGCGAAACGCTGCAGTTCCAGGCCATCCCGGTCGCCGTCCAGCGCGCGCCGTCGCAGCCCGGCGGCGTGATCGACCTGACCCGCCGCTACCAGGGTCTCGATGCCCGCTGGATCCATCAGGGCCGCAGCCCGGCCGGCCCCGTCACCGTCACCGCCGGACTGGCGCTGGAAGCGACCCGGGACCTGCGGCGCGGATGGGAAAATTTCGTCGCCGGCGGCGACCTCGGGGTGCGCGGCGACCTGCGCCGCGACGAAGTGAACCGCGCGGTGAGCATCGCGCCCTACGCGCAGGGCCAGTGGGTGCTGGGCGAGCGCTGGAGCGCGCTGGCCGGGCTGCGGCACACCCGCGTGCGCTTCGAATCCGACGATCGCTACGTGCGCCCCGGCAACGCCGACGACAGCGGCTCGGTGCGCTACGCCGCCACCACGCCCGCCGCGGGCCTGGTGTTCCATGCGCACGAGAGCCTCAACGTCTACGCCGCGTATGGCCGCGGATTCGAGACCCCGACGCTCAACGAGCTCGCCTACCAGGGCAACGGCGCCGCCGGCCTGAACACCGGCCTGCGCCCAGCCATCAGCCGGCAATGGGAGCTGGGCGTCAAGGCGCTGGACGCGGCCGACGAGCGCTGGCAGCTCTCGGCCGCCGTGTTCCAGGCGCGCACACGCGACGAGATCGTGGTGCTCGCCAACACCGGCGGCCGCGCCAGTTTCCAGAACGCGCCGGGCACGCGCCGCCAGGGCTTCGAGCTTGCGGGCAGCGGCCGCTGGGGCGCAGGGTGGTCGGCGCTGCTGTCGGCCACCTGGCTGGACGCGACCTACTCCGACCGCTTCCTCACCTGCGCTGGCACCCCCTGCACCGCGCCCAGCGTGCCCGTGGCGGCCGGCAGCCGCCTGCCCGGCATTCCCCGCACCAGCGCCTACGCCGAGCTCGCCTGGCGCCAGCGCGCCTGGGGATTGGAAACGGCGCTGGAGGCGCGCCATGTCGGCCGTGTCCCGGTGGACGACCGCAACACCGATGCCGCGCCCGGCTACACCGTGCTTGCGGTGCGTGCGCGCCTGGAGCAGGTGCGTGGCGGCTGGACCTTCGAGCAGTTCCTGCGCATCGACAACCTGGCCGACCACCGCTACGCCGGATCGGTCATCGTCAACGAGGGCAACCGCCGCAACTTCGAACCCGCGCCCGGCCGCAGCTGGCTGCTGGGTGCGAGCGCCGCCTATCGCTTCTGAACATGACAGCACCGCCAGACATGGGCCCCACGTCCCACCCCTGCCTGCGTTGCGGCGCCTGCTGCGCCAGCTTCCGCGTCGATTTTTCGGCCTGGGAACTCGACGAGCACGGTGGCCGCGTTCCCAGTGGCCTCGCGGTGGAGCTCAACTCGCAGCTGTGCCGGATGCGCGGCACCGACCACCAGCCGCCGCGCTGCGCGGCCCTCTGCGGGACGGTCGGGCAATCCGCTGCCTGCGGCATCTACGAGTGGCGCCCCTCGCCCTGCCGCGAGTTCGAGGCGGGCAGCGATGCCTGCGCGCGCGCCCGCCAGCGCGCGGGCCTCCTGCCGCTGGAGGTGGGGCTCTTCTGAGCGGTGGCGCGCATCCGGAAAATGTGCGCGCCTGTTGGTTCCAACCGACACCACGACCTTCAAAGCCGCACCACACTGCGCCCCATGCACGCCACCGAACCGCGCCTGTGGGACATCTCCCCGCCCGTGCACGCCGGCTCGCCGGTGTTTCCGGGTGACACGGCCTACCGCCAGAGCTGGGCCGCCACCATCGCGCCCGGATGCCCCGTCAACGTCAGCAGCATCACGGCTTCGCCCCACGTCGGCGCCCACGCCGACGCACCCCTGCACTACGACCCGGAAGGCGCGGCCATCGGGCTCGTGCCGCTGGCTCCCTACCTCGGTCCCTGCCGGGTGGTGCACGCCATCGGGCGCGGCCCGCTGGTGCAGTGGCAGCACCTCGAACACGCGCTCGACGGCTTGCCGCCGCGCGTGCTGGTGCGCACCTACGCCCGCATGCCGATCGACCGCTGGGATCCGCAGCTTGCCGCCTTCGCGCCCGATGTCGTGGAACGCCTCGCCGACCGGGGCGTCTGCCTGATCGGCATCGACACCGCCAGCATCGACCCGGCCGACAGCAAGAGCCTGCCGAGCCACCAGGTGGTGCGACGGCGCGGGCTGCGGGTGCTGGAAAACCTCGTCCTCGACGAAGTACCCGAGGGTGATTGGGAGTTGATCGCCCTGCCCTTGAAATTCACCACCGCCGACGCCTCGCCGGTGCGCGCCGTGCTGCGCGCGCTGCCGGGCGTCGGCCCATCCGGATGCCCATGAGTCCCTGCACCCTTGCCGACTGCCGCGCGCTGGACGTGCGCGACCCGCTGCGCCCATTGCGCGAACTGTTCGCCGTGCCCGAAGGCCTGATCTACCTCGATGGCAACTCACTGGGGGTGCTGCCCCGCGCCACTCCAGCGAGGGTGGCACGCGCGGTGGAGCATGAGTGGGGCCGCGGCCTCATCGGCAGCTGGAACGACGCCGGCTGGGTCGATCTGCCGGCACGCGTGGGCGACAAGATCGCCCGCCTGATCGGCGCCCGTCCGGGCGAGGTGGTGGCGACCGACAGCACCTCGGTCAACCTGTTCAAGGTGCTGAGCGCGGCGCTGAGCCTGTGCGCGCAGGACGCACCGGAACGCCGGGTGATCGTGAGCGAGCGCAGCAACTTCCCCACCGACCTGTACATCGCCGAGGCCCTGTGCAAGGAGCGCGGCTGCACGCTGCGGCTGGTCGATGCCGAGACGCTCCCGCAGGCGCTGGGGCCGGATGTCGCCGTGCTGATGCTCACGCACGTGAACTACCGTACCGGCGCGATGCACGACATGGCGGGCGTCACCGCCGCCGCCCACGCGGCCGGTGCGCTGGTCGTCTGGGACCTCGCCCACAGCGCAGGCGCCGTGCCGGTCGATCTGCAGGCGGCCGGCGCCGACTTCGCGGTGGGCTGCGGCTACAAGTACCTCAACGGCGGCCCCGGCGCTCCGGCGTTCGTGTGGGTCCACCCGGCGCATGCCGACCGCTTCTGGCAACCCCTGGCGGGCTGGTGGGGGCACGCCACGCCGTTCGCCTTCACGCCCGACTACCGACCGGCCCCGGGCATCTCGCGCTATCTGTGCGGCACGCAGCCGATCCTGAGCCTCATTGCGCTCGAGTGCGGGGTCGATGCCGTGCTCGCCGCGCAGGACCACGGCGGCATGCCGGCGTTGCGGCAGAAGTCCCTGGACCTTACCGATCTTTTCATCGCGCTCGTCGAGGCGCGCTGTGCCGGCCACGGCCTCACCCTGGTCACGCCGCGCGAGCACGCCCGCCGTGGATCGCAGGTCTGCCTCGCACGTGGCGACGGCGCCTACGCCATCGTGCAGGCGCTGATCGCGCGGGGCGTGGTGGGCGACTTCCGCGCCGGTGATGGCGCGGGTGGGCATCCGGACATCCTTCGCTTCGGCCTCACGCCGCTGTACATCGGCTACGAAGACGTGTGGCACGCGGTGGAGCACCTGCGCGAGGTGCTCGAAACCGAAGCCTGGCGCCAACCCGAATTCAACCGCAAGCAGGCGGTGACCTGACATGCAGAACGATCCGCCCCCGACCCGCCCCGAGGACATCGTGCACGCCGAAGGCGCGAAGCTCGATTACAGCGATGCGATGACCTACGGCGACTACCTGCAGCTCGACGCCATCCTCGGAGCGCAGAAACCGCTCTCGCCCGACCACAACGAGCTGCTGTTCATCATCCAGCACCAGACCAGCGAGCTGTGGATGAAGCTGATGCTGCACGAGCTGCGCGCTGCCATTGCCTGCGTCGGGCGCGACCAGCTCGGCAGCGCGTTCAAGATGCTGGCGCGCGTGTCGCGGATCATGGAGCAGCTGGTGCATGCCTGGGACGTGCTGGCCACCATGACGCCGCCCGAGTACAGCGCCATCCGGCCGTATCTGTCCAACTCCAGTGGCTTCCAGAGCGCGCAGTACCGCTGCATCGAGTTCGCGCTGGGCAACAAGAACGCGGCGATGCTCAAGCCCCATGCGCACAAGCCCGCGCTGCTGGCGCAGGTGCGCGAGGCCCACGAAGCGCCCTCGCTGTACGACGAGTCGCTGCGGCTGCTGGCGCGGCGCGGCCTGCCGGTCCCGGCCTCGCACGTGGAGCGCGACTGGACCCAGCCGTACACAGAGAGCGCGGAGGTCGAGCAGGCCTGGCTCGTGGTCTACCGCGACCCCGAGCGGTACTGGGACCTCTACCAGCTCGGCGAGGAACTCACCGACCTCGAAGACGCCTTCCGCCTCTGGCGCTTCCGCCATGTCACCACGGTCGAACGCGTGATCGGCTTCAAGCGCGGCACCGGTGGCACCGGCGGCGTGAGCTACCTGCGCAAGATGCTGGACGTGGTGCTGTTCCCCGAGATCTGGAAGCTGCGAACGGATCTTTGAGCGGCACGGGCGGCGCAAGGAAGTGCGCAGCCCCTCGCAGGGGCCGCGCGCCCAGGCCATCGCGACGGGACATGGATGACCGAGCGCGGCGGCTGCGGCGCGGCCGTCAGGCTGCGCGGCAACATCGCCGACTGCGCGACGCCCAAGCAGGTCCCCTCGTCCCGCCCGCTCAGCCCCGGTATAACCAGGGCACATCCATCAGGCGCCCGCCCAGCCCGCGCAGGCCGGCGTCGCGCGCGATGCGCATGATCCCGCTCGCATGGAAGATGCCGCCGTTGCGCAGCGAGCGACGCTGCACGCGCGCACATCGCTGCCAGCGCAATTGCGCATAGCGCGCCAATGCCTCCGGCGCTGCGAGGGTCCTGCCGCCCCCCGGAGCCAAGGCTTCGCCGAGCACGTCGCCGAGCACGGCCGCGTCCTCCAGCGCCATGGCGGCCCCTTGCGCCAGGTAGGGGCGCATCGGATGGGCCGCGTCCCCCAGCAGGGCCACACGCCCCTGCGCCATGGCCCCTGCGCTCTGGACGGCCGGCCGGTCGTGCAGTACCCACAGGCCCCAGGCCGGGGCCGCCTCGACCAGGTCGCGCAAGGCCGTGCAGGCGTTGCCCAACGCGGCGAGCACCGCCGCACGGGCGGCCGGATGGTCCCAGCCGGTGCGCTCGCCCGCACTCGCCTGCTGGACCACGCACACGACATTGAGCGCCTCACCACCACGAACGGGGTACGTCACCACGTGCAGGTCGGGCCCCATCCAGGCGGTGACTTCCGGCTCGCGCCAGCGCGCGGGCACATCGATCATCGGCAGCAGACTGCGGTAGGCGACATGGTCGGATGCAAGCGGGGGGCCGTCGCCGAGCAACTGCTGGCGCAGCGTGCTCCAGAGCCCGTCGGCGGCGACGGCGGCCTCCCCCCACTCGTCGCGAACAGCGGGCGCATCGCCGCCGGTCGAAGGGCCTGCCGCCCCCGCGGCACAAGCCGACGTGGCGGACACGGGCGCCAAGGAGAGCTGCACGCCCGCGACTTCCTGCGAAAGGCCCACCGCCCGAAGCCCGGTGTGCGGCACGACCCCCGCGCCGCGCAGCGCCTGCGCGAGCGCGTCGTGCAGGTCGGCGCGATGGATCGTGAGGTAGGGGGCTCCGTAGCGCGCTTCGAACTCGCGGCCGATGTCCAGGGACGCCAGCTCGCGGCCGCTCGAGACGTCTCGGGCCACCAGCCTGCGGGGCACGCAAGCGTGCGTGCGCACGCCGTCCAGCAGGCTCCAGCTGCGCAGCACGCGGCAGGCGTTGGGCCCCAGCTGGATGCCCGCGCCGGCCTCGGACAGCCGGGCCGCCTGCTCGAACACCCGTGGCTGCCAGCCGCGCCTGGCTGCGGCCAGCGCCGCGGCCAGGCCGCCGATGCCGCCACCGGCGACCAGCAGGCTGGGGCTCACGCCGCCAGCAGCTGCCGCAGCACGAAAGGCAGGATGCCGCCGTGCCGGTAGTACTCGACCTCGATGGGCGTGTCGATGCGCAGCGTCGCGGTGATCTCGCGGCGGCTGCCATCGGCGCGGGTCACGACCACGCGGGCGTCGCTGCGCGGGCGCAGCTCGGGATCGGGCAGCACGTCGATGAGCTCGGAGCCGTCCAGGCCCAGGGACTGCCAGGTGTCCGCGCCCTGGAACTGCAGCGGCAGCACGCCCATGCCGACCAGGTTGCTGCGGTGGATGCGCTCGAAGCTGCGCGCGACGACCGCGCGAATTCCCAGCAACTGCGTGCCCTTGGCCGCCCAGTCGCGCGAGGAGCCGGTGCCGTACTCCTCGCCGGCAAAGATGACGGTGGGGCGGCCCTCGGCCATGTAGCGCATGGCCGCGTCGAAGATGAACATGCGCTCGGGCTTCGCGCTGGAGTCGCCACCCCGGTAGAGCGTGAGGCCGCCCTCCACGCGCGAGCCGTCCGACTCGGGCGGGATCATCAGGTTCTTGATGCGGACGTTGGCGAAGGTGCCGCGCATCATGACTTCGTGGTTGCCGCGGCGCGATCCGTAGCTGTTGAAGTCGGCCTTGTGCACGCCGTGCGCCTTGAGCCACTGACCCGCGGGCGAGCTTTCCTTGATCGATCCGGCCGGCGAGATGTGGTCGGTGGTGATGGAGTCGCCGAACAGCGCCATGACACGCGCGCCCTGCACCCGCTCGGGCGCGGCCGTGCTCGCGCGGTCCAGTCCGAAACCCGCGAAGAACGGGGGCTCGGCGATGTAGGTGCTGGTCGGCCACTGGTAGGTGGCGCCGCCCACGCCCTGGATGCGCTCCCACAGCGGACCGGGCTCGGACTTCACCTTCGCGTAGTTCGACTGGTAGGCCTTGCCGTTCATGGCATGGCGCATGAGTGCGTGGATCTCGTCCGAGCCGGGCCAGATGTCGCCGAGCCAGACATCCTTGCCGTTCGCGCCCTGCCCCACCGGCTCGGTCATCAGGTCGCGCAGCACCGTGCCGGCAAGCGCGTAAGCCACCACCAGCGGTGGGCTGGCGAGGAAGTTCGCCTTGATGTTCGGATGGATCCGCGCCTCGAAATTGCGGTTGCCCGAGAGCACGGCGGCGCAGATCAGGTCGCTTTTGGAAATGGCTTCGTTGATCTCGGATGCGAGGTCGCCGGAGTTGCCGATGCAGGTGGAGCAGCCGTAGCCTGTCACGGCGAAGCCGAGCTTTTCCAGATAGGGCAGCAGTCCCGAGCGCTCCAGGTACTCGGTGACGATGCGCGAGCCCGGCGAGAGCGACGTTTTCACGTGCGGCTTGACGGAGAGGCCCGCCTCCACCGCCTTCTTGGCGAGCAGTCCGGCGGCCAGCATGACGCCGGGGTTGGAGGTGTTGGTGCAACTCGTGATCGCAGCGATCAGCACGTCGCCGTTGCCGATGGTGATGCCGCGCACGTGCTGGGCGCCCGGGTCGGCCTCGGCCACGGCGGCGCGCCGCACCGGCTTGTTGGCCTCCATCTCCAATTCGAAGCGCGGAGCCGCCGGCGCGGTGTCCGGGGTGACCGGCACCTTGAGGTCGGGCGCCTCTCCGTCCGCGTCCAGCTGGTGGCGCGACAACAGCAGCTCGGCCGATTTGTTGAAGCCGTTCTCGGCGCTGGGTTTGCTGAACAGGGTGCGGAACTGCGACGCGACCTGGCCGATCTCGATGCGGTCCTGCGGCCGCTTCGGGCCCGACAGGCTGGGCGCGACCTCGCCCAGGTCCAGGCGCACCACCTGCGAGTAATCGACCTCGCCCGCCAGCGGCACCCCGAACAGCTTCTGCGCACGGAAATAGGCCTCGAGGGCGTCCACCTCTTCTCGGCTGCGGCCGGTGCCGCGGAAGTACTCGACGGTCTTGTCGTCCACGGGGAAGAAGCCCATGGTGGCGCCGTACTCGGGCGCCATGTTGGCGATGGTGGCGCGGTCCGGCACACCGAGGGTGCGCGTGCCTTCTCCGAAAAACTCGACGAACTTGCCGACCACCTTGTGCTTGCGCAGGATCTCGGTGATGGTGAGCACGAGGTCGGTGGCGGTGCAGCCTTCGCGCAACCGGCCGGTGAGCTCGAAGCCCACCACATCGGGTGTGAGGAAGTACACCGGCTGGCCCAGCATCGCGGCTTCGCCCTCGATGCCGCCCACGCCCCAGCCGACCACGCCCACGCCGTTGATCATGGTCGTGTGGCTGTCGGTGCCGACCAGGGTGTCGGGGTAGTAGACGCCCTCGGCGTCGCGGTGCACGCCGCGCGCGAGGTATTCGAGGTTGACCTGGTGGATGATGCCGAAGCCCGGTGGTACCACCCCGAACGTCCTGAAGGCCTGCATGCCCCATTTCATGAATTCGTAGCGCTCCTGGTTGCGCTGGAATTCGAGCCGCATGTTCAGGTCGAGCGCGTCACGCGTGCCGTAGTGATCGACCATGATCGAGTGGTCCACCACCAGGTCCACCGGGACCAGCGGCTCGATCGCTCCCGGCGGCTTGCCCAGCCGAGCGGCTGCGCTGCGCATGGCGGCCAGGTCGGCCAGCAGGGGCACGCCGGTGAAGTCCTGCAGCACCACCCGCGCCACCACGAAGGGAATTTCCTCGGTGCGCGCGGCGTTCGGCTGCCAGTTCGCAAGTTCGCGCACGTGCTCCGGCGTGATCTTCAGTCCGTCGCAGTTGCGCAGCACCGACTCCAGCACGATGCGCATGGACACGGGCAGGCGCTGCACCTGCGGAAACGCTTCGGCCAGCGCCGGCAGCGAATAGAAGCTGCCTTTGCGGCCGGAGCCGATCTTGAAGGAACGGAGCGTATGGGCGAACGCATGGGTCATTCGTGCTTCCTCTCTCGAAAACACGCATTCTGCCGAGTTGACCGCGCCGTGTGTCGCCCTGCGCCGCGCGTTAACGGCGCTTACGTGTCCGCGGGACGCAGGGCTGCCCGGCCCGGGGTCGGGCGTACGCGGTAGCGCGCGGCCGGCCGGCGGGTTCGGCTCTGCCCGGTTTGGCTCAGCCGTGCTCGGCTTCGAACTCGCGCATGTAGGCCACCAGCGCCCGCACCCCGTCGATGGGCATGGCGTTGTAGAGCGAAGCACGCATGCCGCCGACCGAACGGTGGCCCTTGAGCTGGACCAGGCCGCGGGCGTCGGCACCCTGGAGGAATTTCGCGTCGAGCGTGCTGTCGCGCAACCAGAAGGGCACGTTCATGATCGAGCGCGAACCCGGCTCGATGGGGTTGCTGAAGAAGGCGCTCGCGTCCAGGAAGTCGTAGAGCAGCGCGGCTTTTTCGCGGTTCATGCGCTCGACGACACCGAGTCCGCCAAGCGCTTTCACGTGCCGATAGACCAGGCCAGCGATGTAGATGCCGAAGGTCGGCGGCGTGTTGTACATCGACTCGGAGGCCGCCTGGATCTGGTAGTTGAAGACCGTGGGCGTGATCGGCAGGGCGTGGCCCAGCAGGTCTTCGCGCACGATCACCACGGTGAGTCCCGAAGGCCCCATGTTCTTCTGCGCACCGGCGTAGATGAGGCCGTAGCGCGAGACGTCGATCGGGCGCGACAGGATGTCCGAGGACATGTCGGCCACCAGCGGCACTGCGCCGGTATCGGGCGTGTCGAAGAACTCGACGCCGCCGATGGTCTCGTTGCTGCACAGGTGCACATAGGCGGCACCGGGATCGATCTTCCAGCTGTCCGGCGCCGGTACGCTGCGAAAGCGCCCGTCCTGCTCGCTGCTGGCGGCGATGCGGACGGTGCCGTACTGCGCGGCCTCCTTGGCCGACTTGCGGGACCAGTCGCCGCTGATGACGTAGTCGGCGCGGCCGGTGCGGCCGATCAGGTTCATCGGCACGATGGCGTTCTGGCCGATGGCGCCGCCCTGCAGGAACAGCACCTTGTAGTGCGCGGGGATGCCCATGAGCTCGCGCAGCAGCGCTTCGGCCTCGGCATAGATCCCCATGAACTCCTTGCCGCGGTGGCTCATCTCCATGACCGACATGCCGCTGCCGTGCCAGTCGAGCATTTCTTCGGCGGCCTGGCGAAGTACCGGCTCGGGAA
Source organism: Ramlibacter sp. AN1015 (assembly GCF_037726105.1). Lineage (NCBI taxonomy): Bacteria > Pseudomonadati > Pseudomonadota > Betaproteobacteria > Burkholderiales > Comamonadaceae > Ramlibacter > Ramlibacter sp. AN1015. The sequence continues at coordinate 66,984 of NZ_JBBJUM010000018.1, forward strand.
GGGTGGCGGGACCGGGGCTGAAATTGAAGACGCGGGGCATGGGACTGGGCTCTCTGTCGGCAGCACTGGGCCGGGGAACGGGAGGAAAAAAAGCAGGCGCACAGCATACCGTGAATGGCCTGCGGCTCTTCCTTGCAGTCCCAGGATCACGCGCCGGTGCGAGCGCCGGCGCCGGGCGGAAGGGCCGCGGGTCTGGGCGGTGCAGCACGGCTGCCTTCCCCGCAGGGCGGCCGGGATGCGCAGCTTCATGCCACGCGCGGCACTCGCTGCGGTGCGGATGGACCGGCCCGCAGCCCGATCCACTGCAGTTCGGCCAGCAGGACCACCGCTGCGGCCTGCGCCAGCACCCAGGACGTGCCCCAGGCGGTGGGGGCCACCACCCCGGCCGCCAGCACGACCACGCATCCCACTGCCCAGGCGCCATTGCCGACGATGAACAGGCCCACCCAGGCCCGGGGCACCGGGCGACGCGTGCCCACCCAGGCGGCCAGCGCGGCGAAGCCGAGCAGGAACGCACCAGTTCCGGCGAGCAGCCCGGCCGGCAGGCCGAGAGTGGCGGAGAGCCAGCCCGTTGCGCCGAGTTGCAAGGCACCGGTGGCCACGCAGGAGGCGGCGTCGGCCAGCAGCACATGGCGCAGGAAGTTCGGCGACTGGGCGAACCGAAGGCGTCGAGCGTAAGGCGAGTCGGACATGGAAAACTCCTTCACGATGGTTGGACGAACCCACATGGTCCGCACGCCTTTGCAGCACGTCCATGACCCCGCAGGTCATGGCATGCGGCCTGCGCGGGCCTACCATCGCCGGCATGCCTGCCCCGTCCTTCGCCGAAAGCGCCTCCGCGGCTGCCGCCGCACCTGCTTCGACGGCACCCGTCGCCATGCCGGCTTCTGGCCTGCAGCCGCTCGGTGCGCACCTGCGCCGCTGGCGCCTGCACCGCAGGCTGAGTCAGCTGGACCTGGCGGGTGACGCGGCGATCTCCACACGGCACCTGAGCTGCCTGGAGACCGGGCGCGCACAGCCGAGCCGCGAAATGGTGCTGCGCCTGGCCGAGCGCCTGCATGTGCCGCTGCGCGAGCGCAACGCGTGGTTGGTGGCGGCCGGCTACGCACCCATGTACCGCGAGCGGCCGCTGGACGATCCATCGATGGCGGCGGCCCGCGAGGCGATCGAGCTGATCCTGCGTGGGCACGAGCCGTTTCCCGCGCTCGCGCTCGACCGCCACTGGCAGATCGTCGCTGCGAACCGCAGCGTCCACGCGCTGATCGAAGGCGCGGCTGCGCACCTGCTGGTGCCGCCGATCAATGTCGCGCGGCTGAGCCTCCACCCGCAGGGTCTGGCGCCGCGCATCGTGAACTTCGGGACGTGGCGCGAGCACCTGCTGATGCGGCTGCACCAGCAGTTCGAGGCGACCGGCGACCCGGCACTGGCGTCGCTGCGCAGTGAGCTGCTCGCCTACCCCACGTCCGGCGAGGAGGACGCCGGCAGTGGCGCGCGGGCGCCCTACGGCAGCGTCGCCGTGCCGCTACAGCTGCGCACGGCGTCGGGCACGCTCGCCTTCATCAGCACCACCACCGTGTTCGGCAGCCCGGTGGACATCACCCTGCAGGAGCTGGCGCTGGAAACCTTTTTTCCCGCCGACAGCGCCACGGCCGAGGCACTGCGTCAGCTGGCCTGAGCAGGCTTCGGTGCGCAGCCGTCAGCGGGCAGCACTGGCGCCGGGCTCGCCGACGGGCACCGAGGAGACGCCCTTGATCTGCTCTTCGAACGCCCGCAGGCGCTTGTAGACCGAGAGCAGCTCGACGATGGTGCCCCAGCTCAGCACCAGGAACTGGAACGAACCCTCGACGCGGTCGAAGGCGCGGGTGATCTGCTGCATGACGCCCAGTGTGATCACCCCGGCGACCACGGTGGGCGCCAGCGCGATGAGCGGAATGAGCACGGAAAACTGCAGGTAGGACCACTTGGCCACGTCGAAGTAGAGGTAGTGGAAGAACAGGCGGAAGTAGTTGCGCCGTACATCGCTGAAGAGGCGCTGCACCGTCGGCGGGCTGGCGCGCTCGGCGTTGTCCTCGCCATAGACCAGCTCCTTGCGGTAGGCCGCTTCGACGCGCTGGTTCTGGAACTCCAGCCCCGGCAGCTTGAAGCCGACCACCGCCAGCAGGACGGTGCCGAACATCGCCGACATCAGCGCCACCCACACCAGCGCATGCGGCACCTCGCCCACCCACGGCAGCTCGGTCACCTTCTCCGACAGCACCCACAGGATCGGCAGGAACGCCCCGAGCGTCATGACGCTGCGCATGAACTCCACGCCCAGCCCTTCCATGATGCGGGCGAAGCGCATGGTGTCTTCCTGCACCCGCTGCGCGGCGCCTTCAATGGTGCGCAGCTGCTCCCAGTGCGCCATGTAGTACTCGTTCATCGCCTGGCGCCAGCGGAAGATGAAGTGCTTGATGAAGAACTCCAGCACCACCGCGATGGTCACGTAGAGCATGGCGATGCGCAGGAACACGCCGAGTTCGCGCCAGAACTCGGCCAGGGTAACGCTGCGCGGCGTGGTGAGCGCGCGCTGGACCATGTCGTAGAAGCTGCCGAACCATTCGTTGATCTGCACGTCCAGCCCGACGCGGTACCAGGTCGCATAGAGGATCAGGGCGGAGCCGAGCAGTGACCAGGTCCACCAGCGGCGCGACAGGAAGAACGACTTGAACATGGAGCGGCAGAGATCCGGTTGGAGAAGAACGCCCGCATGGTAGCCGTCTGCCTGCCCCGCCCCCGCCGCCGCGGCCCGCCTGTCGGCAGGGGCGTACAGCGCGGCACGCGGCGCTCCGACGCGGCAGCCGGCCTGCCGGGGCCAAAGATCGGTGTTTGAGTCCCCTCATTCAACGACCCACCCCGGGAAGGAACGACCCATGAGCACCTCCACGCTATCCGAACGCTTGGACTACAAGCACCTGTGGGCCCTGATCAAGGACATGCGTTTCGGCATGCTGACCCACCGCCACGCCGACGGCACGCTGCGCGCGCACCCGCTGACGACGCAGAACAAGTCACTCGACGAAGGCTGCCTGTACTTCTTCGTATCCAAGGCCACCGAGGTGGGCCAGCGGCTGCGCCAGGACGGCGACGTGAACGTCTCCTATTCCGACCCGCACAAGGACCACTACGTCTCGATCTGCGGACGTGCCACGGTGAGCAACGACCGGGCCAAGATGGAACGGCTTTTCAACGCCATGACCAAGGCCTGGTTCCCCCAGGGGCTGGACGATCCCAACCTCGAGTTCATCGAAATCCGCATCAGCCACGCCGAGTTCTGGGACGTGAAGGAAAGCAAGGTGACGCAGCTGGTGAAGATGGCGTCGGCCGCGCTGACCGGCAACCCGCCCGAGATGGGCGAGCATCGCGAAGTGCACTTCAGCTGAGGCTTGCGGTGTCCAAGCGGCGGCAGGGTCGGAGCGCTGCGGCAGGCGCAGCGGCTCCTGGGCCGCCGATGCGCGCACTCCAGGGCGGCGACACGTGCCCGCGACTTCACGCGGGACGTGAGATCGAGCGCGTCGTGAGCGAGCAGCCCGCACGGTCGCTCGACGCCCGCCCTCCAGACCGGCGCGTCTCGTGCGCGGCTCTGCCAGCGATTACGGTGTGAGCAGAACACGGGGTTACAGGACCGCCGGCAGCGTGCTCTACAGTGGCTTCGATGATTCGCAAGAGGACGATTTCCAGCCTGCGGCTAAGAAGCCCGAAAACCTGTCTGGTCGCACTGCCATGCACGCTATGGGCGGCAAGCGCCCTGGCGCAGCCTGCTGCGGAGTGCAGCGTGCTGAAGGACGACACGACCCGCCTGGCCTGCTATGACCGCCTGTTCCCGCCGGCGCCGCCCGATGCGGCCGCGGAGCCCGAGTTGACCGTGGCGCCTCCGCCCGAGCCCGGGGAACTGCGCGGGCCAGGCCGGGCGTCGGCCGTCTTTCAGAACACCTGGGAGCTGACGCCGGCCGCCAAGCGCGGCACCTTTTCGCTGCGCACTTACCGCCCCAACTACGCGTTGGTCGCGGACTGGACGAGCAACCTCAACGAACAACCGTTCAGCCCCACGCGCGGTACCGCCTCGGGCGCGGGCCGCGACCTGAAGGCGGTCGAAGCGAAGTTCCAGGTCTCGTTGCGAGCCAAAGTGGTCGAGGGCTTGCTGTTGCCCAACGCGGATCTGTGGGTGGGCTACACGCAGCGCTCCTTGTGGCAGGTGTGGAACCCCGAGCAATCGTCTCCCTTCCGCAGCACCGACTATGAGCCGGAGGCTATCTATGTCGTGCCTATCGGCGGTCGGCTCGGGCGCTGGCCCGGCGACTTCAAGTGGGAGATGGTGCAACTGGGTCTGGCGCATCAATCCAACGGGCAGAGCGGCTCGAACTCGCGCAGCTGGAACCGGCTGTGGGCCTCGACCTCCGTCACGCGCGGCGACTTCGGCCTCACGGCGACCATCCATCGCCGACTGCATGAGGACAGCCCGACCGACGACAACCCGGACCTCACCCGCTACATCGGCAACACCGAGCTGCGCGGCACGTGGGTACCCGGCGTCGCGGCGACCACCCTCACTTGGCGCACCCACAACAAGACGCTGGACAAGGGCTCGCTGCAGCTCGACTGGAGTTACCCGATCGACCGACGCCAGCCGCAAGGCCTGCGCTGGTTCGTGCAGGTGTTTTCAGGCTACGGCGAGACGCTGTTGGACTACAACCACCGGCAAAACCGCATCGGCTTCGGCTTGACCTTGTTCCGGCTGTGAAGGTGCGGCCTGCGGGCCGTGCCCACGGGCGGTACCGTGCGCACGGCCGCAGGAGCAGCTTCGTCGGGCCTGCTCTGCGTCAGGCTGCATCCGGCCTCTGTCCCTGCAGCCACAGGCGGGCTCGGGCCGCGGTTTCGCGCGCACGCAGCGGACCCCACCCGAACAAGCCAGGCAGTGCCAGCACGTCCGGCGGAAGTTCCACGCCCGAGGCGCGAAACGCATCGCGTACTGCGGCGTCGTAGGGTTCACCTGCGCGATAACGCGCCACCACGGCCTTCATCAGCGCATGCCCCTGTTTCTTTCCTAGCGCGCGGGACAGCACCATGCTGACACTCTCGGAGAGCAGCGCCGGGTCGTCCTTGAGGTGGGCGCGCATCGTCGATACGCGCACCTCCAGACGTCCGAGCAGCGTTGCGAGATCGGCAGCCAGGCGACCGCCGACCAGGCACAACTGCGCGAGCCCGAACGCCTCCGCATAGGCGGCGCCGATCTCGCGCTCTCCTTCCGGCAGGGCGGCGCTGTCGGCGACCGTTGCGGCGAGATTGCGCGCCACCACGGCCAAGCCATGCATCTTCTGGGACAACCAGGGGTTGGTCTTCTGCGGGTTCGCAAGGCTTCCGAAAGCGCCACCTTCCGCGAGCTCCTCGATACCGGTGCGCTGGAGCGTATAGACCTCGTGCGCGACTTTTCCGGCCAAGGTGCAGATCTGCCCGATGGCGGCGGCCAGATCGACGAACCGGTCCCGGCTCGTGAACCACGGGGTGTGGGTGGTCTTGAGAGCCAGCATGCGCGCCAGGCGTGCTTCGACTTCGCCCGCATCGACATTCAGCACCGTGAACGAAGAGGCCGTGCCGACCACGCCGGCGACGGTGAGGACAGCCGCGTCCTCCATCGCCCGCTCCACGCGGTCCGCTCCCCGCAGGAGTTCGTCCAGCCAGGTGGCGAACTTCAGCCCGAGGCTCATGGGCGCACCCGTCTGTCCTTGGGTTCGTGCAGCCATGGGCGTGTCGGCGTGCGTCTCGGTGAGCCGGGCCAGGTGTTCGAGCGCGACGCTCAGGTCCGCACAGACGAGCCGGACTCCTGAGCGCAGCTGCAGCACGTGCGCGACGTCCCAGGCGTCGTGGCTGGTGATACCGAAATGCGCGAAGGAGCAGACGTGTTGCAACTGCTCGACCAATCCGGCGACCGGGTTGCTCGTGGATGCTGCTGCCGCAGTCGCGGACGCGAGGTCGAAGTCGTCAGCGCGAAAGGCCGCGAGCTTCGCGGACTCGCCTTGCGGCACCAGCCCGAGCTCCTCCTCGACCGATATCAAAGCCTGCTCGTACTGGAGCAGCGCCGCGGCGAACCCGCGATCGGAGAACACGTCATTCAACGGCGCCGTGGCATACGTTGCCCCGGGCCCAACGATTCCGAGCATCTGGTCTCCTCCTTAGCAATACACCCGGCTCAGCAGCGTCTTGCACCGCCATGGCCCAGCCCCATTACACGACATCGCAAAGAAAAAGCCGTCCAACGCTGAGTTGGACGGCTTTTGCCGCTGTGTGGTGGAGCTGGCGGGAATTGAACCCGCGTCCGTAAGCCTTCTCCGAGCAGTTCTACATGTGTAGCGTTCTGATTTGGTTTCTCGCCACCGGTGTCGCGCAGACGCACGCTACACCGGCCGCCAGTACCCTATTTTCTCGTCCCAATCCAAGGCACCCGGATCAGGACCAGCCGATGTGAGTTCCCTCGCAGCGCGGGGCTTTCACCCTTTGCCCAGCCCATCGGCGAGCTGTTGCGAGGTACGCCGTTATTTAAGCGGCGAGAGCGTAATTGCTGTCGTTGGCAGTTACTTGATTTCAGCGGATTAACGAGGTGACTGAACCTCGACATGCCCTGCTGCGTGTCCGAACCCACGTCGAAACCAGTGCAGCCCCAGGAATCGGTATTTTAGGCCACCCGCCCTCGGTTCAAGAGGTCGAGCAGTTGCAGCGGTGAATCGATGCGCGCGTCGGCGCCCCACACCACGGTATCGACGCTGCCGCCGAGGTAGCCGTATGTTGCAGCCACCGTGCGCATGCCGGCGGCGCGGCCGGCGACGATGTCGCGCTCGTCGTCGCCCACATACAGGCACGCGGCCGCCGGCACACGGAGCTGGCGGGCCGCTTCCAGCAGCGGGGCCGGATGGGGCTTCGGGTGAGGCGTAGTGTCGCCACCGACGACGCAGGACGCCTGCTTGAACAGCGCCATGGCCCGCGTGAGCGGCGCGGCGAACCGCATCTGCTTGTTGGTGACCACGCCCCAGGGCAGCCCCCGTACGCGCAGCCCCTGCAGCATGTCGGCAACGCCCGCGAAGGGTCGGGTGAGCTCGGTCATGCGGCTTTCGTAGTTGCGAAAGAACTCCTCGCGCATGGCCGCGAACTCGGCGTGGTCTGGTGTCATGCCGAAGGCGACTCCGAGCATTCCTCGCGCGCCGGCTCCTGCGAACGGGCGGTAGTCGGTGAGCGGCAGCGAGGGCAGGCCGCGGTCGCATCGCATCTTGTCGACCGCAGCGCCAAGGTCGGGCGCGCTGTCCACCAGGGTTCCGTCGAGGTCGAACAGCACCGCTTGAACATCGAAGGGGCGCATCAGGAACCCTTGCGAGTGGAAAACATGTAGTTCACGCTCGTATCCGCAGAGAGCCAGTAGCGCCGCGTGAGCGGGTTGTATTCCATGCCGCGGGTCTTCACCACTTCCAGGCCCGCCGCTCGGCAGTCGCGCGCCAGTTCGCTTGGACGGATGAACTTCCGGAACTCATGGGTGCCGCGGGGCAGCAGGTTCAGCACATATTCGGCGCCCACGATCGCGAAAAGGAAGGACTTGGGGTTGCGGTTGATGCTGGAGAAGAACACCCAGCCGCCCGGCTTGACGAGCTGCGCGCACGCCCGCACGACAGAAGCGGGATCGGGGACGTGCTCGAGCATCTCCATACATGTGACCGCATCGAAGCTGGCCGGCTGCGCCACGGCAAGGTCTTCGACGCTCACCTCCCGGTACTGGATGTCGGGCGTCTGCGCTTCGAGCGCATGCAGTTGTGCGACCCGCAAGGCCTTGGTCGCCAGGTCGATACCCAGGACGGAAGCACCCTTGCGGGCCATCGAATCGGCCAGGATGCCGCCACCGCAGCCGACGTCCAGCACCCGCTGCCCCTTCAGCGGGCACTGGCCATTGATCCACTCGAGGCGCAAGGGGTTGATGTGGTGAAGGGGCGCGAACTCGCTTTCCGGGTCCCACCAGCGGTGGGCCAGTTCGGAGAACTTGGCCAGTTCGGCCGGATCGGCATTCAGGGGAGCGTTCATGGCGGCAATTTACGGGGAATGCGCATTGCGCAGAGGCACTGCGCAAAGAAAAAAGCCCCGCAGAGCGGGGCTTTAGTGTCCGGCAGAAGGATCAGCGGTTCGGGCGGGTGCCGACCACTTCGATTTCCACGCGGCGGTTCTTGGCGCGGCCTTCGGCGGTGCGGTTGTCGGCCACCGGCTGCTTCTCGCCTTTGCCTTCCGTGTAGACCCGGTTGCGCTCGATGCCCTTGGACACGAGGTAGGACTTCACGGCTTCAGCACGGCGAACCGACAGACGCTGGTTGTATGCGTCGGAGCCGATCGCGTCGGTGTGGCCAACAGCGATGATGACCTCGAGGTTCATGCCACGCACCTTCTCGACCAGGTCGTCCAGCTTGGCACGGCCTTCCGGCTTGAGCACGGCGCGATCGAAGTCGAAGAAGGCGTCGGCCGCGTAGGTCACCTTGCTGGCCGCAGGCGGCTGGGGTGCCGGAGGGGGCGGGGGCGGCGGCGGGGGCGGGGGCGGGGGCACGACGACAATCGGAGCCGGCGCGGGAGCCGCGACCGGAGCAGGTGCGGGAGGGGGCGGAGGAACCAGGGCACCATCGCAGGTGCGGCCCGCGGTGGCCGGCGTCCAGCTGGGGTTGCGCCAGCACAGTTCGTTGGTACCGTTCTTCCAGACGAGTTCGTTGGTACCGTTGAGCCAATTGTCGACGCGGTTGCCACCGTCGGCAGCGGTCACACGGGTTTGCGCGCCCGCGGCCGTAGCCAGCGCAGCGGAGGCAAACAAGAGCGCCACTTTATTGAGTTTCTTCATGGTTCTCCTCTTAGGGGGATAGGCCGCAGCCGCGCTGCGAGAAAACTACGATTCAGGTGACCACCACCAAAAACGTCCCGGTAATTGTGCCACACCCCCTTACACACACAACGCTCGGGCCAGACAGGCTCCGTAGGACAAAACCTCTTTCCCCGGGCCTTGTTGCAGGCTCGCGACAGGCGCCTGCGCGCCGTAAAATCCCGCGATTGCCGCCTGGCCTGGGCCCCTCATGACCTCATTCGCAAAAGAAACTCTACCCATCAGTCTCGAAGAGGAGATGCGGCGCAGCTATCTCGATTACGCCATGAGCGTGATCGTGGGGCGAGCCCTCCCGGATGCTCGTGACGGCCTGAAACCTGTGCATCGGCGCGTGCTCTATGCGATGCACGAACTCAACAACGACTGGAACCGGCCGTACAAGAAATCCGCTCGTATCGTAGGCGATGTGATCGGCAAGTACCACCCGCACGGTGACCAGTCGGTGTACGACACCATTGTGCGGCTCGCGCAGGACTTTTCCATGCGCCACATGCTGGTCGATGGACAGGGCAACTTCGGCAGCGTGGACGGCGACAACGCCGCGGCGATGCGTTACACGGAGATTCGACTTGCGAAGATCGCCCACGAGATGCTGGCCGATATCGACAAGGAGACGGTAGATTTCGGGCCCAACTACGACGGCAGCGAAAAAGAGCCGCTGGTACTGCCCTCTCGGCTGCCGAATCTGCTGGTCAACGGCTCTGGCGGCATTGCGGTCGGCATGGCCACGAACATTCCGCCGCACAACCTGAACGAAGTCATTGACGCCTGTCTGCACCTGCTCAAGCAGCCGGACGCCTCCATCGACGAGTTGATGGAGATCGTGCCGGCACCCGACTTTCCGACGGCCGGCATCATCTACGGCATCAACGGGGTCAAGGAGGGCTACCGCACCGGCCGCGGAAAGGTGGTGATGCGGGCACGCTGCCACTTCGAGGATATCGACCGAGGCCAGCGTCAGGCCATCGTGGTCGATGAGCTCCCCTACCAGGTCAACAAGAAAACGCTGCAGGAACGCATGGCGGAGCTGGTGCACGAGAAGAAGCTCGAAGGCATCAGCCATATCCAGGACGAATCCGACAAGTCGGGCATGCGGCTGGTGATCGAGCTCAAGCGCGGCGAAGTGCCGGAGGTGGTGCTCAACAACCTCTACAAGCAAACGCAGCTGCAGGACACCTTCGGCATCAACATGGTCGCGCTTGTCGATGGCCAGCCGAAGCTGTGCAACCTCAAGAACCTGATCGATATCTTCCTGCAGCACCGGCGGGAAGTGGTCACGCGGCGCACGGTGTTCAATCTGCGCAAGGCCCGCGAGCGCGGCCACGTCCTCGAAGGCCTGGCGGTGGCCTTGGCCAACATCGATGAGTTCATCCGGATCATCCGCGAATCGCCCACGCCCCCAGTCGCGAAGGCCGAGCTGATGACCCGCACATGGGACAGCCAGTTGGTGCGCGAGATGCTCACCCGCGCACGCGAGGATGGCACATCGGTCAATGCCGACGATTTCCGACCGGAAGGCCTGGAGCGCCAGTACGGCATGGGCCAGGACGGCCTCTACCGCCTCTCCGACACGCAGGCCCAGGAAATCCTGCAGATGCGCCTGCAGCGCCTGACCGGCCTCGAGCAGGACAAGATCGTCGCCGAATACCGCGATGTCATGGCCGAGATCGAGGACCTGCTGGACATTCTGGCCAAGCCGGAGCGCGTGTCCACCATCATCAGCGAAGAGCTCTCGGCACTGAAGCAGGAGTTCGGGCAGACCAAGGCCGGTGCCCGCCGCAGCCTCGTGGAACACAACGCGCAGGACCTCGCGACCGAGGATCTGATCACGCCTACCGACATGGTGGTCACGCTCTCGCATGCGGGCTATATCAAGAGCCAGCCGCTTTCGGAGTACCGCGCGCAAAAGCGGGGAGGACGCGGCAAGCAGGCCACCTCCACCAAGGAAGACGACTGGATCGACCAGCTGTTCATCGCGAACACGCACGACTGGATCCTCTGCTTTTCCAACCGCGGCCGCATGTACTGGCTCAAGGTGTGGGAGGCTCCCTCGGGCTCGCGCGGCTCGCGCGGCCGCCCCATCGTGAACATGTTCCCGCTTGCCGAAGGCGAGAAGATCAACGTGGTGCTGCCGCTCACCGGGGAGTTCCGCAGCTTCCCGGCCGATCACTACGTGTTCATGGCCACGTCCATGGGCACGGTGAAAAAGACCGCGCTGGACGAGTTCAGCAATCCGCGGCGCGCAGGCATCATCGCCGTCGATCTCGATGAGGGCGACTACCTCATCGGCGCCGCCCTCACCGACGGCAAGCACGACGTCATGCTGTTCTCCGACGGCGGCAAGGCCGTGCGTTTCGACGAGAACGACGTCCGCCCGATGGGTCGCAATGCCCGCGGCGTGCGCGGCATGATGCTCGAGGAAGGCCAGACCGTCATCGCCATGCTGGTGGCCGAGGACGAGTCGCAAAGCGTGCTCACCGCCACGGTCAACGGCTACGGCAAGCGCACCCCGATCACCGAGTACACGCGCCATGGACGCGGCACGAAGGGCATGATCGCCATCCAGCAGAGCGAGCGCAACGGCAAGGTCGTGGCTGCCACGCTGGTGCACGCCGACGACGAGATCATGCTCATCACCGACAAGGGCGTGCTGGTGCGCACCCGTGTCAGCGAAATCCGCGAGCTCGGCCGCGCGACACAAGGCGTGACGCTCATCGGACTGGACTCCGGCTCCGAGCTCAGCGGTTTGCAACGCATCGTCGAGAATGACGCGCAGGCGGCCGAGCTCGATGAAATCGATGGCGCCGATGCAGGCGGCGATGGTGCCGACGCAGGCAACGGCGGCGACGCAGGCAACGGCGACGGCAGCCCCAGCTGATCCCACGACAACCAGGCCGCGCAGCCGGTATCCCGGCCGCGCGGCCGCTTTCCCGCACGACATGGCAAAGAACCTTGCGCAACTGAGGACGGACATCGACGCCGTGGATCGCGAACTGCTCGCGCTGCTGAACCGCCGTGCGGGACTGGCCGCCGAGGTCGGCGAGATCAAGCGCCGGGAAGGCTCGACCGTCTTTCGCCCCGAGCGCGAGGCCCAGGTGATCCACGGGCTGCAGGAGGCCAACGCCGGCCCTCTCAAGGATGCCAGCGTCGCGAACATCTGGCGCGAAGTCATGTCGGCCTGCCGCGCGCTGGAGGCACCGCAGCGGGTCGCCTACCTCGGGCCGGCAGGCACCTTCAGCGAACAGGCTTCGCTGCAGTTCTTCGGCTCGACGATCGAACACGTCCCTTGCGTGAGCTTCGACGAAGTGTTCCACGCTGCCGCCGCCGGCACAGCGGACTTCGGCGTGGTTCCGGTCGAAAACAGCACGGAAGGCGTGGTCACCCGTTCGCTGGATCTGCTGCTGTCCTCTCCCCTGCACATCGTGGGCGAAATCAGCCTGCTCGTGCGCCACCACCTGCTGCGCCAGCAGCCGACGCTGGACGGCGTCGAGGCCGTCCTGGCCCACCCTCAGGCGCTGGCACAGTGCCAGGGCTGGCTCAACAAACACCTGCCGCATGCCGAACGGCGCGCGGTGGCCAGCAATGCCGAGGGAGCCCGGCTGGCCGCTGGCGACCCGGCGTGGGCCGCCATCGCGAGCGAACGCGCCGGCAGCGAGTTCGGCCTCCACCTGGCCGCACAGGCCATCCAGGACGACGCCTACAACCGCACCCGCTTCGCGGTGATCTGCCTGCCGCAGACGCTCGAGGCGCCGCAGGCTTCGGGCAAGGACTGCGTGAGCCTGGTGGTTTCGGTGCCGAATCGCCCGGGCGCGGTGCACGACATCCTGGTGCCGCTCAAGCGACACGGTGTGTCGATGACGCGCTTCGAGTCGCGACCGGCGCGATCCGGACAGTGGGAGTACTACTTCTTCATCGACGTGCAGGGCCATCCCTCGCTGCCGCACGTTGCGGCCGCCCTGGCGGACCTGCGCGCCCTGTGCGCTTTCTACAAGATGCTGGGTACCTACCCGGTCAACGACTGAGCGCGCCCGCATGAAATTCGAGCAACTCGCCCTCATCGGCTGCGGCCTGATGGGCGGCTCATTCGCTCTGGCGATGCGACGTGCCGGACTGGTCAAGCGGGTAGTGGGTTACAGCAAGTCACCCTCAACCACCGAGCGGGCACGGCAGCTCGGCGTCATCGACGTCGAGGCGCCTTCGGCGCTGCTGGCCGTCTCCGGAGCCGACATCGTGCTGCTCGCGGTGCCGGTTGCTGCCACCGAGAGCACCTTCAAGGCGATCCGCCACCTCGTTCGCCAGGACATGCTCCTGATGGACGTGGGCTCGACCAAGCGCGATGTGGTGGAGGCGGGCCGACGGGCGCTACGCGAGCAGATCGGTGCGTTCGTACCCTGCCATCCCATCGCAGGCAAGGAGCACGGCGGGATCGAACACGCTGACGCCGATCTGTACGCGGGGCGACAGGTCGTCATCACGCCCATCGAGCGCACCCTCGTCGCGCAGCTGGCGCAGGCCGAGCAGGTGTGGAAGCAGCTCGGCAGCCGCGTCGTCAAGATGTCGCCCGAGGCACATGACGCCACCTATGCCGCGGTGAGCCACCTGCCGCACATGCTGGCTTTTGCCTACATGAACGGGCTCATGGACCAGGCGCAAGCCGCGCGCTTCATGGCCCTGGCAGGGTCCGGTTTCCGTGACTTCAGCCGGATCGCGGCCAGCGAACCCGCCGTATGGCGCGACATCCTGCTCGCCAACCGGCAGGAGCTGCTCGCCCAGTCACGCCACTTCCGCGAGGCGCTGGCGCAGTTCGAGCGCAGTGTCGAAGCGGGAGACGCCAAGGCCGTCGAGGAGCTGGTGCGGCGCGCCCGCGCTGCGCGTGCGCCGTGGCGCATGGGAACCGGCCTGGAGGACTGACGCGTGTTCAGCACCGAGTTCCTCGACCTGCCGCCGCTCGACGGCGCGCGCGGCGTGGTGGCCCTGCCCGGGTCGAAAAGCATCTCCAATCGCGTGCTGCTGCTGGCTGCGCTGAGTGCGGGCACCACCGCGATTCACGACCTGCTGGATTCCGACGACACGCGCGTAATGCTGGCCGCCCTCGAGCAACTCGGATGCACGCTGCGGCGCGACGGAGCCGTCCTGGAAGTAACCGGGCTCGGCGGCCAGGCGCCGGCAGGCCCGGCGCGCCTGCTTCTCGGCAACGCCGGCACGGCCATGCGGCCGCTCTGCGCGGCCCTTGCGGTGCTGGGAGGGAACTTCGAACTCTCGGGCGTGGAGCGCATGCACGAACGCCCCATCGGAGACCTGGTCGATGCCCTGCGTGCGCTCGGCTGCACGATCGACTATCTCGGCAAGCCCGGCTATCCGCCCCTGCGCATCGGCCGCCCGCAGCTACGGCTGGAGCGGCCGATCGCGGTGCGCGGCGATGTCTCCAGCCAATTTCTTACCGCGCTGCTGATGGCACTGCCGCTCGTTGCCACGCACGACGTCGTGATCGAAGTGGAGGGCGAGCTGGTCTCCAAGCCCTACATCGAGATCACGCTGCAGCTGCTCGGCCGCTTCGGCGTGCAGGTGCGGCGCGACGGCTGGCGCCGGTTCACCATTCCCTCAGGCAGCCGCCTCGCTTCTCCCGGCGTCGTGCACGTGGAGCGCGATGCCTCGTCGGCAAGCTACTTCGTCGCGCTGGGGGCGCTGGCCGCACGAGGCACAGACGTCATCCGCATCGAGGGCCTCGGGCGAGATTCGATCCAGGGCGACATCCGCTTCCTGGAGGCCGCCGAGCGTATGGGCGCGCATGTGCACAGTGGCGCGCACTGGATCGAGGTGCGGCGAGGCGCCTGGCCGCTGCGGGCGCTCGACATGGACTGCAACCATATTCCGGACGCAGCGATGACCCTGGCGGTGATGGCGCTGTATGCGGACGGGCCGAGCACGCTGCGCAATATCGCCAGCTGGCGCGTCAAGGAGACCGACCGCCTTGCGGCCGTGGCCGCCGAACTGCGCAAGCTAGGGGCTGAGGTCGAGGAAGGCGCCGACTTCCTCCGCATCACCCCTCCGGTGCTGTGGCAGCCCGCGCGCATCCGTACGTACGACGATCACCGCATCGCGATGTGCTTTTCGCTGGCGGCCTTCAACCCCCGAGCTCTGCCGGTCCGTATCGACGACCCGAAGTGCGTCGCAAAGACCTTCCCCGACTACTTCGAGACCTTGTTCCGCGTGGTCAGTGCCGCGCCGCACCGCGTGCCGGTGATCTGCATCGACGGCCCGACTGCCTCCGGCAAAGGCACCCTGGCGTCGCGCGTGGCCCAGCGGCTCGGCTTCCACTATCTCGATTCGGGCGCGCTCTACCGCATCACGGCGCTGGCGGCGCTGCGCAGCGGGCTGGCGCTGGATGTTTCGAACGAGGCGGCCATCGCCGAGCTGGCAGCGCGCCTGCCTGTGCACTTCGCCGGCGACCGGGTGCTGCTCGATAGCACCGACGTGAGCGACGCGATCCGCACCGAGCAGGCGGGCATGAACGCCTCGCAGGTGTCGGCCTTGCCTGCCGTGCGAATCGCTCTGCTTGCGCTGCAGCAGGAATTTCGCGCCCTTCCGGGCCTCGTCGCCGACGGGAGGGACATGGGCACCGTCGTCTTTCCGAATGCACCGCTCAAGGTCTATCTCACCGCCAGTGCAGGCCAGCGTGCCGAACGCCGTCACCGCCAATTGAGCGACAAGGGCATAGCGACTACAATCGACGGTCTTCGCGCCGACCTGGAGGCGCGCGATGCCCGGGACTCACAACGCGCAGTGTCGCCCCTGAAGCCCGCGCAAGACGCCCTCCTCCTGGACAACTCCGAGCAGAGCATCGAGCAATCGGTGGCCCAGGTACTCCAGTGGTGGGAAGACAAGCAGCCCTTCGGGTCCGCCTGAGGGTTGCTCACTACCGACCCACGCCGCTCCTTCCGCGCGACAGCGCACTGGTGACGTGGGATGTTTCAACCGCAACCGCGGCTTTGCAGCCGCACAACCGCCGTCCTCAGCCTTAGAAACATCTGCAATGGTGCCGATGGAAACCTGCGTGACGTGCAAGGAACTTTATGTCCGAATCTTTTGCCGCCCTGTTTGAAGAATCGCTGCAGCGCTCGGAGATGCGCGCCGGCGAGGTCATCACCGCCGAGGTGGTGCGCATTGAACACAGCTTCGTGGTCGTGAACGCCGGCCTCAAGTCCGAAGCCTACGTCCCTATCGACGAGTTCAAGAACGACCAGGGCGAAATCGAAGTCCAGGTAGGCGACTTCGTTTCGGTGGCGATCGACGCTATCGAAAACGGCTACGGCGACACCATCCTCTCGCGCGACAAGGCCAAGCGCCTGGCGTCCTGGATGGCGTTGGAAAAGGCCCTGGAGTCCGGCGAGTTTGTCACCGGCACGACCAGCGGAAAGGTCAAGGGCGGCCTCACTGTCCTCGTCAACGGCATCCGCGCCTTCCTGCCGGGCTCGTTGATCGACACCCGTCCGATCAAGGACCTGACGCCCTACGAGAACAAGACCCTCGAATTCAAGGTCATCAAGCTCGATCGCAAGCGCAACAACGTGGTGCTGAGCCGCCGCGCGGTGGTGGAAGCCTCGATGGGCGAAGAGCGCGCCAAGCTCATGGAAACCCTCAAGGAAGGTTCCATCGTTCGTGGCGTGGTCAAGAACATCACCGAGTACGGCGCCTTCGTCGATCTCGGCGGCATCGATGGCCTGCTGCATATCACCGACATGGCTTGGCGTCGCGTGCGCCACCCGAGCGAGGTGGTCCAGGCCGGCCAGGAAATCACGGCCAAGATCCTCAAGTTCGACACTGAGAAAAACCGCGTGTCGCTGGGCCTCAAGCAGATGGGCGACGACCCCTGGATGGGCGTGTCGCGTCGCTATCCGCAGGGCACCCGCATGTTCGGCAAGGTCACCAACATCGCCGACTACGGTGCGTTCGTCGAGCTTGAGCCCGGCATCGAAGGTCTGGTGCACGTCTCGGAGATGGACTGGACCAACAAGAACGTCGCCCCTTCCAAGATCGTGTCTCTTGGCGACGAGGTCGAGGTGATGGTGCTGGAGATCGATGAGGACAAGCGCCGCATCTCGCTGGGCATGAAGCAGTGCAAGGCCAACCCGTGGCAGGAGTTCGCGCAGAACACGAAGCGCGGCGACCGCGTCAAGGGCCCGATCAAGTCCATCACCGACTTCGGCGTCTTCGTCGGCCTGGCTGCCGGCATCGACGGCCTGGTGCACTTGTCGGACCTGTCCTGGAACGAGCCCGGCGAAGCCGCCGTGCGCAACTACAAGAAGGGTCAGGAGGTCGAGGCGATCGTGCTGGCCGTCGATGTGGACCGCGAGCGCATTTCCCTGGGCATCAAGCAGCTGGACCAGGATCCCTTCACCACCTTCGTGACGGTGAACGACAAGGGATCCATCGTGTCGGGCAAGGTCAAGACCGTGGATCCGAAGGGCGCCGAGATCGACCTGGGCAACGATATCCTCGGCTATTTGCGTGCCAGCGAGATCTCGCGCGACCGCGTCGAGGACGCGCGCAATGTGCTGAAGGAAGGCGACGAGGTCTCGGCAGTGGTCGTGAACATCGACCGCAAGACCCGCAATATCCAGCTGTCGATCAAGGCCAAGGATATGGCCGACCAGCAGGAGGCCATGTCCAGCCTGAGCCAGCAATCGGCACGCGAGAACGCCGGCACCACCAGCCTGGGCGCCCTGCTGCGCGCAAAGCTGGAGAAGTAACGCCGCAGCGGGCGGCCGCTCGGCGGCTGCACCGGCGCAGGACGTGCAGGCGCGGGGGTGAGACACTCCCGCGCTGCTTATCCTTCAGATCCGCTCCGCTTCACTTTCCGTCTCCACTAACGTCCCTCCTCCGCGCATGACCCGATCCGATCTTGTCGAAGAATTGGCCGGGCGCTTTGGGCAATTGACCCATCGCGACGCCGAGTACGCTGTCAAGGCCATTCTCGACGCCATGTCAGAAGCCCTCGAGCGCGGGCATCGCATCGAGATTCGTGGCTTCGGCAGCTTCTCGGTCAGTCGGCGGCCACCCCGGCTGGGTCGCAATCCGCGCTCTGGCGAGAGCGTGCAGATTCCGGAGAAACGCGTGCCCCACTTCAAGCCGGGTAAGGCCTTGCGGGAAGCGGTGGACTTGCGCACTCGCGAGCTCGAGGCGCTGGCGCCAGGGACTAGCAACTAAAATTCGGCCAGCCATAGGAGCCGGATGAAATACCTCGCATGGCTGCTCAAGGCAGCCATTTTCTTTACCCTGTTCGCTTTCGCGCTGAACAATCAGCATGTGGTCACGGTGCACTTCTTTTTCGGAGCGCACTGGAATGGCCCGCTCGTACTGGTAGTGCTGGCCGTATTCGCGCTCGGCATTGGCGTGGGTGCCCTGGGAATGGTGCCGCGTTGGTGGAAACAGCGGGCGGTGGCCCGCCGGAGCCAGCCGGCGGCGAGCGCCGCCGGCGCGTCGTCGGAGCCGCATGGAATCTGATTTCAGCTGGCTGCTCTGGGGGCTACCCATCGCCTTCGTGCTCGGCTGGGTCGCTTCTCGCCTGGACCTGCGCCAGTTGCGCATCGAGAACCGGCAGGCGCCGAAAGCCTACTTTCGTGGGCTCAACTTTCTGCTCAACGAGCAGCAGGACCAGGCCATCGATGCCTTCATCGAGGCGGTCCGCAACGACCCGGATACGTCCGAACTGCACTTCGCCCTCGGAAATCTGTTCCGTCGCAGGGGCGAATACGAACGTGCAGTGCGTGTGCACGAACACCTGCTCTCGCGCGGCGACCTGTCACGGCCCGAACGCCACCGCGCGCAGCACGCACTGGCGCTGGATTTCCTCAAGGCTGGCCTGCTCGACCGCGCGGAGGATGCCTTACGAAAGCTGGAGGGCACCAGCTTCGAGCCGCAAGCCCTGCTGGCCCTGCTGTCGATCTACGAGCGCACGCGTGACTGGCCGCGCGCTGCCGAGATCGCGCGCAAGCTGGATACCCGCGGCGAAGGGAACTTCAGCACGCGTCTTGCTCATTACCTGTGCGAGCAGGCGGCCCAGGAGCCGAACGAAGAGGCCGAGCGCCTGGTGCGGGAAGCACTTCGCACCGCTCCGGCAGCGGCTCGGCCGGCCCTTGAACTCGCCGTTCTCCAGCGGCGCGCCGGCGATGACCGGGCGGCGTTCGAAACACTTGCCGAGCTAGCGGAGCGCCTGCCTGCGGCGGCGGGGCTGGTCGCGCGGCCGTTGGCCGAGTCGGCCCTCGCCTGTGGCGAGCAGGTGCGCGCGACCCGGATCCTTTGTGAGCGTCAGCAAGCCACGCCGTCGCTGGACGTGCTAGAAGGCTTGGTGGCGCTCGAGCCGGACCCCGAATCGGCACGAAACCTGTACGCCCGCCACCTCGAACGCGAACCTTCGTTGGTGGCCGCGACACGCTGGATATCCGGTGAACGCCTTGAACACGAGGACCTGCATCCGCTCCTGCAACGGGCCCTGGATCAGGCAGTCAAACCACTTTCGCGGTACCGCTGCGCCGCCTGCGGTTTCGAAGCCAACAAGCATTTCTGGCAGTGCCCCGGCTGCCAGGCGTGGGACAGCTACCCCGCGCGCCGCGTTGAAGAACTCTAGGCTCGGCGTCATGCACCTGCGCGACTTCTCTGCGACGAACCGGGCCAGCTTGGATGCACACATGAAGCGACCTACCAAGGATCAACTGAGCAACGCCAAGGTGCTGGTGGTCGGCGATGCGATGCTCGACCGCTACTGGCACGGTGCGGTCGAGCGCATTTCCCCCGAAGCTCCAGTCCCCGTCGTCAAGGTGACAAGGCAAGAGGAGCGCATCGGCGCCGCGGCGAACGTAGCCTACAACGTGGTCACGCTTGGCGCGCAGGCGTCCTTCCTCGGCGTGGTGGGCGATGATGACGCAGGACATCGACTCGAGGCCCTTCTGGCCGCCACCGGCATCACGACTCACCTCAAACGCGATGCGGGCTTGATGACGACCGTTAAGCTGCGCGTGATCGGAAGGCAGCAGCAACTCCTGCGCATGGACTTCGAGAACGAGCCGGATCATGAGGTGCTCGCGCTGCAGAACCGGTCGTTCCTCGAACTCGCGCCGCAGCACCAGGCGGTGCTTTTCTCGGACTACGGCAAGGGTGGCCTTGCGCATATCCCCGCGATGATCACTGCGGCTCGCGAGGGAGCCTGCAAGGTCCTGATCGATCCCAAGGGTTCCGACTACCGGCGATATGCTGGTGCCAGCGTGATCACACCTAACCGGTCAGAGCTGCAGCAGGTCGTAGGGGCCTGGAGCGGCGCTGAGGGACTCGCCGACAAAGCTCAGGCTCTTCGAGACGAACTGCGTCTCGAGGCGCTGCTTGTGACGCTCGGCGAAGACGGCATGACCTTGTTTGACGAAGAGGGGGCGCTTCACGTGGATGCCGACGCGCGAGAAGTGTTCGATGTGACGGGGGCTGGCGACACCGTCATCGCCACCTTGGCCGCTTTCGTTGCCGCAGGGCTGGGCCTGCGCGAGGCCGTGCCGCTCGCAAACAAGGCGGGCGGGATCGTGGTGGGGAAATTCGGGACCGCCACTGTTTCATACGAGGAGCTGTTCACATGACGCGCATCGTGGTGACCGGCGCCGCCGGCTTCATTGGCAGCAACATCGTGCGCGGGCTCAACGCGCGCGGGATCGACGACATCGTCGCCGTCGATGACCTTACGCAGGGCGACAAGTTTCGCAACCTTGCAGATTTGCGCATTGCAGACTTCGTCGATGCGAGCCGGTTTTACGACGCATTCGCGCAAGGCCGCTTCGGGTCCGTCGAAGCTGTCTTTCACGAAGGGGCCTGCAGCGACACGATGGAGGCGAACGGCAAGTACATGATGGAGAACAACTACTCGACATCGTGCACTCTCTTCCGAGCTTGCCAGGAACAGGGCACTCGGCTTCTGTACGCCTCGTCTGCAGCCACCTATGGCGCCTCGGATGTATTTCGCGAAGAACCTGCGTTCGAAAAGCCGCTGAATGTCTACGGCTGGAGCAAGCTCTTGTTCGACCAGCGCCTGCGCCGCGAACTGGGGCCCCGATTCGACAACGCTCCACACCAGGTGGTCGGTTTCCGCTACTTCAACGTATACGGCCCGCGCGAACAGCACAAGGGACGCATGGCGAGCGTCGCCTTCCATCAGTATCACCAGTTCCGCGACGCAGGGAAGGTTCGCCTTTTTGGTGAATACGGCGGCTACGGACCGGGCGAGCAGGTGCGCGATTTTGTCCACGTGGACGACGTGGTAGCCGTCAATCTCTGGTTTTTCGATCGTCCCCAGCACAACGGCATCTTCAATCTCGGCTCCGGGAGAGCGCAGCCCTTCAACGATGTGGCAGTCGCAGTCGTAAGCAGCATGACGTCGCAAGACGGCATGTTCGATGCCGCGAGGGCAGCTTCCGAAGGATTGCTGGAGTACATTCCTTTTCCTGAAGCGCTGCGGGGGAAGTATCAATGCCGCACGGAAGCCGACTTGTCGCTCTTACGCTCAGTGGGCTGTGATCACCATTTCCAGGACGTGCAGACCGGCGTCACGAGCTATGTTGGATGGCTCGCAGCCCAGAACGCAGCTCAGCCACATCAACTAAAGTAGTATCTCGCCTTGCTGAGGAGGCAGTTCATCCCGAATTGCCGAGCTCAGCTCAGGAGGAATGATGCTCAAGAAGATGTTAGTGACAATCGGCCTGCTGTGGGTCGCATCTGCAATCGCTGCTGTCGATGTCAACAAGGCCACGGCAGCGGAACTTGACGGGGTGAACGGCATGGGTCCGTCTACGACCCAGCTGGTGTTGGAGGCGCGAAAGACAGGCCAGTTCAAGGACTGGGACGACCTGATCAAGCGCGTGAAGGGGATCGGTCCAGCTCGGGCGTCCCGACTGTCTGCACAGGGCCTCACCGTTTCAGGTGAAGCGTTCAAGCCGACTGCGAAGGCTCCCGCGAAACCTGCAGCGAAAGCGGAAGCGAAGCCCAAAATGGCGGCGGAACCGGGCCAGGAACCGAAGAAGTAGGTGCAGCAGGCCAGCATCTCACCCACGTTATGCTGGCCGCTCCACGTTCCCACTACCTACTGCCCCCACGGGTGCAATCCATCGATGTCAAGGACATATCCAGCACCCGCTCGAATGGCAGGAAGTCGACGAAGCGGTGCTGCTGCGGTGGACTGCCGAAACGCCGTATCTCCAGCTTCTGCACCAGCGGTGGTTGCGTCCCTCCCTTGGCACGCCTGGGTGACGCAACTCGCCGACGAACTCGTGCAGGCGTCAGGAGCGGCAGGCACGACGCTCGATTGCGAAATGCATAGCCCGTCGTGGGCCCGTCGATCGAAATGTGCAGCCGCGGCGTGTCAGTAGCTTGAGAAGGAACCCGAGCAGCGCAGGAGCCTGGGCGGGCGAGATCCGATCAAAGCCCAGGAGCCACAGGAGCTGCTGAGCCGGGGGAGCCGGGGGTCCGCTTAGAGGCTGATATCCGTTGCTAAGGCTTGGGGGCTGGAGATGCGTTCCAGGCTGAAAGGCGTGCGCATCCTTTCTCATGCTGAATTGCCGATTGAGGTAAATGGCTCAATATCGCCATCTATGCACTGTCAGAGCATGACGCCGCCCTCAATCTCCGTGCACAGAAAAGCAAAAAGCCCAGCACGTGT
>NZ_JBBJUM010000019.1:0-71467 GCF_037726105.1 Ramlibacter sp. AN1015
ACTCGCCCGCCGGGGCGAAATCCCGGCTCGCCACGTCAACTACAGAACATCCATCGCGAAGCGCAAGGCGAAACGCAACGCGCGAAATGACCTCTGCACTGGCTCAGAACCACGCCTCCCCGGCGAACGCACCACCCGCCGCCCCTTCGTGGCAAGCTCGCCGTATGCATCCGCACCCGCTCACCGCCACCTTCGCGCCGACCGGCAGCCTGCGCGCGGCCATCAACTACGGCAATCGCATCCTCGCCCAACGGGACGCCGCGGGCCAGCCCGAGGGCGTCTCGGTCGATCTGGCACGGGAGCTCGCGCAGCGGCTGGGCGTGCCGCTGGCGTGCGTGCCCTTCGACACGGCGCGCGACGCGGTGCAGGCCGTGCGCGAGGAGCGGGCCGACATCGGCTTTTTCGCGGTCGATCCGATGCGCGGCGAAGGCATCGGCTTCACGCAGCCCTATGTGCTCATCGAAGGCGCGTACCTGGTGCGCGAGGAGTCCCCCCTCGGCAGTGCCGACGAGGTGGACCGCGAGGGCATGCGCGTGGTGGTCGGTGCCGGCAGTGCCTACGACCTGCACCTCAGCCGTGCCTTGCGGCACGCGCGCATCCTGCGCGCGGCCAGCTCGTCCGCAGTAGTCGCCCTGTTCCTGGAGGAGGGCGCCGAGGTGGCCGCCGGCGTGCGGCAGCAGCTCGAGGCCGACGCCGCGCGGCAGGGCGGGCTGCGCCTGCTCGAGCCGGCCTTCATGACCATTCGCCAGGCCATGGGCGCGGGGTCCGCGCGCGGCGCCGAGGCGCTCGCCTTCCTGTCCGGCTTCGTGGACGCGATGATCGTCAGCGGGTTCGTGGCCGATGCGCTGGCGCGCCACGGCATAGAGGGCGCGGAGGTCGCGCCTGCTTCCAAGGCCTGACGCGCAAGCAAGCTGAGTCGCTCGTTCGCTTACCGCACAAACGCTTCGATTCATTGACCTGGATCAACACGCGGTCCTAGACTGAGGACACAACGGTGCGGGCTGCGAGCCCGGCCACGGAGACACACAGACCACGGGCCGCGCCGCGCCATCCCTGCGCGCAGCCGAGCCGGCGCCGAAAGGACCGGCGCCCGCCAGCCGGAACTCGATGACAGCCACCCGCACCCCCACCGCCGCACGCCGGCTCCTCGAGGAGGCGGCCCGCCTCGGCATCGACACCATCTTCACCAACCTCGGCAGCGATCATCCGGCGTTCATCGAGGCCTTCGCCGAACTCGACGCGGACGGCGCCGCGATGCCGGACATCGTCATCTGCCCGCACGAGATGACCGCCCTCAGCGCGGCCCATGGTTACGCGATGCGCACCCGGCGCGCGCAGATGGTGCTGGTGCACGTGGACGTCGGCACGCAGAACCTGGGCAGCAGCATCCACAACGCCGCGCGGGGGCGGGTGCCTGCGATCATCGTGGCCGGCCTTTCGCCCGTCAGCGTGAGTGGGGAGCGCGCCGGCGCGCGCACCGAGTTCATCCACTACACCCAGGACTCCACGCGCCAGCACGAGATCGTGGCGCAGTACATGAAGTGGTTCTACGAGGTGCGCGCCCCCGAGATGGTCGATCAGGTGCTGCTGCGTGGCGCGCAGATCGCCCACGGCGCGCCGCAGGGGCCGGTCTATCTCACCGGGGGACGCGAGGTCTGGGAAGAGCCCGCAGGGGCGCCGCAGCAGGCCCTGGCGCACTGGCAGCCGCCGGCACCGACCGGGCTGCCGCAGGACGCGGCCGCCACCATCGTGCAGGCCCTGCAACAGGCCCGGCGGCCGCTGGTGATCACCAGCTATCTCGGGCGCCAGCCCGAGGCGGCGACGCTGCTCGCGCAGCTGTCGCAGCGCATCGGCGTCGCGGTCAGCGAGGTGAACCCGCAGTACATGAACTTTCCCGGCGACCACCCGCACCACGTCGGCTACCGGCGCAACGCCCTGGTCGATGAGGCCGACGTGATCGTGCTGCTGGACGTCGATGTGCCCTGGATCGTCGCGAAGGGGGCGCCGGCGCCCGGCGCGCGCATCTTCCACATCGACTGCGACGTGCTCAAGGCCGGCATGGGCTTCTGGCACTTCCCCTCCGAGGCGAGCTGGCAGGCCGACAGCCTGCTGGCGCTGCGACAGCTGCTCGCCGCTGCGGACGGCGCGGCGGCGGGCGAGGGCACGGCGCGGCGCGACGAGCGCGTGCAGTGGATCACGCAGGCCCAGGCCCGGCTCGCACTGCCGGCGCTCGCCCCCGCGCAGGACGGCAGCGTCGGTCTGCAGCAGCTGGCCGAAGCCGTCGCAAGGCTGGTCCACGAGCGCACCGTGGTGCTGTACGAAGCGCCCACCGCCACCGAACGCATCCTGCACACGCTGCGCATGCGCAATCCGGGCAGCTACTACGCCAACGGCGGTAGCGGCCTGGGCTGGAGCATCAACGCCGCGCTCGGCCTGAAGCTCGCCGATCCGCAGGCCGAAGTGATCACGCTGGTGGGCGACGGCAGCTACGTCTTCGGCGTGCCCAGCAGCGCCTACTGGGTGGGCGAGACCTACCGCGCGCCGCAGCTCACCATCGTCCTGAACAACGGCGGCTGGAATGCGCCGAAGGTGTCGTCGCTGCTGGTGCACCCCAAGGGCACGGCGCACCAGCGCGACCGCTACTGGATCACCAGCACGGCGGGCGCGCGGCTTGCCGACATCGCCGCCGCCGCGGCGGGCGCCGCGGCGTTCCGCGTGCAGCGCGCGGACGAGCTGGACGGCGTGCTCGGCCAGGCGCTCGAGATCGTGCGCGGCGGCCGCAGCGCCGTCGTCGAGGTCCTGCTGCCGCCGATCTCGCAGCAGGTGCTCGGGCCCGACAGCGATTGACCCGATTTCCATTTCCACCATCACACAACAGGAGACACACGCCATGGACCGCAGAACCCTTCTCACCGCCGCACTGCTCGCGAGCGTCGGCCTTCCCGCCACCGCGCAGGACGCCGCCTCCTATCCGAACAAGCCGATCCGCCTGGTCGTGAACTTTCCCGCCGGCGGTTCGCTCGACGTGGTCACGCGCACGGTCGGCCAGAAGCTCTCGGAAAAATTCGGCCAGAGCGTGGTCATCGAGAACCGCACCGGCGCCGGCGGAAACATCGGCGCGCAGGCGGTCGCCTCTGCCGCGCCCGATGGCTACACCCTGCTGTCCTCGCCCCCGGGGCCGCTCACGATCAACCAGTTCCTCTACCGGGAGATGCCCTTCGATCCGATGAAGCTGGTGCCGGTGATCATGCTGTCGGGCATGCCCAACGTGATCACGGCGCGTCCGGGACTGGCCGCAAACTCCGCGCGCGAGCTGATCGAGTACGCACGCGCGAACCCGGGCAAGATCACCTACGGGTCGCAGGGCAACGGCTCCACCTCGCACCTCACGGCGCAGATGTTCGCCACCATGACCGGCACGCAGATGGTCCACGTGCCGTTCCGCGGCGAAGGCCCCGCCCTCACGGAGCTGATGGGTGGGCGCATCGACCTGTTCTTCGGCAACACCGCCTCGGTCCTGAAGTACCTCGAAACCAAGCAGGTCAAGCTGCTGGGCGTCGCCGCGCCCAAGCGCAGTTCGATGGTGCCCGACGTGCCGGCGGGGCCCGAGTTCGGCCTGCCCGATTTCATCGCATCGGCCTGGTTCGGCCTGGTGGCGCCGCCCGGAACGCCGCAGCCCATCGTGGACAAGCTGAATGCCGCGATCGGCGACATCCTGAAGATGCCCGACGTGCGCGAGCGCCTTGCCGCCACCGGGGCCGAGCCCATCGGCGGATCGCCGGCCGAGATGAACAAGTTCCTCGAA
This sequence comes from Ramlibacter sp. AN1015, assembly GCF_037726105.1. NCBI lineage: Bacteria > Pseudomonadati > Pseudomonadota > Betaproteobacteria > Burkholderiales > Comamonadaceae > Ramlibacter > Ramlibacter sp. AN1015. The sequence goes on from NZ_JBBJUM010000019.1 coordinate 3,806, forward strand.
GCCGAGCGCAACCGGTGGAAGAAGGTCATCGACGCTGCCAACGTGAAGCTGGACTGAGTCCGCACGCAAGCAGACGGCAATGGGCCTCTTCGACGCCATGATGGGCAACGCATCGAAGATCGATGCGTCCACGATCCAGCAGGAATTCGCCCAGGTGCTCGCGCCGGGCGAGTCGGTGCAGCACGCCTACCAGCTGCTGCGCGACTACTTCGTGTTCACCGACAAGCGACTCGTGCTGGTGGACAAGCAGGGGCTCACCGGAAGCAAGGTCGAGTACCACTCCATTCCGTACAAGAGCATCACCCACTTCAGCATCGAGACGGCCGGCACCTTCGATCTCGACGCCGAGCTCAAGATCTGGATCTCCGGCATGCCGGTGCCGGTGCAGAAGACGTTCAACAAGCGCCTGAGCGTCTACGAGGTGCAGGCGGTGCTCGCGAGCTACGTGCTGCGGTAGATGCGCGCCTGTGCGGTTGCGGCGGCCGCGGCTGCCGCTGCCAGCCTATCCGGCCGGCGCACGCGGGGAGCGCGAGCCGCTGGATGCGAGCGGGGCTCGTGCCGTGCCCGGGTCGGCAGGCGCCGGCCGTCAGCCCTGGCGCCCCACGGCCTGCCGGGCGCGCTCGATCTCGCCGAGCCGCAGGCCGATGCGGGCCACCTGCGACTGCATGGCCGCCAGCACCGGCTTCAGGCGCTCGCGGCGCAGCCGCTCCGCGAGCGTGGCAATGCTGATCGCGCCCACCACAACGCCGCCGCCGTCGCGCACCGGCACGGCCACCGCGCTGGTGCCCGGCATCACGCCGGCGGGCGCATACACATAGCCCTGGCGGCGCGCCGATTCTGCGGACGCGAGCACCTGCCGCACGCTGCGCCCGAGGGCCTCCAGGCGCACGGCGTTCGCGCGCCCGAGCTCGGCCGCTTCCTGCGGCGCCAGGCCCGAGAGCAGGGCGACGCCCGAGACGCTCGCGCCCAGCGGCCGGCGCGCGCCGACGTCGATGGACAGCACCTGGATGGTGTGCGAGCCGAGATAGCGTGCGATGCACACCGAGTCCGAGCCGTGCTTGACGCTCAGGAACACGGTGTCGCCCACTTCCGCGGCCAGCGACGCGAGGAAAGGCTCCGCCACGGCGCGCAAGGATAGGCCGGCCGGCCGGGCCAGGCCGAGCAGGCTGATCTCGGAGCCGATGCGGTAGCGGCGGGTGGCGGGGTCCTGCTCGACGGCGGTTTCTTCCATCAGCACCTTGAGCAGGCGGTGCACCGTGGGCAGCGGCAGGCCCGACATGGACGCCACATCGGTCAGGCGCACGCCGCGGTCCTGGCCGGTGGCGACCAAGCGCAGCACGGCGAGGGCGCGGCGCACGCTCTGCGCGCCATCGACGGGCTCGGAGGCCGGGGGCGTCACCGCGCGCATGGCTGCGTGCTCAACCCGGCATCACCGTCTTGTCGGTCTGGGCCACCGCGCGCAGGGTGACGATGGTGCCGAGCGTCGCGTAGTTGGGGCCGCCCAGGCGGCAGATGGGGTTGAGCGCCAGGGTGTCGATCTTGCCGTCCCTGGCCAGGCCTTCGCGGATATGGAAGGCGAGCACTTCACCGACGATGAACTCGGAGCCGGTGACGCCGAACTCGATCACCCGGTGCAGCCGGCACTCCATGGCCACCGGCGGCGCTGCCAGCCGCGGCACGCCGATGCAGTCGCTCGGGATGCAGTCGAGCCCGAGCACCTCCACTTCGCTGACCTCGGGCGGGTGCTCCTCGGCGCTGTCGTGCACCGCCTGCAGCAGTTGCTCGTCTGCGATGTGCACGACGTACTCGCCGCGTGCGTGTATGTTGTTGGCCGTGTCCTTCATGACCCCGGCCTTGCGGCCCACGTTCACGCCGATCATCGGCGGCTTGTTCGACACGAAGGTGAAGGCGCTGAAGGGCGCCACGTTGAGCACGCCCTCCGGCGACTGCGTGGCGACCCAGGCGATGGGGCGCGGAACGATGATGCCGGTGAGCAGCTTGTAGGTCTGCTGCGGGTCCAGGTCGGAAGCGAGGATGCGCATGGCGGCTGTCCAGAAGGTGGAATTTCCCTGGCGGGCTCGCCAGACGGAAATCGTAATCGGCGGCTGCGCTGGCGTCGCCGCGCGAATCGCGGCAATGTTCACATGGTGGAAGTTTGCGCGCTATTTGCGTTGCCGCCGTGCAGCCGTGTGCCTAGAGTCGAGCGACCGCAAACAAGGAGACACACCATGCGCAAGCTGATCGCCCCTCTCGTGACCGGCGTGGCGGCCCTCGCCGCCATCGCGGCCGCGCCTGCCTTCGCGCAGGAGTATCCGAGCAAACCCATCCGCATCGTGGTGCCGTATCCGCCCGGCGGCAACGTCGATGGCGCGGCCCGCATCGTGGCGGCGGAGCTGCAGAAGACTCTGCCGCAGCCGATCGTGGTGGAGAACAAGGCAGGCGCAGGCGGCATGCTCGCGGCCGAGCTCGTCGCCAAGGCCGATCCGGACGGCTATACGCTGTTCATGGCGGCCAACGGTCCGCTGCTGTACTCGCCCACCATCTACAACCGGCCGCTCTACCACTGGAAGAAGGACTTCGTGCCGATCTCCATGGTCTCGCTCACGCCGCTGCTGGTGCAGGTACACCCATCGGTTCCTGCCAAGACGGTGCCGGACCTGGTGGCGCTCGCCAAGGCCAAGCCCAACACCGTCACCATGGCCTCGCCCGGCGCGGGGACCACCAACCACCTCATGAGCGAGATGCTCCAGAAGGTGACGGGTGCGAAGTGGATCACGGCCCACTACAAAGGCAATGCGCCGGCCACCAACGACCTGCTGGGCGGACAGGTGCAGTTCAACATCGACCAGGTCTCGGTGGCGCAGCCGTTCATCAAGGACGGGCGCACCCGCGCGCTGGCCGTGGTCGCACCGAAGCGCGTGCCGTGGCTGCCGGACGTACCCACGCTCGAAGAGCAGGGCATCACCGGCGTCGAGGGCCAGACCTTCACCGGCCTGCTGGCACCCGCCGGCACGCCGCAGCCGGTGATCGACAAGCTCAGCGCCGCGCTGCGCACCGCACTGGCGAGCCAGTCGGTCAAGGACCGCTTCTACCAGGCGGGCGCCGAGGCGAGATGGATGGCGCCGCAGGAGTTCAGCAACTACCTGGCCAAGGAAGAATCGACCTGGATGCCGATCATCCGCTCGGCCAACATCACGGCCAACTGACGATGCCGCGACGCCAGACGATCCAGGTCGCGGGATTCAGCCACGCCAACCCGATCCCGGCCGCTGCGCGGGTGGGGCCGCTGCTCATGAGCGGTCTCATCAACGGCACCGACCCCGCCACCGGCTCGCTCGCCGAGGGCCTGGAGGCCCAGTGCGCCTGCATGTTCCAGCAGGTGCGCAACGTGCTGGCCGCAGGCGGCGGCGGCCCGCACCAGCTGGTGCGCATGACCGTGTGGCTCAAGGACCGTGCGCAGCGCGGGCCGCTCAACGCGCAATGGCTCGCCATGTTCCCCGATGCCGACGACCGCCCCGCGCGGCTGTCGCTGCAGGCGGGCGAGCTGAGCGCAGGCATCCTGGTGCAGTGCGAGATCACGGCCTGGATCGAATGAGCTGCCTCGCATCGATCGACACGCGTGCCTGAACGAACACCCCGGACCCACTCCATGAGCAGCGACTACTTCCCCTTCCACCCCGAGCCGCGCCGCCCGGCGCGGATGCCGCCGGCCGGCACCATCGACAGCCAGTTCCACATCCTCGGCCCGCGCGACAAGTACCCGGTGCGCCCCGGCGCCGCCTACGAGATGCCCACGGCCACGCCCGATGCGCTCAAGCGCATGCACGAAGCCCTGGGCATCCGGCGCGGCATCATCGTGCAGACCACCACCTACGGCGAGGACCACCGCGTGGTGGTCGATGCGCTGGCCGCACTCGGCCCCGGCTACAAGGCCTGTGCCAACGCGTTGCTGTTCGAGGCGGCCGACGACGCCGAGCTGGAGCGGCTGCACGCGGCCGGCGTGCGCGGCGCGCGCTTCTCTTTCCGCCAGGCGCTCGGGGCGGTCCTCAGCAAGCCGGCCTTCGACCGCGCGGTCGGCAAGATCCGCGAGCTGGGCTGGTACATGAAGGTGCAGCCCGAGCAGACCGGCATCGTGGACAGCGCCTCGTGGTTCGAGCACCTGGACATCCCGATCCTGATCGACCACATGGGGCGACCCGATGCGGCGCTCGGGCCCGACCGCGATCCGAACATCCGCAAGCTGCGCTCGCTGCTCGAGCGCGGCAACTTCTGGGTGATGCTCTCGCTGGGCGAGAAGATCAGCCAGGCCGGCGCGCCCTACGACGACGTGGTTCCGCTGGCGCGCGCGCTCATCGACGCTGCGCCGCAGCGCTGCGTCTGGGGCTCCGACTGGCCGCATCCCGTTTCGAAGAAGGCGCCCCCGAACGACGCCGACCTGCTGGAGCTGCTGTATCGCTACGTGCGCAGCGACGCCGAGCTGCAGCGCATCCTGGTGGACAACCCGAGTGCCTTGTTCGGCTACGGAGACGAAGCATGAAAACCGTCGTCGGCTGCCTGCTCAATTTCCGCGGTGCCTGGGAGGCGATGGAGCCCGCCATGCACCGCGAGCCGCACTTCCGCCCGCCGGTGCACCCCGTGCTGTACCTCAAGCCAGCCAACACCTGGCGCGCAAGCGGCGACACGATCGTGCTGCCGACCGGCGTGGACGAGGTGGAGGTCGGCGCGACGCTGGGCGTGGTCATCGGCGCTCCCGCATCGCGCGTGCGCGAGCAGGATGCACTGCGCTTCGTGGCCGGCTACGTGGCCGTCAACGATCTCACCGTGCCGCACACGGCCGTCCTGCGGCCTCCCATCAAGCAGAAATGCCGCGACGGTTTCTGCCCGATGGGCCCGATGGCGCCGGCCGGCCGGCTGGCCAACCCGGACGCGCTGGAGTTGCGCGCGTTCGTCAATGGAGAACGCAAGATGACCCACAACACGGCCCACCTCCTGCGCCCCGTGGCGCGGCTGCTCGCCGAGGTGACGGAGTTCATGACCCTGGAGGCGGGCGACGTGCTGCTGATGGGCGTGCCGGAGAATGCGCCGCGCGCCCGCGCGGGCGATCGCGTCGCGGTGGAAATCGAAGGCGTCGGACGCGTGGAGAACACGCTGCGCGCGCAGGGAGCGGTGCTGTGAAGCGGGGGCGTGTCGTCCATGGAGGCCGCGTGCAGGGCTGCACACCCTGGCCGAACGAGGCCGGCGGCGCCGGCGAACGGGTGCGGCTGGCGGACGGGCGGGTGGTGGACGCGGGCGAGGTGCAGTGGCTCGCACCCTTCGAGCCGCGCACCATCTTCACGCTCGCACTGAACTACGCCGACCACGCGACCGAGCTGGCGGCCAAGTCGTCGGCAGACCAGGCGACCTTTCTGACCGCGCAGAAGGCCGAGCCGATCATCTTCCTGAAGTCCGCCAATGCCGTGGTCGGGCATCGTGGCCTCACGCGCCGCCCGCGGGATGCCGAGTTCATGCACTACGAGTGCGAGCTCGCGGTGGTGATCGGCCGCGAAGGACGCGGCGTGAGCCGGGCGGACGCGATGGACTACGTGCTGGGCTACACCGTTGCGAACGACTACGCGATCCGCAACTTCCTGGAGCCGTACTACCGGCCGAACCTGCGGGTGAAGAACCGCGACGCTGCCACCGCGCTCGGTCCGTGGCTGGTGCCTCGCGACGAGGTGGCCGACCCGATGCAGCTGCGCCTGAGCACGCACGTCGATGGGCAACTGGTGCAGGAGGGAACGACGGCGGACATGATCCACGACATCGCCTCGCTGATCGCCTACCTCAGCGACATCATGACGATCAGTCCGGGCGACGTGATCCTCACCGGCACGCCCAAGGGCTCGGTCGATGTGCGGCCGGGGCAGGAGGTGGTGTGCGAGGTCGAGGGGGTGGGGAGGCTGGTGAATACGCTGGTGGAGGATTGGGAGCCGGTGGGGCTGGAGTGATGGCGTCGGTGCAGCTGCGGTGAGCGGCGGGTTGCTACGTCGAGCGGGTTTGACGTAGCTGCGTTCGCGACGCTGCGCTGCGGGGCAACCTGCGCCGAACGGCTTCGGCCGGGGTCCGTGGGGTTGGCGTACGTGGCGCGGGGGGGCTGCTTCTGCGTCGCCAAGCCATTGCAGCCGGGGCATGCCGGGAGTTCGCCCCGGCGGGCGACCTACTTTCTTTGCTTCGCCAAAGAAAGTAGGCAAAGAAAGGCGACCCCGGTGTCTGCGACCCCTGTGGCCCTGACGGGCCACAGGGGCGACCTGCGGTGCTCGGACGGCGGGGGAAGCGCGCGAACTCGCCCTGCGGGCTCAGACATGCGCGCTTCTTTTTCCCCGCCGCCCTGCGCGCCGCAGGCGCACACACAGGGGGGTGGGTCCCGACGGGCCATCGCTGCGCTCGGCCGCGGCGCTGGCGGACGGTCATCGGCGCCGCGAGCGGTAGTGGTCACGCTGCACGATTCGGAGCCGAGCGTGTGAAGCTGGTCAAGCCGAGTGGCTTCATCTGCGCCGTGCTCACACCCGCAGGATGTCTCCCTTGAGCGAGTACAGGATTCCGGCCACCTCCCCACGGGTGGCGGCATCGACCTGGTGCTTTTCGAGTGCGCCGAGGATGTCGTCCATCACCGCCATGTACTCCTGTTCGCTGATGTTCATGCCCTTGTGCGTGCTCAGCATGTCCCGCCCGGTGTAGGGCTCGGGGCCGCCGGTGCCGGCGCAGAAGAACTCGATGGCCATGTTGCGCACGCGGTCGATGTCCTTGACGGCGCGGTAGCGGGCGGCGACCAGCGGGTTGGCCAGGTGGGCCTCGACCACGTCGGTCACGATGCGCGTGATGCCGGCGTTGCGGCCGAGGCGTTCGTACAGGGAGGCGGGGGTTGACGTGCTTGTCATGGGATATCTCCTGGGTTGCGGTTGTGCCGGACGGCTAGGCACCCGGGGTGCCTTGGGGCATGCTGCGTGGAGCGCGTTCCCCGAACGTTCCCGGCACGCCGGCAAGGAGGGCAGGGCCATGGCAGGACATGCGGTGTCGATCCGACTGCTGGGGCAGTTCGGCCTGTGCATCGACGGGCGCAATCCCGACGACCGCGGTGCGCTCACGCGCAGGGCCCGCGAGCTGCTGCAACTGCTCAGCGTGCAGCCCGAACGCAGCCTGCTGCACGAGCAGGTGGTCGAGGCGCTGTGGCCGCATCTCGGTCCCGAGGCGGGCAGCGCAAATTTGCGCAAGGCGGCCTATCACGCCCGCCAGTACCTGGGCTTGCCCGACGCGCTGGTGCTGCGCGGCGGGCGGGTGTGCCTGCTGCCGCAGTGCGATGTGGCGTGTGATGCCCTGGAGTTCGAGCGTGCGGCCGACGGGGCGCTGGCCGCCGGTGACGCGGCCGGCTGCCGCGCTGCCGCCGAGCTCTACGGCGGCGACCTGCTGCCGCTCGCGCGCTACGAGCCCTGGGCCGAGGCGGCGCGCCAGCGGCTGCGGGGCAAATACCTGTGCCTGCTGCGCCAGGCGGGCGACTTCGAGCGGCTGGTGCGCCACGAACCGGGTGACGAAGCGGCCCACCTGGCGCTGATGCGCGCCGACATGGCCGCGGGCCGGCCGTCCGCCGCGCTGGTCTGGTACGAACATCTGCGCGAGCACCTCCAGCACGCGCTGGGCGTCCGGCCCGGGGAGGCGGTCGAGGCGCTGCATCGCGAGTGCCTGGCAGGTCTGCAGCGCGATGCCGTCACCTTCGTGGGGCGCTCACGCGAGCTGGTGCGGGTGCTGGCCCTGATGAACCGGGCCGCACAGGGCAAGCCGTCGGGCGTCGTGTTGCGCGCGGCGCCCGGCATGGGCAAGACCACCTTCTGCCGGCGGCTCGTGCAGGAGGCGCGGGGCCTCGGCTGGCAGGTGCACATGGTGCAGGCCAGCGACTGGACCCGGCCCTATGGGCTCGCCGCCGACCTGGTCGAGCCGCTGCTGCAAGCGGGCGGCCCGAGCGTGCGCGCCGCCATCGGCAGCCATGCGCATGCGGTGCTCGCCGCGCTGACGCCGCTCGCTGAAGCGCCGCCACAGCCGCTTGCGCTGCCGATCGGCAGGCATCAGGTGGTCGGTGCGGTGCGCCGCCTCCTGCTGGCCTCGGCACCGGGCAAGCCGGTGCTGCTGGTGGCCGACGACGCCCACGCTGCCGACGACGCCAGCGCCGAACTGCTCGCGCAGCTCGCCGGCAGTGGCGCGCCGCTGTTCGTGCTGCTCGCCTGCCGGCCGCAGCTGCCCGCGCTGCTCGAGGGCGAGGCGGCGCGCCTGTTGCGGGCGGGCACGCTGGAGGCACTCGAGCTGCCGCCGCTGACGCACGACGAATCGCAGATGCTCGCGACGCGCGCGGGATCGCTCGGACCCGATGCCGCCGCCTCGGTGGCCGACGTGGCGCAGGGCCTTCCCTTTGCGGTGGTCGAGCTTGCACGCGCGGCGGGCGCCGACGCGGCTCAGGTGCCGCGCGACGTCGCCGCCGTGATCGCCGCGCGGCTGTGCGACGTGGAGGAGGGCGCCATGCCGGCGCTGCGGCGACTCGCGTTCGCGGCCGATGTGCTGGAGCCCGCTGCCGCACTGGCCCTGGCCGATGAGCCCGGGCAGGACGCCGCCGCCCTGCTCGACCGCGCGCTGGCCCGGGGGGTGCTGGTGCACTGGGACGGCCGCTATCGCTTCGGCCATGCGCTGGTGCGGCAAGCATTGGTCGACGGCGTCGCGCCCCACCGGCGGCGCCAGCTGCACCAGGAGGTCGCCGAGCGGCTGGAGCACGCCGGCGCCGCACCGGGGCTGGTGGGCCAGCACTGGCTGGCGGCCGGTGAGATCGACCGTGCCGTTCCGTGTTCCCTGGCCGCCGCACAGGACGCATTCCGCCTCGGGGCCTACGCCGATGTGCTGCGCCACGTCGAGCCGCTGCTCGGGCCGCGCCCGCAGCTGCAGCCGGCGCTGGCGCTGCGGGCCGAGTCCCTCGATGCGCTGGGGCGGCCCGGGACGCTCGCCGCCTACGACGCAGCGGCGCAGGTCTCGCCGCATGCGCTGGCGCAGGAGCTGCGCGCCAAGCGCGCGCTGGCCCAAGTGAAGCTGAGCGATCCGGCCGGTGCACTGGAGTACCTCAAGACCGTGGACGCCACCACCGTGGCCGGGCGCCTGGCCCAGGCGCTGGCGTACAGCGGCGCGGCGGCGCTGGGCTTCGGCAGTCCCGAGGAAGGCACGCGCCGCTCGGCCGAGGTGCGGCGCATCGCGCTGGAGACGGGGGACCAGGGCACGCTGGTGATCGCCTCGTGGTCGCAGGCTGCGGCTGCGCATGCGCGCGGCGAGCTTCATGCGAGCGTGTGGGCCGACCTGCACGACACCAGCCAGCTGCCGCAGCTCGCGGTGCGCGTGTTCGACGGGCACCTGTGCATCACGCAGCGCTTCCTCTATGGCTCGCGGCCCTACGCCGAGGTGATCGCCTTCGCCGACGCGCTGGATGCCGAGGCACGGCGCATCGGCGCCGACCGCGGCCACGCCTTCGCCGTCACCCTGCGCGGCGAGGCACGGCTGCTGAACGGCCAGCTCGACGCCGCGGAGATCGACCTGGTGGCCGGAGGGCGCCTGCACCGTGCCATCGGTGGCGCCACCGGCGAGGCCTTGTCGCTGCAGCGGCGCGCCGAGCTCGCCCTGTACCGCGGGCAGCGCGCGCAGGCCCGTGCACTGCTGGACGACGCCCTCGACGTGGCCCGCCAGTCCGATGTCGGCTTCCACCTGCTCGACCGCATCTACGGCACGCGCATCGCACTGGCATCGCATGACGCGGATGCTGCGCTGGGCGCGCTCGAAGAGGCGGACAGCGCCGTGCGCGGCCCCCTCGAGACCTGCCCCGGCTGCCGCATCACCTTTGCAGTTCCTGCGACGATCGCCTCGGCCCGCGCACACCAGAGCGAGCTCGCGGCCACCCACCTGCGCGCTTCCGAGTACCTCGCCAAGGTGGTGATGCGGCTGCCCGCCTGGCACGCGGCGTTGCACGAGGCGCGCGCGCACGTGGCGCTCGCATCGGCCGAACCCGCGGCAGCGCAGCAGGCGTTCAGCGCCGCGGCGCAGGGGTTCCATGCGGCGGGGCAGCCGCTGGATGCGCAGCGCTGCCGCGCGTCGGCCAGGCGGGGCGGCGCGGGCGGTGGCTGAAGCGGGAACGTTTGGGGAACGGCCGGTGCGCATCCTTGCGCAAGCGCGTGCGATCCCGCAGCGCAGCCACCCCCGCGTGGTCGAGCCACGCCCAAGGAGCCGCCATGACTTTCCACCAGACCGTCGCAGAACCTGCACGTGCCGCCGCCGCCCCCCGCGCCGACGGTCCCGAGCCGATATCGCTGGAGACGCTCGCCGCGCTCGAGCAGCTCTTCGCGCGCGTGCTCGATGAGCTCCACCGCACGCGGGCCCACGGGCAGGCGGCCGAGGCGGGCGCCATCGAGTACGCCTCGTGGCTGCCGCCGCGACACTGAAGGCGCGCCGGTGCCTCTGGTGTGCGCGCTGTCGCCGCGACGTGCGTGGGATCCGTGGCCAGGTACATCGAAGGACGTAGCGGGACGGGGAAGGCGCGGGGCGATGGTGATCCTGGGCGACATCGACCGGGAGAGCATCCGTGCGCCAGGGGTTCCCCCGCAGCCGGGCGCACGGTATACCTGCAGTTCCCACGGCTATCCAGGAAGCGAGCGCACCCATGGTCACCAACCCGCACACCGGAACCAGCGTCCACGAGATCGCCGACGGCATCTACCGCATCCACACGCCGATCGACTTTCCCGACGGCAGCGGCTTCAGCTTCAACCAGTACCTGCTGGTGGACGACGAGCCGCTGCTGTTCCACACGGGCTTGCGCCAGATGTTCGCGCCGATATGCGAGGCGGTGGCCGCGGTCATGCCGGTGGAGCGGCTGCGCTATGTCGGCCTGTCGCACGTCGAAGCGGACGAGTGCGGATCGCTCAACGACTGGCTGGCGGTTGCGCCTCAGGCGCAGCCGCTGTGCGGGCAGGTCGCCGCCATGGTGTCCATCGGCGACATGGCCCAGCGCCCGCCGCGGCCGCTCGCCGACGGCGAGATGATCACGCTCGGACGGCACACCGTGCAGTGGCATGACACGCCGCACGTGCCGCACGGCTGGGAGTGCGGCTTGCTGATGGACCTCACCAGCGGCACCTTCTTCTGCGGCGACCTGTTCACGCAGCCGGGCCACGGCGAGCAGGCGCTCACCGAGGGCGACATCCTCGGGCCGAGCGAAGGCTTCCGACAAGCCATGGACTACTACGCGCATGCGCCGCACACGGCCGCCGTGATGGAGCGCCTGGCGGCGCTGCAGCCGCGCACGCTGGCCTGCATGCACGGCAGCGCCTGGCGGGGCGACGGTGCTGCGCTGCTGCGGCAGCTGGGGCAGGCACTGGCATCGCCGCGCTGAGCGGCGGAAAGATCCGGCGCCCGACCGGCGGAAAGATCCGGGGCACGACGCTTCGGCGCCTGCTACCTCACGGTGTGACAGACGTGCTGCCGCAGTAGCCCAGCCCTCCACCCCGCTGTCGCGCGATCCCCAAGCGCGCGGCATCATGGAGCCCTCGATACCCGGCAACTTCCACGCACGCACCATGACCGATACGACCAGCACCGACGCCTTCGCCTACCAGAGCGGCTTCGGCAACCAGTTCTCCAGCGAAGCGCATCCGGGCGCCCTGCCGCTGGGCCGCAACTCCCCGCAACGCGCGCCGCACGGGCTGTATGCCGAGCTGCTCTCGGGCGCAGCATTCACCGCGCCGCGCCACCGCAACCTGCGCACCTGGATGTACCGCGTGCGGCCGTCCGCCGCGCATGGCCGCTTCGAGCCGCTGGCCGTCGAGCGCTGGAAGACCGGCCCCTTCCACGACGCGCCCACGCCGGCCAACCGCCTGCGCTGGGACCCGTGGCCCATGCCCGAGGCGCCCACCGACTTCATCGATTCGGTGGTCACGGTGGCCGGCAACGGCGACGCCCACGCCCAGGTCGGCGTCGCGGCCGGCGTCTACTGCGCCAACCGTTCCATGACCGGCCGCTACTTCGTCAATTCGGACGCCGAAATGCTGCTCGTGCCGCAGGCCGGTGCCCTGCTGATGCACACCGAGGTCGGGCGGCTGCACGTGCGGCCGGGCGAGATCGTCGTGGTGCCGCGCGGCATGCGCGTGCGCGTCGAGCTGCCCGACGGCACCGCGCGCGGCTATCTCTGCGAGAACTACGGCGCGCCGTTCGTGCTGCCCGAACTCGGCCCCATCGGCTCCAACGGGCTGGCCAACGCGCGGGACTTCCTGGCGCCGGTCGCCGCCTACGAGCAGCCCACCGGTCCGGTTCAACTGGTCAACAAGTTCCTCGGCGGGTTCTGGTCGGGCGAGCTGGCCGGAACGCCGCTGGACGTGGTGGCCTGGCACGGCAACCTGGTCGCGTACAAGTACGAGCTCGCGCGCTTCATGGCGATCGGGACGGTCTCCTTCGACCATCCGGACCCATCGATCAACACCGTGCTCACCTCGGCGTCCGACACGCCCGGCGTGGCCAACTGCGACTTCGTGATCTTCCCGCCGCGCTGGCTGGTGGCCGAAGACACGTTCCGCCCGCCCTGGTTCCACCGCAACATCATGAGCGAGTTCATGGGCCTGGTGCAGGGCGTGTACGACGCCAAGGCCGAGGGCTTCGTGCCGGGCGGGGTCAGCCTGCACAACGCGATGCTGGCGCACGGTCCCGACGCAGCGACCTTCGAGAAGGCCAGCAGCGCGCCGCTGCAGCCGCACAAGCTGGAGAGCACCCTCGCGTTCATGTTCGAGAGCCGGCACATCTTCCGGCCAACGGCGCAGGCCCTCGGCGCCGGCAACCTGCAGCCGCGCTACGACGAGGTGTGGGCCGGCTTCAACGCGCCTTTCGCAGGCTGAGCTACGCAGGGCGGCGCGGCCGCCTGCGGATGGCCCTTGGCGGCGTGCTAAAGCATCGGGCGAGCCGCGCGCAGCTGCGTCCTATGTCGGCGCACGCACGCTGCTGCACCGCGGACGGGGGCACCTGCCCGCCTGTGCGGCGCGCGCCCGCCGCTCCGTATGGCGGCTCAGATTTCCGCGCGGCTGCCGGCCTGCCACCCGCCGCGTTTGTGTGCGCGCAGCCGCTGCTCCACCCCACGGCACGCGGCCTGCAACTGACGGGCGATCTCGCGCATGCGGCGCGCCGGAAGCCGCTGCGCCATGGCCGCGACGCTGAGCGCGCCGACCGCCTGGCCCAGCGGGTCGCGGAACGCAACGCCCACCGCGCTGACCCCGAGATTCACCGTGCCGCGGACCACTGCGGCGCCGAACTGCTGTGCCTCCTCGCAGGCGCGCTCCAGCGCCGCTGTATCGAGCCCTGCGAACTGCGGCAGCAGCGGTGATACGCGCTCGATGATCTCCTGGCGCTCGTCGGTGTCGATCGCAGCGAGCACTGCGAGCCCGCCGGCACCGACGCCCAGGGGCCTGCGGCTGCCGACTTCGAGCACCAGCGTGCGGATCGGAAAGCTTCCTTCGACGCGATCGACACAGACCGCGTCGAAGCCGCTGCGCGCGACCAGGTACACGGTGTCGGCGGTGGACGCTGCGAGGGTGGCCATGTCGTGGCGGCAGAGGTCGCGGATGTCGAACATCGTGGATCCCGCCAGGCCGAGCTCGAAGGTGAGCGGCCCGAGCCGGTAGCGGCGCGACTGCGGATGGTGCTCCACCAGGCGCTCGGCCGTGAGCTGCTTGAGCACCCGGTGCGCCGAGGGGTGGGGCAGGGCGCTGCGCGCGGCGATCTCGGTGAGGGCCAATCCGCGCGAGCCGGCCGTAGCAAGCAAGCGCAGCAGCAGCACGCCCCGGGTCAGCGAGCCGGCGTCGGGCGATGAAGTCATGTTCGATAGTCGGACAAGCGGCTTGGATGTGCGGCCGCCACGGCGAACAATGGGCTCGGCGGCGTGGCGAGCGCGCACCGGCATTCTCCGCAGTCGGGCGGGAAGGGTCCAGCGCGATGCGACGGTCGCATGCAAGGAGTTCGTTTGGTGGACAGTTTTCAATTGCGCGGAAAGCGCGCGGTGGTGACCGGCGGCAGCAGCGGCATCGGCGCGGCATGCGTTCGGGCGCTCGCCGCCCAGGGCGCGCAGGTCGCCATCGGCTACCACCTCGGTGCCGAGCGGGCGCAGCAGCTGCTGCAGGAGTTGCCCGGTTCGGGGCACGTGGCCCTGTGCATCCCGCTGGAGGACACGGGCGCCCACACGCGCGTCGCCCAGGAGCTGGGCGCGACCTGGAAGGGCCTGGACATCCTGGTGAATTCGGCCGGCTATACGCGGCGCATCCCCCATGGCGACCTGGACACCCTGACCCCCGAGCTGTTCAACGCGCTGCTGCTGGCCAATGCCGGTGGGCCGTACTCGATCACCCGCGCCTTGCTGCCGCTGCTGCAGCAGGGCGCGGACAGCGTGGTGGTGCAGGTCTCCTCGGTCTCGGCTTTCACCGGCGCGGGAAGCAACATCGCCTACTGCGCGGCCAAGGCGGCCCTGGACACCATGACGACTTCGCTGGCGCGGGTGTTCGGTCCACAGGTGCGCTTCCTGTCGGTGTCGCCGGCGGCGGTGGACACCGGATTCGTCGAGGGCCGCAGCCGCAGCGAACTCGAGAAGAAAGCCACCCAGACGCCGCTGGGCCGCGTGGTCACGCCCGAAGACGTGGCCGCGGCCGTGCTCGCCTGCGCCACGCTGCTGAAGACCGCCACCGGCACGCGCATCGTGATCGATGGGGGGCACACGCTGTGATGCGGCGCGCACTGCGCACGACCGTTTTCGTGGTGCCCGGCCCGGAGGCCTGCCCGTGAACGGCGCACCGATGCTGGTCGAGGAGCGCACCTACACCACCCACCCGGGCAAGTGGCGCGAATACCTGGCGCTGTTCGAGGCCGAGGGCCTGCCGGTGCAGCGGCGCATCCTCGGGCGCATGGTGGCCTACTACCACACCGACATCGGCGAGCTCAACCAGATCGTGCATCTGTGGGCCTACAAGGATCTGAACGAGCGTGCCGAGCGCCGCGCCGCGCTCATGGCCGACCCCGTGTTCCAGGCCTATGTGGAACGCATGATGCCGCTGCTGCAGCGGCAGGAATCGCGCATCCTGCGGCCCGCGCGTTTCTTCACACCCGTATGGCAGGAGAGCCCGTGAAGTGGCGGGGCACCTGCGCATCGATCGACGACAACCGCGAACCACCAAGGAGACTCCAGTGAACTACAGCTTCAAGCGCAGGACATTCGTCGCCGGCCTCGCCGCCGCGGCCGCCGTCCCGGGGGCCTGGTCGCAGCCCGCCTGGCCCAGCCGTCCCATCCAGCTGGTGCATGGTTTCGGCGCCGGCGGCAATGCGGACGTCATCGCGCGGCTGGTGGCCCAGCACCTGGGCGAGCAGCTCGGGCAGTCGGTGGTCGTGGACATCAAGTCGGGGGCGGGCGGCATGCTGGCCAGCAGCCACGTCGCCAAGAGCGCACCCGACGGCCACACGCTGGTGCTGCTGACGGGGGCGCACACCGCCTCGGCCGCGATGCGCGCTTCGCTGCCGTACGACCCGGTGAAGGACTTCTCCTTCATCTCCACCGTGACTGCCTTCCCGTTCGCGGTCTGCGTGCGGGCCGAGCACCCGGCCAAGACTCTGGCCGATTTGATCAAGATCGCCCGCACCGGCAGCGACAAGGTGAGCTTCACGTCGGTGGGCGTCGGCTCGACGCAGCACCTCACCGGCGAGCTGCTCGGCGGCGCCGCCGGCGTGCAGCTGCTGCACGTTCCCTACCGCGGCGGCGGCGCGCCGGTGCAGTCGGTGCTGGCCGGCGAGGTCGATCTGCTGTGCGACACCCTGACCGTGTCGCTGCCGCACATCCAGTCGGGGCGGCTGCGCGCGCTGGCGGTGACCAGCGCCACGCCGTGGCCGTCCCTGCCGAATGTGCCACCGGCGGCGGTGACACTGCCCGGATTCGAGGTGAAGTCGTGGCTGGGCGTGGCCGGCCCGGCCGGGCTGCCGCCCGAAATCGTCCAGCGGCTGCATGCGGAACTGGGCACGCTGCTGCAGAATCCGCAGGTGCAGCGGACGGTTGCGAACGCAGGCAGCGCCACGGCACACATCACGCCGCAGGCCATGCGCGACATGGTCCAAAGCGACATCGCCCGCTGGCGCGACGTGATCGCGCGACGCGGCATCCAGATACAGAGTTGAAGCTGAAGGAAACCATGGAATCGAGGAACAAGCGCATCGTCGGCCTGTGCGGCAGCCTGCGGGCCGGCTCGTACAACGCAATGGCCATGCGCCTGGCGGCGCAGTCGCTGCCGCAAGGCGCCGAGTTCGAGGCGCTCGACTGGCGCGCAGTGCCGCCGTTCGACGCCGACGTGCTCGCGCGGGGCATGCCCCAGGAGGTGACGGCGATTCGCGAACGCGTGCGCCAGGCGGACGGCGTGGTCATCGTCACGCCCGAGTACAACTACTCGATTCCCGGCATGCTGAAGAACCTGATCGACTGGCTCTCGCGCGGCGACGACCAGCCCTTCGCCGGCAAGCCGGTCGCCATTCTCTCGGCGACCACCGGGCCGCTCGGCGGCGCACGCGTGCAGTACGACCTGCGCAAGGTGATGCTGTTCGTCAACGCCATGGTCCTGGTCAAGCCCGAGGTCTTCATCGGGCAGGCGCAGACCAAGTTCGACGCCGACGGCCGGTGTACCGACGAGGCCACCGGCAAGTTCGTCGCGGCGCAGATGCAGGCTTTCTCGGACTGGATCGACCGCGTCGCGCGCATGCGCGGCTGAGATGGCGGCGCCGCAGGTGCCTGCGGTCCGCACGGCCGCAGGCCTGACGTGATGCACGAGACACGCACCATGCAGATCGGATCGCCCATCCCTGTCCTGCGCATCTTCGACGAGGCGAAGGCGCGGGAGTTCTACCTCGATTTCCTCGGCTTCGCGCTCGACTGGGAGCACCGGTTCGAGCCGGCCCTGCCGCTGTACCTGCAGGTCTCGCGCGGTGCGTGCACGCTGCACCTGTCCGAACACCACGGCGACGCCACGCCCGGGTCGGCACTGCGCATCCCCGTCGCGCGCCTGGACGCCCTGCACGCGGAACTCAGCGCGCGCGACTACGCCTATGCGCGGCCCGGCGTCGAGCGACAGCCCTGGGGCCGCGACATGACCGTGACCGACCCGTTCGGGAACCGGTTGCTGTTCTGGGAGCTGCCCACGGAGCCGCCAGCAGGAGCGGGCGACGCGCCGCCGGCCTGAACGGGCGGGCTGTGCTCAGGCGGGCGAGCTTGCAGGCATGCGCAGGGTGACGGTGGTGCCGGCGCCTTCGACGGACGCGACTTCCACCGATCCGCGCGCATCCTGCATGACCCGCTGGCAGAACATCAGTCCCATGCCGCTGCCGCCGCTGGATGCGCGGGTCGTCACCGGCTCGCGGGTGAGGCGCGCCAGGATGTCGGCCGCAATGCCGGGGCCGTTGTCCGTGATGCGGATCCAGCCCTGCGCCGCCTCGGCCGCGGACACAGTGCAGCCGACCTCCAGGCGCAGCAGCGGCGCATCGTGGCCGCGCAGCGCCTGCAGGGCGTTCTTGACCAGCGTGCAGACCACGACGTAGACCAGGTCGCGCCGGCCGGGTAGGCGGAAGTCCTGCAGCACCCGCACCTGCACGGCGGCGCGCTCGTCGGCCTCGAAGGGGTACTCGGCCATGAGCGCCGCCAGCAGCCCCGAGGCGCTGAAGCTCTGCGGGGCGGCGTCCGGGAAGGCGTCGCGGGCAGATTGCACGAAGGTCGCCACGAGCGACTGGCAGTACTGGGCCCGCCGCTCGATGCGTTGCAGCGACGCCAGGATGTCTCCGGCACGGTCGTCGAACTGCGCCACGCCGGGGGCGGACGGGTCGCACCGGCGCTCGAGCACCGCCGTGATGCTGCCGCGGATCGTGGCCAGGGGCGTGTTCAGCTCGTGGGCCAAAAAGCCGAGGGTCTCCCGCACCGCCACCGCGCGGCTCTCGTTCTGCGCGCGCTGCAGGGCGCTCATGCGGTAGGCCTCGAGGGCTTCGCGCAGGGTCTCGCGCGTGGGCTCGTCTTCCAGCGGCTTTTCCAGGATGCGCAGCACCCGGCCCTGGTTCACGGCGGCGATCGCGACGTCTTTTTCCGCATAGGCGGTGGCGAGCAGGCGCACCAGGTGGCGCCACTGGGTCTGGATCCGCGTGAGCAGCTGCAGGCCGTCCTGCTCCGGCATGCGGTAGTCCGTGAAGACCACGGCGAACTCGTGGCCGCGCTCTGCGAGCACCTGCAGCGCCTCGTCGGCGCTGGCGGCGGTGGCGACCTGGAATTCCTTGCCGAAGGAGCGGACGAACCACTTGCGTGAGATCGCCTCGTCATCGACGAAGAGGATGCCGCGGGCTTCAACCAGCATCGACGTCGATGTCCGTGCCGCCCGTGCCCGAAGCCGCCGGCGCCTTGGCAAACTCGCGCAGGGCCGCTTCGCTGCGCGATGCCAGGGTGCGCAGCTGCGCGAGCCAGTCTGCGGTGGCGGGCCAGCGCTGCTCCTCGCGCACCGACACGTAGATGCGGCGCACGGCCTGGTGCAGGGCCTGTGCCGCCGCCTCGCCGCTCAGGCCCAGCAGCGAATGCAGCAGCTCCTGCGCCTTCGGCAGTGCCCGCTGCTCGATGGCGGTGCCGAGGGCGTCCAGCAGGCGGTGTATCTCGGGGAAGTATTCGGTGACCAGGTCGTCCAGCAGCCCCAGCCGTCGATAGCTTTCCAGCCGCTGTGCGTTGAGCAGCGACTCGCCCTGCGGTTCGGCGTCGGTCACGCCGGGCGCCGTGCGCTCGCCTGCGAGCATGCGCGACAACGTGGAGCACAGGATCTCGGGCGGCACCGGCTTGACCAGGAACGCGTTCATGCCGGCTGCGCGGGCCGCCTTGCGAGCGGCATCGCCCGATTCGGCCGTGAGCGCCACCACTGGAACGCTGGCCCACGCCTTGGCGCTGTCCCGGATGCGGCGTACGGTCTGCAGTCCGCCGAGGCCCGGCATATGCAGGTCCAGCAACACGACATCGATGGCCTCGCCCGCGTCCAGCTGGCTCAGCACGTCGGCGCCGTGTTCGGCTTCCTGCACCACTGCCCCGGCATCGACCAGGAAGGCCGCCATCGCTCGCCGGTTCAGCGGGTTGTCGTCGGCCAGCAATACCCGCCGACCTTCCAGCACCCGCTTGCTCGTACTGGAGGGCCGGGAGAGCGCGCCGGCCAGGGCCCGCGCCAGCGTGGCTTCGGAGCTGGGCTTGGCGACGAAACCGTCGAGCCCGGCCCGGCGCGCCTTGAGCCGCGCCGCCTGCTCGGGTTCGCTGCTGTGCGCCACCAGCCGAACGTCCGTGTTGAGCGGCACCTTGCCGCCACGGATGTGTCCGGCCAGCTGCCAGCCGTCCAGCACCGGCATGCGCAGGTCCATCAGCACCAGGTCGTAGCGTTCGTAGGCCAGCATTTCCAGTGCGCGCCGCCCTTCGCCCGCCTCATCGACTTCCAGGTCCATGCGGCGCAGCTTGTGGCGCGTGGCGAGCCGCTGCGCCGAATCGTCGTCCACCAGCAGCAGCCGCCGGCCGGCGAGCACCGCCCGTGCCTGCGCCAGCACGGCGGCCAGGTGCTCCTCCTGTTCGGCCAGCGGGATGGTGGGAAAGCGCATGGTGAACTCGGTGTACTCGCCCAGGCGCGAGTCACAGCCGATGTCGCCGCCGAAGCTGCGCATGACCCGGCGGCAGTAGCGCAGGCCCAGTCCCGTGCCGCCGGCCTTGCCGAGCGAGCGGAAAGGCTCGAACAGCTCGGGCAGCCGCTCGGGGGCGATGCCGGGGCCGGTGTCGCGCACCCGCACCGCGTGCGCACCCACGGTGATGTTGATGCGAAGCTCGGGTGAGGCCGGAATGAAATACAGGGCGTTCTTCAGCAGGTTGAACAGGACGTACAGGAAGGCGGTCTCGTCGCCGCGGAAGCGGAAGTCCTCCAGGATCTGCACCTCGACACGGTCGCGCTGGCCCGGGTCTTCGTAGCCGTAGTCGTCCACGGCCTTGCGCACGACCTCGGCGGCCGACAGCTGGGCGAAGTTCGAGTCGTCCACCGGCTTCTCGTCGTTCACCTGGTCCAGCGTCATGGAGATCACCTGCAGGCCGCGCTCGATGGCCTGCTGCCCCTGGGCCACGTGCCGGTAGAGGCCGTCGAGCTCGGCCGGTCCCAGGCGGGAGGCACCCCAGGCGCCCGGCGCAGGCAGCAGGCGCTGCACGGCGTCCAGGCTGTGCTGCACCTGGCCCAGCGGATGGCGCATCTCGTGGGCGATCGAGCCGGCAACCGCTGCGTAGGCGTCCCGCACCTTGGTGGCAGTGGCCCGCTCGAGTGCGAGCTTGAAGAAGGTGCCGCCCACGAGCACCAGCAGCAGGATGGGAAGTCGGGCCACATAGTCGGCGGGAACGGTGGCCGCCGGATCGGTGCCCCAGTAGGCGAGCACGGCCGCTCCGAAGCCCATCGACAGCATGGCGACCATGTTGCGCCAGTCGGTCATCAGGATCACGAAGAACGACGCCATCAAGGTGTTGGCGACCGCCACCGTGCCGCCGCCGTTCTTCAGCGAGGTGAAGACGAACATGAAGGGCAGCGTGAAAACGAGCGCCGCGTAGGAGTAGACGAAGAAATACGGCCGCAACCGCTCGGGCCAGTGCGTGCGCAGCAGCAGCAGCGCGCACATGCCGGCGGCCACCAGGCGCAGCCACAGGTCGTCGTAGACCGGCGTCGATTTCGCGAATCGCAGCAGGTAGAACAGGGGGAAGCCCACGGTGCCGAGCAGGCCCGCATACCAGTGCATCACCGGCTCGCGCTGGTGGTAGTCCTCGTAGCGATCCAGGAGGCGGCGGATCGGCGTCAGCATGGCATCAGTGCGAAGTGACGGGCCGGCTGGAAAGGGCGGCGAGGACGTGCTGGGCGTGACCGTGGATCAGCGTGTAGCGCTTGTCGGTGCCGGCAAGCGGCACGTCTGCGGCGAAGCTGCTGAACGCGAACCGGCGATAGAGGCGCCCGAGCACGTGGGTGCAGGATGCGTAGAGGTTGTCCACCTGGGTGAGCGAGCAGGCGTAGTCCAGCGAGAGGGATAGGCAGCGGCGCAAGGCATCGACGTCGCTGCGGTGCGCTTCGTCAAGCACCAGGCGACCGACTTCCCAGCGGGTGCCGGGGTGGGAGGGCGCCTGCGGGCCCAGCTGGTCGAGCAGCGAATCGGTGAGGGTGAGCCCAAGGCCCATGGGAACCAGCCGGATGGTGCCGATCAGGCGGCCGGCGCGCTCGAAAGCGCCTACGAAACCCAACTCGTCTCTTTTTTTTCGAGCGCCAGGAATGCGGCGCCCGCCGCCGCGTGGGCCGACAGGTCGATGCCTTCGCGCAGCGGCAGGACGGCCTCGATCTCGCACGGGGTGGTCAGGTGCCGCAGCAGCACCGGTTCGTCGTCGGCCGCATAGGCGAGGTGGGGCGGCACCGCCCGCGCGACGGGAATGACTTTCGGGGAGGCGATGGTGTGGTTGAGCATCATGCGGCGTCCTTGCGGTGGCGGGCGGCCACCTGCTCGAGCAGCTGGCCGGTGAGGGAAAGGGTGGTGAGGGCGACCTGGGTGACCTGGGCTTGCTGTTCGGGCGTCTCGGCGAAGCGGGCGATCATGTCCTCGACCTGCTTGATGTGCTCCTCGTCGGCCTCGGCATGGGCGCCGAAGAACGTGACGTTCTTGCTGGTCAGCTGCAGGTCCTTGCAGATCTTGGCGAACGGTGCCTGAATGTGCTCGTAGATTCCCTCGGCCCAGAAGCTGTAGCCCAGTCGGGCCACAGGGCCGTAGCGCAGGGAGACGTAGTACAGGTAGCCGATCAGCGCCTCGGTCGCGGGCAGGGGAGGGCGGGTCAGGTCGGCTTCGTCGAACAGGCCGATGCTGCGCAGGTCGTGCACCACCATGCGCTCGTGGCCGAGTTCCTCGGCGGCATGCCGGTAGACGAACTTCAGCAGGGCCTCGGGCGCCGGCACGAAGGACGCGACGGCCTGGTTCATGGAGTTGTGGCGGGAGTAGTGCCACACCTGAAGCATCAGGTCTTTGTACAGGGGCCCCGTGACGGGCTGCTCCAGGACCTGGCGCCAGAAAGCGCCGGTGCGGATGTGGGCCCACTGGGCATTGACCGCTGTGCGCAGGTCGTTAAGGAAATCGTTTTTCAACAGGTACTCCGGGCGGACTCGTCAGGATGATGACACGCCACGGCAGCGGTTCACCCTGTCAGAAATGACAGGTGCTGAGCTAAGGGATGGCGCATGGATGGAACCGTCGCAGCGCAGGGGCCTTGGTCATGGCGGCCGACCGGGTTGCCCCGACTCGGCGCATCATGGCGCCCTCGATGCCGGAGGTCAGTGTGTCCGTTTCCCTGCTTGCCTGGCTGCGCGATGCAGCCGTCGTGCTCGCCGCCGTCCTGGCGATGGAAGGCATCGCCTGGCTGGCGCACCGCTATGTGATGCACGGCATCGGGTGGGGCTGGCATGCCTCGCACCATGCGCCGCGTGCCGGGCGCTTCGAGCGCAACGATCTCTACGCCATCGTGTTCGCGGCCATCGCCATCGCGCTGATCGCCGCCGGGCAGGACCCACAGCGCCGCGTGCTTGCGCTGGTCGGCCTGGGCATGACGGTCTACGGCGCCCTGTACCTGCTGGTGCACGACGGCCTGGTGCACCGGCGGCTGCCCATGGCGTGGCAGCCGCGCGGCGGTTACCTGCGCCGGCTGGTCGAGGCGCACCAACTCCACCATGCCCAGCACGGGCGCGAGGGATGCGTGTCCTTCGGCTTTCTGTGGGCGCCGCGGCCCGAGCGGCTGCGTGAGCGGCTGCGGCAGGCGCGTGCCGGCGGCCGGCGCTCCTGAGCGCTCAGAACGGCCGCTGGAACAGGTGCGGCGGCCGCGGCGGCTGCGCCATCGCGTTGGCGGCCAGGGCCACCCCGGCGCCGCGCGCCACGAACCAGAGCTTTTCAGCCCGGCCGGTGGCCATGCGCTGTTCGAGGGCGGACGCGCCCGCGCGGCGGACCTTGCGTCCGATGGCGCGGTAGATCCCCCGGGCGGTGGCGATCGACCACGCGCAGCGCAGCGGTAGCTCGCCGATGCCCGCCCGTGCCGACTGGTAGTACGGCTCGGCCGCGCCGACCAGGCGTGCGACGACGCGGGCGAGCGCCTCGCGACGCGCCGGGTCGAGGACTGCGGACAAGCCGTCGAGGCCATCCTCGCGCAGCCAGTCTGCGGGCAGGTAGAGCCGGCCGCGCTGCGCGTCTTCCAGCACGTCTCGCGCAATGTTGGTGAGCTGGAACGCGATGCCGAGGTCGCAGGCCCGGTCGAGCGTCGCGGGGCTGCCCACCCCCATGATGCGCGCCATCATCACGCCGACCACGCCCGCCACCCGCCAGCCGTACAGCAGGGTGTCGGCCAGCGTGGCGTAGTGCGTGCCGCGCGCATCCATCGCAAAACCGGCCAGCAGTTCCATCGGTAGCCGCGGCGGGATGTCGTGGCGGCGGACCACCTCGGCCAGCCCCAGGAACACCGGGTGCTCGCAAGGCGCGCCGGCGCAGGCGCGGCGCGTGTGCCGCTCCAGTTCGCGCAGGCGTTCTTCGACCGCGCCCGGGTCGGACGGCTGCAGATTCGCGCCCGCACCGGCCTGCGGCGCGGCGGCATGGCCGAGCACCTGCCCGTCGATCACGTCGTCGCAGTGGCGGCACCAGGCATAGAGCAGCACCGCGCTCTGCCGGGTGCGCGCATCGAACAGGCGCGTGGCGGCGGCGAAGCTCTGCGAGCCGCTGGCGATGCTCGCCAGGGCATGGGCGACCACCGCCTCGTCCGGGCTGCGGGTGTTCATGGCGGCGGCCCCAGCATCAGGCGCGCGGTGGCCTTGGCCGAGCCCACCACGCCCGGAACACCGGCGCCGGGGTGCGTGCCGGCGCCCACGATGTAGAGGTTCGGGATGGCGTCGTCCCGGTTGTGCGGGCGGAACCACGCGCTCTGCGTGAGCACCGGCTCCAGCGAAAAGGCCGAGCCCAGATGGGCGTTCAGGCTGTCGCGGAAGTCGGCGGGCGTGAAGATGCGCTGCGTCACCAGGTCGTCCCGCAAGCCGGGGATGTATCGCCGCTCGAGATACGCGAGGATGCGTTCGGCCAGGCGCGGGCCTTGCTCGGACCAGTCGGTGGGAACCTGCCCCAGGTGCGGCACGGGCGCCAGCACGTAATGGCTGGAGCAGCCTGGCGGGGCGAGCGAGGGGTCGGTGGCGCAGGGCGCGTGCAGGTACAGAGAGAAGTCCTCGGCCAGGCTCTTGCCGTGGAAGATCTCGTCGATGAGCGCGCGGTAGCGCGGCCCGAAGCAGACCGTGTGGTGCGCGAGCTGCGGCTGCGGGCGCTTCAGGCCGAAGTGGATCACCAGCAGGGACATCGAAAAGCGCTTGGTGCGCAGCCGCTGCGCCTGCCGGGCGCCCGACGGCACGTGGCCCAGCAGCCGCTCGTAGGTGTGGACCACGTCGGCGTTCGACGCCACCTGGTCGAAAGCCAGGCGTTCGCCGTGCACGCGCAGTGCACGTGCCTGGCCCTGCTCGACCTCGATGCGATCGACCGGAGCATCCAGCCGCAGCGTGCCGCCCAGGTCCTCGAACAGCCGCACCATCCCCTGCACCAGTGCCCCGGTGCCGCCACGCGGAAACCACACGCCCCACTCGCGCTCGAGCGCATGGATCAGTGCGTAGATGGCCGATGTCTCGAACGGGTTGCCGCCCACCAGCAGCGAGTGGAACGAGAAGGCCTGGCGCAGGTGGTCGTCGCGGATGAAGCGCGACACCATGGCGTAGACGCTGCGCCACGCGCCCAGGCGCGCGAGCTGCGGCCCCGCCTGCACCATGCTGCGGAAGTTCAGGAAAGGCACGCTTCCCAGGCGCAGGTACCCTTCCTCGAACACGGCGCGCGAATAGGCGAGGAAATCGCGGTAGCCCTGCACGTCGGCCGGGTTGCGCGCGGCGATCTGCGCATCGAGCGCAGCCTGGTCGTTGGCGTAGTCGAAGCGCGCGCCGTCCTCCCAGCACAGGCGGTAGAACGGCGCCACCGGCAGCAGCTCCACATAGTCCGACAGACGGCGCCCCGACAGCAGGAACAGCTCCTCCAGCGCCGAAGGGTCGGTGATGACCGTGGGCCCGGCGTCGAAGGTGAAGCCCTGGTCGTGCCAGACGTAGGCACGTCCGCCGGGCTTGTCCCGCGCTTCGAAGAGCGTGGTCTGCACCCCCGCCGACTGCAGGCGGATGGCGAGCGCCAGCCCGCCGAAGCCGGCGCCGATCACGGCGGCGGTGCGCAGGGGAACGGGCGTCATCGGCCTTCTCCCGCCGGCAGTTCGCCGACCACGGGCCGACGCGCCGGCTCGCGGCCCAGCGCGGCATGCAGGGCCGCTCGCAACGGCACGGGCGGCTTGCCCACCAGCAGGCGCAGCTTGTCGCCCCGGGTGCTGCGGCCCGCATAAAAACGCGCGATCAGCGGCTCGGGCAGTCCGTAGAAGCGCTGCAGCACGCGCCAGCGTTCGGCGGGGCGCGCCGCCTGGAACAGCATGCGATTGAGCAGGCGCAAGAAGCGCTGGTCATGCCAGCGACGCAGCGCGTGCGCGCGGATGGCCCCGAACAGCGCCGGCGCGGCGAGGTCGGGCAGGGCGGCCACATGGTCGGCCAGGCGCACCGCCTCGGGCAGCGAGTAGCCGGTCGTGGGGTGGAACAGCGCGGCCGCCAGGCCCGCCCTGGGCACACCGGCTGCTGCGCGCCACAGCGCCTGCGGGTCGCCGTCGAGCGCGATCGGCAGCACGCCCTGCTCCTCGCGCAGCAGGCGCAGCACGCGCCAGCCTCGCGCAGCGGCATAGTCGGCGATCTCGGACCGCAGCGCGGCAGCGTCGAGGGCCTCGCCGTCGGCATAGCAGGTGTCCTCGACCAGCACGGTGCGGGGATCCAGCGGCAGGCAGTACACGAAGCGGTATCCGCCTCGCTGCGCAACGGTCGCGTCCATCAGCAGGGGAAGCGACAGGCCGTGCGGCTGCGACAGGGCCAGCACCTGCCCGAGGAACTTCTGGAAACCCAGGCGCATGTGGGCCGCCGGCGGCGTGCCCCGCGCATCGAGCACCGCGCCGGCCTGCAGCGTCGTTCCATCGCGCAGGACCACCTGCGTCGGCGTGACCTCGCAAGCCTCTACGCCGAGGCGCAGTGCGTGCTCGCCCAGCGCGCCGCTCAGCACCTGGTGAAAACGCTCCGAGGTGATCGATGCGTAGCCGCCCGAAAGCCGCCGGTTCAGGCCGGGGAAACGCACCTCGTGCCCCGGCCAGCGCCATCCCACCAGCGGGGCGATCCAGCGATGCTGCTCGCGCGTGAGGTCGGCGTCGTGGAAGGACCAGGTGTGGTTGCCCCCGAGCGTGGCGCCCGCTTCCAGCACTTGCACGCGCAGCTCAGGGCGCAGCTGGCGCAGCCGCCATGCCAGAAGACCGCTGGCCAGGCCGCCGCCCACCAGCAGCAGGTCGGCGGTCAGGGCAGGGCGGGGGGGGCGCTGGCTCATCTCAGCACGCCAGCGCCGCGTCGGCGGTGTCGCATGCGCTCTGTCCGGACCCGGCCGACCCGAGCGCTTCCACGAGTTCGGCCGCGCGTTCGGCACCGCCGGCTGCGAGAACGCCAGCCCCCAGCGCGCGTGCGTGCTGCGCGAAACGCTCGTCGTCCAGGAGGCGTCGCAGCGCGCGACGGATGCGGCCGGTCGTCGCGAAAACCGGCTGCATGGCAATGCCCGCGCCGCGGCACGCCACCCGCGCCGCAGTGCCCGGCTGGTCGAACGCGATCGGCAGCGCCAGCATGGGCTTGCCGGCGGCCAGGCAGTCCATCACCGTGTTGACGCCGGCGTGCGTGATCGCGATGTCCACCTCGGCCAGCATGGCCTGCTGCGGCACGAAGCCGGTGACCCAGTCTGCGCCGGCGTCCTCGAGAGCGCGGGCAGCCCGGGTATCG
This sequence comes from Ramlibacter sp. AN1015, assembly GCF_037726105.1. Classification (NCBI taxonomy): domain Bacteria; kingdom Pseudomonadati; phylum Pseudomonadota; class Betaproteobacteria; order Burkholderiales; family Comamonadaceae; genus Ramlibacter; species Ramlibacter sp. AN1015. Next base: position 30,883 of record NZ_JBBJUM010000019.1, read on the forward strand.
AGCCGGCCGCAGTGGGCGATGACCAGCTGCAGTCCTTCGCCGCGGCAGGCGCGCGCGATGCGCCGGAAGAGGTCGATGCGTCCGCCCTGCAGCGTGCCGAGCGAGGCGAACACCAGAGGCGCGCCGGCACGCCGGTGCCAGGTCCGCGGCCAGTCGATCACCGCGCCCGCGTCGTCCGCAGCACGCCAGGGGCCGGTGTAGTGCAGGGCAGCCGGTGCGCCCGGCAGCGGAAACTCGAGGTCCGCCGTGAGCTGGCTGATCTGCAGGTGCGGCGACAGCAACTCGTCCAGCCGGCGCAGCCGCCCAAGCCCGAAGGAGTGCGCCTGCCGCTCGATCTCGTCGTAGAGGGGCGCCATCAGCCGGTCGTATACGCGCTCGCTCTCATCGACGACGCGGCGGGTCCATTGCGAGCCTGCGGGACTCCAGGGCATCACCGCCAGCGGCAGGCCCGGCGCCCGGTGGATCGGCAGGGCGCAGGCGAGCGAGGCATAGGGCAAGCCCATGCCTCGTGCAACCAGTGCGCCGGCCGCCTCCATCTGATCGGCGAGCACGACCTGCGCTCCGATGCGGTCGAGCGCGGCGGGGAGTTCGTCGCACAGCATGCGCGTGGCCGCGGCCATGTCCGCGATGACGCGGCGAAGCCCCCACGGGGTGCCCGGCGCGGCGGCTCGCGCGATCACCGCGTCCAGCGTGCCGGGCGAATGGGTGGCCGCGCCCAGCGCGATGAATTCGATGCGGGCGTCGGTCAAGGAGGCGCGGGCATCCGACTGCTGCAGCCAGCTCACGCGGTGCCCGCGCGCGAGCATCCGCAAGGCCACGGCCTCGAGGGCGCGCATGTGACTGGGAAAGGCGGGGGCGACGATGGCGTAGTGGGTCAAGGCGGTTCAGCCTCCGCGCGCATTTTCAGGGGCCCGCACTGTAGGACAGCGCCGGATTCGTGTGACACGGGCAACCCGCGCGGCCATGGTCCGCGCTACGCTCCACAGGCCCAGCCGCAGCGCCATCTCGCCTGGCTGCACAGGGCCACCGACGTGACGCCCTCGCCCCGCACCATCGCATACGACACCTGCGACGACACGCTCGTCGGTTCCGCTTCCGCCCTCGTCGCGCCCCTGGTGCTGCGTATCGAACAGCGCCTTGCGCAGCTGTTGCCGCAGGCCGGCGCCCTCGGGGACAACGCGCTCGCCGGCGCCATGCGTTCGGCCGTTCTGGGGCCTGGCAAGCGCCTGCGCCCGCTGCTCACGATGCTCGCCGGAGAGGCGCTGCTGGCCGGCGGCGAGCCGGCCGCACTGCTCGATGCCGCGTGCGCGGTCGAGATGGTGCACTGCGCTTCCCTGGTGCTGGACGACATGCCCTGCATGGACGATGCCCGGCTGCGCCGCGGCCAGCCCGCCCTGCACCTGCACGCGGGCGAGGACGTGGCTCTGCTTGCCGCGGTCGCCCTGCTGGCGCTCGCCTCCCAGGTGCTCGCCCAGGCGCCGGAGCTCGATGCGACGCGGCGCTGCCGGCTGGTCGCTTGCCTCAACGCCGCCATCGGCTTCGGCGGCCTTGCTCAGGGGCAGTACCGCGATTTGCGCCAAGGCGCCGTGGACGCTGCCGCCGGTGCCGAACTCAACGATCTCAAGACAGGTGTGCTGTTCGCAGCCGCCCTGGAAATGGCCGCCATCGTCGCCGCTCGCGACGAGCAGGCGCCCGCCTTGCGACGCGCCGCGCTGGAGCTCGGTCGCGCCTTCCAGCTGCGCGACGACCTCGACGATGCGCAGCCGTCGGAGAGCCGTCCATCCGAGTCCACGCTGGTCTCGCTGCTCGGGCGGCCGCAGGCGGACGCCATGCTCCGGCGCAGCGTCGAGCGGGCCCAGGCCGCGCTGGCGGTCGCGCTGCCGGCGCGCCAGCGCCTCGGATTCCTCGTGGCGGCGTACTTCGCCCGCACGGTTCCTGCGCGCGATTGAAGGACTGCGGGCCCGGCGAACCGGTCCGCGCAGCACCCGCGCTGCAGCAAGAGCTTCCGCCCTGAAGGGCCGCAATCCGGCGGGTGCACGCGGCTTCGGCGCCGTCGTGTCGCAGCCACTGCGCGGGCCAGTGCATGCAGGATTGCACAATGCACAGGTGCGCGCATCGAAGGTCGGGGGAACGGTGTCGGCGAGCATGGCGGATGCAGCCTCGGGGGTGTGTCGCGGCCAGTATCGAGCAGATAGCGAAAGGACGCAGATGAAGGCAAGTACTACGGGACGTGTCGTGGGATTGGGATCGGGGTCGGCCTGCGCGCGGCGAGCGCCCGTAGCGGCCTGGACGGCTGCGTTGGCGCTGGCGGCGTGCATGGCTCCGGCGGTGGTCCGCGCCGAGCGCATCGGCGAAGTGGACACCGCCTGGAAGCTGCTCGGTGCCAACCACAAGGTGGTGGTCGAGGCCTACGACGATCCGGGTGTCACGGGCGTCACCTGCTACGTATCGCGAGCGCGCACCGGCGGCATCAGCGGCAGCCTCGGCCTGGCGGAAGACAAGGCGGAAGCCTCCATCGCCTGCCGGCAGGTCGGGCCCATCGCGTTCCCGAAACCCCTGCCGCAGCAGGAGGAGGTTTTCAGCGAACGCATGTCCATCGTGTTCAAGCGCCTGAGGATCGTGCGCATGGTGGACACGCAGCGCAACGCGCTCGCCTATCTCACCTACAGCGATCGCCTGATCGAGGGCAGCCCGCAGAACAGCGTTACCGCTGTCCCGGTGGATAGGGCCACGCCGATTCCGGTCAGGCGCTGACGGGCGCGGCAGGGCGCCCGCGGGCGCCCGTCTTCTGCCGCCGGCCCGGAGCGTTCGACGACGGAGCCAGAGCCGTCTTCCCCGGTGCGCGCGGCGGTGCCTGCGCCCTGAGCACCTCCAGGAAGGACCCCACGAGCAGGTTGGTGTCGCCGCGCTTGTGCACCGCCAGCACGGTGCTGTGCGCCTGCAGGTTCCTGATAGGCAGGAAGCGCACGTCCGCCCGGTTGTTGGCCGCGACGCTGCGGCCCACCACCGTGGCGCCCAGACCGGCGGCCACCAGGGCCAGGGCGGTGTGGATCTCCTTGGCTTCGTGGGCCATGTGGGGCGACGCGCCGGCTGCCTGCAGCAGCGCCATGATCTGGCGGGAGAAGTGGCTGTTCGCGTCCTTCGGGAAGCTGATGTAGGGCAGGGCGTCGAGGTCCGCAGCCCGCAGCGACTTGCGCGCGGCCAGCGGGTGCTGCAGGGGAACGGCCGCGACCAGCGGGTCGTCGAAGAGCTCGTCGTACTGCAGGTCGGGTTCGCGGCTGGTGGGGCCGAGCACGCGTGCCAGACCCACATGGATGGCACCGCTGCGCAGGCTCGCGGGTTGGTGCGCCGAGAGCACCTCTGCCAGTTCGATGCGCACGCGGGGATAGGAGGCCTGCATCACCCGCACCGCCTCGGGCAGGATCGAGAACAGGGTGGAGCGCGTGAAGCCGATGCTCAGCCAACCGAGGTTGCCGGCCGCCATGCCCTGCGCCTGCGACTCCAGGTCGTTGGCCTCGAACAGCAATTGCCTGGCCTTGGGGTAGACGAAGCGGCCCAGCGGCGTCAGCGCCATCGGTCGGGACGCGCGGTCGAAGAGCGGCCCGCCGAGGCGTTCCTCGAGCTGGGACAGCTGCATGCTGATGGCTGTGGGCGCCACGAACAGCCGCTGTGCTGCCGCTCGGGCATTGCCCGCTTCCACCACCTCGCAGAAGTACCGCAGCTGACGCAGGTTCATTTATTTTGATTCCGGATTCAAAAATCGGCGTTTGAATTCAGTTTCCCATTATTCGAAGATGCGCACCACACCCGCCGCCGGAGACAAGCAGGCACCGCCACAGGCAGGCAGGGCACGGAAAGGTCAGCGCGTTCCATGATCATCGACTGCCATGGGCACTACACGACGGTACCCAAGCGCTTCGAGGACTACCGCCGCCTGCAGGTGGCCGCCTGCGGCTGCGGCGGCCCGCAGCCGGCGCTGCCCGCCCGCGCGTCGGACGACGAGCTGCGCGAAAGCGTCGAGGCCGCGCAGCTGCAGCGGCAGCGCGAGCGCGGCACGGACCTCACCATCTTCTCGCCCCGTGCGCTGGGCATGGGCCACCATCTGGGCGACGAGCGCGCGAGCCGGCAGTGGGCCACGCTGTGCAACGACCTGATCCATCGCTTGTGCGGCCTGTATCCGGACCGCTTCGCCGGCGTGTGCCAACTGCCGCAGAGCCCGGGCGTGGCCCCGGCCAACTGCATTCCCGAACTGGAGCGCTGCGTGCGCGAGCTCGGCTTCATCGGCTGCAACCTCAATCCCGACCCGTCGGGCGGCTGGTGGTCCGATCCGCCGCTGCACGATCGCTGGTGGTATCCGTTGTACGAGAAGCTCGTCGAGTTCGACGTGCCGGCCATGATCCACGTGAGCGGCTCCTGCAACCCGCACTTCCATGCCACGGGCGCGCACTACATCAACGGCGACACCACGGCCTTCATGCAGTTCCTCACCTCGGCGCTGTTCAAGGATTTTCCGACGCTCAAGTTCGTCATCCCGCACGGCGGTGGCGCCGTGCCCTACCACTGGGGACGCTACCGCGGCATCGCCCTGGACATGGGGCTCGGGCCGCTGTCCGAGCTGCTGCTGGACAACGTGTTCTTCGACACCTGCGTCTACCACCAGCACGGCATGGACCTGCTGCTCAAGGTGATCCCGGCGCGCAACATCCTGTTCGCCTCCGAGACCATCGGCGCGGTGCGCGGCATCGATCCCGACACCGGCCACTACTTCGACGACACCAGGCGCTACATCGACGGCGCTGCCTTCCTCGGAGCCGAGGAGCGCGAGCTCATTTTTTCCGGCAACGCCCGCAGGGTCTACAGCCGGCTGCGGGCGTGAGGCAGCACCTGCGAGCGGACGACCCAACCACCCCACCACGACAAAGGAGACACGATGCGCAATCGAGTGATCAAGGCCCTGGCCGCCGCGGTTCTTGGAATCGGCGCCAGCGTGGCGCTGGCGCAGCCTGCCGCAGCGCAGGACTACCCCACCAAGCCGGTGCGGATCATCATCGCGTTCAAGGCGGGGGGCGCGGTTGATACCGTCGCCCGCACCGTGGGGCAGGCCCTGCAGCAGTCGCTCGGGCAGCCCTTCGTGGTGGAGTACCGGCCCGGCGGCGCCACCAACATCGCGGTGAAGGCGCTGATCGAGGCCCCGCCCGACGGCCACACGCTGATGCTCACGGCGAACAATGCCGCCATCAACCCGGTGCTGTTCACGCCGCCGCCGTTCGACCCCGACAAGGACTTCGTTCCGGTCTCGATGGTCGGGCGCGTGCCGGTGGTGATCGCCGCCAACAACAGCTTTCCCGCTGCGAACCCTGGCGAGCTGATCAAGATGGCCAAGGACAAGCCCGGCTCCATCAGCTTCGGGAGTCCGGGCAACGCATCGACCCCCCACCTCGCGGTGGAGCTGTTGTCCAGCGCCGCCGGCATCAAGCTGCGCCACATCCCCTACCAGGGCGGCGCCGCGGCCTTGAACGACCTCATGGGCAACCACATTCCGGTGGTCGCCACCAACACGCTGGAAGTCGCTCCGCTCGCCAGCGCGGGAAAGGTCAAAGTGCTCGCGGCGCTGAGCGCCGAGCGCATCGCGAGCATGCCGCAGGTGCCCACCATGTCGGAGTCCGGCTTCCCGGGTTTCGAGGCGACGGTGTGGTACGGCTTCATCGCGCCCAAGGGCACGCCCGAGCCCGTCACCCGCAAGCTGCATGCCGCCATCCAGAAGGCACTGGCCACGCCGGACGTGCAGGTGCGCATGCAGCAGGTGGGCGGCGTCGTCACGCCGGGCAGCATCGACATGTTCGCCAACCTGATCCGCGCCGAACGCGAGCGCTACGCGAAGTTGATCAACGAGACCGGCATCAAGCCCTGACGTTACGAAGCACGAGGGGTCCGGCAGCACGCCGGCCCGCAGCAAAGCAGGCCACCGCGCTGCCGTCGCATCACAGCAGCTGCGCCCCGCCGGCCCGCCGACAGGGCAGTTCGAGATTTCGACCCCTGACTCAGGCGCGCGTCCTACGGCCGTGCTGTTCTCCTCAACCGACGATGAAAACATTGCTGGCCACGAGCAGGCCTTCAAGATGACACAGAAGCAAAGGGGAGATCAGATGCCCGCAGGCAACACCAACAAGGCGATCGCAACCCGCTCTCGCGCGCAACCGTTCCGGTGCAAGTGGGTACGCGCCGGCTGCATCCACACCAGCTGCGGAACGCTGGTGTATCCCAACGAAGGCCTTCCGCTTCCGCAGGCCGGGCAGATCTTTTACGCGCAGCTCAATCGCCGCGTGGGCTGCTGGGCGCAGGTGAGCCTCTGAAGGCGCTGTTGTCCGTGAGCCACGGGCAAGCAGCGGTCGGTGGACTGCGCCTCAACGACGACGGGCGAACGCACGCACCGGGTTGAAGCCGGTCACGAGGGCGCAGGCGACCAGCACCAGCGCCACCCCGGGCACCATGCCGGCGGTGACGGGCTCGCCGAGGAACAGCCCTCCCCAGGCCACGCCGAACATCGGGATCATGAAGGCCGACGAGGTAGCGGCGCTGGCCGGGATCTCCCGCATCAGCCGCATGCTCAGGAGGTACATGAAGCCCGAGGTGAGGGTGCCGAGCACCACCAGCGCCAGCACGGCGCCCGGCCGCAGCTCGATGGCGGGCGCCGCGACGCCGGCGGGCAGCAGCAGCACCAGCGCTCCGGCGATGTGGACCACGGCCGACGCCGGCAGGGGCTGGTGGGCCATGGTTGCGCGCTTCATCAGGATGGCACCGAAGCCGTAGCTTGCCGAGGCGATCACGCAGGCGACCACCCCGAGGATCACGGGCATGGTCGGTGCGACGGGGCCGAGTTGCACCAGCAAGGCGACGCCCAGCACGCCCGCCGCGCAGCCTGCGAGCTTGCGCGTGGTGAGCGTCTCGTCGGCGAACAATGCACCGGCTAGCACGCCGAACAGCGGCGCGGTCGCGTTGAGCACGGCCGAGTAACCGGCCGGCAGCACGAGGCCGGCGGCGTTGAAGAACACGAAGGGCGACACCACGGTCAGCAGCCCCAGCACGGTGAGCGCCGGCCAGTGGCTGCGCCGGGGCCAGGACTGTCCGGTCAGGCGCATCAATGCGGTGAGGACGCCCGCCGCCAGCGCACAGCGCAGGCATGCCATCGGGATCGGGCCGAACGCGGGCGCGGCAATCCGTATGAGCGGGAAGGACGCTCCCCAGACGGCGGAGAGGAAGACGAGCTGAAGGAAGTGGCGGGCGTGCATGGGCGTGCGCCATTGTCCAGCCGCCGCAGCCGGATCGAGGCGCAGGCGTGTCGCTCCATGGTGGCCGCGCCACATTCGCAGTCAGAACATGCGCGCCGGAGGATCCCTGCCGGCGCGCGGGCATCAGCCCATCTGAATCTGCTTCTTCAGGCCCGAGGCCTCGTCGTGCGCACGTTGTACGGCTTGCTGCAATTGCGGATCGACGCTGCTGCCGGCCTGCCGACACGCCTGCATCGCGCGGTCTCCGGTCTGCTCGAGCTTGTTGACGAGTTCGCGCAGGTTTTCCTGGTTCATCTGTGCCTGCGACGAACTGCAGGCCTGCTGGGCCTGGCGCGCCTGCTCGTGCATGGTGTCGATGCACTGGCGCAGGTCCTGGGGAGCCGCGCCCATCTGCACCGCGCGCTTGGCTTCGTCGGTGCATTCCTCGACGCGGTCGATCCTTTGTTTCAGCTGGTCCATCTGCATGGGTTCTCCTTGGTTGGGCCTCCACCACGGAGGCCGACCCCACCCTGGGCAACCCGCGTTCCCGCAGTGCACGTTCAGCCGTCGTCGGCTCCAGGTGCGATCTGTCGCAGCGTCAGCGGGTCGGGCTTGCCTGCGTAGTAGCGACCGAGGCACTCGGCGAACAGCGGCTCGCGGGGCGCCGCCGCGTCGAACAGGCTCAGGCACGAGCGCAGCTTCAGCGCATCGGTGGTGCCGAAGATCGCAGCGGCATCGCTGCGCCCGGGCAGCAGCAGCAGCCGGCAGGCGTCCCGCAGGCGCGCTCCGAGCAGCGGGTGGGCGAGGTAGGCGCGCGCCTCGTCGAGGCCGGACAGTCCGAAGTGGCGCGCCATGGTGCTGCGGCCCAGCGTGGCCAGCTGCGGGAACACGAACCACATCCAGTGGCTCTGCTTGTGGCCGGCGCGCAGCTCCTCGAGCACCTGGTCCCAGAGAGGCTCCTGGGCATCCACGAAGCGGTCGAGGTGGAAGGGATCGGGCGTCGTCATGCCGAGGGGCTCCTGCTCGAGTGAAGGCGTAGGCCCAGATGCCGATGAGTACTTTCCCGCGGATGACCTTACCGGCGGGGCAGTCGTCGCTACGATGATCCCATCGACCTTCCGTGTCGAGCCCCCATGGAACACCGCAGCCATTTCCAATTCCCCGAGCTGGAGCGCTGGCTCAACGAGCGCCGCGTCACCGAAGTCGAATGCCTGGTGCCGGACCTGACCGGCGTGGCACGCGGCAAGATCCTCCCCCGCGAGAAGTTCACCGCCGACCGGGGTATGCGGCTGCCCGAGGTGGTGGTGGCCATGAGCGTCACCGGCGAGTATCCGGACGAGGGTCCCTACTTCGATGTGGTCAACCGCAACGACGCGGACATGCACCTCGCGGCCGACCCGGGCACCGTGCGCATCGTGCCGTGGGCGGTGGACCCGACGGCACAGGTGATCCACGACTGCTACGACCGGCACGGGCGGCTCGTTCCCTTCGCGCCCCGTTCGGTGCTGCGCCGCGTATGCGACCTGTTCGCCCAGAAGGGCTGGAACCCGGTGGTCGCGCCCGAACTCGAGTTCTACCTGGTGGCGCGCAACACCGACCCCGACCAGCCGCTGCGCGCGCCGGTGGGCCGCAGCGGCCGTGCCGAAACCTCGCGGCAGGCCTACTCCATCGACGCGGTGAACGAGTTCGACCCGCTGTTCGAGGACGTCTACGCCTACTGCGAAAAGATGGAGCTGAACGTGGACACCCTGATCCACGAGGTCGGCGCCGGGCAGATGGAGATCAACTTCTTCCATGCCGCGCCGCTGGGCCTGGCCGACGAGGTCTTCCTCTTCAAGCGCATCGTGCGAGAGGCCGCGCTGCGCCACGACATGTACGCCACCTTCATGGCCAAGCCCATCGCCGGCGAGCCGGGCAGCGCCATGCACGTGCACCAGAGCCTCGTGAGCGCCGAGACCGGGCGCAACCTGTTCAGCAACGAGGACGGCACGCCCAGCCGCGAGTTCTACTGGTGGATCGGCGGCCTGCAGAAGTACACGCCCGCAGCGATGGCCCTGTTCGCGCCCTACGTCAACAGCTACCGCCGCCTCTCGCGCTTCACGGCCGCGCCGATCAACATGCAGTGGGGCGTGGACAACCGCACCGTCGGCATCCGCTCGCCCGTGAGCCCGCCCCAGGCGCGGCGTGTCGAGAACCGCGTCATCGGCGCCGATGCCAACCCCTACGTGGCCCTGGCTGCCACGCTGGCCTGCGGCTACCTCGGCATCGAGCGGCGCATCGAGCCCACGCCCGAGTGCACCGGCAACGGCTACCAGAGTCCCTACGCCTTGCCCCGCAGCCTCGGCGAGGCGGTGGCGATGCTGCGCGCCGAGCAGGACCTCGCCGAAGTGCTGGGCAAGGAGTTCCTCACCGTGTACGCCGAGATCAAGGACCTCGAACACGAGGAATTCATGCGCGTGATCTCCCCCTGGGAGCGCGAGCACCTGCTCCTGCACGTCTGAGCACGCAGCGATCCGGAGCGCCCATGAGCACCAACGTCCCGCCCGACTTCGGCCTCGCGCCATCGACTGCAACCACGCATGGAACCCGCGCCTGGCAAGAGGCCGACGCGGCGCATTTCCTGCATCCGTTCACCGACCACCAGGCGCTCGCGGCGCAGGGTGTGCGCGTCATCACCCGTGGCGAAGGCCTGTACGTGTGGGACAGCGAGGGCCACCGCCTGTTCGACGCGATGTCCGGTCTGTGGTGCGTCAACGTCGGCTACGGGCAGGAGGCGCTGGTGCAGGCCGCATGCGAGCAGATGCGCACGCTGCCCTACTACAACGCGTTCTTCCAGACCACCACCCCCGCCGCCGTGGCGCTCGCGCAGCGTCTGGCGGCGCGCACGCCTGCGCAGTTCGAACACGTCTTCTTCAGCGGCTCCGGGTCCGAAGCCAACGACACCAACGTGCGGCTGGCGCGCCGCTACTGGGACCTGCTGGGGCAGCCGCAGCGCCGCGTCATCATCTCGCGCCACAACGCCTACCACGGCTCCACCATGGCGGCCGCCTCGCTGGGCGGCATGGCCGCGATGCATGCGCAGGGCGGGCTCCCCATCCCCGACATCGTGCACATCGACCAGCCGCATCACTGGGAGCACCGGCACGGCGTCGCCCAGGGGATGTCGCGGGACGAATTCGGCGTGCTCGCGGCCGGCTGGCTCGAAGAAAAAATCCTGGCAGTCGGTGCCGAGCGGGTCGCTGCCTTCATCGGCGAGCCGGTGCAGGGCGCCGGAGGGGTCGTCGTGCCGCCGGCGACCTACTGGCCCGAGATCCAGCGCATCTGCGATCGCCACGGCATCCTGTTGATCAGCGACGAGGTGATCTGCGGTTTCGGGCGCACGGGCCAATGGTGGGGTTGCGAGACCTTCGGCACGCGCCCCGATCTCATGACCTTCGCCAAGGGCGTCACCAGTGGCTACGTCCCGTTGGGCGGCGTGATGGTCGGCGAACGGGTTGCGCGCGTGCTGATCGAGCGCGGCGGCGAGCTGGCCCACGGCTACACCTACTCCGGCCACCCCGTGGCCTGCGCCGTCGGCCTCGCGAACCTGGACCTCATCGAGCGGCTGCAACTCGTGGAACGCGTGCGCGAAGACACCGGCCCCTACCTCGCCGAGCGGCTCGCTGCGCTGCAAGATCATCCGCTGGTGGGCGAGGTGCAGAGCTGCGGGCTGATGGCCGCGATCCAGCTGTGCCGCGATCCGCGTACCGGCGAGGCCTTTGCGGCGGAGCAGGGTGTCGGCATGGCGTGCCGGCGGCACTGCTTCGAGCGCGGCCTGGTGATGCGGGCCGTCGGCGACCGCATGATCGTCGCCCCGCCCCTGGTGATCACGCGGGCGCAGATCGACGAGATGTTCGCGCTGATCGGCCAGGTACTGGAGCGCACCTGGGAGCAGTTCCGCTCGTGAGGCCCCGGCGCCTCAGCCGCTGAAGCCGAAGTACCAGACCGCTGCTGGCAGGGCCGCCAGCACCAGGAACGAAATCACCACCAGCACTCCGTCGCGCGTGAGCAGGCCGGCCGCGAAGAACGCAATCACCGCCGAGGCGAGGGAGCCCGAGGTCGGCACCACCTCCATGAACGGCATGAACAGCGTCAGCGCGAGGATCAGGATCAGCGGCAGGTACAACCACGGGCGGTGCAGCAGGAAGGTGAGCCGTGCCTTGAGGAAGCGCTCGACGAACTGCACGGGCTTGCGCAGCCAGCCGATGCCCTTGCACAGTTTTTTCGTGGACATGCGCCGCCGGGTGATGAACTGCGGCAGCCAGACGCACTTGCGCCCGAAGATCATCTGGACCACCAGGATGAACACGATCAGCGCGACGGTGGCGGTGATGCCCGGAATGGCGCTGGCCGGCGAGGTCGATATGAGGGAGAAGATCAGCATCAGCGCCGCGAACGACTTGTGTCCGAGCTTCTCGACCACCTCCTCGACGGTCACGCTGTCGTCGTGCGCGGAACTCTCCAGCTGGTCCAGTACGTCGCTCAATGCCTTCACGCGTTCTTCAGCCATCGCTCACCCTTGTTCCCTTTGCCGTTGCGTCTTCGCGTCTTTCGTCCGAAGTGCCTGCCTGCCGGGCTGCGACTCGCGTGACTCGCGTGACTCGCCCGGACCTGAATTTCATTGTGCGCAGTTTGGGTGCCGCGCGTGCTGCACCGCGTTAGTGCTGTGAACACTTGAGACCGAGCTGCCTCGACGGGTCGCAGGCGGCCGGCACAATCGCCGGATGAGCCATCCGCCACCCCTGCGAAGCAGTGACCTGGTCGCCATCGTCCTGGTGGTGGTCATCTGGGGCATGAACTTCGTCGTCATGAAGTTCGGCCTGACGCACTTCACGCCATTCCAGATGGGCGCAGGTCGCTACCTGTTCGCCACCTTTCCGCTGCTGCTGGTACTGCGCCCGCCGTCGGTGCCGATGCGCTGGGTGGTCGCGTTCGGCCTGACCCAGGGCGTGGGCCAGTTCGGCACGCTGTTCCTGGCGCTGCAGGTCGGCATGACGGCGGCGCTCGCTTCCGTGCTGATGCAGACCCAGGTGTTCTTCACCGCACTGTTCGGGGCGCTGGTGCTGTCCGAGCGCATCGGCTCCTCGCTGAAGGCCGGGATGGCGTTCGCAGCAGTGGGCCTGGGATGCTTCGGCGTCAACGCGATGGTGGTGCAGGGCGGTGGCGTGACGCTGGCCGGCCTCGCACTGAACCTTTCTGCCGCGGCCATGTGGGCGGTGTCGAACATCGTCGTGCGCCGGGCCCAGCGGGAGTCCAGCGGGTTCGAGCCCTTGCACTTCGTCGTCTGGGGAAGCTGCGTCGCGGTGCTGCCGTTCTTCGCGTTGAGCTGGTGGATCGATCCGCCGCAAGCATGGTCGAACTGGCTGCGCGCCCCCTGGCAGGCCTGGGCCGCGCTGGCCGCGCTCGGATGGCTCGCAACCGCCCTGGCCTATGGCGCCTGGGCCAACCTGCTGCGCAAGTACCCGGCCAGCCGCGTCGCGCCCTTCAGCCTGGGCGTGCCGCTGGTCGGCCTGTCCGCCGGAACCCTGCTGCTGGGAGAGTCGGTGAGCGCGCTGCAATGGGCGGGCGCAGGGTTCGTGATGTGCGCCTTGCTGTGCGTGATGTTCGGTCCGCGCCTGTGGCGTTCTGCCTGACCGATGGGCCCGCGGGGAAGCCCCTTGCCGACGCGCAGTCTTGCCCGACGCGGCGGGCGTCGCAGATGCGGGCTTGCCCGCCTCAGGCGGCACGCACCGCCCACCGTACGCGCCGCGCTGCCGGGCAGAACCGGCAGCGACGGCGCGCACTGATGGCTCAGTGCCGACGCAGCACCGCGCCCAGCAGCATGCCCACGCCCAGTGCCAGGCCCGCCGTCACCAGCGGGTTCGACCCCATCGCGTCGGAGTAGCCGCCGCCTTGGCGCACGGAGGCGTAGTCCCGCCCGTAGGATTCGCCGGCCGATCCGACGACATAAGCGCTGCCCTGGGGGGCCGAGTCGTTGCGCCGGTTCACCGCCATCGCGGCAGCCAGCGCACCGAGGCCGACCGCCAGGCCCACGCCCACGAGCGGGTGCTCCTGCATCTGCGTGCGGGCCATGCCGCCGTATTCGTGCGACTTGGCCAGCACCTGCTGGCGCGCGTGGGACATGTCCTCGGGCATGGCCTGGCGCGTCTTGTGCCACATGCGTGACGACATGGCCTTGGTGCCCGCCACGCCCATCATGGTCGTCGCGCCCAGCTTGCGGACCGCGTCGTGCCCCGAGTCGCCGAGCTGGTGGATCTTCTCCCCGGCCGCCTGCATCCAGCCGCGCGCCCGGCCGGTGTCGAAATGCGAGGAGTCGGACAGGCGCGGCACGTACACCGGCACCTGCACCACCTTCACGCGGCGGCGGTGCATGAACATCTTCTCGTACAGCAAGCCCGCGACGAAGGCGATGCCGGCCGCCTGAAGCGGCTGGTCGTGCACGCGGGTGCGCACCTGTTCGCCGTACTGCCGTGCCTGCATGCCGTACTCGCGGGCCTGCTCACCGTACTTGCGGGCCTGCTCGCTGACCTTGCGGGCCTGCTCGCCGTAACCCCCGGAGGAGCTTTCCGACGCCATGTTCGAGCCGCCGCTGCCGCCTGACTGCCGGGCCGAACCGCCGACCGATTCGATGGTCTGCTGGATGCGGTCGATCGCCTGGTGGGCCATCTCTGCGATGCGATGCACGCTTTCGCGGGGGGTGCCCCAGCCTCCCCCGGAGGACGAGGAGGACGCGTCCTTGCCGCCCGACGAAGCGGAGTTCGAAGACGCGGACGACCCGTATGCATTGGACGTGGTCGAACCCGACGAAGCGGAGGGTCCGGACGAAGCGCCCGATGCGCCGGCGCCGCTCGATCCGGACGACATGCCGCTGGACGCGCCGCCTGCTCCGATGCCTGCACCCGGGCTGGAGGATCCGCTGGAGCCCGGGGATCCGGAGCCGCCGGACCCCGGGGGCTTCGCGCCTGCGCCGCCGCTCGTGCCGGTCGATGCAGGCGAGCCGCTGGACCCAGGCGACCCGCCGGAGCCGAGAGAGCCGGTAGAGCCGGCCGCTGCTCCGGGCGAGCCGGGCGAGCCGCTTGTCCCTCCGGGTGAGCCGGGGCCCTTGTTGGGAGCGGCCGCCTTGTTGCCGCCGCCAGCCCCGCCGCCGGTGTTGTTCGTGGTGGTGTTGCCCGTGTTGGGCTTGGAAGGTTGTTGCGTGTTCACGTTGTTCCTCCGGCTGCAAAAAAAAGCGCAGTTACGCGCGCCGAAGTTCACTGTACGGGCCGAGGGCTGCGTCCATGTGGGGCAAACAGGTAAGCGTGTGTAGGTCTGTGACCAGCGCTGGCGGAGCCGTTTCCGCTGTCCTGGATGACGGTGCGGCCCGTTCCGCGCCGCACGCGCTCAGCCGCAGCCGCGCGCGAGCCGGAGGTGTGTCACATGGGCTGTCGCTGCAGCGTACGCACAGCCGCGAAGCACGCGCATGCCCAGGTGCATGCCGCAGCGTGCCCCTACTCCCGGGGGACAGCAGAGAGGGACGGAATCCACGTGACACGGCCGCAAGGAACAAGGGGTGGCCTTGTCCCGGGAGCTGCCCACCGTTCGGCTCACCCCGGCCAGCCACCAGGGGGCGCCGCCGCCGCGCAGCGCAGCATGCAGCCTCCTCCCACAGCGCGGCCGCAGCTTGGGAAGGGAAGATGGCGTGTGCCCGCGGCCTGCCGCCGGAGGCTCTCGCGGCGACATCTGCGGCAATGCGAACATGCGGGCATTCCACCGACATCCGCAGGAGAACCACGTGACCCTTCATCCCGTCGTATCGGCCGTGACCGACCGCATCCGCGAGCGCAGCCGCAAGGAGCGCGAGGCGTACCTGCGCCGCATGGACGAGATGGCGCAGCGCGAGCGCGGGGCAGACCGCATGGGCTGTGCCAACGTGGCGCACGCCTTCGCGGCGCTGCCGGCGAACGACAAGCTCAAGGTGGTGGCCGAGCGTGCGCCCAACATTGCCATCGTGAGCTCCTACAACGACATGCTGTCGGCTCACGCGCCCTATGCCGGCTTCCCGGAGGTGATCAAGGACGAGGCCCGCCGCCACGGCGCCACGGCCCAGGTGGCCGGCGGGGTGCCGGCCATGTGCGACGGCGTGACGCAGGGCACCGCCTCGATGGAGCTGTCGCTGTTCTCGCGCGACGTGATCGCCCAGGCCACGGCCATCTCGCTCAGCCACGACGTGTTCGATGCGGCACTGATGCTCGGCATCTGCGACAAGATCGTGCCCGGCATGCTGATCGGTGCGCTGCACTTCGGCTTCCTGCCCACGGTATTCGTGCCCGGCGGTCCGATGCCCAGCGGGCTCACGAACCAGGAGAAGGCCAAGGCCCGCGAGCTCGCGGCGCAGGGCAAGCTGGGGCGGGCCGAGCTGCTCGAAGCCGAGCAGAAGTCCTATCACAGCCCCGGCACCTGCACCTTCTACGGCACGGCCAACAGCAACCAGATGCTGATGGAGGCCATGGGCCTGCACGTGCCCGACAGCGCGTTCGTCAACCCGCAGGATGGCCTGCGCGAGCAGCTCACGCGCGAGGCGGTGCGCACGGCGCTGTCGATCACGCGCGGGCGGCGTTTCACACCGATCGCCCGGCTGGTGGACGAGCGCAGCATCGTCAACGCGCTGGTGGCCCTGCTGGCGACCGGCGGCTCGACCAACCACACCATCCACTGGGTCGCCGTCGCGCGCGCGGCCGGCATCCGCATCGACTGGGACGACTTCGCGCAGCTGTCCGCCGTGGTGCCGCTGCTGGCGCGGATCTACCCGAACGGGCAGGCCGACGTGAACGGCTTCCAGGCTGCGGGGGGGCCCGCGTACGTGATCCGCGAGCTGCTCGACGCCGGCCTGATGCACGAAGACGTGTTCACGGTGCGCGAGGCGGGGCTGCGCGAATACACGCGCGAGCCGGGCGTGCACGAGGGCCGCCTGCAGTGGCGCGACGTGGGCCCCTCGCGCGATAGCGAGGTGCTGCGGCCGGCCGGCGAACCCTTCAGCGCCACCGGCGGCCTCAAGCTGCTGGAGGGCAACCTGGGCCGCGCCATCATCAAAGTGTCGTCCGTCCCCGCCGACCGGCACCTGATCGAGGCGCCGGCGCGGGTCTTCGATTCGCAGGACGCGCTTCTGCGGGCCTTCGGGGCCGGCGAGCTGGAGGCCGCGTGCCGCGAGAACGGAACGGGCGGCCTGGTGTGCGTGGTGCGCTGGCAGGGGCCGCGGGCCAACGGCATGCCCGAGCTGCACAAGCTCACGCCGCCGCTTGCGGTGCTGCAGGGCGAGGGCTGGCGCGTGGCGCTGGTGACCGACGGCCGCATGAGCGGAGCGTCCGGCAAGGTGCCGGCAGCGATCCATGTGTCGCCGGAGGCGGCGAGCGGTGGGCCGCTGGCACGCGTGCGCGACGGCGACCTGGTTCGCCTCGACGCCGACGCCGGCACGCTGCAGGTGCTCGTTCCCGACGCGCAGTGGCAGGCGCGCAGCCCCGCCGCGATGCCGTCCGAGCAGGCCGAACGCAACGGGTTCGACCTGGGGCGGGAGCTCTTTGCCGGATTCCGCCGCCACGCGCTCACGGCGGAAGAGGGCGCCTGCGCCTGGGTGTGAGTGCCCGGACCTGCCTGGTCGCGGGTCCCGTGGGCGGCGCGGTCGGCCGCGTCGTCAGCAGTCATGCATCGGTCAAACCCGCGTGCTTCAGCGTCGGGCCGCCTCCCTCTGCCTGCGTTTTTTCCGGCCGTTTCCGTGAATAGTTTGGCGCCCTGGAGCGCCCTCCATGCCCCTGGACATAGCGCGGCCGGGCTAGTGCAACCGAGTGTTCGCGCGCGGCGCTGTCCTACTACGGCCCAGCTCGAGGTGGCGCAGCATGGACCTTGATCCGGGCGGCAGCGCGCGCGATCACTCACTTGGGTAGCCGGCCGGGGATCGCCTCGCATCGCATCGCATGTCCTCCACCCGGCATTCCACCCCCTGCGCCAGCCCGTGGCGCAGGGGGTGCTTTTTGGTGCGATGTCCAGTCGCGTCGCGATACCTGCCACCGGAAGGGGACAAGCCGTACGGAGCAGACAATACGGCCGCGCTCCCCTACAGTGCGCCCCTGCTGAGACTCAACCCTGCCGATGCAATCCACGAACTGTCCTTCCACGCCCGCCCTGTCCATCCTCATCGTGGACGACAACGAAGACGCCGTGGACATGCTCTCCGTCCTGTTGGAGACCTACGGCCACCGTGCCGTCGGCGCCTTCGATGCGGAAGATGGCTTGCGGATCGCGGCCGAGCTGCAGCCCGACATCGTCCTGCTGGACCTGGGTCTGCCGGGCATGGACGGTCTGGAACTGTGCCGCCGCCTGCGCCGCACGTATCCCCTGGGCACCACGTGCATCATTGCCATTACCGGCTGGAGCGACGACGAGCGGCGCCGGGCTGCCGTCGCCGCCGGATTCGACGAGTACCTGGTCAAGCCCGTCGATGTGGAGCGGGTGCTGAGCGTGCTGCACGACTGCCGCGCGACAGCGGCCCTCGCCGCGCGCTGACGCACGGCGCCGGGCCCGGCACCGGCCCGGCGAGCGCCGGCTTCGGCCGCCGGGCGGAAGCGCCGGCCCGACGGACTCCCGCGCCAGGGCGGGTCGGCTGGCCTTGGCCTGCCGCACAGCAGGCCGGCCAGGCGCGCCGACCGACACGGCGCGGGCATTCTTCGCCACACTAGCGGCACCGATGGACATCGCCCGTGACCTGCAGTGCCAGCGCAGCAGCCTGCTGCGGCGCCTCGAGCGCGCGCTGGACGCTCCCATGGCGGTGCTCGGCCTCGTCTGGCTGGTCCTGGTGGCGCTGGAGCTCGCGGGGCGCAGCAATGCGGGCCTGCTGATCGCGAGCCAGGTGATCTGGGTCGTCTTCATCGCCGACTTCGCGCTCAAGTTCGTGCTGGCGCCCGACAAGCTGCGCTTCCTGCGGCGCAACCTCCTGACGCTGTTTTCGCTTGCGTTGCCCGCCGTGCGCTCCCTGGCGGTGCTGCGCGGCTTTCGGGTGCTGCGCGCCACGCGCGCCGTGCGGGGGCTGCGCCTGGTGCGCCTGATCACCTCGCTCAATCGCGGCATCCGGGCGCTTGGGCGCACGCTGCACCGCCGCGGCTTCGGCTACGTCATGCTGCTCACGCTGGTGGTGCTGTTTGCCGGAGCGGCGGGCATGCTCGCCTTCGAAGGCGGCCCGGACGGGCTGCTCCACTATGGCGACGCGCTGTGGTGGACCGCGATGATGCTCGTCACCATGGGATCGGACTGGTGGCCGCGCACGCCGGAGGGGCGCATGCTCTGTCTGCTGCTATCCGTGTACGGCTTCACCATGTTCGGCTATGTCACGGCCACCCTCGGCAGCTTTTTCATCAGCAGCGACGGCGACCGTGCCCGTGCCCGGGCCCCTGCCGATGACCCGCCCCGTGAGGTGCGCGGCCCGCAGGCAACGCCCTGAAGGCGCTTCGTAGTGCCGCAGCGGCTTGTCGGCAGCCCGCGATTCAGGGTACCTTTGCCGGCGCATGGTGGACGCCTATAACCTGATCGATCTTTTCCTCGTCCTCGTCGCAGCGATCGGCCTGCTGGTCGGCTGGCGGCGCGGCTTCATCGCCGGCACGGTCGATCTGCTGCTGCTGGCCACGACCTTTCTCGCCGCCCTCTGGAGCTACCGCCTGACGGCGGCGTTGATCGAGCGGCACGTCATCAGCCTCGGGGTCTGGGCCGCACCGGTAGCGTTCCTGGTGATCCTCGTGCTCGCGCGCATCCTCCTGGGGCTGATCGCCGGCGGGCTGCTGGCAGGGCTGCCGGCGCAGGTGCACCGCCATCCCGTCAATCGCCTTCTCGGCATCTTCCCGGGGCTCGCCCTGGGCCTGATCCATGCGGCCATCCTGGCGCTGGTGCTGCTGTCGCTGCCGCTGCCCGACCGCATCACGCTGCAGGTGCGCGGGAGCGCACTCGCGGACCAGCTCGCCGCGCCGGCCGAATGGCTGGAGGCCACCCTCGCACCGGTGTTCGAGGACGCGGTCAGCTCCACGCTCGGGCGCATCACGGTGGCGCCGGATTCGCGCGAGCGCATCCCCTTGCCCTTCACCGTCACCGATGCGCACGCGCGGCCCGACCTGGAGTCCCGCATGCTGCAGCTGCTCAACGAAGAGCGCGCGCGTCACGGCCTCAAGCCCCTGCAGCTCGATCCCGACCTCACCCGCGTCGCGCGTGCCCACTCCGGCGACATGTTCGCGCGCGGCTATTTCTCCCACCTCACGCCCGAAGGCAAGGACCCCTTCGATCGCATGCGCCAGCTCAACGTGCGCTTCATGGTGGCCGGGGAAAACCTCGCTCTGGCGCGCACCCTGCCACTGGCCCATCAGGGGCTGATGGACTCACCCGGGCACCGCGCCAACATCCTGCGCCCGGGCTTCGGTCGGGTGGGAATCGGCGTCCTCGACGGCCGTCGCTACGGGCTCATGGTCACGCAGAACTTCCGCAACTGAGCCTTCGGTGGGCCGCGTCGTGCGCGCGCCGTGGGCTTCTTTGGACCCCGACATGGACGGCAAGCCCTGTCCTGCACCTGCCGGCAACGACCGTGCAGCTGGCGCGGGCCTGGGCGGCAGCCGCGCGGGTCCGGCAGGCGCCGGCTCCCGCGGCTGTCAGCCCAGCGCCATCAGCGACGCGTTGCCGCCGGCGGCCGCAGTGTTCACGCTCAGCGAGCGTTCGATCACCAGCCGCTCCAGGGGGACCGCGGTGGCGCCCGGATCCAGGCGCTCCACGTGGATGACCGGCCCCGGGCGCATCGCGAGCCGGGCGGCGACGGCGCGCAGCGCGGCGGGCGTGCCGTGCAGCAGGACCGCGTCGAACGCGACGCCGGGCGCAGCCCAGTCCTGGGCCAGCCGCACCCGCTCCCGCAGCACGGGCGGCAGCCGCTCGCGCAGCGCCGTCGCCGAGGCCGGCCACACCGCCTGGCTTCCGACCGCCAGCACCGCGGCGAACTGCACCAGCAGGTCGTCGGCATCTTCTGCGAGGCACAGCACCGCCCGCCTGGGCAGCAGCCGGTATTCGTTGCGCTCGCCGGTGGGGCCGGGCAGCAGCACCGACGCGCCGCTGCGGGAGAGACTCGCGAAATCCGTGCACGCCTGTGCCACCCGCGCATCGTGTCCGCGCTCGCGTGCCCAGGTGGCCAGCTGCCGCAGCGGCGCCTCGACGGGAATGGCCAGGGCGTTCACCTGCGCGTGCGGCTCGCGCAGCGCGCGCGCCAGCGTGTCGGCCGGGCGATCGGCGAGCAGGCGCAGCAGGTACAGCGGCCCGCCGGCCTTGGGGCCGGTGCCCGACAGGCCCTCGCCTCCGAAGGGCTGCACGCCGACCACCGCGCCCACCATGTTGCGGTTGACGTAGACGTTGCCCACCTGCGCGGCGTCGAGCACGCGGGCGATGGTTTCGTCGATACGCGTGTGCAGGCCGAGGGTCAGGCCGTAGCCGGTGCCGTGGACCTGGGCCAGCAGGTCGTCCAGCGCCTCGCGCTCGTAGCGGACCAAGTGCAGCACCGGGCCGAACACCTCGCCGCCCAGCTCCGCAATGCCGTCCAGCTCGATCAGCGTGGGCGCGACGAAGCAGCCTCCACCACGGCCCGCGTCGGCGGGCACCGGCACCGGCACGTGCACGCTGCGGCCGCGCGCGCGCATCGTCTCGACGTGCGCGGCGATGCCCTCGCGCGCCTGCGCATCGATGACCGGCCCGACGTCGGTCGCCAGCCGCGCGGGGTCGCCTATGCGCAGCTGGGCCATCGCGCCCAGCAGCATGGTGCGCACGCGCTCGGCCACGTCCTGCTGCACGCACAGCACGCGCAGTGCCGAGCAGCGCTGCCCGGCGCTGTCGAATGCCGAGGCGACAACGTCGGCCACCACCTGCTCGGCCAGCGCGGAGGAGTCGATGACCATGGCGTTCTGCCCGCCGGTCTCCGCCACCAGCGGCACGGCCTTGCCGCGCGCGTCGAGCCGTTGCGACAGCGTGCGCTGCAGCATCCGCGCGACTTCGGTCGAGCCGGTGAAGAGCACTGCGCACACCCGCGGGTCCGCGACCAGGCGCGCACCCACCGTTTCGCCGCGGCCCGGCAGCAGCTGCACCGCCGCGCGCGGCACGCCGGCCGCCCACAGCGCGCGCACCGCCTCGGCGGCCACCAGCGGCGTCTGCTCGGCGGGCTTGGCCAGCACCGTGTTGCCGGCGGCCAGCGCCGCCGACACCTGGCCCATGAAGATCGCCAGCGGGAAGTTCCAGGGACTGATGCACGCGATGGGGCCGAGCGGGCGGTGCGTGGCGTTGTCGAAATCCGCGCGCACCTGGCCGGCGTAGTAGCGCAGGAAATCGACCGCCTCCCGCACCTCGGACAGCGCGTTCGATGCCGTCTTGCCCGCCTCGCGCACCAGCAGTCCCATGAGCCGCGGCATGTCGCGCTCCAGGATGTCGGCGGCGCGTTCCAGGCACTCGGCGCGGGCTGCGGGAGCGAGCGCGGCCCAGGTGGGGAGCGCGGCCTCGGATTGCGCAAGCGCCGCATCCACTTCGACGTCGCTGGCCTCGCGCACCCAGCCCACCACGTCGCGCGGGTCCGCCGGGTTGCGCACGGGCCGGGAGTCCGCCGCGTGCGGGTCGGCGGCCGCATCGTGCGCCAGCAGGGGCGGCGCGTTCCAGCCGGCATCGACCGATGCGCGAAACGCCTCCTGCAGCGCCGCCAGCGTACGGTCGTTTGACAGATCGAGGCCGCGCGCGTTGCGCCGCAGCGCGCCGTAGAGGGCGCCCGGCAAGGGGATCTGCGGGTGCGGCAGGCCGGCGGTGCCATGCTCCCGCGCCGCCTGCGCGTCGATCTGCTCCACCGGGTCGCGCACCAGCTCGTCCAGCGGCAGCGCCGTATCGGCGATGCGGTTGACGAACGAGGTGTTGGCGCCGTTCTCCAGCAGCCGTCGCACCAGGTAGGCCAGCAGCGTCTCGTGGGTGCCGACCGGGGCGTAGATGCGGCAGGCGCGCTCCAGCTTGCCCGCTTCGGCAGTGCCCACCACCTGCTCGTACAGCGGCTCGCCCATGCCGTGCAGGCACTGGAACTCGTACTGCTGCTCGGTGTAGCGGGCCGGGTCGGCCAGGTGGTAGATGGCAGCGACGGTGTGCGCGTTGTGGGTGGCGAACTGCGGGAACACCGCGTCGGGCGCGGCGAGCAGCGCGCGGGCGCAGGCGAGGTAGGACGCGTCGGTGTGTGCCTTGCGCGTGAAGACCGGGTAGTCGTCCTGGCCCTCGAGCTGGGCGCGCTTGATCTCCGAATCCCAGTAGGCCCCTTTGACCAGGCGCACCATCAGGCGCCGCCCGCTGCGGCGCCCGAGGTCGATCAGCCAATCGGCCACCCGCAGGCAGCGCTTCTGGTAGGCCTGGATCACGAAGCCCAGGCCGTTCCAGCCCTGCAGGGCAGGCGCGAAGGCGAGCCGCTCCAGCAGGTCCAGCGAAAGTTCGAGCCGCTCCGACTCTTCGGCGTCGATGTTCAGGCCGATGTCGTAGCGGCGCGCCAGGGTGCACAGCGCGAGCAGGTCGGGATAGAGCTCGTCCAGCACGCGCTCGCGCTGCGCGCGTGCGTAGCGCGGGTGCAGGGCCGACAGCTTGATCGAGATACCCGGGCCCGCCAGGAAGCCGCGCCCGCCCGAGGCGGCGCCGATGGCGTGGATGGCGCGCTCGTAGTCCGCGCGGTAGCGCCGGGCGTCTTCGGCCGTGAGCGCCGCCTCGCCCAGCATGTCGAAGGAATGGCGAAAGCCCTGGGCCTCGCGCGGGCGGGCGTTGGCCAGCGCCTGGTCGATGGTCTCGCCGGTCACGAACTGCTCGCCCATCATGCGCATCGCGAAGTCCACGCCCTTGCGGATCAGGGGCTCACCGCCGCGCCCGAGCAGCCGGGACAACGACGACGACAGTCCGGCTTCGCTGTGGGTGGACACCAGCCGGCCGGTGAGCAGCAGCCCCCAGGTGGCGGCGTTGACGAACAGGGATGGGCTGCGCCCCAGGTGGCGGTCCCAGTCGCCCTGCGCGATCTTGTCGCGGATCAGCGCGTCCCGCGTCGCGGCATCGGGGATGCGCAGCAGCGCCTCGGCCAGGCACATCAGCGCCACGCCTTCCTGCGACGACAGCGCGTACTCCTGCAGCAGCCCCTGCACCAGCCCGGCGCGACCGACCGCCGTCTTGCGCCGGCGCAGCGTGTCCGCCAGCCGGCAGGCCAGCGCGCGGGCCGATTCCCCCACCGTGTCGGGCAGGCGCGCGGCGGGCAGCAGCGCCTGCACGGCCTGCGGCTCGGGTGTGCGCCAGGCGGCGGTGATCGCTGCGCGAAGGGGAGAGTCGGGGGCCGGGAAGCTGGTGAACGCGGCGAACGGTTCCTGCACGGTGCCGGCCTGTGCGGCGTCGGCAACGTCGCCGTCGGCGACGGGCGGTCGCGGGGGCGACCCGGGCGGCCTGGGTCCTTGCTTCGGCATGGAGGAAGTCGGCCCGTGCGCCGGCACAGGGGTGGGCGCTGGCGGCTGCGCGGAAGGGTTCGGCACGGCGGAGGTGGTCACGATGCAGGCAGGTGCGTGGTGGGCGGAATGTTCATGGTGCCCGGCTTCGCGCCGGGTATTGTTCGGATGTTTTCGGTATTCGGAGAACAATTCACCATGACTGCGCCCGTCAACGCCGCCCGATCGGGTCTCGACGAACTCGACCGCATCGACCGCCGCATCCTGCAGGCGCTGCAGGAGGACGGCCGCATCAGCAATCTGAAGCTCGCCGAGACGGTTTCGCTGTCGCCGACGGCGGTGCTGGCGCGCGTGCAGCGGCTCACCCGCGCCGGCTACATCCTGGGCTACGAGGCGCGCCTGAACCCGCGGCTGCTCGGTGCGGGCATGCTGGTGTACGTCGAGGTGCTGCTGGACCGCACCACGCCCAACGTGTTCGAGCAGTTCAAGGCGGCCGTGCAGGCGCAGCCGCAGATCCTCGAGTGCCACATGGTGGCCGGTGGGTTCGACTACCTGCTCAAGACCCGCGCGGCCGACATGGACGCCTACCGCAGCTTCGCCGGCTCGGTGCTGTGGCAGCTGCCGGGCGTGCGCGAGACGCGCACCTATGCGGTGATGGAAGAGGTCAAGCAGACGTCGCGGCTGCACCTGGGCTGAGCGCGGCGGCGATGCGAAAGCCGCAGTTGCTGGAACTGCTGGCGGGCGTGTTGGACGAGCGCGCGGCGACGCGATAGCGGTTGCAGTACGACGCGTGGCACAGGAAGGAGCCGCCGCGCATCGAGCGCCGTCCGGTGGGCGACGACTGCAGCGGGTCCGCCTCGGCGGTCTGCTCGTGGTAGTCGGCGCTGAACCAGTCGGCGCACCACTCCCAGGCGTTGCCGCTGGTGTTGTGCAGGCCGAACCCGTTCGGCGCGTAGGCATCGGCAGGCTGCGTGTCGGGCCGCCAGCCCGCGGCGGGCCGCGCGGGGAACTCCCCACGCCAGATGTTGCAGCGCGCTTCGCCTCCCGGCTCGAGCGTGTCGCCCCAGGGATAGCGCCTGCCGTCCAGGCCGCCCCGCGCCGCGTACTCCCATTCGGCTTCGGTGGGCAGCCGCGCGCCGGCCCACGCGCAGTACGCGGCGGCGTCGTTCCAGGACACATGCACGACCGGATGGTCGAGGCGCTCCAGGATGCTGGAGCCGGGGCCGTGCGGGCGCTGCCAGCACGCGCCCTCGACCGGCAGCCACCAGGGCAGCTCGCGCGCGACCTGGCGCTGGGCACGGCGGCGCTCGGGGTCGAGCTGCAGGTAGAACACGAAGGAGAAGCCGGCCTGCTCGGCGTCGGTGATGAAGCCGGTGGCGCGCACGAACGCCCGAAAGTCCTCGTTGGTCACTGCCGTGCGGCCGATGGCGAAGGGGCTTACGTGCACGGTGCGCTCGGGACCTTCGCCGTCTTCGGCGAAGCCGTCGCCCTGCGCATTGCCCATGCGGAAGCGTCCGCCGGGGAGGGCGAGCAGGCCGAGCCGGTCGGGCGCGGGAGGCGCGAGCCGCAGGGGCTGAGGCGACGCTGCGGACAACGCGCCGGTGAGCCCGGATGCGCCGTGGCGCTCCGGTGCGCCCTCGCGGCGCGGCATGCAGCAGGGCTTCACGCCGCAGCCCTCACTCGTCTTCCCAGAACGCCCGCGTCACGCCCTGGCTGCGCATCAGCGCGACCACCTTCTCGCGCGGCAGCACGCCGCAGCGGGCGGCCCAGGCCTCGTACTGGCGCTGCATGTCGGCCACGCGGTCCGGGTGCTGCGCCGCCACGTCGTGCAGCTCCGTGCGGTCGGCCTCGATGTCGTAGAGCTCCCATGCGCCGGGGTACTGGCGCACCAGCTTCCACTTGCCGATGCGCACGGCGGCATTGCCTTCGTGCTCCCAGAACATCGGCGGACGCTCGCCGCCGTCGGCCGCGAAGGCCTGGCGCAGCGAATGGCCCTCCAGCGCAAGGATGCTGCGCCCGTCCAGGTCCTGCGGGTAGGGCGTCGCGGTCACGTCCAGGATGGTGGCCATGATGTCGGGCAGGTAGCCCGGGGTGTGGCGCACCTCGCCGCGCTGGGCGATGCCGCGCGGCCAGTGCAGGATCAGCGGCGTGGAGATGCCGCCCTCGTGGATCCAGTGCTTGTAGAGGCGAAAGGGCGTGTTCGAGAGGTTGGCCCAGGCCTGGCCGTAGCTCTGGTAGGTGTCCTCCGGCCCCGGCATGATTTCGGGGATGTTGCCGAAGCGCACGGGCTCGCCGTCGCGCGTGTGGGAGCGGGCGATCATCAGCTTGTCCACCAGCTCGTCGACCGTGACGCCTTCGGGAATGTCTTCCGCGCAGGCGCCGTTGTCGGCCAGGAAGATGACCAGCGTGTCCTCGAGCTGCCCCATGCGCTCGAGCGACGCCAGGATGCGGCCGATGCCCTGGTCCATGCGGTCGATCTGCGCGGCGTACACCTCCATGCAGCGCGCCAGCCACTGCTTGTTCTCGGCTTCGGTCCAGGGCGGCTGGTTCGCGTCGCGCGGCGAGAGCTGCCACTGTGCGTCGAGGATGCCGCTGGAGACCAGCCGCCGCAGCCGCTCTTCGCGCAGCGTGTCCCAGCCCTCGTCGAAGCGGCCGCGGTACTTGGCGATGTCTTCGGGGTGGGCGTGCAGCGGCCAGTGCGGGGCGGTGTAGGCGACGTACTGGAAGAAGGGCTTGTCGCCGTGCTCGGCCTGGTGGCGCTCGAGGAAGCGCACCGCCTCGTCGCTGATCGCGTCGGTGTAGAAGAAGCCCGGCTCGCGCGCTTCGTGTTCGACGTTGTCGTTGCCGCGGGTGAGGGTGTTGGGGTCGTAGAAGCTGCCGGCGCCGATGATGGTGCCGTAGAAGCCGTCGAAGCCGCGCTGCATCGGCCAGGAGTCGGTGGGCTGGGTGAGGTTGCTCGACACGTGCCACTTGCCGCTGAGATAGCTGCGGTAGCCCGAGGGCCTGAGCGCTTCGGCGATGGTGGCGCAGCGCTGGTTGAGGTTGCCGGCGTAGCCTTCGGGGCCCGAGTCGTAGGTCAGGATGCCGATGCCGGTCTGGTGCGGGTGCAACCCCGTGAGCAGCGAGGCGCGCGAGGGACTGCAGCGGGCCGTGTTGTAGAACTGCGAGAACCGCAGGCCGCCCTGCGCGAGCCGGTCCAGGTGGGGCGTCTCCACCTCGCCGCCGTAGCAGCCGATGTCAGAGTAGCCCATGTCGTCGTTCAGGATCAGGAGGATGTTGGGTCGCTTGTGCATGGCGGTCTCTCGCGGGAAGAAGGTGTCAGTTCAGGCGCTCGCCGCTGGCGCCGTCGAAAAGATGGGCCGAGCCGGCGTCGAAGCTCAGGTGGGTGAGCTCGCCTTCGCGCAGCGCGGCGTCGGGGCCGGTCTTGACCTTGATGCGGCGCTCGCCGGCACGCAGGTTGAGGATGCAGTGGTCGCCCAGCGCCTCGACATAGTCGATGCGCGCCGGAAAGCCGCTGGCGCCCGGCCGCAGCTCGGATGGCCGCACGCCCAGCACCACCTCGCGGTCGGCCGCCGTGTGCCCGGAGACGTCCTGGGCGACGCCGTCCACCACGGCCGTGCCGCCGCTCCAGGTGGCGGGCAGCAGGTTCATCGGCGGGGTGCCGATGAAGCCGGCGACCGACACCTGCGCCGGGCGGCCGTACAGCTCGCGTGGGGCCGCCACCTGCACGATGCGTCCGTCCATGAACACGGCCACGCGGTCGGCCAGCGTCATCGCTTCTTCCTGGTCGTGCGTGACGTAGACCGTGGTGACGCCCAGGGTCCGCTGCAGTTGCTTCAGCTCGAGCCGGGTCTCCAGCCGCAGCTTGGCATCGAGGTTGGACAGCGGCTCGTCGAGCAGGAAGAGGCGCGGCTGGCGCACGATGGCGCGCGCCAGCGCCACGCGCTGCTGCTGGCCGCCCGAGAGCTGGCCGGGGCGCCGCTGCAGCAGGTGGTCGATGCTCACCCGCGCCGCAGCGTCCTGCACGGCACGCGCGGTGGCGTCGCGCGGCGTGCCCACCATCTTCAGCGGAAAGCCGATGTTCTCGGCCACGGTCATGTGCGGATAGAGCGCATAGCTCTGGAACACCATGGCCACGTCGCGCGCGCCGGGCTCGGTGCCGGTCACGTCCTGGTCGTCGATGAAGACATGGCCGCCGCTGACCGGCTCCAGCCCCGCGAGGATGCGCAGCGTGGTGGTCTTGCCCGAGCCGGAGGGGCCGAGCAGCACGAAGAATTCGCCGGCGTGGATCTCCAGGTCCACGCCGTGCAGCACCGTGGTCTCGCCGTGGCGCTTGACCACGCCGTGCAGGCGCACATTGCCTTGTTGAGTCATCGGCGGCCGCCTCCCTTCACGGCTCCGAGGGTGAGTCCCTTGACGATGTGGCGCTGCGCGAACAGCCCCACGGCGATGACCGGCGCCATCGCCACCATCGCCCCGGCGGCCAGCCGCGCCCACTGGGTCTGCTCCACCGAAATGAAATTGAACATGGCCACCGTGACCGGGCGCACCGTGTTGCCGCCCAGCACCACGGCGAACATGAACTCGTTCCACGCGTTGA
This sequence comes from Ramlibacter sp. AN1015, assembly GCF_037726105.1. Taxonomy (NCBI): domain Bacteria; kingdom Pseudomonadati; phylum Pseudomonadota; class Betaproteobacteria; order Burkholderiales; family Comamonadaceae; genus Ramlibacter; species Ramlibacter sp. AN1015. Next base: position 59,265 of record NZ_JBBJUM010000019.1, read on the forward strand.
GGAACACGAACACCGTGGTCACCGCGATGCCGCCGCGCACCTGCGGCAGGATCACGTGCCAGAGCGTGCGCATGCGCCCGGCGCGGTCGAGCAGGGCGGCTTCCTCCATCTCGTAGGGGATGTCCTCGAAGTACGACACCATCAGCCAGATCGCGAAGGGCAGCGAGAAGGTGAGATAGATGGTCGTGAGGCCGCCGTAGCTGTCGAGGCCGCCGATGCGCTGCAGCACCAGGTAGTAGGGAATGATCAGCCCCACCGGCGGCAGCATCTGCGTGGCCAGGATGTAGAAGCCGCTGGCGCGCTTGCCCGCATATCGCAGGCGCGCCAGCGCATAGGCGGCCGGCACCGCGAACAGCATGGTCAACGCCGTGGTTGCGCAGCTCAGCACGGTGCTCGACCAGAGGTTGGGCAGGATGCTCGAGCGGCCCCAGAGCACCTCGCGGTAGTTGTCGAGCGTCGGCGTGAACACCACGCTGGGAGGCCACGAGAGCACGTCGCGTTCTGTCTTGAAAGAGGTCAGCAGCGCCCACAGCACGGGAAACGCCCACACCGAGACCAGCAGCAGCGCCACGAGGAACAGGACGGCGCGCCGCGCGCTTGCGGCGGTTGCAGGAGTGGAGCGGCTCATGCGGCTGACCTCCGGCGCGCGAACAGCAGCCACGACACCGCCATCGTGATCGCCAGCAGCACCATGGCCAGCGCGGAGCCGTAGCCGATGTTGAGCTCGGTGAACGAGGTGCGGTAGGCGTACAGGTTGAGGATTTCGGTCGAGGTTCCGGGGCCGCCGCCGGTGGCCGCGAAGATCGCGGCGAACGCGGACAGGGCGGTCATGGTGCGCAGGATCACCACCATCACCACGGCCGGGCGGATCAGGGGCACGGTGATGTGCCGGAAGCGCTGCCAGGCGCTCGCGCGGTCGAGCTGCGCGGCTTCGTAGATGTCCGGCGGCAGCGTGGCGAGCGTCGCCAGCAGCACGAGGAAGGCGAAGGGCGTCCACTGCCAGGTGTGGATCGCGATCACTGAAATGAGCGCGAGCTGCGGATCGCCCAGCCAGTTGTAGCTGCCCAGCCCGAGCGTGCGGGTGACCACATCGACGAGGCCGAAATCGGGCGCCAGCACCAGCGTGCGCCAGAACAGGCCCACCACCACCGGAGCCAGCACGATGGGCAGGATGGCCGCCACCCGCAGCAGCCACTGGCCGCTCGGGATGCGCAGCACCAGCAGCGCGAGCGACAGGCCGATCAGCACCTGCAGCAGCACGGTGCAACTGGTGTAGATGGCCGTGAGCGCAAGCGAATTCCAGAAGCGCGGGTCGCTGCCCATGCGCGCGTAGTTGTCCAGGCCGGCAAAGCCGGAGAGCCACGGCATGCCCATGTCCAGCCGCTGCAGGCTGTTCCAGGCGAGGAACACCAGCGGCGCCGTCGTGGTCAGCAGCAGCAGCAGGAACGCCGGTGCGAACAGGGCGATCGCAAAGCGCCGCTCCTGCCGCTCCAGCGAGCCCGCGCCGGCACGCGCAGGCACGAACATCAACGGCTCATCAGCTGGCTGATGCGCGCCTGGGCTTCGTCCAGCGCTTCCTTGGGCTTTTTCTGGCCCACCAGCGCCGCCTGGATCGCGGTGGCCATGGTCTCGCCGATGGCCGGCCACTGCGGCACGCGCGGGCGCCATTCGACATCGGTGTCCTGCTCCAGCGAGGCCAACGCGGCGGGGATGAAGTTGTCGCCGGCGCTCTGCATCGCCTGGGCGAATTCGGGCGAGCGCCACAGGGCCATGCGGTTGAGGCCCGACCGCTTGGCCGGACCGTCGAACTTCCAGGAGGTGCGCGCCTGCGTCTCGGCCGAACTTGCCCAGGTGATGAACAGCCAGGTGGCCTTCTTGGCGCGCTCGCTCAGCGCCGCGTTGATGGGGAAGCCCCAGTTCCAGATCGAGGTGACGCGCTCGCCCGAGGGGCCCTTGGGCCAGCGCGCGTATGCCACCTGTCCGACCACCTTGGACTTCTCGGGATTCGTGATGACCGCGGCCGACGAATGCGCGTCGATGTAGGTGGCCACCGTGCCCTGCGAGAAGGCGTCCGCGATATCGGGCCAGTTCCAGTTGCGCACGGCCGGCGGCGCGTACTGCGACAGGGCATTGACATACCACTGGAGTGCTTCGACCGCGGCCGGGCTGTTCACCACCAGCTTGCCCCCCTGGAACCAGTCGCCGCCGAAGCCCTTGAAGATCGACGGGTAGATGTACATGTTCTGCCCGGCGCCGGAGAAGCCGCGCAGGGCGAGGCCGTAGATGCGGTTGGCGGGGTCGTGCACGGCCTTGGCGTTGGCCAGCAACTGCTCGTAGGTGTCGGCCGGCTTGAGGCCCTTCGCGTTGTACAGGTCCTTGCGATAGACCTGCACCGTCACCTCGCCGTCGTAGGGAATGCCGTAGGGCTTGCCATCGACGGAGTCGGCTTCGCGCCATGCCTTGATGATGTCCTCGTACTGGAACCAGGCGGGGTCGGTAAGGCTGGCGTCGTTCAGGTACTTGTCCAGCGGCTCGACCCACTTGTTGGACACGTACAGCGGGTAGTACATGGGGTCGGCCGCGTGCGTGGCGTAGGTGGCCGTCTTCGACGAGAGGTCGAGCATCGCCTTCTGGCGGATCTGCCCCGGAGGCACCTTTTCCATGCGCAGCTTGATGCCGGTGAGCGCCTCGAACTGCGGCAGCAGGGTGATCAGGTTCTCGAAGTAGCTCGCCGGGATCACCGCGACGGAGATCGACTCGCCCTCGGCCTGCCGCCAGTTCACCTTGGCGTTGCGGTACGGAGCGAGGTCGGCCTGCTGCGCGGCGGCGCTGCCGGTCCAGCCGGTGCCCGCGACGCCCAGGGCGCCCAGCGCCGCGGCCTGGCCGATGAATTTCCTGCGGCCGGCGTCCTGCGCGGCGGCATCCGTATCGCGTGCTTTCACCATGGCGTTGTCTCCTGTGGGTGGGTGGGATCCGGGGCGGGCAGCGAGGGAAAGGTCGGCGCGCAGCTGCCACCATGCAATCGATTACATGGACCAGTCTAGAGACGCCGCGGAGATGCCGGAAGCTGGGGATTTCCCGCAAGCGCCCCGCATGGCGCAGCGCGATGCTCGGGTACATTGGGCGGGTCTGGCCGACGGCGCGTGCTGCCGTTCCGTGCACCGGCCGGCCAGTTTTGCAATCGATTACATGGACACCTTCTCGCCCCTGTTGCCGACGGCCGCGGAGCCGCGCAGCCGCCCGGCAGCGCGCGACGTCGCGCGGCTGGCGGGCGTGTCCACGGCCACCGTGTCGCGTGCGCTGAACACGCCCGAGCAGGTCGATCCCGCCACCCGGGAGCGGGTGCTCCAGGCCGCGGCCAAGCTGCGTTACGTGCCGCACGGCGCCGCCCGCACCCTGCGCAGCCACCGCAGCCGCATGGTGGGCGCCGTGGTGCCTTCGTTCGACTACGCCCTGTATGCGCGCACTACGAGCGCGTTGCAGCACCGGCTGCACGCGCAGGGCTATGCGCTCGTGCTGGCCGAGCACCACTACGACCTCTCGGCCGAGCGGCACATCGCCCACCAGCTGGTGCAGCACGGCGTGGACGCCTTCGTCTTCGTCGGGCTGGACCACGAACAGGCGTTGTTCTCCCTGCTGGAGGACTACGGCCGCCCCTACGTGCTGACCTGGGCCGTGGACCCGCTGCGCCGTCACCCGAGCGTCGGCTTCGACAACCGCGCCACCACCTACGAGATCGGCCGCCACCTGCTGGCGCTCGGGCACCGCCGCTTCGGGATGCTCAGCGCGCCGGTGGAGGGGAACGACCGCGCCCGCACGCGGGGCGAAGGGTTGCGCGCGGCGCTCGAGGAACAGGGGCTGGCCCTCGACGACGCATGCGTGCAGTTCGCCCCCATCGCGCTGCCGGCCGCCAAGGCCGCCATGGAGCGGCTGCTGGCGCTGGACGAGCCGCCGACGGCGGTGGTCGCCACCAACGACGTCTTCGCGGTCGGCGCCATGCTGGCGTGCCGTGAGGCGGGCGTGCGCATCCCCGAGGACATCTCCATCACCGGCGTGGACAACACCGACCTCGGCGCCACGCAGACTCCCGGGCTGACCAGCGTGCGCACGCCCATCGTCGAGATCGGCGACGCGGCGGCCGAGCAGCTCATCGCGCGGCTCGAAGGCCGCACCTGGGAGCCGTTTCGCGCTTTCGAGGCCCAGCTGGTGCCGCGCGGCAGCACCGCACCGCCGCGCAGCAGCGGCGTACTGCCCGGCTAGGGTGGGAAGCGGCGTGCCATGCAGCCCCCGCGCCGGTGTACGCTGGCGCCATGGACGCCGACCACCCGCACCCGCACCCGCACCCGCACCCGCACCCGCACGAAGACGCCAAGTGGAAGCATGACGGCGTGCGCGTGGTTCCGGGCGATCAGCTCGATGCGAACACCGCGCAGACACCCGGCATGGACCGCCGCGCCGCGATCAACTTCGCGCGTGTCGGCGCTCAGAAGCTGTGGGCCGGCACCGTCACGATCCACGCCGATGCCAAGACCGGTGCGCACCACCACGGCCACCTGGAAAGCGTGATCTACGTCGTGCGCGGACGTGCCCGCATGCGCTGGGGCGAACGGCTGGAGTTCACCGCCGAGGCGGGGCCGGGCGACTTCATCTACGTGCCGCCCTACGTGCCGCACCAGGAAATCAACGCCAGCCCGACCGAGGTGCTGGAGTGCGTGCTCTGTCGCAGCGATGGCGAGGCGGTGGCGATCAATCTCGACATCGAGCCCATCGAAAAGCCCGAGCAGGTGCTGTGGGTGGATCCGACGCACCCGCACGGCGGGGTGTAGGCGCGCCGAGAAACGCACCGGGCGCACTCGTGGGCCTAACCGCGCAGCGCGAGCGCCAGCATTAGCAAACCCATGGCGGCCAACCAGGCGGCGAGGACGCGTGGCGCCACCTGCCATGCGGGCGTGCCCGGCCCTCGTGCGCTCGCGAGCTGCCAGCCGGTATGCGCCACGACCAGGAGCAGGCAGGCCAGCAGGATCGTGCCGATCGCCTCGCCGCCGCTGGCAGTCGGCAGCCCGCCGCTCAAGCCGAGCGCCAAGCCGCTGATGCCGCACGCAGCTTGCCGTCCCCACAGACGCGGCCGAAGGTCTGCAGCACAGATGCCGCCAAGCGCAGCCAGCCAGGCAGCCACGAAGGCCGGGTGCCAGGCTTCCGGCTCCAGCGCAAGCGAACAGGTGGCGGCTGACGCGAACCAGGCCAGCGCCGGCGCCGCGTCCCGCCTCGGCACATCCCTCGCCACCAGAAGCACGGACGTCAGGACCGCAAGGGCCATTGGCTGGCGCAGGAGGTATAGCGCGCCGTCGGCAGCGGATGCCGCGAGATCAGCGGACATGCACCACAAGCGTGGCGAACCGGCTGCGCCAGCCTTGTCGGGGCTCACCCGGCGGCTCCAGTCGGGTGGCCCTCAGCAGCCACCGGCCGCCGAATGGCAGCGCCAGGCGCACCTGCCCCCGTGCATCGCTGCGCTGCCACACGCCCAGCGTGTGGCGCTCGCTCACGAACTCCACCCACTGGTTCGCCAGCGGGGCGCCGTCCCACCACAGCTGATAGGAGTACGGCTGCGCGGTCCGGATCGCTTGGCTGCCGATCGGAACGATCTCCATCGCCATGCCCTGCGGCTCACGCAGGTCAAGCGGTACCCGCTCGGCATTCGCTGGAGGCATTTCGATCCTGATGAACTTTCGGTAGCTCTCGCGCCAGCCGCCGCCTGCTGCCTGCTGCCGTTTCCAGCGATCGATGGCTTCGGGCGACGCGCGGATCTCGGAGAAGTAGGTATCGACCAGCTCCGGTGTGAGTTCCACGTCCTGCGCCTTGAGCTCGACCCAGCACGCCGCACCCGCGGAAGCGTCGGTGCGCGCACGCATCTCGAGATGCGTCGCATGCTCCTGCCGCGGCACGAGCACAGCCTGTTTGCCGGGAGTGCGGCATGCCGCTTGCGCGACGCTCGGCAGCCGCGGTCCGGATTCCCGAAGCGGGAATCGAGGTCCGGTTCCAAGCTCGAGCTGGAGCAGCCTGCCATCCTCCCCGGTGCCAGCGCGCGTCAGCCAGGTGTCGTGCGCCTGCGCGGGGACCAGGAACCCAAGGAGGCAGGTGCCGAGCAACGTGCCGCGCCAGCGGTCGAGGAGAACGCGGAGCACGTGTCCGGCGTCGGCATGGCAGCGGTTTCCGCTCACGCCAGGACACCCATGAGCATCGACGCGCCGGCCACTGCCATGGCCCCACCTGCCGCCCTGAGCACGCCCCGTCCGAGGGGTAGCCGGCCGAGCCGTCCCAGGGCGATGCCCGCGAGATGCAGCAGCCCGGTGGCCACGATGAAGCCGGCGCAGTAGGCTGCTGGAGACGTTGCATCCGGCAGCTCCGTGCCATGCGCGTACCCATGCAGGACCCCGAAGGCTGCCACCAGGCCGAGCGCCGCGGCAAGAGGCGCCCGCCAGCCTGCCAGGATGGCCGATCCGAGCAGCACCACCGAAGCGGCGATACCGGCTTCGACCGAGGGCATCGGCACGCCGGCGATCCCGAGGATGCCGCCAGCGACCATCAGCAGAGGGAAAACGATCGGCAGCATCCACAGGAGCGGCGCGCCGAGGAACGCGCCCCAAATGCCCACCGCCACCATGGCCAGCAGATGGTCAGGGCCTTGCACCGGATGGAGCAGGCCGGACAGGATCCCCGCCGTCGCCGCCGGCTCCGTGTGGGCGAGTGCGCCGCTGCACGCCAGACCCAGCACGACTGCGCAGGCCGCGGCACGCCCCGGAAGACCACGCGCCGGGCGCACCGACCAAGGGGGCGCTGCGGATCTCATGCCACTGCCTTCTTCGTCATCGTCATCCCTCGAGAAGTTGAGGGCGGCCGCGAGGTTTGCGGCCGCCTTGGCCGGATGGCCATTGCAAGCGCGACGCCGGAGTCCGGCTCCGGCGTCAGAGGGCGGCCGGTTCCGCCGTATCGTCCACCGGCAGGGTGACGTTGCGCAGGACGACCGGCTCGGCAGACTCGCTGCTGCTCGCGATCAACTGCTTTACGTAGGCGACCAGGCCGCTGACGCTGCTCACCGCGGACGAAGGGACGTCGCCCCCCGTGCCGACGTTGTCACCAGGGGCGATGGCCCCGTCGTCGCCGCCGCCGCCGCCGCAGGCGGCCACCAGCACGCAGCTTGCGGCCAGGACAGATGCGCTCCTGAAGTTCATGGTCGTGCCTCCTGCTCAGGGGTAGGTGGTGCCGGCAGGGGCCGGAGGATTGAAATTGCCCGGAATCGGCGTGGTGAGATAGGGAAAGGTTGACGCGTAATTCGCCGCCGTCTTGCGCACCCCGTCGGTCAGGGCCAGTCCGCCGGCAGGTGCGTCGGAGGGCGCGCAGCCCACCTGCAGCGCATCGTTGGCTCCGGTCAGCACGCACAGCGCGCCCATCGCGACGCGCAACGACAGATCGACCGTGTCATCGGCCGGGCGACGGCCGTTGGGGAATCCGGCGTTGTCGCCGCCGGCCACACCCAACGGGTTCTGCGCGGCGGCGGCCGTTGCAGCGATGGACGTGTTCAGCCGCAGCATCTCGCTGGGCACCACGTTCTGCGGGCGGTTCAGCCCCGTGATGCCGGTGAGGAATGCGGCGACCAGGTCGGTGCGGGGAAACTTGGTGGGGGCCACGGCGCTCGGGAAGAGCGTCTGGATCAGCGCTGGCAGCGTGGGGTTGGTCACGTAATCCAGGAACCTCACGTCGTCGCGAGGCTTGGACGCATTGAAGCGGTCCTTGTCGTCCAGCCCGATCACCAGCTCGTTCACGAGGGGCATGCCGAGGCGCGAAACCTGCGCCCATGCGCCGCCCGACTTGGCGGCGCGGTAGATACCGCTTGCGGGGCTGCCGTCCACCAGCCTTGCCTGGCGCACGCTGGCGGTCGTGAACGCGCCGATAACGGGATCGCTGCCGTTGGACAGGCAGGCGATCGGAAGCTCCATCGCGATGGTGCTGACGTTCTTGGCTTCGAGGTCGTTGTTGTTGCCACCGCTCTCGGCGCCTAGCGGATTCAAGTTGAACAGATCGAAGCTCTTGCCCACGGCAATGTAGAACGGCTCCTTGCGCTGCCCCACGAACACCTTGCCCGGTGTGGCGCAGCCCGGCACGTTCACCGTGTACACGTGCTGTGCCGCGTAGTTCGCATAGCCAGCTGCGCCGCCAAACGTTTTCTCGCCGATGTTGTCCACCGGCTTGTCGAAGCTGTCGCCGCCGCTGGCATTGGCCACGCTGGAGCGGGTGCCCCCTCGGCGGTCTCCACGCACTACATCGACGGAATAGGTTTCGCGCACCAGCAGGCTGTCGGGGTTCACGCCCGAGACCGGCCCGTTGATGATCAGCGGAATCTTCACCGGCTTGCCGCCGACGGTGAGCGGTGTGCCCTTGGACGTGTTCTGGAAACGAAACTGGAACGAGAGGTCTTCCTGCGCGTCGCCGTCGTTGTCGATGTGGATCTCGTAGAGCGCGTCCGGGTCGAACATGTAGTAGTTGGGCCCGCCCTGCGGGTTCTGGAAAGGCATGTAGTTCGCCAGGATCGTCACATAGCCCTGGCGCCCGGTTTCATAGCTGCGGAACATGTACAGGTCGGTGGCGTCTAGTTTGGGCATGCCGGTGAGCGCCGGCGCCTCGCGATGACTCGAGGCGCTGGCCGTCGCGGCGCATAGCGCGAAAACGATTCCGGCTGCTGGAGGCAAGGGTAGTTTCATGGGTTCTCCTATGGGCGGCTGCTTGGTGAAAGCTGGTGAAGAGGGGGAGACCGTCCACGCGATCTGCCAGGCATCGGCGCATGGAGTACGTGGTACGCAGCCGCCGACGGCATGGTGTGTAGGACTGCGCCGCGTCGTGCGGCAAATGGGGTGCGTGCATGGGGTAGCCACGGGGGCGCATGATCCAATCGCGCCGGCGCAACGTACATAGGCCATGAACGTTGCCGTTGAAACGAGAGACGCGCCGGCGTGCCGCCCGGCTGTCTGTCGCGCAGAGCGTGCCAGCTACGTCCTAGCCGGGGCCGGCGCTGCGCGCAGCCGTATGCCTATGCCGACGAATGACGAGTTCAATGCCTGGATCCGCGCGGTCGCGACGAACGACGACCGCGAGGCGTTCGCCGCCTTGTTCGGCCATTTCGCGCCGCGTATCAAAGGCTATCTCGTGCGCTCGGGCATGCCGGCGCAGGTTGCCGAAGACCTCGCCCAGGAGGCCATGGTGATTCTGTGGCGCCGCGCTGACACGTTCGATCCGCAGCGCGCCGCGTTATCCACCTGGCTCTTCACCATCACTCGCAACCTGCGCCTGGACCATCACCGCCGGGCGAATTCGCATGGCAGCGCCGGCCGACTGGACCATGACATCGACGTGTGGGATGGCGAGCGGCAGACTGCCGACCTGTGCGCAGGCCCCGAAGAACTCGTCCAGACCGCGCAACGCGAACGCTGCGTGCGCCGTGCCTTGGCGGAACTGCCGCCCGAACATGCGCTGGTCCTGCAGCTGTCCTTTTTCGAGGAGCGCCCCCACGCGGCGATCGCGCGTGAACTGGATCTCCCGCTGGGGACCGTCAAATCCCGCATTCGCATGGCCGTGGCACAGCTGAGGCGCAAACTCGACCAACTCGCCTCATGATCGTTCACCACCCCCCCGAAGACTTGCTGCTGGCACTGGCTGCCGGCCGACTGATGGCGGGCCAGGATCTGGTTGTCGCCGCGCACGCCGAGCGCTGTGCCGAGTGCGCCAGCCGCATGCAGACGTTCGCGGCGCTTGGCGGCGCCATGCTGGAGCATTCGGCGCCGCACCCCATGGCCGCCGATGCCTTGTCGAAAACCCTGCAGCAAATCACCGCGTTGCCGCGCGGAATCCGCGCGTCGGCGCCTGCAGAGGCTCCGCCTGCGGCGTGGCTGCCCGCAGGCGTGGCCTGGCCTGCTTGCCTGTCGGGCCGTGAGGTCACGCCGTGGCGCAGGATCGGTCCTGGCAGGCGTTTTGCGCGGGTGCAGCTTCCCCAGTCGTATGGGGCCTCGTTGTTCCTGCTCAGCATCGAACCCGGTCGCACCCTTCCTCGCCACAGGCATGAGCAGCTGGAGCTGACCCAGGTGTTGGGTGGCACCTTTGCCGACGACCGCGGCACGTTCGGCCCGGGCGACTTCGACATGGCTGGCGCGGACGTGCACCACGAGCCGGTGGTCCAGCCAGGCAGCGCGTGCGCTTGCCTCACCTGGGTCGATGGGCGCTTGCGCTTCGACAGCGGCATCGCCGCAGCCATCGCCCATTGGGTCGGGGTCTGAAGCCACGCAGGCGGCTGTATGCGTGGTGCCGCACGCGCCTGCGTTACGCGGGACAAACACTGTTACCGGGACACTCGGCATCCAGGGCGCAGCGCGCTGCGTATAGAAAGAGCGCTCGGCGACGTGCTGTGGCGCTGCTTTCGAAACACGCTTCTAAAGGACCCACCGCATGAACGATCCGAAACTGCGCACCTCGCTGCTGGCAGCGGGCTTGCTCTCACTCACCGCATGGACCGCACCTGCGCTCGCCGGCCATGCGAACGCCGTGCTGAGTGCCGAACTCGACGGCCGCGAAGAAGTCGCCGCCGCGCCGAACAGCCGCGGAATCGCCGGCGATCCGAACGCGCGCGGCAATGCGTATGTGTTCGGCGTCGATGGCGATCCACGCACCCTGTGCTACCTCATCGTCGATGTCAGGAAGCTGGCCGAAACCGAGGCGGCGCCCGGCGGCGGTCGTGCGGCACACATTCATGAGGGGCCCCGTGGCTCGAACGGCCCGGTCGTTGCGAACCTTGCGTGGCCACAGGATGGACAGTCGGCCGATTGCCTCACGGAAGGCGAGATGGACCCGTCCGGCCCGAAGTTTCCGACCAGCGAGGCCGGCATCGTCCAACGCATCCTGAGCAACCCGGCCGATTTCTACATCAACGTGCATAACAGCCAATACCCGGCCGGGGCGATCCGCGGCCAGCTCGGCGAGACGGAGCACGAGCACGGCGCGGCGTCCAAAGCGAAGCGATAGCGATAGCGATTCAGGACAAGCGGTCGCTACGCGTCGCGCGCGGCCTGCTTGTCCTGCGTGGCGGCGTCGAAGTCGCGGGCGTCGTGCCGCTCGTGCAGCTGGCTCGCGGGGTCGCCCCAGGTGCGGTTGACCATGCGGCCGCGGCGCACCGCGGGCCGCTGGGCGATGTCGCGCGCCCAGCGCTGCACGTGGGTATATGCCTGCACCTGCAGGAATTCGCCGGCGCCGTACAGCTCGCCCAGCGCCAGTACGCCGTGCCACGGCCATATGGCGACATCCGCCACCGTGTAGGCGTCGCCGGCGACGTACGGACTCTCGGCGAGCCGGCGGTCGAGCACGTCGAGCTGGCGCTTGGCTTCCATCGCATACCGGTCGATGGCGTACTCGATCTTCGTGGGCGCATAGGTGTAGAAGTGCCCGAAGCCGCCGCCCAGCAGCGGCGCCGTGCCCATCTGCCAGAACAGCCACGACAGGCACTCGGCCCGTGCGGCACCGCCCTGCGGCAGCAAGGCGCCGAACTTTTCCGCCAGGTACTGCAGGATGGCGCCCGACTCGAAGACACGCACCGGCTCGGGCGTGCTGCGGTCCAGCAGCGCCGGGATCTTGGAGTTCGGGTTCACGCCGACGAAGCCGCTGCCGAACTGTGCGCCGTCGTTGATGCGGATCAGCCAGGCGTCGTACTCCGCGCCCGCATGGCCGAGCGCCAGGAGCTCTTCGAGCAGGATGGTGACCTTGATTCCGTTCGGCGTGCCCAGCGAATACAGCTGCAGCGGATGGCGGCCCACCGGCAGAGCCTGCTCGTGGGTCGCTCCCGCGACAGGCCGGTTGATGTGGGCGAACTTTCCGCCGCTGGCCTTGTTCCAGGTCCAGACGGCAGGTGGGGTGTAGTCGGTCGCATTGCTCATGTTGTGAGGTGGTGGACGTGGGATCGGGCCAGTATAGGAAGCGCCCGGGGCGCGTGGTCCGCGATGGCGCAGCAGCGATCGACCCGGTGGTCGCACGCGTCGCACGATCAGGCAGCGCACCAGGTAGCGCACCAGGTAGCGCATCCGGTAGCGCACCCTGCCAGAACAACCTTCGAGGGCCGCAAGTTGCTGCTCGAACGCATTGCGATGTTTGGGCGCGTGTGGGCCAACAGC
>NZ_JBBJUM010000020.1:0-48440 GCF_037726105.1 Ramlibacter sp. AN1015
TACCACCCGCGCCAACGCCGACTCGGTGCCCGCGCGCATGTCCAACGGCTCGCACGCCAGCCATATCGCCTCGATTCGGATCACCGCAGCAGCTCACGCAGCCACAGCGCGCAGTCCGAGGCCGACGACGACGGCCAACTGACCGTGACCTGCAGGTCACCGCGCCGCGCCTCGATGCGCACATCGCTGCCGCACGGCTTGTCCTGCGGCGCGCTGGCCTGCGTTGGCTCTGGCATCGCCAACGCGATGAATCGCTGCTGCCCCGGCCTCACTGCCATCGTGCCGTTGGCCGTGACTGTCTCGATGATCGCGGCGTCCTCACACTGCTTGACCCCTCGACCACGACGCCACTGCCTCACCAAGTTGGCATTCAGGCCGAACGACAAGGCCACTGCAGCGATTGATGCGCCTGGTTCACCACAGGCCGCCAAGACCTCCCGCTTCAACTGCGTGCTATGCCGGCGCCGCGGGAGATTGCGATAGGAATCCATTTGCTGTCCACCTAACTTTGATGGACAGCAATCGTGCGCCCTCAGCGCTCAAACTCAAGATGGGATGCCCGGCCGCTTACCTTTGTCCGGCTGTCAGAACCGCCGTACATAGCGTAGGTGCAAAAAGTCTTCGCCAGGGTTTGGCTTACGGATCCCGGCATTGGACACGTGTACCAAACGCAGTCCCAGCTCATGCTCTCGCTTTTCGCCGAAACTGTGACCAATGCCGAGCATGTCGTAGAAGTTCCAGCGCGTGCTGAAGGCCTTATCGGGCGTGATGTAGTCCTTGCCCAGGTAACTTGCCCCGATGCCGAATTCGATGAACCACGGCGACTCGCCGCGCGCCAGCCGCATGCGCAGTGATGGCAGCAGCACCACCTGGACCAGCCGCTGATTGCCGCCCCCAACGTCATCGGCTCGCCAGCCGCTGACCATCAACTCTGTGTGTGCCGTCAGCTCCGCCTTGCGGCGCAATTGCTGGAACTTCCAGTCCCAGATGACCCCGACGCCCACTGTGTCCACCCCGGCCCGCCCCGCCCCTGCCTGCACCGAGACAGCATCGGGCGTGAAGTCGATAGCGCGCGCGGACAGGAGAGTGCCGGCGAGCAGAACGCCGGCCATCGAGCGAGCGAAGAGCGAAACGCTGGTCATGTTTTGTTCTCGGCCGGTGCACCAGGTATCCGCGATTGGTGTTGGTGATTGTATGTAGACGCCCGTGGCGTAGGCGTCTGGCGACCACAGGGCAATGTGCTGCACGTGCGGCGTCAGTGACGATCTGAGAGGCTGGCGCGCGGGCCCAGCGAACTCTGAGCCGCAGCCAGCAAAGCGAACATCGGCAGAGAGAGTTCGAGCACCTCTTCCGATGCGAGCATGACGTGAAGCAGTGGTGCGGGCGCGTCGGAGACCAGGCCGAGCACAGCAGGCGCTCGGTCTAGCATCTTGGCGATGACCGCAATCGCGATCAGCATTGCTGTGGTGGTCATTGCCACACTCCATTGCGACCAAGGTCGCAGCCAGCGCCGTGCATACCGGTGCAGCAACCATGCAGCTGCGGCGGCAAAGGGCGCTAGGACGCACAACGCGCCCAAGACCTGGTGCGGTGGCGCATCCAGGTAGAACCGCGCCTTCAGGATGCTGATGCCGTACATCGCAGTGTGCAGGTCGGCTTCCCGGGCGCCCATGGCCACCAGCACGACGCTGACCGCGAGCACATCGCGCGAGGGCATCTGTGGACTGGGCAGGAGGTGGATGCCCAGCACCGCCGCCAGGTAGGCGAAGAGGGTCACGATCTCGATCACACCGCCTTCTTCCACGAACTGCAGAGGCACTGTATTTGGTATGGCCAAGCCGATGCACACGGCGACCGCTGCGACAAGCAGTGCGGCAGCACCCGCCGTGCGCGGATGCATCATGACCCTGCCGAGCTGGCGCGCACCAGTACCCGCTATGCACGGGTGACCAGCACCGCGCTCGCCATCGTTCGCCCGTGGCGTCAACGCCGTTTTCGGCTTTCCATCAAGCACTTTGGACCTCAGCCGGTACCACCGACTGCTCATATCTTCGATCACGTTTAGCAATTGCATCATCCGCTCTGGCCGTTGCTTGGAGGCGCCCGTCTCCCAGAGCCGGTCGAACTCGACAATCGCCCTTTGATACTCGGCTCCTCTGTGCAAAAGGGTCTCGATCCTGGTCTCGTTCATGAATCGATCAAAGCGGCAATAGGCCTCCCGCGTCAGAACGCGACACGGAGGCCTAGCCCGAGCACTCTCTGGAAGTCGTTGTAGTCAACAAGGGTGTATCCGTACCCACTGAAGTATTGAACATACCCCTGGAGGTGCTTCGCCAGCGGGAAGGCCCACCCGAACTGGAGTGCCCCCTTGCCAGATCGCGGGTTACAGCGGCCCATCAATTCGTACTCGTGGCCATTTCTGTTTAGGGTTCCCACAATCTCACCCCGGCCCATGTAGCGGACGATGTCCGGGTTGTCATCGTCATCGCCTTCGCTGTCGATGCGGCGCCAGGTCCGGAAGCTGACGGACAGGTCGCCCGCTTCGATGCCGGCTTGCAGATACAAGCGATTCCAGCTACGTGACAGGATTGTGCCCTGCCCATTGGACTGATGAGCCACAGCGAGATTGAGGAATTTGAGCTTCAGATCACCCATGCCCCAGTTCACCGGGAGAACCAGCATCAACTCAGGTTCGTAGTTGGTTTCCCGGAATGGGCTTGATGCCTCTCGATTGCTCGCCTGCCAGAAGCTCCTCTGCGTATACCCGAACCAAAGGTCCAGCGGAGACCCTTGCACGCCCTCCAGGAGCTTCAGCTTGAACCCGAGCTGATAAGCCAACTCGAATTTCGACAAGCCATCCGCCTGGGGGTCCAGCTGGAACAAAGGCCGATAGGGCGTGTTGTTGGGCGACCGGTTGTAAGTCGCAAGCAGGTAGTTCGGCCGGTGCTCTGTGAACCGGAGGGTTCCCTGCTTGTCCTGGGGACGCAACTCCCAGTGTTCGGCGAACTTGGAACGTGCAGGTACGGGCATAGACGGCGCCAAGGGGACCTGTTCGGACGGCGTGCTCGTGTCGTGTGTTGGACCCCCGCGCCCGGCAATGCTGTCATAACACCGTAGCCTCTCTGAATCGCGCGCCATGGCTGCGCAGTCGTCCAGCGAAGCCGCTGACACGCCTTGATAGCTCAAAAAAGCGCTGATGGCAAAGCTTGCACCTGTAATTCTGCTCACGTGGGTTCGCCTCTTTTCTTGTTCTCAGGAACACGCGGTTCAATTGCGTTTTGCCTGCGGCAGCAGTTCGGCTGCACTCAGGATACGATCTCCCGGACGCGGCCTCGCTGCCAGCTACGGCCAGGGTTGCAGAAGGACTCCGCTGGACTAGCGCAACGGATTTTCTCTCGGCTGCACCGAGTGGACGCCAACACTCAATGGCTGAGTTTCCAGCCGGATCAGCCGCGCACCCAGCCCGCATCGTCCAATGCCGCGTTGGGCGTGCCCGCGTCCCAGCGGCTGGCATCTAGCCGACGGCCGTTGATGCGTCGGCAGCGGGCGAGACCAGCCAAAGCAGGGGCGGCACGATCACCTCGGGCGCAAGCAGCTGACTCTTCACCATTTCCGCTAGGCCCGCCGGGATCATACCGGTAGCGGTGGCGCCGCCGGGGAGCAAGGCATTGACGGTGATGCCGCTGCCGGCCAGGTCCTGCGCCCAAATCGCGGTGGCCGATTCCAGTGCCGCCTTGGACGGGCCATACGGCGAGAAGCCGCGGCGGCGCATGGTCTCGTGGTTCATCGAGATGTTGATGATGCGGCCCCAGCCGGCGCGCAGCAGGTGCGGCAGGGCCGCGCGCGCCATCAGAAAGGGACCATTCACGTTAGTCTCGATCACCACCTGCCAGGTCTGCGGGTCCACGTCCCAGAACCGGGTCGGCTCGCTGAGGAATCGCTCGCTGACGTACTTCATGCCGCGCCCGGCGTTTTGGGGTCCACCCGGTGCTGATAGTACGGGTCGATATGGTCGATGCCCAGCCGCTGCAACGACGCATCGCAGGCATGCCGCACGTACTCCGGATCGCCGCGCACACCGAGGAACTCGCCGTTCTCGCCTCGCACGTTGGCGAACTTGGTCGCCAGGACCACTCGGTCACGACGGCCGGCGAGCGCCTTGCCGACCAGGCGTTCGTTGGTGAAGGGGCCGTACATGTCGGCGGTGTCGAGGAAGTTGATGCCCAGATCGAGCGCGCGGTGGATAGTCGCGATCGATTCGGCCTCGTCTCCGGTGCCGTAGAACTCCGACATGCCCATGCAGCCCAGCCCGAGTGCCGATACCTCCAGCCCCTGCCGGCCCAGCGCGCGTGTTTCCATCATCTTCTCCCAACCGGCGAACCATCCATCTTCAGCACCACGCGAAATCGGGCGCCTCCGCTCATCATGCGCTCGTAAGCCTCGGCGGCGCGTTCCAGCGGGTACTCCTCGATCATCGGTCGAACCTGCGCCATCGCGCTGAACGCCAGCGTCTCCGTGGAGTCCTGGGCCGTGCCGGAGGGCCAGCCCTGGATGGATGCGCGGTTCATGATCATTGCGACGGTCGGCACCTGCACCGGCTCCATGGCAACTCCGACGATCAGCAGTTTCCCGTTGCGCCCCAGGCCGGGAATGACAGCGCTCATCGCATCGCCGCTGGTCACGGTCGCAAGGATGACCCTGGCGCCGCCCATTGCCTTGAGGGCTTCGGCCGGGTCTCCGGCCGTGCTGTCGATGTAATCGTGAGCACCAAGCTGCCGGGCCAAAGGCTCCTTGTCCTTCCCACGTGCGATCGCCACCGTGCGGAATCCCATCTTCGCGGCGTACTGCACACCTAGATGGCCGAGCCCGCCGATCCCATGGATCGCCACCAGGTCGCCGGCGCGCGCGCCGCTGTTGCGCAGCGCGTTGAAGGTCGTGATGCCGGCGCACAGCAGAGGCGCAGCATCGACATCCGAAAGGTCCTGCGGGATGCGCGCGAGCGCATCCACCGGAGCCACCATGTATTGCGCATAGCCGCCGTCATAGCTGATGCCCGGCACCTGGCCTTGCTCGCATACAACGAAGTCACCGGAACGGCAGGCGGCACAGCGCCCGCAATGGCCGCCGTACCAGCCCACGCCCACTCGGGCGCCGGTCTGCCACCCTTCGACGCCGGGGCCCAGGGCGTCGATGACGCCGGCGATCTCGTGGCCGGGCACCCGCGGATACTGCAGCCCTGGCCACAGTCCCTCCTTGGTGAGCGCATCGCTGTGGCAGATGCCGCAAGCCTGGACCTTCACCAGCACCTGGCCGGCACCCGGCTGCGGCACGTCGCGCTCTACCACCTGAATAGGGCCTTTGGGTTCGGTGATGACAGCCGCCCTCATCTTGCGCACGGAGAACTCCTTGGATTTGGTGGTCAAAAGGTCAAAACAGTAGGCGCGTGAGAGGGAACGGTTTGTAGGTGTGTGCCGCGTCAGCATTGCCGCCCGGCAACGGTCCAGCTGTGCACACGCCGAGCGCGGCGCCGGAAGGCATGCGACCCGTCCGGCCCGGCTTTTGCGCCACCTCCATCAGGTGATCCACCGTGTCGTCGATCCGCCGCAATAAGGAGCATGCCGTGCGGCGCCTGGCCGTGTCGGGGGAGGCGCGGCAAGTCAACCTGCGAAAGTGTCTGCATGAGACGACTGCTGATCCTGTACAGGCGCGCGGGCTTGCGCGTGCGCGCCCGCTGAACCGTCAGACCGTAGCGGCCATCCTGCGGCACTCATCGGCGCACCGCTTGCAGGCTTGCGCACACTGCTGGCAATGGTCCATCTGGTGCTTGGCGCATTCCTCGCCGCACATCTCGCAGACCTCCGCGCAAGCCCGGCACACATTCTTTGAAGACTCGCTTGCACGAGCCATGACAGCCGCGGCCAGTTCACAGATCTGAGCGCAGTCGATAGCCACTCCCTTGATCCAACAATTCGGTTTCAATCATGAGCGCGGCATCGCCTGGCCTGCTTGGCGGGTGGCGTCCACTGCGTCAGCGCTCTTTCGCCGGGGGAGATCAGGTCGTCCACGAAGGATTGGACTTGAGGCCGGTTGGCGGCGCGGTCGGGCTCGTCGATGTTCGCGAACAGGTCCGCGATGCTCGCCGCGATCACACGCGCGGAATCGGCCGGCCACCACTTGCTCAACTCCTCAAGGATTCGGTCCTGCTGGATCCCATCGCCGCCGAAGACGAGCATTGCGCGCGCGAGGTAGTGCAGTTCCGGTCCACGCTGGCGAAAAGGTATCGTGTGCTTCCGTCCGTCGCCTAGTTGGCGCGGCGCACGAAGTCGCTCAGATGGATAGTGTCCCAAGCGGCATTCTTCGTCCCTTCGATCGTGCGGCCCCGGTCCGGCGACTGCAATTGCTTCAAGAGGCCCTTGCGAGCAGGCGAGTTCGGACGAAGTAGATGCACGCAAGCATCGCCGCGGGACCAGCGACCATGAAGTCCCGGTGCATCCACTGCAGGAGGGCCATGATGCTATCCAAGTGCGGCAGGCCGCCAGCTCGAGCTCGCCAATCTTTAGGGCGACGATGTAGTTCCGGCGCCAACGTCGGATCGGCTCGGCTAGGGTCCAATTCGTCGATGGAAGCCGGCGAGCAGTCTCGAAGGCGTCGCCGTCCCTCTTCTACTCCAATTTCTCGCGAAAGCCGTAGGAAGGGGCTTAGGGTCCGGTGAGGCTCTTTACTCATCCACTGTGAGAACTACCCGCGTGTAAAGCTCTACTGATGAGCAACGGTCAGTGCCCATCTATGCAATCCTGCCGCCCGAACGAGGAGCAGCATCGATGGGTGAGAGCGAAAAGGAACGGAGTTCTGGGGAGGGCGCAGAGTCAGCTTTGGAGCGGATGAGGCAGCAACGTGGAGCCCGCGAGAGGGGCTCTCCTGGCCGAAAGCAGCAAGCGCAGGACACAAACCAAGGCAGCACTTCCAACGGGAACGACGCAGGTGACGGCGGAGGCGACTAGCGCAGGAAGCAAAAGGGCCCTGAGGGCGCCCTGAAGGTGCTTTCCAGTGGTGCGCCACCAGGTCCTTCCAGCTCCACGTCCAGTACCGCTCGAAGTCCTTGCAGCGGATGAACAGTGAGCACCGACGGAACTCCATCCCGAAGTACTTGCCGCGAATGATCGTTATGTTCGGCAATGATACTCAAGGTGACCGTGTATGGCTACGCCGCGTGGGTTGTCAGCGCAAGATTGGCCGCAAGCTACACGAGGATCTCGCCTCTCGCGTTCTCATCCTCGCAAGTTCCCCGTGCATCGCATCATCAGCGACTTCCGAACCTTGCACGCCCACATGCTCAAGGCCGGGAACTTGCGATGCAGCCGCTCCCCTCCCCTGCTTAACTCGCCTCGTCCAGCGGCCCTGCGCACAGTTCGACAACCTGCTGGCGGAACCAACGGTGCAGTGGGTTCGTGTGCGTACGTTCGTGCCACAGCAGCACCACGTTCAGGGGTTCCAGCGCGAGCGGCGGATCGAAGATGTCTACTTTCGTGAAACGAGCGAAGCCGCGTGCGACACGTTCCGGTAGTGTTGCGAGCAAGTCGGTTGCTTCGACGATGAAAGGCACTCCCAGAAACGTCGGTTTGGACAAGACAATCCGCCGGCTGCGGCCTTGACTTGCAAGCCGCTGATCGAGGAGAGCGTTGTACATCGTCGCCTCTCCCGGCTCTACCGTGACGTGCCGGTGCTTGCAGAACGCGTCCAGGTCGCTGACCTGGCCAAAGAAGGGATGGCCCCGGCGTGCAATCCCGACCAGCCTGTCCGTGAATACGGGGCGAACGCGCAGGCTTGCTGGAGGATTGGGGAAATAGGACACTGATACATCGACTTCCCCCGCGCTGAACACCTCGCCAAGGCGCTTCGGGTTGGGCCCCACCACGCGCAGCACCACTCCCGGGGCCTTGTGGGACATCAGCTCCACGAGCAGAGGCACCAACACAAAGTCGATGTAGTCCGTGACGATCAGCGTGATGGTGTCGCGTGCATGGGCGGGGTCGAAGTCCTGCTGTACGTGCAGGAGCCCCTCTACGTTTCGCAGAGCCTCCGAAAGAGGAGCAGCCAGTTCACGCGCCTGCGCGGTGAGCACCAACCCGTTGCCGCCCTTGACCAGCAGTGGATCGTTGAACAAGGCGCGCAGCTTCGAAAGCGCCAGACTCATGGAAGACTGACTCATGTCGAGGCGAGCGGCCGCGCGCGAGACATGCACTTCTCTCAGCAGCGCATCCAGCGCAACCAGCAGATTCAGGTCGAGATCCCGCAGTCGCATGTCGAAACTCCGATAGGGACCATCGGCGCAGCGAATTGCGCGGCAGGTGCTCACTCGACTTTAATTGATCCAGATCAAGAAGCTAGGAGACAAGTAGTGGCTGCAATTTCCGGGTTTCAGCGAGCGCTGCGCAGATCGCGCCAGCCCGGACGCGTGTAGCTCTCCCCTTTCCTCCCCGATCCTCATTTTTCAATGGTTCCGCAGCATCCGCTGCGTGGGCACGCGCACCCGCGCCGGTGTCCGATCTCAAGGAGAAAACGTGATGCAACCCAAGATTCCGACCATCCGCGTTACCCGCGAAGAGATGCGCAAGCGCGTGGCCTTCTTCAGCGAGATCCAAGGCCATGATGGAGGTCTGCCAGACAGCCGCCATCCGACGGCGCTGCGCAAGCTGTACAACATCATCGGCTTCCAGCCGCCCGCCCGGAACGAGGGCGGCCTGCCCATCGTTTCTCCCGTGGGTGACGAGGCCGCGGAGCACGCGCACATCAAGATCAGCGAGGGGTTCAACCTCGGGTTCTGCGAGACATCGCCGGGCAAGGGCCCGATGATGCACAACCACGACACGAACGAAACCTTCATGCCCATGACGGGCAAGTGGCGCTGTTCATGGGAAGTCGATGGAACGGTGGAGGCCTTCGATCTAGGTCCGTTCGATGTGATTTCCTTTCCGCCGGGCGTGCAGCGCCGCTTCGAGAACATCACCTTCGACGAACCGGGCAAGACACACTGGCTGCTGTTCGTGATTGGCGGCGATGCGCCGCAGGCCGAATTCTCGCCGCAGGCGCATTCGCTCCTGGTGGAAGAAGGCTTCATGACACCCGACGGGAAGTACTGAGCGAATGCACGACCTGATCGATAGGCTCGAAAGCCGCTACCGCTGGTCGTCCCTCGACTGCGAAGGCGTCACATGGCGCTGGCTTGATACAGCCGGCCATGGTCCTGCCGTGATCCTGCTGCCCGGCTCCGTTGGCGACGCCGCCATGTTCGTGCGCACCATCCTGTCTGCAGGCGAGCGGATGCGCCTGATCGCGATCACGTACCCGGAGCTTCCCGATCCGCGGCGTCTGAGCGCCGGTCTGAAGGCGGTTTGCGAGCATCTGGGGCTCCCGCCGGCGGTCGTCGTGGGCTCGTCGTTCGCAGCGTGGTGGATCCAATTTTTTGCGCTGCACTACCCGGAGCAGGTGCGAAAGCTCGTGATCGGCAACGGCTTCACCGACGGCAGCGACCTGGCGGCCAACCCCCTGTTCGATGCCGCCTGGGTTGGCAGTGTGTCGCCACAGGCGCTGCACGCAACATGGTTGGAACGCGTGCAGAAAACCCCCGTTTCGCCGCTTCAACAGCTACAGAAACTCATGCTCGAACAGCGGCAGTCGCCCGAGAACCTGTACGCGCGGTTTCTGGGTGTCGTCAAGGCGCAGGCTTGCCCCGAGCTTCCAGTGGCGAGCAAAGACATCGTGGTACTCGACTGCCTCGACGATCCGCTGATTCCTCCGGCGGCGCAGGAGCGGCTGCGCATGCGCTATCCCAATTCCAGGCATGTCCGCCTGCCTTCCGGGGGACATTACCCCCACGTTCTTAATCCCGATCGCTACGAGGGCGTCCTGCTCGACGTGGCTTTCGAATGACCTCGTAGAAAACATAGGAGACGATGATGAAACTGATTCCTTCCCTCTTGGCCGCGGCGGCCCTTGCCGCGAGCGCCGGCGTCGCGAACGCCGAAACCTTCACGCTGCGCATGGGCGGTGGCCACACCACCGGTACCACTTACGTAAAGGTGTTCGATACGTTCTTCGCGGACGAAGTCGCGAAACGGGTGAAGGCACAGACGGATCACGAGGTCCGCTTCATCAAAGCTTGGGGCGGAAGTGTCGCCAAGGTCGATGGCGCGGTCGAGGCCGTTCAGAAAGGATCGCTGGACATCGGCCTGTCGCCCATCGGCTTCGAACAGGCTCGCGCCGGACTCCTGAACTACAGCGCCTACATGCCCTTCACTTCGGACGATCCGGTGCTGCAGCAGAAGGTTGCCACCCGCATGCTGAAGGAGGTGCCGGCGCTGCAAGCGAGCATGAAGCCCTACAACGCGCACGTGCTCGCGCAGATGGTGACAGAGGCCTACAGCATTGCCACCACGTTCGATGTCCAGAAAATCGAGGACCTCAACGGCAAGCGCATTGCCATGACTGGTACGAATGCGCCGTTATTCATCCCGACCGGCGCCGTCCCCGTGACCCTGGGTATCGGCGACCACTACCAAGCCATCCAGAACGGCCTGGCCGAAGGCAGCCTGTTCTGGGTTTCGGGCATGGAAGCCTTCAAGCTCCGCGAGGTAGCCAAGGTGTGGACCAAAACGGGCTTCGGCTCCTACAGCACTCTGGCCGCGTTCATGAATCTGGACACGCGCGCCCGTCTGCCCAAGGAGGTGGTTTCCATCATCGACAAGGTCGCTGCCGAGGCGACAATCAAGGTCGCTGAAATGAGCAAGCAGCGCGATGCCGATGTCGAGGCCGCTATTCGTGACAAGGGCGTAAAGGTCCACACCCTGAGCACCCAGGAACGGGGTCGCTGGGCCCAGCTTATCAAGGACCTGCCGTCCAAGGCCGCCAAGGAGCTCGATGCCAAGGGTCAGCCGGCTACCGAGGTCTTGAAGACCTATGTGCGCTTCCTGGGCGAAGCCGGGTACAAGTTCCCGTTCGAGTACCCGCTCTGAGCTTGGTCTATCAAGCTACGTCAGCATGAGTGCCTCGGGCCGCCTGGCCGCCGAAACCCTGATTGCGCGCCCCCCGAGCATGCTTTACGTGGCTTCGGTGGCAGCACTGTCTCCGATGGGCCTGAACGCCGCCGTTGGGCTTGCGCCCGTCCTGGATGGCGCGCCGCTCGACGGAGCCAGCAGGGCAGCGACAGTGGCGCTTTTTACGCTCGGTCTGGGGCTCGGGCAGCCGCTCTTCGGCGACCTGGCCGACCGGTGGGGGCGGCGCCCCAGCCTTCTTGCAGGGCTGGCCTTGGCCAGCGTCGGCGCCATTCTCGCGGCGGCTGCAAGCGATTGGCTCGTGCTGCTTATCGGGCGCTTGGCTACCGGCCTGGGGCTTTCCACCTGCCTGGTGGTTCCGCGTGCGCTCATGCGAGACCTGCACCAAGGTGCCGAACTGCAGCGAAACATGGCGGTCCTTGCCTCTGTTTTCGCATTGATGCCGGCGATCACGCCTCCCATTGCATGGCTGCTTGGGGCTACGTTCTCCTGGCGGGCTCCCATGGCGTTGGTGGCCGTGCTGGTTCTGCTGCTGGCTGCGGTGGCGTGGCGCACGCACCGGGAAACTCGGCCAAGCGCAACCCTCGTGCCTGGGCGGGCGGCGTGGACGGCGCTCGCGCGCAATCGCGGCGTGCAACGCGCGACCCTCGCTTTCACAGGCGCGGCCGCGCCTTTCTTCGTCGTGGCCGCCGCCGGCCCTCAGGCGCTGCGGGATTCCACCGGCGCCAGCGAAGGGCTCGTGGCCGTCGTGCTGGGCGCGACCTATCTCGGCTTCGGCGCGGGCAGCTACTGGGTTCGCCGCCTGGCGCGCTTACCCGGTGCGTTTCACATGAGTTGCGGTCTGGGCCTCGTGGGCGTGGGCTGCGCGCTGCTGCTCGCCACGCTGGCATGGCCCGCGCTCTGGCTCTGGGGGCTCGCGCTGGCGCTGCATGCGGTCGGACACGGAATCGTCTTCCCTGCGACCTTTGCGCTGGTGCTGCAGCATGAGCCGCGGCAATCAGGTCTTGCCACCGCGGCGGTGGGTACCGTGCACATGAGCGGCGGAGCGCTCGCGGCCACCGCTGCCGGCATGCTGCCGCTGTCCACTCACCTGTCAGTGGTTGTTATGGCCGCGGCCATGGTCGCCGTCGGGTGCGCGGCCTGGTTCCTGCTCCCCCCCGAAGGATCACTCATGAATTCCTGGATCGACCGCGCGATGCTGGCGCTGCATGCGCTCGGCGCCGCAGTTCTGGCCGCGATGGTGGCTGTCATCTGCTACGACGTACTCGGACGACTTCTTTTCAATAGGCCGTTCGCTGGGACGGCCGAGCTCACCGGGGCAGGGCTGGTGCTGGTGACTTTCCTGCAGGCACCGCACGTCATCCGAGAGGGCAAGCTGCTGCGGGTGACCTTCCTTGTTGAGCGGGTGCCGACGGTGCTGCGCAGTGCGCTGGGCGTGCTGGCCTGGAGCGTGGGTGCAGCCGTGTTCACGGTCTTTGCGCTCGCCGGCTGGGAGCCCGCGCTGTCGGGTTGGGCCCGCGGCGAGTTCTACGGAAACGACGCGTTCCGCCTTCCGGCTTCGCCGCTTCGCTTCGCTACGCTGATCCTCTGGATCCTGGGCGCCGCCGTGTGCATCGGGCTGGCCGTCAAGGCCGTGCCGGGTCGCGGTACGACAAAGTCCAGTCCTCCGCACGCCTGAAGAGAGGAGGCAGGACATGTTCATCGAAACCTGGGCGGCCGTATTGGTGCTGGTGGCGCTGGTTGTCGCGGGCGTACCCGTGGTGTTTGCCTTTGCGGGTAGCTCTCTTTTCGGTCTGGTCATCGCGTTGGGCGGGGCGTGGCCCGCCATGGACCTGGTGGGACAGACTGCGCTGAGCGGCATCAAGGACTACAACTTCGTCGTCATTCCGTGCTTCACCGTGATGGGCATGCTGATCGCACACAGCGGGGCGGCCAGCGACCTGTTCAACGTCGTGAATCGTCGGCTGCGCGGCGTGCCTGGCCGCCTTGCGGTGGCTACTGTCGGCGGCAATGCTGTCTTCGCTGCAGTGACAGGCGTGGGTGTTGCGGCCGCCGCCGCCTTCAGCCACGTTGCCTATCCGGTCATGCGCGCAAACCGTTATAGCCGCAGCTTCGCCACGGGCTGCATCGCAGGCAGTTCGGTTCTCGGACTCCTCATCCCTCCTTCCGTCTTCATGATTGTCTGGGCCATCCTCACCGAGCAGTCGGTGGGCCGCCTGTTCGCCGCGGGCGTCGTGCCTGGACTGCTGCTGGCGGGGATGTACGCGCTCTACTGCGCGGCCTTTGCCACCTTGCGTCCGGCGTCGGCACCCGAGTCGGAACGCGTGGTGCAGGCGCCTTCGAGAAGCGAGAGCCTCGGCGCGTTGTATGTCGGCCTACTGATCGTCATCACGCTGGGGGGCATCTGGTTTGGCTTTTTCACGCCCACCGAAGGTAGCGCGGTCGGGCTGGTTGGCGCACTGCTGGTGGCATGGGCGAAGGGGATGCGCTGGCGCGGCATTCACCAGGCGTTCATCGAATCCGGCCGCACGGTGACGCCGATCATGTTGCTGCTACTGACCGCCACGATGTTCAGCAAACTGGTGGCCCTCAACGGCTTGCCGCAGGAAGTGCAAAGCATTCTCGAATCCTGGGGACTCGGGCTCAGCGGCACGATGATGTTCATGGTGGCCGTATGGTTCATCCTCGGCTGCATGATCGACAGCATCTCCATCATGCTGCTCACGGTGCCGATCTTCTGGCCGATCGCCACGTCTCTTGGGATCGACCCCATTGTGTTCGCGCTGGTCGGCATTTTGGTCATCGAAGCGGGAGTTTTGACTCCGCCCTTCGGGATGAGCATCTTTGTCGTGAAGGCATCGGTCCCCGACGCAGAGTTGACGGTGCGCGAAATATTCATCGGGGTGGCGCCCTACTGGGTGCTGATCCTGTTCCTCGCCTGGCTTATTTATGCCTGGCCCCCGCTGGCGACCTGGCTTCCGTCGCGGATGTAGGCCTTATGGGGCACCGGCGGATCGAGTGAAAGGGGAACTGGAGCTGTGCATTGCGTAGACGGGTAGCGATTCAGGAGTCTGCCTGCGGAGGACATGCCGCCAAGTGCTCCGGCAAGCCACAGAGGCGTGCCCCGCTTGGATTCGGGTCGGGTATGCGTGCCCGGAGGGCCCGAGCCGCCGCGACGGTGCGACGATGGTAAGTGAGCCAATCCACATCGCGCATCGACTGGAGCGAGTTCGTGGAACGCGTCGGAGTGCCTCGTTCCCGGCGACTCATCTCACCGGATGGTCGACAGCGAAGGTGGCGCCAGCCGCAACGATGGACGCTGTTGACGAGGGATGGGAGAGCTTCAACAGTCGATTCCGAGACGAGTGTCTGACTCAGCACTGGTTCGCCAGTCTGGGCCACATGCGCAGCGTGATCGACAACTGGCGCCACGACTACAACCACCACCGGCCGCACAGCACTCTGGGGTACATGCCGCCTGCGACGTTCGCCGCGCAGTGCCGCCAGCTCGCTGGCGGCACTGCGCAATCAGATCAACCCATTACGATTCAACCCACGGACTCTGAATCGTCGTGTTGCTGATCCTGGGGGCAGCGCAGAGCGGAGGAGCAGGTCAGCGCGCTAACTAAGATGAACGACCAGCTGACGGCGGCACTTAGGCCAGAACAAGAAAAGCTGTGAGATGACGGGGCTCGTACCGATACGCAACAAGGTCAAGCTGAAGCAGGTGCAGCTTTGCGTTCGCGCTGAAGCTCTCAACTGCTGCGGGCAAAACCTTCGGTCCCGCGTTCCGCTTGGGGACGCCGAACGTCGCAGCGAACATATCAGTTAGCGAGTCAACTGAACCCGTCACGCCTGCGGTCCGGGTGAGTGAGACTGCAGCTGAGCAGCAGGGGTCGAACATGCGCAAGGGGCAAAGTCTAGCCGCTGGGGCGGCAGGCTGGATGCCTCCGGCTGGAGTGTTCCATAGCGCGGAGGCGGGCGACACGCCGCCGCCCGCCCGGGCGAGGTGCTCGTCACCGCTTGCGCCGCGGCTGCACGCGAAGTTTCCCATCCTCCTGAGACCCGCGCTTCTGGAGAATTGGGTTCTGCTGCACCTGTCCGACTTAGCGCAGCTAGCAGCGCGGCTCGGTGTCGCACCTGTCACACGGCCGCGGGAAGCAGTACGCTTGCGGGCAGACACCAGGAGGTCCGTCGTGGACGAGAGCAGTCGCAGCAGTGACCGCCGGCAGTGGTCTGAGCACCAGGCGTGGTGCAGGCAGAACGCCTTAATGCATCCAGGCGAAATGGCGGCTCGCACGGCGGACCTCCTGCGGGCAGGCAACTTTTATGCGTTGAGGTTGACGGCGAAGATGGCTAAACCTGACAAAAAGGCGATGCAGTGACCTTGGAACTGATGCATTTCATCTACGGCTCACTTGGCGTAGTGGTTCTGGCGTGGTTGTGGCTTCGAACAGTTCAGATTCGAGCGGAGGAGCAGGTCAGAGCAATGACCAAGATGAACGAGCAGCTTATGGCTGCACTCAGGCCAGAGGAAGAAAAGCTGCCAGACGACGGTGCTCGAACCGATAGGCTCTAAGCGCGTGGCCAAGTTCGCTTTGCATCTGCGATGGGGCACCTTCGACTACTGTGCGCCTGCGCTCCCAGTGCGGGTGCCTGGTCGAGGCGCATGGCCCGGCGCCTTGACTGCTGCGGGCAACTTCGATCCTCGTTTCGATTGGGTCCGCTTGGATAGCGGAGATGCGGGGTCTCACGCAGTGGTGCCCAATACGATCACCGGAAGACTGAATGGGTCTGCTTTCGGTTAGGAGCGGCCCTGCAGCGGTCGCCCAGCCGCCATCGATTTTCCGACAACTGGACCACGTCCACCGCGACCCGATACACCATTCAGCATCTCTCGGCCGACGATGTGCCATTGATGGAGGCGCTGCTCTCTGTGTTCGGCGTGGCCTTCGCTTTCCGCAGAGCTACGAAGCGAAACGTTCGGCTTACGCATACCTTGGCCGGCTGTTGGCGAGCGACTCTTTCATGGCCCTGGTCGGCCCCAAGGGCATCGAAGTGGTGGGTGGTCTTGCCGCCTATGAATTGAAGAAGTCGGTATCCGTCTCACGCAGCAAGCGCTCTCGGGAGCCGGTTTGCAAGGCTCGCCGCGAAGTTGTTCTTTTTTTGAGCGTGCGGGCCGCGGCCCTTGTCGACGCGTCGGAACGGCTGGCGCCCATGCATGCTGCGGGTGGAGACGCGGGATCCCGAACCTGGGATAACGCGGCATTTGCCGCGGGTTCCGTTCGAGTTGAAGGCTCGGACCTACACAGAACTGCGCGATGCGGCCTGGTGAATGAGCGGCGAGGCCGAGTCGCTCAAGGTGCACTTCCGATCCTGCGATAGGTAGCTGCAGGCCGAACACCGGCCACTTTGCCGGAAGGTAAGGCTTGCGCCTGCGCTATGTGAGGCTGCGGCTACGCCGTAGCCACCGACGTCAATTCGTATACATATGCACGTACGCAGTAATTTCTTACCGCGTACCTCAAGAGTATGGAACGACTCGCTCACGTCTGCGTGAACGCAAGTGTTGGTCGATCCTGGGTGACTGGGTGTGCCTGACCATTACCCTTTCTCCAATCCTCAACTCCCAGCAACAGGAATACTCACATGGCGATCTTCAATTGGCACATCGGCAGCTACCAGAAGGGTAGGGCGACATCACAATCCAACTACATCTGGCGGCGAGAGGAATTCAGCTACCTGAACGATCTTGTCGCCACAGGCTGCGGCAACTTGCCGCCTTGGTGCAACGGCGATCCGGCAGTGTATTTTGCGGCTGCCGATCTTTACGAACGAAAGAACGGGTCAGCTTGCCGGCACCTCACGCTAAGCCTTCCTCGCGAACTGACCCTCCGTGATTGGATCCTCCTTGTCGAGGAGTACATTGCCCGTGACCTCGGGCCCAAGCCGTATCAGTACGCGATTCACAACGTGCTCGCAGAAGGGCAGGGACACCCACACGCGCATATCCTCTACTCTGATCGAGTTTCAGACGGGCTCGAACGGTCGGCCGACACCTTCTTCCGACGTGCGAACCCGAAGTCGCCAACGCTTGGCGGCTGCAAGAAGGACAGCGGCGGGCAATCGCCCAAGCAACTGAGCCTTGGCGTTATCACCCGCAAGAAACTTTGGGAGGAGGGACTGAACCAAGCTTTGGAAACAGCCGGACATGGTGCGCGTGTCCATTACCAGTCTGGCAAGTGGACGCCGAATATCTGACGGTCCCACGCGCATTCACCTGATGCAGAACCCCTGCGTGAGGATTGCGACACCAGCTGCCTCGCCGAGACGATGGCGTGTCCTGGCAGAACGCCGAGTGACCGATATGCGTTGGCGAAAGCTGGTTTAGGGTCATAAGCAAGGTTGCTGGCGGGCTGAGTTGCGGATGGGTCATGCATCTACACGCGCGCGCTGCGGCGCGGAGAGGCGAGCAGTCCCCGCACTGCTGCGACCGATGCGCATGCTGCAGGATTCCTCGGCGTTTCAGACACATATCACTCCCGTGAGCTGTCGAGTCACTTGCGAATGCTGACTCGCCCCAGCTCGTTCAACAACTCACTGGAGCATCCATCATGAAATGTCCTCGTTGCGGATCCACGCACATCTCCAACCGTGAGGTTGGCAAGCGCACCGGCGCCACCGTCGGAAGCCTTGTCGGCGCGGCGGTTGGCACTGCCAGCGCACTACGCACTGTGCAGGTGGGCGCCTCTATCGGTGCCCTAGCAGGTCCAGTCGGCGCGGTCGCTGGTGGCCTGAGCGGTGCGGTCGTCTCCGGCCTGCTGGCGGGCTCTGCCGGCTGCGCCTTGGGCTCCGTCGCCGGCAACTTGGCCGACGCCAACTTCCTCGACAACCGCGCCTGCCTGGACTGCGGTCACAGCTTTCGCGAGGACGTGGCACCCACCTCGGTGAACATGGAGTTCACCGCGGCCGCGCCTGGTGGCGAAGCTCGCGCAGCCCGCTCGCAGCCGCCCAGGGGTCAGCCCGGCACCAGCACCTTCGATATGCACTTCCACGAAGAGTGAGGCGCAGGTATGGCTCACGCAATCGAGAAGATGGCCTACGTCGGCCAGACACCGTGGCATCAACTGGGGAGCGTCTTGCCGCCGCGCCAGCCGATCGAAGTCTGGATGCAAAAGGCCGGAATGGACTGGACCATCCGCGAGACGCCAGTGCGCTTCATGACCGGTGAGGCCGGCGCACTCGGCTCCATTCAGACTTTCGAAGAGCAGAAGGTGCTCTATCGCAGCGACACCAGCGCGCCCTTGTCGGTGGTGAGCAACCGCTATCAGGTGGTGCAGCCTCGCGAAATCCTTGAGTTTTATCGGGACCTGACGGAGATCTCCGGCTTCGAGCTGGAGACCGCAGGGGTGCTGAAGCAGGGCCGCAAGCTCTGGGCGCTGGCGCGCACTGGCAAGGAAGCCAACCTGAAGGGCAATGATCTGGTCAAGGGCTACGTGCTGCTGGCCACGTCGTGCGACGGCACCCTGGCCACCACGGCTACGCCAACCACCATCCGGGTCGTGTGCAACAACACGCTCACGATGGCGCTGAACGCAGCAGCCGCCGCGGTGAAGGTGCCGCACAGCACCGCGTTTGACGCGCAAGCGGTAAAGCGGCAGCTTGGAATAGCCGTGACGGCCTGGGACGCTTTCATGTACCGCATGAAGACCCTCTCAGAACGCAAGGTGAAGAGCCACGAGGCGATGAACTACTTCCTCAAGGTCGTGTGCCAGAGCAATGACCACCCGCATTCGGCGAAGGCGCTGGTCAATGAGCGTGCTCTGAAGCGGGTGCAGGCGATCTATGACGGCTCGGCGGGCAAGGGTGCGGAGCTCGCTTCCAGCCAGGGCACGGCCTGGGGGCTGCTCAACGCCGTGACCCAGCACGTGGACCACGAACGCCGCGCGCGCACGACGGACTCGCGCATGGACAGCGCGTGGTTTGGCGCCGGTGCAGCGCTCAAGCAACGCGCCCTAAACCAGGCCCTGCAGCTGGTCAGCTGATCGTCGTCAACTGCGCGGCATAGGGCTGGGTCCGCTCTAGCGGATCCAGCCCCTTATGCCTTGTGCATTCCATTTCACCGAAAGGATCGCTGTGCAACACGCAGCAGGACACATCACGCCCGCTTCCGCCAAGCCCGCGTTGAAGCTGGTCAAGACGAAGAACATGAACCGCAAGGAATGGCTCGCCGTGCGTCAGCGCGGCATCGGCAGCTCCGATGCGGCGGCGGCCGTAGGCCTGAACCCGTACAAATCACAGCTGGCACTGTGGATGGAGAAAACAGGCCGAGCCGGCAATCTCGCCCAAGAAGATCCAAACGACGAAGCCAGCCCGCTGTACTGGGGCACGCTGCTCGAGCCGATCGTAGCGGCGCACTACACCAAGCGCACCGGCCGCCGGGTGCGGCGCATCAACGCCGTGCTGCAGCACCCGCAGGAGCCCTGGATGCTGGCCAACGTGGACCGCGAGGTGCTGGGTGACCAGGAGGTGCAGATCCTGGAGTGCAAGACCGCCGGCCTGAACGGCGCGCGCCTGTGGAAGGACGGGGTGCCCGAGTACGTGCAGATCCAGGTGCACCACCAGCTGGCTGTCACGGGCAAGCAGGCCGCGGACGTGGCCGTGCTGGTCTGCGGGCAAGAGCTGCGGGTGCATCGGATCGAGCGGGACGACGCCCTGATTGCACGGCTGGTGCTGCTGGAGCGCCAGTTCTGGCGCTACGTGGAGGAAGACCGGCAGCCGCCGGCTGACGGCAGCGAATCGGCCCACGAGGCGCTGCGCACCTTGTATCCGCAAGACCAGGGGCAACTGCTGGATCTGCGCGCGGACGCGCCAATGAACGAGGTGTTCGCCGAGTTGCTGGCCGTGCGCCACCAGCTTGCCGAAGCAGCGGCGCGCGAGCAGCAGCTCAAGCAGCAGATCCAGCAGCGGATGGAGGACGCCAGCCGTGCGCTGTTCCTGGCCGGGGAGGTGAGCTGGAAGCGGGCGCAGGACAGCCAAAAGCTGGACACCGACCGCCTGCTGCGAGACCGGCCCGAGCTCGAGGGGCTCTACACCCGGGTGCACCCCGGTTCGCGGCGATTTCTCGTCGTTTCCTAGTGCCACCTGCCGGTGGCGCTATATGCCGTGCATCAACCAATCTCAAAGGAGCTGACCATGCTCAAAGGACTCGCTTTGACACCCCCAATCCTGGGCCGCATCACCATCGGCAAAACCGTCGAGCGCAACGGCAAGCGTCTGCCGGACAAAGACGACGAGTTCACCATCACCAGCCAGGTGCACGGCCCCGAGGGCTGGGTACGCCATCCGCTGGACGAGGTGCTGCGCAAGCCGGGCACCAAATTGCGAAGCATTCCGGTGTGGCTGCTGTTCAACGACTCGGAGTTGTCCCTGCGGGCCAACTACAGCCTATTTGACCGCAGAACGGGCCGGCCGCTATGCGTGGGCAATGGCACTACCTGCCGACGCTCGACGGCCGCAGGTGTGCAGACGCTGCCATGTCCCTCGCCGGAAGCCTGTGAGCTGGCTGCCGGCGGCGCCTGCAAGCCCTACGGGCGGATGAACGTCAGGATCGGCGAGGACGATGAGCTGGGAAGCTTCATCTTCCGCACGACTGGCTTCAACAGCATTCGCACGCTCTCGACCCGGCTGAAGTACTTCCATGCGGTTTCGGGCGGGCAGCTAGCGACCCTGCCGCTGGAGTTGCGCCTGCGAGGCAAATCGACGACGCAGTCGCACGGCAGCACGATCTACTTTGTGGACCTGACCACCCGGGCGGGCATGACGATCGCCGAGGCGGTTGCGCAGGCAAGAGTGCAGGCGCAAGAGCGGCTTGCCGCTGGCTTCGATCAGAGTTTTCTGGACGAAGCCGCCCGTCAGGGGCTGGCTAACGGCGCATTCGAGGAGTCGGCGGAAGAGGGCGCTGCTGTGGTGGAAGAGTTCTTCCACAGCGGCGGCGCGCCGGACGCGATTGCACCGCCTCGAGCAAGTGAAGCCGCTGCGGCTGCGACCCTGACGGAGAAGCTTGCGCGCAGGTTGGACGAAGCGGTGCTTGCCCAGACGCCTCAGACGGCTTCACCGCGGACGGAGCAGGCGTGATGAACCCGGCTGACCACGTGGGCACAGAGCCTTCGGACGAGGAGGTGATCCTGCAGGCACTGCGCATCTTGCGCGCGCGTTTCCAAGAGCGCGACGTATTCGCCAGTCCCGACTCCGTCAAGGACTACCTGCGCCTGCAGGCGCAGGGACTGCCGTACGAGGTGTTCGCGGTCATGTTCCTGGACTCGCATCGTCGGCTGCTTGCCTACGAGCCGCTATTCCGTGGCACGTTGTCACAAACGGCCGTGTACCCGCGCGAGATCCTCAAGCGGGCACTGGCCGTCAATGCCGCGGCGGTGGTGCTGCATCACAACCATCCAAGCGGCGTCTGCGAACCTAGCCGCTCGGACGAGCTGCTCACGAGCACCGTGAAGGCCAGTTTGGCGCTCGTGGATATCCGGGTTCTGGACCACATTATCACGAGCGACTTCGGCGCGCTGTCGATGGTTGAACGCGGTCTGCTGTGAGCCTTGGCATGATGAGTGAGGTGCGCTGAAGATCGGTCAGACGACAGGCGAACAGTGAGCTGCAGACACGTTCGCCGGGAGCAGGGCATGCGAATCCGCTGTGGGATGGGGGCTGTTGAAAGACCTGGCTTCCATCGCCAGCGCGGCTTCGATTGCCAGCGCCATGCCTACTCCAAGCATCGCCTGCTGTCAGCGGGACAGCGGTGAGATGTGGCATGGTCGCGGCGCGATTTTCCCCCCGGACCCCCCTGAGATCTTCCTCGCCTTCCTCTCACTCCTCCTGTGAAGAGGAGTTCTCTTCTTCCTTCTCTCTCTTATTAATTAACAAAATAGACGGACTGGCGTAGCCCTGACTTTGTATGCCGGGTGCACGGCAGCACCCCTGCGCCGTACATAACATGTGTTGTGCGGTAAAAATTTACTTGAATGGGCCTATACAGACCGCATGACCCGGGCACTTCTGGCAGCACTTACATTGCTACGGCGTTAGAAGGCATCGAGCCAAGCGCTCAGATCCTTTGCTGACTTTGCAGACCTGACCCGTTGCCTTGGATCGCGTTAATCTTCACCATCTATGCTTGCCAGACCTTCGGATCTGGCATCTGCGTGGCCAGCTTCTTTTTTTGCGGGTGAAGCGCTGGCAGAGGCCCTCCTCAGAGGCCGCTTTCCCACTTGTTTGGACATAGCAAACGTAGAAGGAAGGGCGGTGTGCAGTCGTGTCTTGATGAGTGGCCTAATCTGAAGTCGCCCTCTCGGAAATGGGACGGGCGGGCGAAGCAGCGCTTCGCCACGCCACGGGCAAGACGGCATAAAGCGAAGCCGACAGCTTCGCAAATGACTCATCAATGTGGTTGGGCAAAAGGAACTCCGGGGCGCCGTTGCCGACGCACGTTCCTTTTGCCGCGGCCGCTACGGCACGCTCTCTCACATGAAGGAGGGTGTCCAGTAAAAATTGCCTGACATCAAGCGCAGCAGCGCTGACGAGATGCCATGGCTCCGCCCGTTCTTGCGGTCCTCGATTGCGTTCTTTCGGGATCCGAGCGGTCGCTTGTAAGCCTCGGTGATGTAAACCTGACCCACTGCGCCGAAGTGACCTACCTGGGCAACGATGGCGGCCTTTTCGCCATCGATGTTGACCGAGGGGCAAGCACGCTGAAACGAGAGCCCGTGCTGGCGCTGGGCAGCGGATTGCCTGAGAAGGTCAACTCCCACCGTGACATCGGTGGCGCAGCCAATGCGCAGATGAACCGAGGGTTGTATGTCGCTTTGGTTGCCGTTGTCCCACCCCTTCTTTGGTGGCTACTGGGATTCGCCGCCCGACGTGGGAAACTGTCTGTCCCCAATGCCGCGTATTGATTGGCACCTGAGCGGCGAGGGGATATTGAACGCCTGGTTATTCGCTACGGGGCAGCGCTGCCCGTGGTGCTGTCCGGTTTCTTTTGCTTCACGTTCTGGCTTGCCACGGAGACGAATTCCGCGCCACGAGGCATGGCCCGGATGGATCGCGCGCCTTCTTCTTCGCACTGTTCATCTCCCTCATCGCCGTGCTGACTTGGTTGACAGCCCTGGGCCGGCACTTGCGCGCAGACGCTGCCAGACGCATCGGAGAGCTGCTGAGTGCGGCGCAACGCAGCGGCAAGTGGGACACCCTCGCCCAAAGGAGTAGCCTCTCTTGCCGGCGCTGTCTTTGCCGCGAGTCAATGCGCCGCTTCCAGGCCGGAGGTACCGGAAGTGGCCCCACTTCCGGTACCTCCGGCACGTGCCGCGCATCAAAAAGGGATGTCGCCATCCCGCAAGTTGTTCGGCAAGTACATCCAGCTCGGGATTTGCGTCACGCCGGGGATGATCCAGAACGACCTGCCATCGAAGCTCCGGCCTGCGCCAAGGTAGCCCAGGAGCTTGGCGACAGACAGTGCGTCCCTCATCGTGGTCGGTGCGATCCCGCGATGCAGCTTGCCCGCCGCCTGCAACTCCCTGCTGCTGGTCGGCCCGTGGTGACGGATGATGTCCACTGCTAGTTCCACCGCGGCGCGTTGCGCAACTGTCAGGTCGATGCTTTCCGCCATTCGAAAGGCCTCCCGAGGATCTCCGTATCCGACGACGCCCCACGTGATGCTGGTGGTCTCCACCAGATCCACCGCGGGAACGAGAAAGAAGCGGACATTAAGGGAGTGCGGAGAAGCTTGCGCAAGGCGCATCAACATGAACTCCGCAGGCGCACCCGCCTGCGGTGCCAGTGTCTTGGAGCGCAGCGGAACCGCAAGCAGCGTGCCGCGCACGCCCCGCAGCGCTTTGGGAATGCGTTCGAACGGATCCACGCTCCGGTTTGTGGATTCGACGACGACGAGCACCAGGCAATCCGCCTCCTCGGCCACCTTGTTCATCGCCTCAACCGCTGCATCCACACAATCGTCACGGAGTCCCTGCGGAAAGGGGCCGGCATCGATGATCACTGCAGCAGTTGCTCCTCGCGGCTGACCGGCCAAGGCCTGTTCCAGTACGGTGATCGGCTCCTTCCAATTGAAGCGGCGGGGCGTGCATCGCGTGAGCACCTTCTTCTCACTGGGAAAGAGTGACGAAACAGCAGCTCGCATGGCCCGGTCGAGGTCGGGCGTGTGCGTGGTGAACAAGACGTCGCCCGGATAGTGGGCGGCCCCGAATGGCACCATCCCTCTGCCGGACAGGAACGCGCCGAAGTAGGCGGGCAGTGCGAAACTGCATGCGCCTGGCGCGGTGACCAGGAGAGTGACGCCCTTTTTTTTCAGCAGGTTCACCGACTGCCAAGGTGCCGGCTCGTAGGGTACGTTCTCGAGCGGCTGGAAAGCGACCGTTTCCGGGTTGTGATCAGGCGCGGCCGACGGCGCTGTTCCGCGAGGCGCGTCGGCACTGGAGGGCTGCTTGTCAGCAGCACTTTCGCCCTTCACGCGCTCCTCGGACGCTGATTTCGGCGCTCTCGTGGGTGTCGGTACGGACCTGCTGTTCACGCGCCGCTTCTTCCGGACCTCGACGTGAATAGTCCGGGTCTTGGGCGTCCCACGATCTTCAGGAGTTTGGTTCTGAGTCATGTTGATCCTTCAGCGCTTGACCACCACTACGTTGGGCCAGTCCCAGCGATTGTTGGCCAGCTTGACCGGAACCACGCCGTGATACCCGCCGGTCTTGCACAGCTGCTTCAGCACGGTACCGGGCTTCACGTGATTGCGCGCGGCAAAGCGCTCGGTGGGCACCCTTTCAGGGTTCGTGTCTACAACTTCCTTCGTCATTGCACTCTCCTTGCCGCGATCTCCGTCGGGACGATTCGCCGACGTTCACGGGTATGGAGAACTGTAGAAATCGATGCACTACCTGACGAGGTAGTCTCCGGAAGCCCCAACCCTCCCCCAAGTTCCCGCCCCATGACCAAGCCGAAATACGAAGACGTTCTGTACTCGTACATCCAGAGAAATGTCCGCAATGCACTTGAACTCGAGTACGTCAGCAGAGCGTGCGAAGTGGTCGACCCCCAGGGAATGAAAGCGCTGAGAGATCTTTCAGCCGAACTAGAGGCGTTTTGGCGTGCTTTTGGCTTCTCTGACACTCAAATACACGGTGAGCACCTCTTGGACCTCGCCTGGGACACACTCCAGGTGGGATTTCCGATGACAAGGTTGCATACCCGCGGCTTCAAACCAGAGTTCCTGGAGGCCATTGACAAGGGGCTCAGTTCAGTGCGAGCAGCGTTTTCCGCCCGCATGCACCTGCTGGACATCCCAGTGGCGCGGTTCTATCGGGTTTGCGATCTGCTCTCCAGAACCGATCTTCCCGCCGTCATCGTAAAGATTGAAAAGGGGCTTCGCGTTGCACGCAAGTACACGCAGAACGACGACGTCCCGCTCGAGCATTTTCAACTCAATCTTCGCGAACCGATTCATCTGCATCCATCGTTCCGCTACACGACGTACAACGTGGACGGCACCAAGGCATTCGGCATCGAAGTCGACCTTGCCGGAGAGTTTGATCTCTTTGCTTGGCAACGGCAGCTCAACGAATTTCAGTACCAGTACGCCTTCAGGAGGGGGTTGGTCGCCGGTTCACATGACGCAACCACGCGGCCACTGATCCAGGATTTCCTGAAGAGAGAGCATGAAGGCAGTCAGAGCAGGTACGACGTGCCCAGCTTTCCCCGCTTGTTGCCGCTCCTGACCGGACTGCACTGCTGGGACCGGAACAAGCGCGATCGCATACCGTTGGAGATTGCGTTCGACGAAACGAGGGCGCTTTTCGACGGTGAGAACGTGGTGGGCAACCATCGGACGCACTACCGGGAGGCGAAGGCACGCATCCAGGAGACGGCAGCTCGGTTGAGGGCGGAAGCCGCTCAGCTGGATCGCCCGAAGTGAGATCGCGGTAGCGCGTACACAGCGCTTACACGAAGCTAGTAGCGCTCGCCGAAGAATTCGACGAGGCCGGTGTTTTCATTGGCGCGGCTGGCGGGGATCGAACCCACGACCCTTGGCTTCGGAGGCCAATACTCTATCCACTGAGCTACAGCCGCATTCGGGAAGCGGCGATTATCACCCAAGCGCAGCGTCCTGCTGCCGGGCGGCAGGTCAGCGAAAGGCACAAGGGCCGCCGCCTATAATCGAGGGTTTGTTTTCACAGCCCCCGCATTTCCCGAGGACGCCATGAGCGACAGCACGCAGGAAGAGAACCACACCGGTCCGATCAAGACGCCCCTTCAGTTGCTCTGGGCCGCGTTCTTCGCTTTCGTCGTGCCTGTGTTCGTCATCATTGGTTTGGTCGCCTATGTGGTCTCGGACAGCCAGCCTTCGGGCAGCAACATGTCCGTGCGGCACGAGCTCGGTGGTGTGACTGCAGACGCCTTGCAGCGCAATTTGGCCGAGCGTATCCAGAAGGTCGGAACGGTCGAAGTGCGCGACGCCAACCGGCCCCTGGCTTCCGGTGAGACGGTTTTCAAGGCGCAGTGCGCTGCGTGCCACGTCACCGGTGCCGCCGGTGCGCCCAAGCTGGGTGCCAACGCCGACTGGACCGCGCGTATTCGCACCGGTTTCGAGGCGCTCGTGACCTCCGCGCTCAAGGGGAAAGGCGCGATGGCACCGCAGGCGGGTGGCGACTTCGAGGACGTGGAGATCGCCCGCGCGGTGGCGTATCTCGCGAATTCCGCCGGCGCGAACTTCGCCGAGCCCGATCGGCCTGCCGCGGGTGCGACCACTGCAAGCGCACCGGCTGATGGAGCAGCAGCTGCTCCTGCTGCAGCCGCTGCGCCTGCGGCGACTGCTGCGCCCGCTGCGCCCGCTGCAGCCGCTGCGCCTGCTGCAACCGATGCACCGGCGGCAGCCGCACCCGCCGCATCCACCACCGTCGCAGCCGCGGGTGGCGGTCAAACCTTCTACAACCAGGCCTGCGTCGCCTGCCATGCCGCGGGCATCGCAGGGGCGCCCAAGCTCGGCGACAAGGCTGCGTGGGCCCCCCGCCTGTCGGCTGGGGTCGATGGCCTGCTGCAGTCCGTCATCAAGGGCAAGGGCGCCATGCCTCCCAAGGGTGGCGCTGCGACGGCAACCGAGGCGCAACTAAGGGCGGCCGTCGAGTACATGGTGGGTACTGTCAAGTAGGCTCGCGCTGCGGGGCTGCAGCCGCTCCAAGCTGCCGCTCGCGGGCGGGGCTGCGCACAAATCCGAACCGCCGCGGCAAGTCCGCGGCGTTTGTCATTTCCGGCTGCCAGATTCCGGCTTCCACCGCGTCCGCCGCGATGCCCATGTCGAGCGTGTGCACGAGGCCGAAGCCGATGTCGGAGTCGAGGTAGAGCCGGCCGAGTTCGTCGGTGACGCAGGCTCCAGCTTGCGCGGACTGACCCGTGTGGGCGCGCAGGCGCAGATCGGCGTCCAGCCGCCAGATCAGCGGCGTGCACTCCAACTCCACGTAGACCCGCTGAGGTCCGTTCTGAAAGAACCAGTGGCCGAGTTCGTCCCGTGCGTAGTTGCGGTGGATGAACTCGATCAGTTTGTCGTGCCGCAGCAGCGAGCCCTTGTGCTGCGGAAAGGGGCCGGCCGCCTGCACGCGGTCATCGCGCATGTACCAGCCGCCACGGGCGTCCAGTCCCAGCCACCCCCAGCAGTGCGGCACGTTGGGCCACTTGGCCATCGCTTGGCGCACGATATCGTCCATCGACGCATTATCTGGCGCGTCGTGCGCTGTGAGGCTCAACCGCCGAACGCGTCCCAGCCGGTCTTGAGGATGAGGGCCGAGACCACCACGATGAAGACGCCGCGAACGAACGACGCGCCGTGACGCAGCGCCATGCGCGTGCCCAGCAGGCTGCCCACGACGTTGGCGATCGCGAGGGCCAGGGCGTAGTGCCACCACACGTGGCCCTTCAGCGCGAACAGCGTCAGGGCAGAGAGGTTGGTCGCGGTGTTCAGCAGCTTGGCCGCGGCCGAGGCGTGCAGGAAGTCGTAGCCGAGCCAGCGCACGAACAGGAACACGAAGAAGCTGCCGGTCCCCGGGCCGAAGAATCCGTCGTAGAAGCCGAGCACCAGGCCGATGCCACCGGCTACCAGGCGCTCTGCGCCTCGCCCGAGCGCCGGCGCATGGTGGCGGCCCAGATCCTTGCGCGCGAGCGTATAGGCCAACACGCCCAGCAGCACCAGCGGCAGCAGCTTGCGCAGGAACTCGCCAGAGACCACCGTCACCGCCCATGCGCCTACGAAGCCGCCGATCAGCCCGGCACCGGCTGCGGGCAACAGTGCGTGCCAGTTCATGTGCACCCGCCGGCTGAACTGCAGCGCAGCGATCGAAGTGCCCCATACGGAGGCACTCTTGTTGAGGCCGAACAGGCTCGCGGGGGCGGCGGTGGGGAAGATGGCGAACAGCGCCGGCACCAGGATGAGACCCCCTCCGCCGACGATCGCGTCCACGAATCCCGCCAGCAGCGATGCGGAGGTCATCAGCAGCAGTTCCATCCGCGGGATTGTGGCACTGGCTCAGCCGTGCAAACTTGGACTTGGACTTGGACTTGGACTTGGACTTGGACTTGGACTTGGGCTTGGGCTTGGGCATCGTGGCGACACGGACGGCGTGAGGCGCGTCAAGGCGCATGCTCTGCCTGCGCGCCGCGAGGCGGGCTCAGCGACCCCAAGGTGACCTTCTGCTGAAGACCTGTGCAGAGGTGACGTCCGGCTTCCGTTTTCGAGGTGGGTAGCAGGTGCACGGGCCCGCCTTGCCTCCATGGCATCGATGTCGCGAAGACACCGCGCCGCTGCGCGTTGGCGTCGGAAGGCGCGACTCCAATGACAAAGGCGCCCGAGGGCGCCTTTGGCGGGCATCGTTCTTGATGCCGGGTGAGCATTCGCTCTTTTCGCTTGTCTCCTCGGACCTCTCGACTGTGCGCCGGGCGACCGTCGCGAGATGGGTGGACTGTACCCACCATGGTGCACCACAGCATCGGGAATTTCCCGTTAACCCCTTTGCCTTACCGGGCGTGCTGCATCACGGTGCATCGAGCATCCATTCGGCGGCCTTCTCGGCCATCATCAGCGTCGGTGAGTTGGTGTTGCCACTCGGGATGGTCGGCATGGCGCCGGCATCGACCACCCTCAGCCCCTGGACGCCGTGCACGCGCATGCGGGAGTCGAGCACCGCCATCGGGTCGTCGGCGCCTCCCATGCGGGTCGTTCCGACGGGATGGAAGATGGTCGTGGCGATGTCTCCGGCCAGGCGGGCGAGTTCGTCGTCGGTCTGGTACTGCGGGCCCGGCTTCCACTCCTCGGGCTGGTATTTCGCCAGCGCCGGCTGCGAGACGATGCGCCGCGCCACGCGCAAGGAATCGGCCGCGACCTTGCGGTCTTCGGGCGTGCTCAGGTAGTTCGGCGCGATCATGGGCGCATCGGCAAAGCGCGGACTGCGGATGCGCACCCATCCGCGGCTGGTGGGGTTCAGGTTGCAGACACTCGCCGTAAAGGCGTTGAAGGTGTGCAGAGGCTCGCCGAAGGCATCGAGGCTGAGGGGCTGGACGTGGAACTCGATGTTCGGCCACGGGTGTTCCGGTCCGCTGCGCGTGAAAGCGCCCAGTTGCGACGGCGCCATGCTCATGGGGCCGGTGCGTCGCAGGGCGTATTCGAGACCGATGCGCGCCTTGCCCCACCAGCTCGAGGCGAGCGTGTTGAGGGTGCTTACGCCCTGCACCTTGTAGACCGCGCGGATCTGCAGATGGTCCTGCAGGTTGGCTCCGACACCAGGCAGATCGTGCAGCACCGGGATCCCGTGGGCCTGCAGCAACTCGCCCGGTCCGATGCCCGAGAGCTGCAGCAGCTGCGGCGATCCGATGCTGCCGGCCGACAGCACGGTTTCGCGACGCGCCCGCACCGTGACCAGTTCCTTGCCATTCCACACCTGTGCGCCGGTGCAGCGCAGCGCCCCGTCGGGGCCGGGCTCGAGCGTCAGATGGGTGACATGCGCCTGCGTCCACATGGTGAAGTTGGGGCGACGCGTGCAGATCGGGCGCAGGAAGGCCTTGGCGGTATTGAGCCGCCAGCCGTTGCGCTGGTTCACCTCAAAGTAGCCGACACCCTCGTTGGTTCCGCGGTTGAAGTCGGGCGTCGGCGGAACGCCCGCTTCCTGGGCGGCGCGCACGAAGTCGTCGAGGATGTCCCAGCGCAGGCGCTGGCGCTCCACGCGCCACTCGCCGCCGGCGCCGTGCAGCGCGTCGGCGCCGCCGTGGTAGTCCTCGTGTCGCTTGAAATAGGGCACGCAGGCTTCCCAGCGCCAGGCGTCGTCGCCGGTCGCGGCGGCCCAGCCGTCGTAGTCGCGCGC
Organism: Ramlibacter sp. AN1015; assembly: GCF_037726105.1. Lineage (NCBI taxonomy): Bacteria > Pseudomonadati > Pseudomonadota > Betaproteobacteria > Burkholderiales > Comamonadaceae > Ramlibacter > Ramlibacter sp. AN1015. The sequence continues at coordinate 30,464 of NZ_JBBJUM010000020.1, forward strand.
CTGCCCGCGCATGTAGATCATCCCGTTGATGCTGGAGCTGCCCCCCAGCGTCTTGCCTCGGGGATACCGCAGCACGCGGCCGTTCAGTCCTGCGTCGGCCTCGGTCTGGAACAGCCAGTCGGTGCGGGCGTTGCCGATGCAGTAGAGATAGCCCACCGGGATGTGGATCCAGTGGTAGCTGTCCTTGGACCCCGCCTCGATCAGCAGCACGCGCGTGCCCGGGTCGGCCGACAGCCGGTTGGCCAGGAGGCAGCCGGCCGTGCCTGCGCCGATGACGATGTAGTCGAAGAAAAGGGTGCTCATGCGCAACGAGGATGGGTGCCGCCGGAGCCCGCCAGGCGTGCGCGCCTTGTGCGGCCCGCCCGCGGCCGGGCATCGCAGTCTAGGGCGCTCGGCGTTGCGAGGGGATAGAGTTTGCCCGCTGTGGAGCTGGCCATGGCCGGGGAAGCGGCCGCGCGATGCATCCGCGCGAAGCGTCCCGTGCATCACGTGTGCTTCGCGCCGTGGCGGTCTCTCCTACAGCCCCTGCGCCGCTGAGCCTCTACCATGGGCCGCAGCATGGTGGATGCTGCGCCCCGACTCGAGCCCCCCCGCGCGCCTGGCGCGGCTGCCTGCCTGCGCGGGCAGTGGACGGCTGCGCAGTTCGCCCGTCCGCGGCAGCTGCGAGACCTGCTCGCCGCCATGGCCGCCGTGCCCCGCAATGCCGGCTGGGACCTGCGCGAGGCACAGCAGCTCGACCACATCGGAGCCCAGGTGCTCTGGGAGCACTGGGGCCGCCGCTGGCCTGACGCAATCGAGGCGTTGCCTGCGCAGCGCGCGGTGCTCGAGCGCGTGGCGCGCTACACCACCGATGTGCCGGAGCCGGCGCGACGCGGCCTGCGCGCGCGCTACTTCGAACTCGGCGCCGGCGTGCTCGGTGCACTGCACGCGTTGCGGCTGTTCGTCGTGCTGGTGGGGCAGCTCGCCCTCGACCTGCTGACGCTCGCCCGGGCGCTGCGACGAGGCCCCTGGAAGGACTTCTCGGGTCATCTCTATCGCATCGGCGCCACGGCGGTGCCGATCACCGCCCTCGTCGGCGTGTTGATCGGCGTCGTGCTGGCCTACCTGACCGCACAGCAGCTGCGAACCTTCGGCGCCGACGCGTTCATCGTCAATATCCTCGGCATCGCAGTGATCCGCGAGCTCGGGCCCATGCTGGCAGCTATCCTCATCGCCGGTCGCTCGGGCTCGTCGATCACCGCGCAGATCGGGGTTATGCGTGTCACGGAGGAACTGGACGCGATGCGTGTCATGGGCATCTCGCACAGCTTTCGGCTGGTGTTGCCGCGCACCATGGCGCTGGCCATCGCCATGCCGCTGCTCAGCACCTGGACGACCCTGTGCGCGCTGGCCGGGGGAATGATGGCAGCCGACCTGTCGCTGGGCATCTCGCCAAGCTACTTCCTGTTCGCGCTGCCCGATGCGGTACCGGTCGGCAACCTGGTTCTGGCGTTGGGCAAGTCGGTGGTTTTCGGCGTGCTGATCGCCCTCATCGCCTGCCATTTCGGCCTGCGCGTACAGCCCAACACCCAGTCCCTCGGCGAAGGTACGACCGCCTCGGTGGTCACCGCCATCACCGTCGTCATCGTGGTGGACGCGCTGTTTGCCGTGGTATTCCAGGACGTGGGGTTATGAGCCGCCGTGCCGCTCCCAAGGCGCATGGCGCCGCAATGCGCAGCACGCAGGAGGCTCGCCCGTGAATGCGTCTCTACCCATCGCGCAGCCCGTCGTCGATATCCGCAAGCTCTGGACGGTGTTCGAGGGGGGCGGTCGGCGAGCCGTCGTCCACAAGGATCTGGACCTGCGCGTCTTGCCGGGCGAGCTGTTGTCGCTGGTGGGCGGATCGGGAACCGGCAAGACCGTGCTGCTGCGCCAGGTGCTGGGGCTGGAGCGTCCGGATCGCGGCGACATTGAGGTCCTGGGCGAGCCCGTCGATCGCATGGGAGGCCCAGGTGCTGCCAGCCGCATCGGGATGCTGTTCCAGCACGGTGCGCTGTTCTCGGCCTTCAGCGTGCTCGAGAACATCGCCTTTCCCCTGCGCGAGCTGCGCACGCTCTCGCCCGTGCTGGTGCGCGACGCGGCCATGGTGAAGTTGCGCATGGTGGGCCTGCAGCCGCAGGACGCCGACAAGATGCCATCGGACCTGTCCGGCGGCATGATCAAGCGCGCCGCACTGGCCCGCGCCCTCGCCATGGACCCGCCGCTGCTGCTGCTGGACGAGCCGACCGCCGGACTCGACCCCGACAGCTCGGACGCCTTCGTCGCGCTGCTGCGCTCGCTGCACCGCGATCTGGGGCTGACTGTCATCATGGTCACCCACGACCTCGACACCCTGTTCGAGCTCTCCACCCGCGTCGCGGTGCTGGCCGAACAGCGCGTCGTGGTGAGCGGCTCGCCGCAGGAGGTGCCCTCGTTCGACCATCCCTTCGTGCGCGATTTCTTTCTGGGCGAGCGTGGCCGCCGCGCGATGGGCGTGCTGCGCGATGCGCCCGAACCCCTTCAGGAGTAGCTGCAATGGAAAACAAGGCACATGCCCTGGCCGCCGGCCTGTTCGTGCTGCTGGTCGCGGCGCTGTTGCTGCTGCTCGGCGCCTGGCTCACCCGCGACACCGCGCAGTACCAGACCTTCGAGATATCTACCCGCGAATCCGTCACGGGGCTGCAGGAACAGGCGCCCGTGCGCCTGCGCGGTGTGGACGTGGGCAAGGTGGAGGACATCTCCTTCGATCCACGCCAGCCGGGCAACGTGCTGGTGCGGCTGGCGGTGGACCCGCGTGCACCCGTCACCGCCGACACCTTCGCCACGCTGGGCTTCCAGGGGGTCACGGGGCTGGCCTATGTGCAGCTGGACGACCAGGGCCGGGCCGGGGCACCGCTGCAGGCGCAGGACGGCGCCACGCCACGCATCCCGCTGCGGCCCGGGCTGGTGAGCCGCCTGGGCAACCAGGGCGAGGACATCCTGGCGCAGGTGGAGCAGCTGTCCAAGCGTCTGAACCAACTGCTCGATGATCCCAACCAGCAGCGCATCGCCGCCGCGCTGGAAGGTGTCGAGCAGGCCGCGCAAGGCATGGGCCGGCTGGCCGATCAGGCGACGCTGGTGCTGAACGCGCAGCTGGGGCCCGATCGCGTCAGCCTGCCCGAGGCGATCAAGAGCGTCACCGCTGCGGCCCAGGCCCTGCGCACCACGGCTCTGGAGGCGCGCAACACCCTGCAGCCGCTCGGCCAGGCGGCACAGCGGCTCAATGCCGAAGGCGGCGCCGTCGATCGCCTGACCGAGGGCGCAGCGGCGCTCGCGCAGGCTGCCGGATCCTTCAACGGTTCCACCCTGCCGCGCATCAACGAAATGGCCGAAGAGGCCACGCGCGCCGCGCGCCAGCTGCAGGGGGCCGCCTCCGGCCTGCAGGAGAACCCGCGCAGCCTCCTCTTCGGCCCGAGGCGCCTGCCACCCGGGCCGGGCGAGCCGGGATTCGTCGAACCGGGAGGTGCGCCATGAGCACGTCACGCGCCGATCAGGTCGAAGCGCCTTGGCACGCCCTGCTGTCGCGGCTGCGGCTGCGGCGCGGCGCGGTGCTCTGCGCGCTGGTGGCGGCCTGCGCGGGCTGCACGAGCATCGTGAGCGCGCCCGAGCAGCCCACGCTGTTCGACCTGGGGCCGCTGCCGGCTCCGGCCGCCGCCCCTGCCGACGCGGCCGCACCCCTGGTGCTGCCCGAACTCGAGGCCAGCGGCCTGCTGGACCGCCGTTCGATCCTGTATCGGCTCGACTACGGCGACGGACGGGCGCTCCTGCCCTATGGCGCCTCGCGCTGGAGCGCGCCGGTCGCCGAGCTGGTGCACGAGCGAATCGCCGCGCACCTCGCCCGCGAACGTACGGTGCTGCGGCCGGGCGAGATGACGGCCGTGGCACGCGCCGGCGCGCAGGCACCCCAGGTGCTGCGCCTGCAGCTGCAGGAATTCGCCCAGCATTTCGATGCGCCCGGCCGCAGCCACGGCCGCGTGCGGGTGCTGGCCACCTTGCTGCAGTCGAGCCCGACGGGCGACCGGCTGCTCGGGCAGCGCGCCTTCCGGGTGAGCGCCCCTGCGCCTACGGGCGACGCCGCGGGCGGTGTCGCCGCCCTGTCGCAGGCGGTGGACGCACTCGCGCTGCAGCTCGGCCAGTGGCTACAGGAGCACAGCGGCCGAAGGGCCCCGTGAACGCCGGGGTCCTGGATCTGATGAGATGCAAAGTTCCTGTTGATCTATTGTTGAGTTAACTTTCTAATTCAGCTTTCCATCGGAGAACGAAGGAGTGCTGAATGCATCACAACTGGTCGGGCGGATACGTGGCGGACATGACCTACTCGCATGGCTACTACCACGAGCTGGCTCCCTCCTTCATCCGGTTCTTCCTGCTCATGAACGGCTACGCCAACGCCTCGCAGGGAGGCTCCTACAACTACTGCGAGCTGGGCTACGGGCAGGGCGTCTCGTGCAACCTGCACGCGGCCGCCAACCCTCGGGGCCGGTTCGCGGGCACCGACTTCAATCCCGAGCACGCGCTCTTTGCCCAGGCGCTGGCCGGCCAGGGCGGGCTTCGGCCCGAGCAGGCCGACTGGCGCGCGCTGGGCTTCCCCGACATGCTCGAGGTCGAGCTGCCGCAGTTCGATTTCGTCACCCTGCACGGCGTCTGGTCCTGGATCGACGGGGCCGCGCGGCACGCTCTGGTGGAATTTCTGCGCCGCCGCCTCAAGCTCGGTGGCGTGGTCTATCTCAGCTACAACGTGATGCCCGGCTGGTCGGCCGAGAAGCCCCTGCGCGACCTGCTGTGGCTGCATACGCGCCAGGTCGGCTCGCGGGGCGCGGGAACCGCTGCCCGCATCGAAGGCGCCCTCGCGTTCGCCGACGCGCTTCGCAAGGGCAAGGCGAGCTTCTTCAATGCCAACCCGCCGGCGAGCCAGATGCTCGACGACATGCTGCGCGACGACCGGCACGTCGTTGCCCACGAGTACTTCAACGAGGCCTGGCACCTGACCTACTTTGCCGACGTGGCCGAGGCGCTCGACGCCGCAAACCTGTCCTTCGCATGTTCGCTGCATCGCAGCGACCTGACCGGAGACGTGTTCCAGCGCACGCAGGCGCTCGGGCTGAACCGGCTTCCCACGGCCTTGCGGCAGACGGCGAACGACTTTGTCCTCAACCGCCGCTTTCGCCGCGACGTCTTCGTCCGCGGCGCCGCGCGCATGGACGCGTCCCAGCGCGACGCCGCGCTGCGTGAGGTGAGTCTCGTCCTGCAGCGGCCGGCCAGCGCCATCGTGCCGGCCCTGCAGACGCCGTACGGCACCGTGTCGCTGGACGCGGCCATTACCCGCCAGATCGCTCGCGTGATGGCGGAGATCTCGCGACCCATCTCGATCGGCGAGCTGATCGCGCAGGCGGATCTCCACTCGGTTCAGCTCGAGCGGGTGTTCGAGGTGCTCGCGGCGCTGGTCGCCCAAAGCCAGCTGGCGCCGGTGTTCACCGACGATGCCGCGTGCGCCGGCGACGCGCGGTGCGAGACGATGAACCGCCATGTGGCTGCGCGCGCGCGCCACGATGACGTTCTGCGCTATCTCGCCTCGCCGGTCACCGGGCAGGCCGTCGAGGCGAGCCGGACCGACCGCCTGTTGCTGCTGGCGTGGACGCTCGGCGCGCGCAGCCCCGAGGCGCTGGCGGCGCTCGCCATGCGCGAGGCCGGCGATGCCGCGGCCGAGTGCGCTGCACGGGCCGAGGAATTCACCGCTTCCATCGTGCCGCTGTGGCGGCGTCTCGGTATCCTTGCGGAAGGCAGCGCAGCATGATGAACCTCAACACCGACGGCATGGGCGCCAGCGTGCAGGCGACGATCTGGCTGGAAAACGAGCACTGGTGGCTGTATGCGGTGCACCCCAGCTTCGCCGGCCTGTACGCACGCTTTCACGCGCGCAACCGCGAGCACCTGCAGATGGCCATGACCCAGACGCCCGAGCTCGAGCGCACCGAATACTGGGAGGGCGAACTGCCGCGCCGGCAGGCGGCGATGGAAGCCGGTCAGGCGGTCCACCTCGTGGGCTTTCCCAAGGAAGGCGGCGACGGCGAGATCGGCTGCCTCAACAGCTACTGGGCCATCGAACACGGCGACTTCCGCGCCTGCACCATCAGCTTCATGGTCGAACACTCCCTGCAAGGGCGCGGGCTCATGTATGCGGCGGCCGCACCGGCGTGCCGCGAGGTCCTCAGCCGCTACCGGCTCCACCGCATCATGGCCACGCACCTGCCCGAGAACCTGCGCAGCGCCAAGCTGCTGCGCCGCCTGGGCTTTGCGGTAGAGGGCTATGCGCGCGACTTCATCATCATCAACGGCCAGTGGCGCGACAACGTGCTGCTGTCGCTGCTGGAAGATTCCTGAGGCGGCTCGCCGCGGCGACCGCGCCCACTTCGCGCACGCGTAGCCTTCGCTCAGCGGCCGCCGGACACCTCGAGCAGGCTCATCGTCGTGTAGCTCGCCTCTTCCGATAGCAGCCAGACGATGGCGTGAGCCACTTCCTCGGCCGAGCCACCGCGTTGCATCGGGACCTGGTGGGATAGATCCTGCACCCGTGCCGCCCAGCCGCCCGAGGCGTGGATCTCCGTGTCGATCAAGCCGGGGCGCACCGCGTTCACGCGGATTCCGTCTGCGGCGACTTCGCGCGCCAGGCCGAGCGTGAAGGCATCGATCGCGCCCTTGGCGGCGGCATAGTCCACGTACTGTCCCGCCGACCCCAGGCGCGCCGCCGCACTCGACACGTTCACGATGGCGCCACCGCCGCCGCCGTGTCGGCGCGCCATGCGGCGCACCGCTTCGCGCGCGCAGAGCATGGAGCCGATCACGTTGATGTCGAACATGCGCCGCCACCGCTGCACGGTCATGGCATCGAGGCGTGCCGCGACATCGACGACGCCGGCGTTATTGACCAGCGCCGTTAGGCGACCCCATTTCGCGTCGATGCGCTCGAACATGGCCAGCACCTGGCCTTCGTGCGCCACGTCGGCCTGCACGGCCATGGCGATGCCGCCGCTAGCGCGGATCCGCCGCACCACCTCGTCGGCGGCGAGCGAGTTGGCGGCGTAGTTCACGGCAACCGCATAGCCGCGCCGCGCAGCGAGAAGCGCCGTCGCCGCGCCGATGCCCCGGCTGCCACCGGTAACCAGAATCACCTTGTCCATCCGTAGCTCCCGTGCCGCGACCCGGCTAAGCTTGCTTCCCCGAATCACCGAACCTGGCGTCACGCAGCCGGGTCCTGGGGACCGCCGTGCGCCAGCGCATCGATTATTTCCTTGCCGCCGTCGGTCCCTGGGACCATCCCGGAACGCCTGGTGCGGTTCGCGCGCGAGGCCGATGCAATCGTCCCGACCTGCCGGCGCTGAAACTCTCGAGACCAACCCGATCCAACGCAAAGGAGCAAGCTCATGGGTGACTTCATCGATCTGAAGGCTGCAGATGGCCAGGTGTGTGCCGCCTATTTGGCGCGACCGAGCGGCACGCCCCGCGGTGCCGTGGTGGTGCTGCAGGAAATCTTCGGCGTGAACTCGCATATCCGCTCGGTGGCGGACGGCTATGCCGCCGACGGCTACCTGGCCCTCGCGCCGTCCACGTTCCAGCGGGTCAAACCGGGCGTGGAGCTCGGCTATTCCGAGGCGGACATGCAAGCGGGCTTCGCCTTGAAGACCGCGGCCGAGGCGCTGCCGGCGCCGGGCGTGCTGCAGGACATCCAGGCGGCGATCAGCCGCGCCGGGGAGGGCGGCACAAAGGTGGGCATCGTGGGCTACTGCTGGGGCGGCCTTCTGTCCTGGCGCGCCGCGTGCACGCTGGAAGGCCTGTCCGCCGCAGTGGCGTACTACGGCGGCGGCATGACCACGCCGGACGAGCGCGCGCGCACGCCGCGCGTGCCGGTCATGGCCCACTTCGGCGATCAGGACCACTGGATCCCGCTGGACAGCGTGGAGGCCTTCAGGCGCGACCATCCCGAGGTCGAGGTGCACGTCTATGCGGCCAACCACGGCTTCAACTGCGACCAGCGCGGCTCGCACAACGCCGAGGCAGCGCGCATGGCGCGCGAGCGCAGCCTCGCATTTTTCGCCCGGCATCTCGGCTGAGAGCGGCTGCAGCGGCACCGGCGTGGCAGGCCGCTTTCAGCGGCTCGCGCGTGACAGGTAGCGCTTGCGCCAGAAGACCACGCCGAGACTCACGGCCAGCACCACCATCGCGGCGATCGCGATCCAGAACCCCTGGTCGCGGTGCAGCAGGGGCATGGCATCGAAGTTCATGCCGAAGATGCCGGTGATCAGGTTCAGCGGCAGGAAGATCGCCGTGAGCGCAGTGAGGGTGCGCATGATGTTGTTGGCGCGGTGGCTCTGCGATGAGAAGTGGATCTGCACCGCCGCCTCCGCGCCCTGCTCCATGCGACGCACCTGGTGCGCGACGCGGCGGATGTGCTCGATGATGTCGTTCGCCCGGGCCACCAGCACGTCGCGCTCGGCCTGTGCGAGCGTGGCGGACGGCTGGGCACGCACCGTGTCCAGCCACTCTTCGACGGCATCGTTCTGCTCTTCGCACAGGTCCTCGAGCTGGTGCAGTTCAGCGCGAGCGACCATCAGGGCCTTCCAATCGGCCTGGTTCGCGCCCGGCTGCAGCAGTGCGTCTTGCCACTGCCCGAGCTCGGCTGCGAGCAGCTTGCGCAGCTCCAGGTAGCCATCGACCATCTCGTTGATCAGGCGCAGCATCAGATCGGCCGGACCGCTGGGCTGGCGGCTGCGGCCCACGACCACCACCGCCTCGGTCTGCGCAGCCTCGGCGATGGTGCGCTGGATGTGGAGGCGGGCCGTCTCACAGCCGGCCGGATGCACGGACACCAGCAGCCGGTCGAACACCGCGAAGCCCACCGCACGCGTGCGTATGCGGTGGAAGCTGGCCAGCGTGCTCGGATGCCGGGGCGCCGCGGTGGCACCGTCCACCTGCAGTTCGGCGTCGATCTCCGCCGACGTGGCGAGGCGACGGAACACCACCAGGTCATACACGGACGTGTAGTCGTAGTGCGAGGGGTGGGCGCGGTTTTCGAGGTCCTTGACGTGCAGGTCGAGCAGGCTCGAGCCGCCCAGCCGCAAGGCCGCCGACTGCAGCTGCGGCAGGTGCTCGCGCAGCTCGTCGCGGCTCAGGTAGACCCAGACGAAGCCGCGCGCCGGCGGCGCGGCCGGCAGGCAGTCCAGGAAGCGCAGCGTGCCTTCGGTGAACTCGACGATCTGCACGGGCGGTGTCAGGCGCGCAGGCGCTCGGCCGCGTCGAGCGCGAAGTACGTGAGGACGCCGTCGGCACCGGCGCGCTTGAACGCCAGCAAGCTCTCGAGCATCACCGCATCGTGGTCCAGCCATCCGTTCTGCGCCGCGGCCTTGAGCATCGCGTACTCCCCCGACACCTGGTAGGCGAAGGTGGGTACGCGGAAGCTGTCCTTGACCCGGCGGACCACGTCGAGGTAGGGCATTCCGGGCTTGACCATCACCATGTCCGCGCCTTCCGCGATGTCCAGGGCGACCTCGCGCAGGGCCTCGTCGGTATTGCCCGGGTCCATCTGGTAGACCTTCTTGTCGCTCTTGCCCAGGTTGGCGGCAGATCCGACCGCGTCGCGGAAGGGCCCGTAGAAGGCGCTCGCATATTTGGCGCTGTAGGCCATGATCCGGGTGTGAACGTGCGCGCCTTCCTCGAGCGCGCGACGGATCGCGCCGATGCGGCCGTCCATCATGTCGCTGGGCGCGACGATATCCACGCCCGCTTCGGCCTGCGCCAGGGCCTGTTGCGTGAGCACGGCGACCGTTTCGTCATTGAGGATGTAGCCCGTCTCGTCGAGCAGGCCGTCTTGCCCGTGGCTGGTGAAGGGGTCGAGCGCCACGTCCGTCATCAGACCCAGGCCGGGGAACCGCTTCTTCAGTTCCTTCACCACCCTGGGAACCAGGCCCTGCGGATTGAACGCCTCGCGCCCGTCCGGCGTCTTGAGGGAAGGCTCGATTACCGGGAACAGCGCCATCACTGGAATTCCAAGGGCGACACAACGCTCGGCCACCGGCAGCAACAGGTCCAGCGTCAATCGCTCCACGCCAGGCATCGAGGCGACCGCATCGCGCCGCCCGCTGCCGTCCTGCACGAATACCGGATAGATCAGGTCGTGTGCACTCAGGCGATGTTCGCGCACGAGGTCGCGCGTGAAGGCGTCTCGGCGCAGCCGGCGCGGTCGGCCCAGGGGGTACGGAGCGAAGGAGGTCATGGCGAAAATTGTGCCGTATCGGCCAAACGGGGCGCGTGGCGCCAGTTGCTGTTTAGTTCCAAATGATTCATTTATCGCGTACTACAGGCGAATTGCATTCTTGCCGCTTGAAAGCACGACGGCTGTTTGTTAAATTGCGCACGGGCGGCTTGCCGCTCCCCGCTTTTCCTCCCTGAGCGGGCGCCTTAATGTGTGACAGCAACAAGGCTTCCCACCCCGGCTTGCAAGCCGGGGTTTTTTTTTGTCCGTGCGAGAGGCGTTTCAGTGGCGATGCGTCGTGCTGGGCGCCGCCCAGCCGCTCACTACACTCGGTCGCATGCTCTGGGTCAAAGCCTTCCACATCGTCTTCATCGCCAGCTGGTTCGCCGGCCTGTTCTACCTTCCCCGCATCTTCGTCAATCTCGCCATGGTCGAACCAGGCTCGCTCGCCGAGCGAGAGCGGCTTCTCACCATGGCACGCAAGCTCCTGCGCTTCACGAGCTTGCTCGCACTGCCGGCCGTCGGGCTCGGTCTGTGGCTCTGGCTCGGGTGGGGCATCGGGCGTGGCCCTGGCAGCGGCTGGATGCATGCGAAGCTGGCGCTCGTCATCGTCACGCTGGGCTACCACCATGCCTGCGGCCTGCTGCTGCGGCGTCTCGCTTCCGGCCGCGACACGCGCAGCCACCGCTGGTATCGCTGGTTCAACGAGATGCCCGTGCTGCTGCTCACCGGCATCGTGGTGCTCGTGGTGGTCAAGCCTTTCTAGGCGAATGGGCCCTGCGCACAAGACATCGGCCTGGCCGCTGGCGCACGCCTACGGTGCGCTGATCATTTATGCGAGCCTGTACCCCTTCGAAGGCTGGCGCACCCAGGGCATCTCGCCGTGGGCCTTCCTGCAAAGCCCCTGGCCACGCTGGTGGACGCCGTTCGACCTGGCGGCCAACGTCCTGGGCTATGCGCCTTTGGGCTTCCTCCTGGCCCTGGCCTGGTTGCGCCGGGATCCGGGCGCCGTGCAGCCCTCCCGGCGCTCGGCCATCGGGGCGGCCGCACTGGCCGGCGCGGCCCTGTCGTTCGCTATGGAGTCGCTGCAGACCTACCTGCCCTCGCGCGTTCCGTCCAACCTGGACTTCGGCCTGAACCTGGTCGGTGCCCTCATGGGCGCGGCCCTGGCTGCTGGCCTGGAGCGCGCGGGTGCGATCGCACACTGGAGCCGGTGGCGGGCCCGCTGGTTCGTCTCGCATGCTCGCGGCGCCCTGGTGCTGCTGGCCTTGTGGCCTCTCGCGCTGCTGTTTCCCGCGTCGGTTCCGTTCGGACTCGGCCAGGTGTTCGAGCGCGTCGAGACAGCGCTGGCCGACTGGCTGCTGGACACGCCCTTTCTCGAGTGGCTGCCGGTGCGCGATGTCGAACTGCAACCGCTGGTGCCCGCCGTGGAACTCGCATGCGTTGCGCTCGGAGCGCTGATTCCGTGCCTGCTCGGCTATTCGGTCATGCACTCGGTACGCCGGCGTGCCGTGTTGGGCGCTTGCACCATCGCCGCCGGTCTCTGCGTCACGGCCTTGTCCGCCGCCCTGAGCTGGGGCCCGCTGCACGCCTGGGCGTGGATCAGTCCGGCGGTGCGGGCCGGCACGGCGGTGGGGCTGCTGCTGGCGCTTGCCGCCTTGCCGGTGCCGCGGCGCGGCTGCGCGGCGCTGCTGCTGCTCGCGCTGGTGCTGCATCTGACCTTGTTGAACCAGGCTCCGGCCAGCGCGTACTTCGCCAACACGCTGAGCACCTGGGAGCAGGGCCGCTTCATCCGTTTTCATGGCGTGGCGCAGTGGCTCGGTTGGCTCTGGCCCTACGCCACGCTGCTCTACGTGCTGCTGCGGCTGTCGCGCAGCGAAACGGGTGGTGCGCCGACGACCGATGCTTCCGACGGTGCGGCGCATGTCCGCGGCACGGCCAGGGCCGAGGCACCGGATGCCGGTGAGGCGCAGCACCGTCACCGATAATCCGGGGCCGCCCCAGGTCCCCCATCGATGTACTACAAGCACCATATCTTTTTCTGCCTCAATCAGCGTCCCGGCGGCGAGGACTGCTGCGCGCAGCACCGGGCACAGGAGGCCTTCGACCACTGCAAGTCGCAGGTCAAGGCGCAGGGGCTCGCCGGGAAGGGGCAGGTCCGCGTCAACAAGGCCGGCTGCCTCGATCGCTGCGCCGGAGGGCCGATTGCCGTCGTCTATCCGGAAGGTGTCTGGTACAGCTATGTCGACAAGCACGATATCGACGAGATCGTCGAGTCGCACCTGAAGAACGGCGTCGTGGTGGAGCGGCTCGTGACGCCGCCGCATCTCGGCCGCTGAACATGAACGTGCACAGCGAGCGCTTCACGATGAGCGGTCCGGCAGGCGCGCTCGACGTGCTGCGCGACGAGCCCGCGCCCGGGCTCCTGCGGCGCGGCACCGCCGTCATTGCGCACCCCCATCCGCTGTACGGCGGCACGATGGAGAACAAGGTCGTGCAGACGCTGGCACGTGCCTTCGTCCAGTCTGGCTGGACAGCCGTGCGATTCAACTTCCGCGGGGTCGCGGGCAGCGCCGGCACCTATGACGAAGGCGTAGGCGAGCGGCAGGACATGGAGGCCGTCGTGGCGGCGCTGGGAGGCGATGGAGCTTTGTGCCTCGCGGGATTTTCCTTCGGTGCGTTCGTGGCGAGTCACGTCGCGGCCGCGTCTTGGCCGACAAGACCGTTCGAGCGACTGGTGCTGGTCGGCGCAGCGACCTCGCGCTTCGATGTCGCGCCTCTGCCGCCCGAGTCGCACGAACGCACCCTGGTGGTTCACGGCGAATCCGACGATACGGTGCCCCTCGCATCCGTTCTGGATTGGGCCCGCCCGCAGTCACTCCCCGTTACGGTCGTGCCAGGAGGCGAGCATTTCTTTCACGGACAATTGCCGCTGCTGAAGAGCCTGATGGTCCGCCACCTCCGTTGATCCTTCCCCACCGAATTGCATGAATAGTCGTCTCGCCCGCGCGCTGGCCGCGCCGCTGCTCGCCCTGGCCTGCCTCGCCAGCCATGCCCAGACCCCCGAAGCCCCTGAGATCGCAGCCCGCAGCTATCTGCTGCTGGACCTCACCGCCAACCAGATCCTGGCGGGCCGCGACATCGACACGCCGGTGGAGCCTGCGTCGCTGACCAAGCTGATGACGGCCTACCTGGTGTTCGACGCCCTCCGCGCCAAGAAGATCGACCTGAAGCAGACGCTTCCGGTCAGCCAGCGCGCCTGGAAGATGCCGGGCTCGCGCATGTTCATCGATCCGAAGATGCAGGTGCCGGTCGAGGATCTGATCAAGGGCATGGTCGTGCAGTCGGGCAACGACGCAACCGTGGCCCTGGCCGAAGGGGTGGGCGGCAGCGTCGAGCGCTTTGTCGAACTCATGAACGACCAAGCCAAGGCGCTGGGCATGAAGTCCACCTCCTACCGCAATCCGGAAGGCCTGACGGCGCCGGGCCACACCACCACCGCGCGGGACCTGAGCATCCTTGCCGGACGTCTCCTGCACGACTTCCCCGAGTTCGTCGGCTACTACGCGATGAAGAAGTACCGCTACGAAGGCACGCCGGCGGCCAACGACACCAACCGCAACGTGCTGCTGTTTCGAGACCCGACCGTCGATGGCTTGAAGACCGGGCACACCGCGGCTGCGGGGTATTGCCTGGTCGCGACTGCCAAGCGCGAGTTCCCCAACCTGGGCTCGCGGCGGCTGCTGTCGGTGGTGCTGGGCGCCGGCAGCGAGAACGCCCGCGCGAACGAATCGCAAAAGCTGCTGAACTGGGGGTACACGGCCTACGAGGCGGTGAAGTTGTTCGATGCGAACCAGGCCGTGGTGACGCCCGCCGTCTGGAAGGGAACCCAGTCGCAGGCGAAGCTCGGCCGCGCCGAACCCATCGTGGTTGCCGTTCCCGCCGGAACGGCGGCACGCATCCGCACCGAAGTGGTGCGACCTGATCCCCTGGTGGCGCCCCTGGCAAAGGGCCAGAGCGTCGGAACGCTCAAGGTGCTCTCTGCCGACCAGGTGCTGCAGGAGGTCCCGCTCATGGCCCTGGAACCCGTCGCGCAGGCCGGCGTGCTCGGCCGCGCCTGGGACGCACTGCGCCTGTGGATCAAGTGATGGGACGGGGCTAAGCCCCACCATCAGGCAAGGCCTTGCGCCTTGCGCTGAAGCTCGCCGGGCTATACTGGAGGGCTTTTCCGCTATTGGGGCGGGAATTTCGCGTGCCGCATCATCTGGCGGCGCTTCAAAGAGATCGAAGACGTTTAGGGACGTTCAATGCCAACCATCAACCAACTCGTGCGTCAGGGCCGGGAGGTCGAGAAGACCAAATCCAAGAGCCCCGCGATGCAGGATTGCCCCCAGCGCCGTGGCGTCTGCACCCGCGTGTACACCACGACCCCCAAGAAACCGAACTCGGCCCTGCGCAAGGTTGCGAAGGTTCGCCTGACCAACGGATTTGAAGTCATCTCCTACATCGGCGGCGAAGGCCACAACCTGCAGGAACACTCCGTGGTGCTCGTGCGCGGCGGTCGTGTCAAGGACCTGCCTGGCGTGCGCTACCACATCGTGCGCGGCTCGCTGGACCTGCAGGGCGTCAAAGACCGCAAGCAGTCCCGCTCCAAGTACGGCGCCAAGCGTCCGAAGAAGGCCTGATCCGTTTCGTTTCCATCGGTGCCGCGACCGCCTGGCAGGCGGAGCCGGCGTAGTGACCCCGAGCGGACATGGTGTCTGCGGGTCGAGTAAGTGAGGGCCCTGATGGCTCTCGCGGCCCCCGGAAGGGTGGCCAACTGAAGCAATTGAAGAGGTAAGAAATGCCACGTCGTCGTGAAGTCCCTAAACGTGAAATCCTGCCGGATCCCAAGTTCGGCAATGTCGAGCTCGCCAAGTTCATGAACGTGATCATGCAAGGCGGCAAGAAAGCAGTGGCCGAGCGCATCGTCTATGGCGCGCTCGAACAGATCGAGCGCAAGAATCCGGGCAAGGATCCGCTCGAAGCCTTCGTCATCGCGATCAACAACGTGAAGCCCATGGTCGAGGTCAAGTCCCGGCGTGTGGGCGGCGCCAACTACCAGGTGCCAGTGGAAGTGCGCCCGGTGCGCCGCCTGGCCCTGTCGATGCGCTGGATCAAGGAAGCTGCCAAGAAGCGCGGCGAGAAATCCATGGCCATGCGTCTGGCCAACGAACTCATGGAAGCCACGGAAGGCCGTGGCGGCGCCATGAAGAAGCGCGACGAAGTGCACCGGATGGCCGAGGCCAACAAGGCCTTCAGCCACTTCCGCTTCTAAGCACCTCCCCCTTCCCGGACATGCGGGCCCGCCACGAGCGGGCCCGAATCCGTTCAACGAAAGAGATTCATCATGGCTCGCAATACGCCCATCGAGCGGTATCGCAACATCGGCATCTCGGCGCACATCGACGCCGGCAAGACGACCACCACCGAGCGCATCCTGTTCTACACCGGTGTGAACCACAAGATCGGTGAGGTGCACGATGGTGCCGCCACCATGGACTGGATGGCGCAGGAGCAGGAGCGCGGCATCACCATCACGTCCGCCGCCACCACCTGCTTCTGGAAGGGCATGGACCTGTCCTATCCGGAGCACCGCTTCAACATCATCGACACCCCCGGACACGTGGACTTCACGATCGAGGTGGAGCGCTCCATGCGCGTGCTCGACGGTGCCTGCATGGTGTACTGCGCCGTGGGCGGCGTGCAGCCGCAGTCCGAGACGGTCTGGCGCCAGGCCAACAAGTACAAGGTGCCTCGGCTCGCGTTCGTCAACAAGATGGACCGCACCGGCGCCAACTTCTTCAAGGTCTACGAGCAGATGCGTCTGCGGCTGAAGGCCAATCCGGTTCCGATCGTCATCCCGATCGGCGCCGAGGAGAACTTCAAGGGCGTGGTCGATCTGCTCAAGATGAAGGCCATCATCTGGGACGAGGCTTCGCAAGGCATGAAGTTCGAGTACCACGAGATCCCGGCCGAACTGCTCGCGTCCGCCAAGGAGTGGCGCGAAAAGATGGTCGAGGCCGCCGCCGAAGCCAGCGAAGAGCTGATGAACAAGTACCTCGAAGAGGGCGAACTGAGCGAGGCCGAGATCAAGCTGGGCCTGCGCACGCGCACGATCGGCACCGAGATCCAGCCGATGCTGTGTGGCACGGCGTTCAAGAACAAGGGCGTGCAGCGCATGCTGGACGCGGTGATCGATTTCCTGCCGTCGCCCGTGGACATCCCCCCGGTGACCGGTACCGACGACGACGAGCAGCCGACCAGCCGCAAGGCCGACGACAGCGAGAAGTTCTCTGCCCTCGCGTTCAAGCTGATGACCGACCCCTTCGTCGGCCAGCTCACCTTCGTGCGCGTCTACTCGGGCGTGCTGTCCAAGGGCGACACCGTGTACAACCCGGTGCGCGGCAAGAAGGAGCGCATCGGCCGGATCGTGCAGATGCATGCCAACAACCGCCAGGAAGTCGATGAGATCCGTGCGGGCGACATCGCCGCCTGTGTCGGCCTGAAGGACGTCACCACCGGCGAAACCCTGTGCGACCCCGATGCGATCGTCACCCTGGAGCGCATGGTCTTCCCCGAGCCGGTGATCCGCCAGGCCGTGGAGCCGAAGTCCAAGGCCGACCAGGAAAAGATGGGTATCGCGCTGGGGCGCCTGGCCGCCGAAGACCCGTCCTTCCGCGTCAGCACCGACGAAGAGTCCGGCCAGACCATCATCGGCGGCATGGGCGAGCTGCACCTCGAAATCATTGTCGATCGCATGAAGCGCGAGTTCGGTGTCGAAGCCAACGTGGGCAAGCCGCAGGTCGCCTACCGCGAGACCGTGCGCAAGCAGGTCACCGATGTCGAAGGCAAGTTCGTGCGCCAGTCGGGCGGCAAGGGCCAGTACGGTCACGTCGTCTTCACGCTCGAGCCGCAGGAGGCCGGCAAAGGCTTCGAGTTCGTCGATGCCATCAAGGGCGGCGTTGTACCTCGCGAGTACATCCCGGCCGTGGAAAAGGGCGTGGTCGAGGCGCTGAACAGCGGCGTGCTGGCCGGCTACCCCGTGGTGGACGTGAAGGTCACCCTGACGTTCGGTTCGTACCACGACGTGGACTCGTCCGAGCAGGCGTTCAAGATGGCCGCCATCTTCGGATTCAAGGAAGCCGCGCGCAAGGCGAGCCCCGTGATCCTCGAGCCCATGATGGCCGTGGAAGTGGAGACGCCCGAGGACTACGCCGGCAACGTGATGGGCGACCTGTCGTCCCGCCGTGGCATGGTGCAGGGCATGGACGACATGGTCGGTGGCGGCAAGGCCATCAAGGCCGAGGTGCCGCTGTCCGAGATGTTCGGCTACTCGACGACGCTGCGCTCCATGTCGCAGGGTCGCGCGACCTACACGATGGAGTTCAAGCACTACGCCGAAGCTCCGCGCAACGTGGCCGAGGCGATCGTCGCCGCGCGGGCCAAGTAAGCGGTTTCGCGTTTTGCCCGCCAGGGCGTCGTCTGCGGACTGGCTCGATTAGTCTCGCGGGCGGCCCTTCGCGGCAGTCTTGTCTTCGGCGCCACGCAAGTGGTTGGCCCGCTGCCCGTGGCGCGGCCAGTGCCGGAGACGTTAAACCGTCACGGGCGACGCTCTTTATTGAGGATTCGAGT
>NZ_JBBJUM010000021.1:0-40151 GCF_037726105.1 Ramlibacter sp. AN1015
TGCCGCACCACGGAAGCAGAACCTAGCATTCATGCGGCTCTCAGCCGGATGTGCGGGATTTGTGCGGGTTTTCGGTGGACGAAGGCTCGAACTTCCGAGCGCAACCATAGCCGGTTGCGCGGCGTTGAGGTGGGCGCCTCATCGGGGAAACCAGGGAGCCGCACCAGCACGTCGCGGGCGTGGCGAACCGAGCAGCGGTGCATCTGCGCGATCTCATCCAGAGTCATCAAATCGTTCATACCTTCGGCCCCCAGGCCCCTTGAATCATTGCAACTAGTTCTCGGTGGTGCCTCCAGCCGTCAGGAGGCATGGCCTTGTTCTCTGGCGGCTCCAGGGCGTGGATGTAGGCGCTTTCAACCGCCGCCAGCAGTCGCTCCTGTACCGGCACAAACGCGTACTCCACGAAAGGCGAACGCGCGCCCCGCTTCATGGCCCAGTAGTGCTGCACGTTGCGGTAGCCGACGCCAACAGACTTGCCGACGTACAGCAGACCGCCGTCCTCCCCAAAGAGCATGTAGATCCCGCACGCCTCGCCGCTGGGCGGGTACTTGCCTGCTGGATACACCTGGGCATCCGGCCGCAGCAGCAGAGCGCGGATCTCATCCGGCGTGAGGTACTCGTGCTCGCTGAGAAACTCGCGGTCGCTCATTCCTTTTCCTCCCGAGCCGCGCCAATCTCTGCGGGCGAAGAATTCAGGGCGATCTGACCTGTGCCGTGCGGTGTCTGCGCTTCTAAAACTCGAAATCTCATGTCCTCGAAACGCGGGAAGCGCCCGGATTCGTCGTAGAACCTCCAGGCGAGGCAGAGTGCGCATTCCGGGTGGAAGCTGCGGCATCGCTTGCCCCAGCGGTAGGCCCAGTCACGCGCCACCCATGCGCGCCGTTCACGGTGACGCTGCTTCATAGATTGCCCTCCCTCGCCGTAGGAGCCGCACTCGGACCCGGCGCGGTCGTATCTGCTTCGCTTCTTTCCAGCAGAGCGCGAAGGTTTGCTGCGCAATGGTCGCATCCAACTGCCTCCAGGCGCTGCGCACACGCTTCTACTGCTTCTCTCCTTATTGCTTCTACTTGATCGGCTGTGTAGGCGTCCTGAGCCAAGAAGCCACCCCGGCGAACACTGTGGAACCCGGGCTCAGGCAGGGGCGGTAGCTTATTCATTGCTTCCTCCAGCTTCAGAGGCTTCGTCGTCAATGCGTGTCCACACCACGCCGCCACCGTCCTTCGTGGAAAGGGCGATCCGGTGCAGCCCAGGCCGCGCCTCAAACATTGCGTGAATTGCCTCTGGAACACCGCCGTCGTTGTCCACCGGCTGCGGCCCAGAAAGCGTGAACTTGCCCATGATTTCCAGCGGAACGCGCGAATGCGCACCGTGATAGCGGATTGCCTTGCTGCCCTTCAGCAGAAACTTAGTCATGCGTTCCTCCAGATTCAGAACAGCCGACAGAGCCAGAACAGCCGGATTTATCTTGCCCGTGCCTGCCGGTGTCTACGCCCTTACTCGGAGGCGCCGGAAGCGGCATCCAGTGCGTGGGCGAAATGTTCCCGAGTGGCCCTTGCCATCGGCCCTTCCCGCGCTCAGTGAAGTTGTAGGTGCCGATCACCGCATACTCGCCAACCCAGAGAAGGAGCCGCGGCGAATGCGGCATAAACCACCTGTCGTAATCGAACGGACCCGTGGGCGCGGTTTCAATCGGCTGCCACGTAGAAGACTCATCGGTACGCGCGGTCGAATGATCTGAATTGGACTTGTGTGCTTCACCCATTGCTGCTCTCCCCGCCAATACCGTGAGCACGTTCGATGGCTCGGGCGAAGCGCATGATTGCGGCGTCCTCAAGCTGCAGCGTGCAGTGCAGCGGCGAAGCTCCACCGGACTGGATGACCATTTGTCCTAGCGCGTCCGCTGTCAGCGGCCTCCTGCTCTCCCCGCCTGCGCGAGACAGGATTGCGCGGGCTTTCCAACCGTCGAGGGCGATCTGATCCCACCCAGGGTGGGGCCGAATAACTTGGCAATACTTGCTTGCTCGCCACCACACCTCGAAAGCGTTGCGCTCGTCTTCATCGCTCAGCGTGAGAGCAGCCGGGGCCTTTACCCGAGCGTCCATGGCCCTGGACCAATCTTCAAACTCGGCAGGCACATGTTCATCCTGCTTCTGCGCTCCGGCTGCGCTCTCACGGCTCGGTGCGATAGCCTCGCTTGCACGCACGCATCGGGGGCAAGCGCAGGCGATCTCATCTCCGCGCTGCTCGATGTAGTCCAGCAAGTCGTGTTGCGTGGGGCGTCCGGCAACGTACTTGTCTGTCACCCATCGGATGCCTTTGTTGCCTTGCGCCACTTCTTCCGGGGTGAACCTTTTGGGGCCTTCGTAAGCCTCACCCGACGCGCCAGCGCCCGCATGTCCCATCTTGTTTTCGTGCTGCGTCATTGCTGCTGCTCCTTTGGTGCTTTCGGCTTGCAATGGCATTGCTTTGCAGCCCGCTCGTTCAGCTTATCCCGCTCTTGCTTGCTCATCGTGTACGTGTAGGCTGAGAACAGGTACTTGCGGCAGCGTGGGCACTTGAAATCTTCGGTGCGGCTGGTCATTGCTGCTACCCCTTGGTTTTCAGCACTGCATCAATGCGTGCGAGGGCTGCGCGGTGTCCAGCTACCGTGCCATCGAGGTCGTGTTTCTGTTTGAAGTAGTCGGGGGCATAGGCGGCCCAATCCACGAGGCTTTCGATGGCTCGCTCGAAATCCTCCCGCGCATCACCCAGCACGGCCAGGATGTCGGGCTGTGCGGCAGGAGATGCAGCGTCGTACCCCGCGCGCCAGCCTGCCTGCCAATCTTCGGACGCACGCTGGCCGAACCTCATGCGAACCACGCCCTGCGGTGCGGCAGGGGATGCGGCGAGGGCTGCGCGGACACTTGCAGGGTTGAGCGATGTCACGGCGGCGGCGTTCTCGTTCTCGATCCCGGTCGGCTCCTGCGGTGCGGGTACTGCGGCAGGGGATGATGCGAGGGCTGCGCGAAGCGTGGCGCGAAGCGCGGCGTGGGCGGTTTCTGATCCGATCAAGTCCAGCGGGAGGCCGTAGTGCTGGTGGTCATAGCTGCGGGCAATCACGTCCAGCTTCCACAAGACCGCGTCAAGCTGCTTGTCCGTCACCGGCTGGTCTTGTACTGCTGAAGGGGCAGTATTCAGATCATCTTGCCCGTGCGGTCCCGTGTCTGCGGCTTCACGGCTCGGTGCGGCTGCGCCTTCACTTACCCGCTTGTATCGCATCACTGCAATAGCAAGTTCCAGCGCCACTTCGTCTTTCCCGATGCCTGTGTCGTACCACTTACAGGCAAGGCGCACGATCTCAGCGATTAGAGCCGTAGCGTCCTCACTCGACGCGCCAGCCACCGAATGAACGGGCTGGGCTGCGCTTTCATGGTGCGGTGCGTTCATGCTGTCTGCCTCACTGAAAAGTCGCATGGGCAGCTTCATTCACGAGGCTGCTGTCGGCGTTGAGTTCTGCAAGTTCAGCATCCGTCAGGGGCACTCCATCGCGTTCTGCATAGGAGATGAAGGCGTCACTAAAGTCCGGGTAGTCCCAGGCGTGGACGCTCTCGACCTGGATGTTGTCGAGCCCGTTCATGCGGCCACCTTCACCTGCTTGGCCGACTTGATCGCCGCGCGGGTCTTGCTGTCCAAGATGCACCACAGGCCCATCGACTGCTCATCGTCCAGTTGCTCGGCCGTGACTTGCGCATAGGCATCTGCGGCGCGGTTGTCTGCTACCAGACGCTTCAAGTCCTCGGCCAACTGGCGCAGGTAGTCGCGCGTCTCGGGCTCCAGTGCGTCGAATGCGCTCACGCCGTCCGCGTTCATCGTGGCCGAGCTGCGGAAGCTCCCGGCGATAACCGGGCCGCACTTCTTCTGCTCGGGCTCCTCGCCTTCGGGCAAGTCCTCTCCGGCGTAGATGTACAGGCCCAGCCCGTGCATGCTGATTGCCTTGGTCAGGCAGCGCACGATGGCGGTGTTGATGGCGAAGGCGTCCGGCCCCTTGATCGCCTGGTTCTTGTGGTTCATCACCGGCAGCAGGCAGGTCTTGGTGTGCCCCTTGATGGTCACGGCCACCTTCACCATGGCGGAGCCGTCCGGCAGCAGCATGCAAGGAAGCAGCGAGCCCTCCTGGTTGAACTCGGCCGCTTCCCAGGTCGCCAGCGGGTCGATCTTGAGCACTTCGGCCCAGGCCCAGGCCCAGGACAGGTACGTGAGTCCGTTCTTGCGCTCGGTGTGCTCGTTCACGTTGATCTTGAGTAGCTCGCTCATTGCATCTGCTCCTGCTCTTTAAGGTTGTCGATTGCTTCCTGTTCGGTGGCGCCGTGCCCGACGAATCCCTCGGGGTCGCGGTATGCCTGCCAGTCGTGATCGCGCACGGGAATCGGCGGGTGCACGAATGCGGTGTGGATCTGCTGCTCGTTGTCGGCCAGGAGCTGCAGGCTGTCGTGGTCAAACCAGTTGGGCTCGTCGTTCACACAAACCCCCTCAGCGCTGCCAGCGCATAGCCGCCCAGGCTGATGAACACCGCTGCTGCCAGCACTACGTACAGAGCGATTTCGGTTGCAGACACAGAGCCGTCCATTTGGTGGCTGGCGTTGGCCTGGGCTTCTACGGTGCGGGGCGTCATGGCTGCTCTCCGGTTGCTTTGGCGATGGCTGCGAACGCGGCGAGGACGAACTTCGCCTGCCCGTTGCCCAACTCCTTCTCACGCCACCAGTGCGCGACTTCCTCGGCCCGCGTGTGGGTGCCGGCGAAGGTTTGCGGCAGCAGTCCCACCAGCGCCTCCAGCAACTCCGGGGCGGCGAGGATCAGACGCTTGTTAGCCTTTGATTCCTCGCTCCAAGGCCCATAGGGCTCCGCCGTACCCTCGTCCAAGTCGTAGCACTCGATGTAGGCGATGCGGTCATTTGGAGCGGGCGCCCCGTAGCGGATCACGTAGCCGAAGGGAGAAATCAAGCCAAGGTCCAGCCACGGGCCGGGTGTGTGCGTCGTAGAAGCTTGCCCGGCGCGGGTGGTCGAATGAACATTCGTTTTCATTGCTCACGCTCCCACGATCCAGCCAAAGAAAAGAACCACTGCACCGAGCGCACAGGCGAGCATTGGTGCGAGGTCGTCCTTGTCGAACAGGGGCTGTTTCTGCTCGAAAACGGGACCACGCTCATAGGGTCCGAACGCCGATTCGAGGGTGCGCGGATAGGTGCGCGTGTTCAGGTCGCCGGCCGGGCAATCGCGACCCTGGCGGCAGTTTTGGGAGCAGGGCGGGCAGTTCATGCAGCCTCCATGCGGCGGTCGCGCAGATCGTCGGGGCTGATGCCTTCCTCGATGCTGTCGAGCAGGTATTCCTCGATGCGGTCGTATGCGGTGGCAGACAGAAGATCGGTGAAGTCCTCGCCCTCAAACATCACGCACTCGATTTCGATGTGAGCGGGCGCGCCGGGGTAGGGCGCATCGCCGTAGTGCTGTGCGGGCTCGGCGGGGGAGTAGTCGAAATCGACCACGAAGGCCGGGCCGAGGCAGGAGACGGTGGCGCGGCTCATGCGGACACCTCGGCGTCGTAGGTCAGCGCCTGCAGCTTGCCGATCTCGGCCAGGATGCGCTGCTGCTCGCGGTGGAAGGCGGCGCGGGCCTTGTCGAGCTGCTCCTGCAGCGCCTGGACGGCGAAGCGCACCTGCTCGTCGTGCGGGATCAGCCGGATCGTCACATCGGCCTCACCCATGCGGGCGTAGTCGCTGAACGTCTCCTTGTCGGGTCCACCGTAGAGAGTCAGCATGCTCGCTGCGCCGACCGCATCACCGTGCTGCAGCGCCGCGGTGAGTTCGTGCGGCTTGGTGTACGGGCTGAGCCACACGGCGACGGTGGCGGTGATCGTGACGGGTTCGTTTGCCATGCTGCTCTCTCCTGTGAGGGCTCAACGTGAGCCGATGAGAGATTATTAGCGCCGCGCTAACGGTTGTCAATAGCGCGTCGCTAAAGTAGCATGGCGGCGCGAATACGTAGGTTGCTACGTAGTTGGCAGCATGAAAAAAGCCCGCTCGCGGCGGGCTCAGGAGGTGGGTGATGGATTTATCGAAGCGGGTAGCGCGGATGCGGTTCTACAACATGCGCAGCACTAAGAAGCGCGGCAAGCAGGTGCGCAAATCAGGACCGCGCACCACCCGTCTCAAGTTGACGAGGGAGTTTGACCGCCTGCGGAATCTGATGTCATCAGTGACAGCAGACATCCGCGAATCGCGGCAATCTGCTCGTCCGTGAACGTGTGCTGCAGTAGGAAGTCGTTCACTGCGTAGTGCGCTCTCGCCAGATCCGTTAGGCCGGCCGCGCCGGCATGCGGAAGAAGGAGGTGAGCGGCCATGCGATATGCCCAGGCTTCCGCCTCGAGCTGCTGGAGGCGATTCATCTAGTCAGGCTTCCACTTGCTGCGCGAGAAGATCGCTGCGACCGGCTGCACTGAATCCAGTTCTTCGCGGTAGATCGTCCTGCGCGTGCCGCCGTTGACGGAAACGATCTCGATGGAGTCGGTGCGCTCAATGAGCAGCTCCTTGACCATCTTCTGGCCGCTCCTGAGTTTGACCAGCACGTACTCGCCCGGCACGAGCTGCCCGCTCGGCTCGATGACGACGTAGGAGCCGTCCCTGATGGCGGGGTGCATGCTGTCCCCGCGAACGCGCAGCGCGTAGGCGTGCGGGTCGCGGCTGGTGTGCTCTAGATGACCGTCCCCAGCTCCGGGGATCGAGCTGATTTCTTCGTAGAACCCGTCCTCGCCCATCTTCGCCGTCCCGACTACTGGCACATGACCGCCACTGGAGACTACACCAGCGAACTCCAAGGTGTGTGAGGGCAAAGGGTTCACCGGCAGCACCGGCTTCTTTGTTGCCGGATCGAACTTGATCGGACCTTGCTGCGGCGCGTCCATCCACCCGATAGGAAGCTGCAGCGCCTGCTCGATCTGCCGCGCCAACACGCCACCCATATTCCTGGGCTTTCCCGTCTTGCTATCCGGGCTGCGGTTGAACACCTGGCTGAGCGTCGCGTCTGCGCGTGGCCGCCCCAACGCGTCGTTCAAGGCGGCCTGACTCCCCGCGCCATCCGAGAGGAGGACGAGGTTGTCGCGTCTGGTTTCACCAACGGTCTTCACCCGCTCATTACATAGCGGGCCGCTAAAAGACGGAATTCGCGTGGCGCTATTGACATCCCATAGCGACACGCTAAGATAAAGCTCATGAAACTGAGCGAATACCTAAAGGACCGCGGATCGCGCCAAGCGTTCGCGGAGAAGCTGGGCGTTCCCGCTCCGCTCGTCTCGCAGTGGGCCAACGGTGACCGCCCGGTGCCCATCGAGCGCTGCGTGCAGATCGAAACGGCCACCGATGGAAAGGTTCGCCGCTGGGACTTGCGGGCCGACTGGCTGCAGATATGGCCCGAGCTGGAGCGACGCAAAGGGATGCGCTGAGGCGCTCCCTTTTTTTGTCTCCGCACGGTTGAGGACGAGCTAGCCCGAACGTATTCGAGCAGCAAGCGCAGAGCAAGAACGTAGGAAATCGCTTCGTCTTTGGGTAGGCGGGGCTTGATGAGGAGAGAGCCACATGACCGATGGAACGCGAGAGGAACTCATCAGGGTGCGTGCAGCGCTGATCGATGAGTGCCACAACAAGGCCAGCGCCTACGACGACTTCCACGAGTTCTGGATGCTGCAGGCGCGCTCTCACTTCCACTGCATGCGCGAGTTGATCCTGGGGCGCTCTGCGGCCTACGTGCGTTCCCTTGAAATCCAGCGAGGGCTCGTCTGATGCGTGACTACGGCAAGGTCTACACCAAGTTCTGGGAGAGCGAGGACATCCGCGCCCTCTCCGACGACGGCCGACTGATGGCCCTTTACCTCATGACCTGCACCCACGGCACCATTGCCGGGGTCTTTCGCCTGCCTGACGGCTACGTGTGCGAGGACATGCAGTGGGCTTCTGAAAGGGTTGCAGAAGCCCTTTCGGAACTGTTCGCGAAAGGGTTCGCCAACCGTTGCGGAACCACGAAATGGGTGTGGGTTCGCAAGCATCTGGAGTGGAACCCCCCCGAGAACCCGAACCAACGCAAGGCGGCGGTCAAGATCGCCCTGTCCGTTCCGGCCGAATGCTGCTGGAAGCTAGATTTCATGCGGGTTTGCGGGCCGTCGCTGTCCATCGAACCCCCTGCGCAAGACAACCCTTGCGAAACCCTTGGCGAAGGGTTCCTTAACCAGAAACAGAAACAGAAACAGAAACAGGAAAGAGAAGAAGCGTCGCCGTCGGCTCCGCCACCCACCCCGCCTGCGGCAGATTCCCGGGGGACTCGACTTCCTGCTGACTGGACTTTGCCTGCTGACTGGCGTGAGTGGGCCGCCAAGACCCGCCCCGACCTGGACCCGGATGCCGTGGCCGAAGGCTTCCGCGACTTCTGGATCGGCAAGCCGGGCAAGGACGGGCGCAAGGCGGACTGGCAGGCGACCTGGCGCAACTGGGTTCGCAGCACCAAGGGGCAGTTCCTGGCGGCGTCGGCTGCACGGACCCCGGCAACCTCGCTGGCGGGGGCGCTGTGATGAGCCTCGAGTCCCTGCTGCGCCTGCGCCGCACCGGCAGCCGCCCGCCCACCGTGACGGTGATCGTCGGCACGCCCCCGGCATGGCTGGACACCTCCGCGCCGGACAAGGTGGTGATCGACAGCGATCCGGCCCGCCTGAACCTGCACGCCCTGTACGGCATGGAGGTGAACCTCATCGACATCCAGCCCGACACCGATCTGCTGCTCAAGGCGATGGACGCCACCGCAGCGGCTGGTGCGCGCCCGCTCGGAGCCTGCACCCACGAGGGTGCCTGCGGCGTCAGCGCCGAGCACGAACTGTCCATGCGCCGCTACCGGGAGAACCTCATTGGCCGCTAACCCCATGTTCATTCCCGACGACATGGACTTTTCCATGTGGGAGCGCGAGACGGACGCCAAGCGCAACGTCAAGCCGGCCGGCGAGTGGGTGGGCGACCTGATCCACCGCCTGCGCAACCCCGACCGCACCCCTCCTGTGCTGCTGCCGTGGGAGAAGACGCACGGCGTGTTCCGCTTCCGCCCCGGCGAGATGACGCTGTGGGCCGGGCAGAACGGGCACGGCAAGACCGGCGTTGTGAACCAGGTGCAACTGTCCCTGATCGGGCAGGGCCAGAAGGTGGTTCTGGCGAGCTTCGAGGCATCCCCGATGGCAACCATCGAGGCGATGGCGCGGATGTACTGCGGCACGAACCCGTATAGCCCTGAGTACCAGGAGCGAGACGGAATCGAAGCCCTGGCCGCGCTGTACCAGGAGTTCGGCGAGTGGGCGACGGGGAGCCTGTGGCTCTACAACCAGCACGGCACCGCCGACAGCGCCAACGTGATCGGCATGGCCCGCTACTCGGCCAAGGAGCTGGGCTGCCAGCACATCGTCGTGGACAACCTCGCCAAGTGCGTGGCCGGCGAGGACGACTTCAACGGGCAGAAGAAGTTCGTTGACGAACTGACCTCGATTGCCCGCGACAACCGCTGCCACGTCCACCTTGTCCACCACATCCGCAAGCCCGCCAACGAGGGCACGGTGCCGGACAAGCACGACATCAAGGGCACCAGCGCGATCACCGACCAGGTGGACAACGTGATGCTGGTGTGGCGCAACAAGCCCAAGGAGGACGACATCAAGGCGAACGGCGCGCACGCGAAAAAGCGCGACGAGCCCGATGCGTACCTCCTGTGCCGCAAGCAGCGCTTCGGAGACGAGGAGCCAACGATCAAGTTGTGGTTCGACAAGGACTCCAAGCAGTTCAAGGGCGATGCGAGCGACCCGCTCATGTTCTTCCCCAACTTCCCTCACAGGCCGACAGCATGACGCACCGCACCGACGAAGCGCAGACACCGCAAGGCACGGGTCAGATGTCCTCTTTGCCTTCGTGCTCCTCCTGCAAATCCTGGCAGCCCAAGCAATCCGGCGGCATGGCAAAGCACCGCATGGCTATCTGCGAGAGAAACCCGCGCTGGAAGTTCTTTCCTCCGCAGTCTTCTTGCCCGCACTTCCAGGCTGCGCCGACTGATGTTGTCGAGAGCCGAATTGTTTGGTTGGGAGCAGCACGATGAAAGATGCTCATTTGACCGCCCGCGCCGACCAGGCTTCTACGGCTCGCCGGGCCGCCCTTCTCCTGGCTGGAGCTGTATTGGCAGGGTGCCAGCCTGTGGGGGCGTCGAAAGACAACCAGATATTCCCCGAGGGCTCGCAGAGATTCGTGGCGCCAGGCAACCACATCTCGTGGGTTGTTCCGGTCCGCTTGGATAGCGGCGAGCGGTGCGTCCTTGTCGTCAAGAACAGTGCCGGAGCGGCCATTGCCTGCGACTTCAGCGAGGTCCGCAAATGAGCGCCATGTCCCGCCGCAAGGGCGCAGCAGCGGAGCGCGAGCTGTCGAAGCTGCTGTCCGAAGAACTCGGCATCGAGATCGTTCGCAACACCGACCCGCAGCGCGTGACGGGTGGCGACATCCTCACGATCCCCGGCTACTCGCTCGAAGTAAAGCGCTGCGAGAGCCTGCGCCGGCCGAGCTGGTGGGAGCAGAGCCAGCGCCAGGCCGCGCGGGTGCGGCTCGAGGGGGTGGTGTTCTACCGCCAGTCCCGCAAGCCCTGGAGGGCTCTGGTGAGCGCAGAGGGCGGCTATGCAGACGTGACCTTTGAGGAGGCGCTGGACCGACTCAGGGACAAGCTGGCACGCCTTTACGGACTCTACCGGGACGCCGCATGAGCAAGCGAATCTTCGTCCTGCAGCCCAAGCCGCACCCCGCCCGTCGCCTGGCAGCGCAGTGCGTGCTCAACGACGCCCCCGATGGTTACGCCGTCACCGTGGCGCCGCTGACCCGCTCCATCGAGCAGAACGCAAAGCTGTGGGCCTTGCTGCACGAGGTGAGCGAACAGGTCGAGTGGTACGGCAAGCGCCTCACGCCCGAGGACTGGAAGCACCTGTTCTCGGCAAGCCTTCGCAAGCTCTCGGTGGTGCCGAACCTCGATGGCACGGGATTCGTTGCGCTGGGCCTGTCCACCAGCCGCATGAGCCGCGCCGAGCTGTCCGAGCTGATCGAACTCATCCACGCCTTCTGCGCCGAGCGCGGGGTGGCTCTTTCTGACGAGGTGACTGCATGAACAACTACCGCTGCGTCCATTGCGGGCGAGTCGTCCTGCGCGAAAGTGTCAAGGCATGGGTGCGCAGCTTCTGCGAGCGAACGGGCCGCACCGTTCATCTATTGCGGGTGACGGCATGACCTTCGCTCGCAAGCACTCCGAATGGCTAGAGGCCAAGGCCGCGCGCAAGGAGGCGAACCTGCGCGCCAACGCAACGCCCTCGCGCTCCCTGCACACGCCCACCTACGAAGGCGCCACCAGCGGGCAAGCCGTGGACAAGGACGCCCCCGTGCGCAGCGAAGCGTATCGGCGCCTGGTTGCCGCGCTGCCCTGCTGGGAGTGCCGCGCCGCGCCTCCCTCGCAGGCTGCACACGCGAACTTCGGCAAGGGCATGGGGATGAAGACGGACGACCGAACCTGCTGGCCCGCCTGTGTCACATGCCATCGCAGCCACGACCAGGGCGGCATGGATCGGATGGTGCGCCGCTTCATCGAGGAACTCGCCGGGCGCGACACACGCGCCGCAATCCTGGCCGCTGGCAACTGGCCCAAATCACTTCCCACATGGACGGAGGACAAAAACCATGAGTGACCATTCGACCACCCGCGCCGACGAGGCTTCTACGACTCGCTTCCGCAAGAAGCCCGTCGTAATCGATGCGTTCTGCCTGAATGGCGGCGCCATGCCTGACTGGTTTCTTGATGCTCGCTCGGCCGGAACGGTGCGGACCTACGCGCAGGGCACCGGCAACCCCTTCAACGACCCGCTCACGCATGCGGAGATCGACACGCTGGAGGGAACCCACAGGGCAGACCGTGGCGACTGGATCATCAAAGGCGTCAAGGGCGAGCTTTATCCGTGCAAGCCGGACATCTTTGCCATGACCTACGAGCCAGCGGGGGACGCATGACGCAGCGAGCCGTAGAAGCGCAGACACCGGCAGGCACGGGCGCAATGATCCCTTCGGGTTTCAGCTTCCCCGACCGTCTCCCAAAGTTGCCCTCTCGCAAGCGCAACGCGATCAATGAATCTCTGGTCGCCAAGCTCGCCCGCGTGCTCGGATGGAGCCGCTACGCATGAAAGACCGGGTAATCGAACAAGTGCGCGAGAAGCTCCTGCAGCGCTCTCAGGCCGGCATCGCCAAGTACGGCACCACGCTGGACCGAGACGACCTTCGGGGCGTGGAGTGGCTGCAGCACCTGCAGGAGGAGCTGCTCGACGCAGCCGGCTACCTGCAGCGCCTCATCAACCTGGCGGAGGACGGCCGGTGATTACTTTCGTGGATACGGTCGCGCAGATCGTGAAGAGCATGGGCAAGGCGACCATCGCGCAGATCGTTGAGATCGCGCCCCACATGACGCAGGCGCAGGCATCCAAGGCGGCGCGCAACGCGGTCGCCAAGGGGATGATTCATTCGCTCGGACAGCGAGGAGGGCGGCACACGGCAATGTTTGCGCCCGGCCCCGGCGAGGCGTTCTTGCGCCGCATGGAGCGCAAGGCGGCAGGCGGTGTGCTGGTCGAGCCGCGCAACGAGTGGGCGCATGGACGGCCGGCGAGCGTGTGGGACTTCGGGCAAGGGGTGTCGCGATGACGGACCTGATCGAGCGCATTCGCGCCAAGTGCGTCGAGGAGGGCGACTGCTGGATTTGGCAGGGCGGCGCCGGAGGGCTGCAGCGGGACCAGCCGCGCATGCACTTCAACAAAAAGAAGCGTCAGGTGCGCCGCGTTGTGTTTACCGAACTGCTCGGCGGCAAGCTCGGCAAGGGGCACGGCGTCTCGACCAAATGCGGAACCTTGCTGTGCGTGTGCCCCGAGCACATGAAGAAGACGACGACGAGCGAGCGCTCGAAGAAGGCCGGCGAACGGGGGGACTACTCGACGCCGCTGCGCCGCGCAAGGGTTGCGCTCGGCAAGCGGGCCAATTCAAGGCTCACGCCCGAGGCCGTGCGGGAAATCCGCGCTTCGGACGAGGCGCAGCCCGTGATAGCTGCGCGCTGGGGCATCTGCAGGAGCACGGTCAGTCAGATCAAGTTGGGCAAGACGTGGCGTGAGTATCGGGCCGAACCGTTCGCGGGGCTTATGCGATGAGAAAGCGTTGCAAGCGCAAGGTCTACGGCCTGGTCAATCCGATCCTGCATGCCCTTCAAGGCGCGGCCATCACCGATGTGGCGGCGCTGAACAAGCTGCGGGTGCGCGAGGTGCGAGCCCTCGAAGCCTTCCAGTTCGGGCGGGCCGATCTGCGCGACTGGCAGGACCTTGTGGACATGCTGAACATCGCAGAGACGATGGCTCGCGGCGGGATCGGCCCCGAGGTGCTGCCGGTGTGCGAGCAGGCGCAGGAGGCGCTGCTGCAGGCCGGCGAGCGCCAGCGTGCCGGCAAGCGCATGGGTGTGGACGGGCCGGGCCTGGTGGCGCTGCGCGAGTTGGCCGAGTACCACGACCTGCAGCGCACCAGCGTGAGCCGCGCCGAGTACGAGCGGGCCATCACCAGAACGAGCAACCGCATCCGGGGCGCAGCTCCCGAGGTGAAGGTGCTGGGCTAAATCAACCGAGGAGCGAGGGGAAAACATGCAGAGGGACAACCTTATGAGGGCTCGGGAGTTCATGAACTATGACCCCGACACTGGCTTGTTCACTTGGCGGGTAAAGCCGAACCGAAACAAGCGAGTAGGCGATTGCGTCGGCTCGCGCGCGGGGAACGGCTATCTGCGCACGCGGCTGTTTGGGGTGGATGTCTCGCTACACCGCCTGGCATGGGCGTTCATGCATGGCGACTGGCCCACACAGGACATCGACCACATCAACGGCGACAGGACGGACAACAGAATCGCGAACCTTCGGGATGTTCCGCGTCGAATCAATGCGCAGAACCTTCGACGTGCGCGGTCAAACAACATTTCGGGGCTGCTTGGTGTGGCGACCCTGGCGAACGGCAAGTTTTTGGCTCGAATCCACGTCAATGGCAAGAACGTCAGGCTTGGGCTGTTCACGTCTCCTGCAGAAGCTCACAGCGCTTACATCGCTGCCAAGCGGGAGTTGCACGAGGGGTGCGCTGTATGAGGCGAGATGATTTCATCGACTTCCACTACGTCGAGCCTCAGCAGCTTGCCATGCACGACCGCCTCCTGAACTGGGCGCGGTATGTGCGAGTCAAGCCAATCCTGTGGCAGGCGCCGATCTGGAGGCTGGGCAAGAGCAAGGGCCGGCAGTGGCACGAGCCGACGATTGCCGAGCCCACCGACACGCTGGACGGCCACGCCATCGAGAAAGCCGTGGCGGCGCTGCCCGAGCTGCACCGCGAGGCGATCCGGTGGCACTACGTTTGGCGCACGACCCCTGCGCATGCAAGGCGGGTGCTGGGCGTGACCAACGAGGGATTGCAGCGCCTGGTGGTCGATGGGCGTTCTATGTTGACGAACAGGAGAATCTAAAGATGGATGATTCAACCGCCCGCGCTGAGAAGGCTTCTACGACGCCTGCGCTCAGCGAAGACGACGTGAATTGGATCGTCAATAACCTGGGCGAGCTAGGCGTGATGATCCACGGGCAAGCCTTCTTCCTCTACAAAGGGCGCTCTCTGGTGTACGAAAGCGGAACCCATGACGACGGCGCGCCAATGCTGTATCGCATGGTCGGCAAGCGCGAGTTCGGAGAGACGTGCTGGCCGCTGAAGTGGGTAGTAGAAGGCCGCAGGCAGGCCCGATACACAGAGGAACTGGTCTTCACTCCGGGCCTTAGCTTCGGAAGCCCTAGCGATGGCGCCTGGAGGCCGCTAGGACCGGCTCCCAGTACGGGCGTAGACACGGAACCGCACGGGCAGAATGTCCCCTGTATTCCGTAGGGTATTGACTTGACAAGCTCATCAGTGCTAGGATTGGGATAACGAGCGCGAGTAGTCGCAGTGAGTCGTTCATCCATGCGGAGGGCTTCGGCGTCCGTAGAGGGTGACGGCAAACGCATGGGGATTTGTGGATACGCCCGGTACGGTTGACCTCCGGGAGGAGAGCCTTCCACTCGTCTCCAGCCGTTTGCTCCGTTGCGGGAAACCGCTGGACGCTCCCCGGGGAGCTAATCGGAGCACCAACACAAGGCCCGCCCTTCGCAAGATCGGCGGGCTTTTTCGTGCTCGGCAGTCGCCCTACACCTCAACGCTCGCGCAGCAACGAGGGCGTATCTGCCAGCCTTATTTACCCGGGACGCTTGCGAGGGTCGAGACGCCTTCGCGCTGATGCGCACCTTCTCAGCCGGATTTACGGCTTGCCCAGGTAACGCGGCCTGGGGTCGGGGATCTCGGGGTGACAAGCCCCACCTATACACGCCGACCAGGGCGCCCCAGCAGTTGCCAGCACACGAGCCGTCAGGCTTGAGGCAGGAGAGGGCGCGCGGCGCAGGGCACGCAGTCACACCCTGACGACATGGGCTGCACCTGATGCCGACGCAGACACGACGCGGCCCCATCTCCAGGGGCAATGCGGGCGGGCGGCTCAGAACGAATCAACCAATGGCCGCAGTGAGCGGCTTTCACGCAGGAAAACGCTCATGGCAACGCTCACCTCATCTTTGAACACGGCTTTCACGCCGGCAGCCGGCGACTTCATCGTGCAGTGCTCGGCGGGGACCGCATCTCTGGAGCGCAGGAACACCTCGGGCGCGGGCTGGGTGCGGGTGGGCGAGATCACGGGCAACAACGCCTTCATCGTCTCCAACCCGGTGGCGGGTGCGCAGTATCAGTTCGTTGCGGTGGGATCGGGCACGCCCACGGTGCAGGCGGACCAGTAAATGATGCGTTCGGCGCTGCAGCCGGCGATGCGCTCGGCCTTGGCGATGGCGGTGAACCGGCTTGTCTCGGCTGCAGCAGGGCCGACGCTTGGCGATGAGCTGAATACGTCGCCCGCCTCCTGGACTGTGCAGGCGGGCTGGACGAACAACGGCGACGGCAGCTATAGCGGGACAAGCGATAGCGGGTTCTATAGAACCGTTGCAGGAACCGATTCCGGCGTCAACCTCGAAGTGTCGCTGACGATCAGCAACTACACGGCCGGCACGGTCGTCGTCTCGTTGCGAGGGACCACGCACACGGTGGGGTCCGGCAACGGCGTCAAGACGTTCCGCCTCCTCGCTGGCCCGTCCGGCGACGGCAACTTCTACATCTACGGCTCAGGCGGGCTGAGTTGCACGATTTCCGCCATCTCGGTCAAGCAGGTTCTGTAGCTGGCCGAACTGACCTGGCAGACCCCAGGGCATACAAGAGTGACCAGTCACTCTGACCCGAGGCGATCAACCCCAAGAGGAATCGCAGTTCATGTCTAAAGTAGAAAAAGTAGATAAGCCGCGCCGCGTCAAAACTGGCGGTAGGAAGCCTGGCACACCGAACAAGCTAAGCGCCACGGTCAAGGACAACGTGCTGTCGGTGTTTGAGCAGCTCGGGGGCGTTGAGCACATGGCGATGTGGGCCGCAGAGAATCCGACGCCGTTCTACAACCTCTACGCCAAACTGATCCCCACTGAGAGCAAGGCAACGGTGGCGGTGTCGGGTGGGTTGGTTCTGGTGCCGGGCAAGAATGTCTGAGCCGATCCTGTGGCAGCCCACAGACAAGCAAAGCGAGTTCCTGTCGGCCACCGAGGACGAGGTGCTGTTCGGCGGCGCTGCGGGCGGGGGCAAGTCCGACGCCATCGTGATCGACGCGCTGGGTGCGGCCTTCGACGGCTGGAAGAACCCGCGCTACCGGGCGCTGCTGATACGCCGCTCGTTCCCGCAGTTGCGCGAACTGATCGACAGGACGCGGGTGATCTACCCCGCAGTGGACCCCGGCGCATCGTTCAAGGAGGCCGACAAGGCGTGGGAGTTCTCCAGCGGCGCCAAGATGATTTTCGGCTTCTGCGAGCGCGACCCCGATGTGTACCAGTACCAGGGGCAGGAGTTCCAGTGGATCGGGATTGACGAGCTTGGGCACTTCCCGACAGCGTTTGTCTATGAGTACCTGACATCGCGCCTGCGCTCGCCGGACAAGAGCCTGTCGTGCTACATGCGGGCGACCTGCAACCCCGGGCCGAAGTGGATCATGCAGCGCTTTGGCATCACCAAGGGCGGGCAAGCCTCGTTGGTGCAGCTCGATGTGGAAGGGCGCATCTTCAAGCGACGCTTCATCCCGTCGTTCCTCTCGGACAACCGGCACCTCGAAGGCACCGGCTACCGCGAGCGGCTGCTGCAGTTGCCCGATGCTGAGCGGCAGATGCTGCTGGAGGGGCGCTGGGACGTGTATGACGTGCCTAGCGCGGTCTACAAGGACGAGATGCGCCAGGTGCGCGACGACGGGCGCATCAGGCCGGTGCCTCACGACCCGATGCTCAAGACGCACACCGTGTGGGATCTCGGCTTCGCCGACTACATGAGCGTGATCTTTGTGCAGCGCGGCCCGGACGGTGTGCTGCGGGTCATCGACTACCTGCAAGACAACCGCAAGCCGCTGGACTACTACATCCGCGCGATGAACGCCAAGCCGTACAACTACGGCACAGACTTCATCCCGCACGACGGCGCGAGCAAGCACTTCCTGACGGGCAAGAGCACCAAGGAAGTGATGGAGGCGATGGGGCGCAACGTGATCGTGCTGCCAAGGACCGATGTTGACGAGGGCATCAAGCTAGCCCGCATGGTGTTCTCGCGCGCCTACTTCGATGACCGCAAGACCGAGGGCCTGATCGAGGCCCTGCAGACCTACAAGTACGGCGTCAACGGGAAGACGGGCGCCTACACACAGCCTGTCCATGACGACGCCTCACACGGCGCCGATGCCTTCCGCTATCTCGCAATGTGCGAGGGGCAGATGAACAACGGGGACTGGGGCAGCCAGAAGCTCACCTACCCGGATATGGGGATCATCTAAATGAAAATGTCCGACGACCAATTGCGCGTGCTGCTGCACCAGGAGGTGAGCCAGGCTGCCGCATGGTCGGACAGCAACATCCGCGAGGAGCAGGAGCGCAACCTGCGCTACTACCTGGGCCTGCCGATGGGCAACGAGGTGGCCGGACGCTCTCAGGTGCTGTCCTGGGATGTCTTCGAGATTGTCGAATCGGCCATGCCGAGCTTCATCGAGCCGTTTTTCGGCGGCGACCGCATTGGCGAGTTCCAACCGCGCACTCAGGACGATGAGGCGTATTGCGAGCAGGCCACGGATTACGTGAACTACCTGATCAAGGACGCCAACCCGGGCTTCATGATCTTCACGACCTGGCTCAAGGACGCCCTCATCAGCAAGGTGGGGGTGGTGCGTGCCGAGTGGCGCGACGAGCCGCCCAAAAAGGGCGAGTATGTCGGCCTGAGCGACGAGCAGCTCATTCAGATCGCCCAGGACCCAGCCATCGAGATCACCGAGCACAAAGCCTACCCGGTCCCCGGCATGCCGCCTCTGAACGAGGCCGAGCAAATCATGCTGGGCGGGCAGGTGCAGATCCCGATGCTGCACGACATCACCATGCGCAAGAAGCAGCCCGGCTGCGTGCGGGTGGAGAACGTGCGCCCGGAGAACTTCATCATCAGCCGGGGCGCCAAGTCCACCGAGGCCGCGCGCATCGTGGGCGAGTTCGTTACCTATACGCGCTCGGACCTGGCCGAGATGGGCCATCCCACCGATGTGGCGAGCTTCGATGCGCACCAGTTTGATGGGCAGATTGAGGTGCTGCGAGACGACACATCGGGCATCGTGCGCGAGAACGACGGCAGCGCAGACCCGGCGATGGAGGAGGTCACGCTCTTTCGAGGCTTCGTGCGCTGCGACTACGACGGTGACGGGATTGCCGAACTTCGGCGGGTGCTTGCCGCTGGAGACCAGGTTCTGGAGAACGAGGAGGCGGAATGGCAGGACTACTGCATCATCACGCCGATTCCGATACCGCACCGCGTCATCGGCATGGGCTACGCCGACCCGGCATCGGAGATCCAGGACATTAAAACGGCGCTGACCCGCCAGTACCTCGACAGCCTCTACCGCGCCAACAATCCGCGCACCTACGTCAACATGCAGGCGTCGGTGAACCTCGATGACCTGCTGACGACTCGCATCGGCGGCGTGGTGCGCGGCAATGGGCCTGCGGCCAACGCCATCCAGCCGCTCATGGAAGTGGCGGTGAGCCGCGATGCGCTGGAGGGCATCCAGTACGCGGACAACATGCGCGAGACGCGCCTGGGGATCACCCGCTACAACCAGGGCCTGGACTCCGACAGCCTGAACAAGACGGCCACGGGCGTGCAGAAGATCATGAACGCGGCCGACAAGCGCCAGCAGATGACGCTGCGCATCATGGCGGAGACCGGCATTCGCGACCTTTTTCGCCTCACGCTGCGCCTGATCACCAAGTATCAGGACATGGCATCGACGGTGCGCCTTCGCAACCAGTGGGTGCAGTTCAACCCGCAGGGCTGGAACCCGGACATGGACTGCGTGGTGGCTGTGGGCGTGGGCAACGGCGACAAGACAGAGACGCTGATGATGCTGCAGCAGTTCGGCCAGTTCATGGCGCAGGCGGTCCCCTTCGGCGTCGTGAAGCCCGAGAACGTCTATGAGTTCCTCCGGCTCGTTGCCAAGAACGGCAAACTGCGCGGCGCAGAGGAGAAGCTCATCACCGATCCGAGCAAGAACCCCCAGCCGCCGCAGCCCTCGCCCGACCAGATCAAGGCGCAGGCCGACGTGCAGAAGTTCCAGGCCGAGAAGAACCACGAGACGACCGAGGCCGACAAGGACCGCGCACACGAGGAGCGGATGAAGGCGGCCGAGCTGGCATCGCGCGAACGCGAGAAGCTGCTCGAACTGGCCGCTGCGTTCCTCGCTGGGGGGCAGGGCGGGCCGAACATGACCAACGGCTCGACGCTTGACCAGAGCGCCCAGGCGCCGGGCTTTTCTATG
The DNA here is from genome assembly GCF_037726105.1 of Ramlibacter sp. AN1015. NCBI lineage: Bacteria > Pseudomonadati > Pseudomonadota > Betaproteobacteria > Burkholderiales > Comamonadaceae > Ramlibacter > Ramlibacter sp. AN1015. The sequence continues at coordinate 20,083 of NZ_JBBJUM010000021.1, forward strand.
CAGGACGTACAGGTGGCCGCGCAGGCTATCAACAGCCTGGCGAACGAGCTGCAGAACCCGAACCCGACCCTATGACAGACAGCCAAGCCAAAGACATCCGGCGCGGTGAGCACGCCCGCCGAATCCTGGACGACGAGATGGTGCAGCAGGCACTTGTGGCGGTGAAGGACGCCATTCGCGATCAGATGTTCGATTTGCCAATGGCGGCTGCGAAGGAGCGCGAGATGCTCGCCTACATGGACAAGGCCCGCCAGCAGTTCGAGGGCTGGTTCGCCGCTGCGCTGCAAGGCGAGCGCATCGCCCGCGTCGAGATCGAAGCCGAACGCCAGGCGCAAAGCCAGTTGGCACGGATCAAGGAAAGGGTGCGCTCATGGGCCGCGTGAAGAAAGCAGACGACGCAGCGATAAACCTGCAGCCGCTCGCGGTGGAGTCGGTGGCTGGCAAGGCGCTGCCTCTGCTCGAGTACATCGCTGCCAACGAGGCCCGCAAGCTGGCCCAAGGCGTGGTGCTGGTGCGGGTGACGCATCCAGAGGAGCCCGCCGAGCGCGTAGTGGAGCGCAACTACAGCGGCGTGATCGTGGCTCCCGGCCCGCTCGGCTGCCTGTGGTCTGACGGCTCGACCGAATAACGATTCTTTAACCCGGCGCGCGGCGGCTTTTACCGCGCGGCTGACCAGTTAGGCACAACCCACACAAGGGGCTTCTTCGGAGGCCCCTTTTTCTTTGGGCGCACACCTGGCGGCTTTCAGAAAGACAAGCAATGTCTGACGCTCTCTCGACCGAAAACTTCGCAGCCATGCTGTCCAGCGCGGACCAGCCGGAACAACCTCTTGTCGAGGACTCCGGCCCCGAGGAGGACCAAACTGCAGAAGTCGATGCCGAACCGCAAGCCGACTCTGATGGCGAAGCGCCCGAACAGGACGCCGAGCAGCAGGAGGAAGCAGCCGACGAACAGGACGGACAACCGGAAGGCCCGACCGACGACGCGGTGATCAAGTGGGAGACGGCCAACGGCGAGGCGTTCGAGGTTCCCGTCTCGGAACTGAAAAACGGCTACATGCGTGATTCTGATTACCGTCAGAAGACGCAGACCCTAGCCGAAGAACGCAAGGCGGCGGCCCAACAATTACAGCAGCAGTACCAGGACATCCAGGCGTTCGCGCCGGAATTGGGCGCACTGGAGAACCTTCGCGCGCAGGTGCAGCAGTACCAGCAGCTCGATTGGCACGCCATCCGCGCCCAAGACCCGCAGCGCCACTCGGAGCTGTTCGCGGATTACATGCTGCTCAAGGACCAGTACGGCGAGGCTGAAAAGCGCGTCGCCGTCAAGCGCCAGACGCTCGAACAGATGCGACAGCAGTCGTTTGCTCAGGCCACCCGCGAGGCGGTCGAGCACCTGCGGCGCGTGATCCCGAACTTCGGGGACGCGACCCTCAAGCAACTGGGCGAGCAAGGGGTGAAAGAGGGCTACACCCAAGGGGAGCTGGCGAATGTTGCCGACAAGCGGCACTTTACGGTCCTGTGGAAGGCCGCGCAGTGGGACGCACTGCAGGCCAAAAAACCCGAGGTGCACAACAAGGTGAAGGCGCTGCCGCCCAAGGCGAAGCCGGCCACGAGTGCGCCCCGTCCCTCGAAACAAGAGCAGGTGATCAAGGCGGCACAGAGCCGCCGCACGTTCTCGACCAACGAGTTCGCAGCCCTGCTCGCCGCCACAAGAAAGTGAAACCATGGCACAGATCGCCAACACCCATGCGACGTTCAACTCGTCGCGCGTCCGTGAGCAGCTCATGGGCAAAATCTGGAACGTCTCCGTCTCCGAGACGCCCACGCTCGCCCTGATCGGCAAGACCAAGGCGGACGGCCCGAACGAGGAGTGGCTGACCGACAGCTTCGCTGCCGGCGCCTCTAACAAGGTCGAGCAAGGCAACGCCTCCGCGCTGGCCGCCCCGGCTGACGTGTCGCGCTACTCCAACCGCACTCAGATCTCTGAGAAGGTCGGCGGCGTGACCGGCACTCAGGAGGCCGTCGAGAAGGCCGGTGACGCGTCGGAATACGACTACCAGGTGTCCAAGAAGATGGTGGAGCTGAAAAAGGATGTCGAGTTCGGCGTCCTGCAGAACACCACCTCCATCGCCGCAGCTTCCGGCACGGCGCCCCAGGCTCGTGGCCTGCTTGGCTTCATCGCCACCAACACCAGCTACAGCGGCGCGACCAACGCCAACCCGCTGACGAACGTGGCGCCGACCGATGGCACTACCCGCGCCTTCAGCGAGAACCTGATGAAGGACGTGCTCAAGCTGATGTTCGACAACGGCGCACCGATGGACAACCTCTATGCGCTGATTCCCTCGGCGCAGCGCGGCACCTTCGATGGCTTCCTGGCCGGCCAGACCCGCTTCGACAAGGCCGAGGACAAGACCCTGACGGCAACGCTTGAGGTCTACATCGGCCCGTTCGGCCGCGTAAAGGCCGTCAACGCCCGTCACATGCGCTCGCGCGAGGTGTTCGTGGTCAACCCCGGCTTCGTCAAGCTCGCCGTGCTGCGTCCCATGAAGGACACCAAGCTCGCCAAGACCGGCGACTCGGAGAACTTCCTGATCAACACCGAGTGGACGCTCAAGGTGATGAACGAGAAGGCATGCGGCGCCGTCCGCGACCTGAGCTAAGCGACAGGTCAGCCAACGAGAGGCCCCTTCGGGGGCCTTTTTCATTTCCACCTGCGCGCGGGAAACGAAAAGGGTCAGCGAATGAAAGCACTGGACTACAGCCACAACAGCGTCACGTTTTTCCATCAGGAGGACGACAAGACCATCATCGGTGAGCGCGTGAACGTGGACGGCAACCTCGACAGGGTGCGCCGCCTTCGTGACCACGCGGTGCGCTCGGACGTGCTGGGCGACTGCATGGCATCGATCCCGCTCGCCGCAGTGGCGCAGTGGGGCCAGCAGTTCGGCATCACGATGGAGGAGGTGGTCGCGGACGACTCTCTGCTGGACCGCTGCATCGCGGACTACTCCAAGTTCAAGGTCAAGGGCGGGGTCTTCTGAGGTGCAGAAGTTCCAAGACGTAGTTCTGCGCTCGGATGGCCGCGCCGCATCGGGCGCCACCATCACCGTCACCACCGCAGACGGCGCTCCTGCCACCCTGTACAGCCGCAACGGCAGCGGCGCGCTCGCCTCCAACGTCATCCAGACCGGCACCTCTGGCAAGTACTCCTTCTATGCGGCAAACGGTCGCTACGACATCACCATATCTTCCGGCGGGTTCGTCTCAGAGACGCGCAGCGATGTGGTGCTGTTCGACCCGGAAGATGCCGACGCTGCCAACGACTTCACCCCGAGCGGTGCGGCAGCCTCGAACAGCGTGCAGGACGAGCTGCGCATGCGGCGGGTCAACGTGCTGGGCTGGATTCCAGAGCCCACCCGCGCACGGATCACCAGCCGCAGCCTCGTCGCGGGAGATGCTGCCACCATCCGCGCCGCCGTGCAGGCTTGCGTCGATTACTGGCGCGCGGCCCGCATGAAGGATTACGGCACGTATCGGGACCAGTTCTTCGTGAACATCTACTTCCCGGCTGGCGCCTATCAATTCGACCAGACGGTGGTTCTGGCCGATGCATCCGTGGATACGGGCCTGAACCTGATGCTGTCGGGCGATGGCATGTTCGCCACCGACATCACGGGCGTGGCCGACTGGGGCACCCCGGCCAATATGTTCCCCGTGTTCTACGTCAAGGCCACGGGCGGCAACTGCCGCTACCTCACCGTGCGGGACATGGCTATTCGCAATGGCTCGTATGTCTTCGACACGTTCGGGCTTGCTTACGCATGGTTCGAGAACGTCAACTTCAGCGACTGGACCCATAACGCGATCCGCACCGATTCGACGGGCGACATCACCATCCGAGGCTGCAACTTCGTCTACGGCATGCGCGTGGACGAAGCCTATGCAGTCGCGCTAGGCAATGCCAACGTCAGCACGAACATCCTGATCCACGGCAACACCTTCGGCGAGGAGGTGCCCTATGGCATCACGTCGGCGCCTGGCACGGACAACGTGGTGGTGGCTGACAACCTGTTCGTAGGCCCCGGGCCTTCGGGCATCCGCATCAACGTGCGCGGGCCGAACTGGACGATCAACGGCAACCTGATGACCGGCACCGACAGGCAGGACGCGGTGCGGATCGACGGCGAGCGCTGCAGGTTCACCAACAACTATCTGGACGGCGGGGTGACGGTCTACCGAGGACCGGCCATTGTTGCGAACAACACCTTCACCACTGCCCTACTGGCCGTCCACGAAACCCATCCGCTCGGCGGCGGCTCGATCATCACGGGCAATACCCTCAACGGGGCGGGCGCTGTGTACGGGGGTGAGTTCGGTCAGTACACGCTGGTCGAGGGGAACGCCACGGCATCAGGTGGCGCGGGCGGGTTCAACACCGTCAACTTCGCACCAGGCGAGATAGCGCCCGGCGCTGTCGTCTCGACCTCGGTGCCCGTTGCATCGGCTGCGCTAGGTGATGTGGTCGATGTCTCTTTCAGCCTCGATCTGCAGGCGGTCCACCTGTATGCCTGCGTGAGCGAGAGCGGAGCGGTCCAGGTGCGGTTCCACAACCCGACCGGCAGCGCCGTGACGCTAGGCGAGGGCAGCATTTTCGTGCGGGCCAAGCGCCGGCACTGATCGCGGCAAGAACCTCTAGGAAATCATGCCAACCATTCTCCTACCAGCAGGCGGCTCGGTGCCGATGACGGACTTCGCGAGCCTGTCCTCCGGCGTGAGCCTGTGGCTGCATCGCTCCGACCTCGCAGACGTGATCCCGAGCTTCATCTCGCTGGCCGAGGAGCGCATGAACCGCGCCCTGCGCGTGCGGGCAATGGAAGTGACCCTGAGCGAGACAGAGATCGCTTCTGGCTCCATCACGGCGCCCTCGGACACCGTTGGCGTGAAGTCGCTGTGGATCGTCGGCTACGAGCGATCTCCCCTGAAATCGCAGTCCTTCGACTTCATCAAGATGCGCGGCACCGAGGGCGTTCCCGGCTACTTCGCATGGCAGGGCGACAGATTCCACTTCGACGGCTCGGGCACTGTGACGGGCGTTCTGTACGAGAAGATCCCGTCCATCAGCAGCGCCAACAGCACCAACTGGCTGCTCACCTCGCACCCCTCGGCCTACCTGCACGGCGCTCTGGTGCAAGCGTGCATCTACCTGCGCGACGAGCCGGGCATCGCCTTCCACGAGGCGGCATTCGCTGACGCCCTCTCGGACATCGCCAACACCGACATGCGCGACCGCTACGGCAGCGGCCCGCTGCAAGTGAGGGCGCGATGACGCCTTTGCTGGGCTTCATGCCCGATGCCGACCGAGCCACTCCTGGCGTGCTGGCCGACTGCATGAACCTGATCCCGTACATCAGCGGGATGGAGGGCGCTCCGAGCGCGTTCACGCCTGCGGCCACACCCGCGCTGGACTCCGAGTGCCTTGGCGCTGCTGTGACCTCCAGCCTGTCGGGCACGCGCCGCGTCTTTGCCGGCACCGCCTCCGACCTGTACGAACTCACCTCGGGCGCCTGGGCCAACGTCAGCCGCTCTGGCTCGTATACCGGGGGCTCGGACACGCGCTGGATGTTCGCGCAGTTCGGCAATGCAGCATTGGCCTGCAACGGCGACACCATCCAGCGCTCGGAGTCGGGAGCGTTTGCCGACATCGCCAGCGCCCCCACGGCAGAAATCATCTTCTCGGTGGGCGCGTTCGTCATGGCGCTGAACGTCAACGACGGCGAAGTAAAACAGGACGGCTGGCACTGCTGCGCAGCCTACGACGACACAGATTGGACCGTTTCTGTCGCCACGCAGGCCACCTCGGGCCGTCTGGTGGCATCTGCCGGGGCGATCACCGCAGGAGCGCGCCTGGGCGAGTACGCCATTGCCTACAAGGCGCGCAGCATCTACCGGGGCCAGTACGTGGGCTCACCCGCCGTGTGGGACTGGGTGCAAGTTCCCGGGGGCGATGCCGGCTGTGTGGGCAAGGAGGCGCTGTGCGAGATCGGCGGGGCGCACTTCCTCGTGGGGGAGGACAACTTCTACATCTTCAACGGCGAATCCCCGACCCCCATCGGCGACAACTCGGTGCGGCAGTGGTTCTACAACAATTCCGATCCGCAATACCGCTACCGCACGAAGGCCGTTTTCGACCGCCAGAACAACCGGGTGTGGGTGTTCTTCCCCTCGGTGGGCTCGCAGACGTGCAATGAGGCTCTGGTGTATCACGTCCTTGCCAAGAAGTGGGGGCGCGCAACGCTGTCCATTCAGGCGGCGCTGAACTACACCTCGCCCGGCGTGACCATCGATACGCTCACCGGCACCATCGACACGTTGCCGAGCGTCGCCTTCGACTCGCAATACTGGATGTCGGGCGGCCAGGCCCTCTCGGCGTTCAACACCTCGCACCAGTTGCAGCTTCTCAACGGCGAGAGCGTTTCGTCATCCATGACGCCCTGCGACGTGGGCGATGACGATGCGGTGAGCCTGCTCAAGCAGATCCGCCTGCGCTTCGCCCGGGCGCCGGCCTCGGCCACCTGCACCACCTCCTATGCGATGAATTCGGGCGAGGCGTTCACCGAGGACGCCGCCGGGGTGATGAATGATGGCAAGTTCGACGTGCTGCGCTCGGCCCGCTGGCACCGCGCCCGGATCGCGTTTACCGGGGCTGTGCGGGTGACGGCTGCGCGCATCCAGGCCAAAGAGGTGAGTCTGCGATGAAGGCACGCAGCACCTCGCTGGCATCGGAGAGCCCGGCCCTCAGCCGTGAGCTGCGGGAAATCTCGCGGCTGATGAACCTGATGAGCCAGGGCAAGGTCTCGGGCACCGCCAACGCCTACACCGAGGCTCCCACGACGGGCACCTGGGCGCAGGGCGACTTCGTGCGCAACTCCGCTCCGGCCTTCATCGTGACCGACCCCGGCACGGGCTACATCGTCAAGGGCTGGACCTGCGTCGATGGCGGAACGCCCGGAACGTGGGTCGAGGAGCGCCAGGCGGTGGTTGCAGTGGCCGCGCCTCCCGCGCCGAGCCCTTCGCCCTCTCCCTCTCCTTCGCCATCCCCGAGCCCTGCGCCAGCGCCGGCAGACAACCTCCTGCTGTGGTCCGAGGCGTTCGACAACAGCGCGTGGTCGGTCGGGATGACCCCGATCATCTCGGCCAACGTCTCGAACGACCCGAACGGCGCCGCGACCGTCGATCAGCTCACCACCAACCTGAGCACCAGTCAGTGGGTGCGCCAGAACGTCACCGGCCTGACCATCGGGCAGGACTACTGCCTGTCTGCCTACGTGCAGCAGGGAACCTCCGGTTCGGCCGCCAACATCCGCCTGACCACCAACAACACCGACGCCTGGAACACTGGCGCCTCCACGAAGGTGGCGCTGACCTCCGGGCTGGTGCGGCAGTCGGTGAGCTGGACGCAAACGGGCACCACGACGGCGGCTCTGATGATCGGCGCAGTGGGCGCGGACGGCGCGGGCGAGGCCGACTGCACGGGCACCGTTCGCATCTGGGGCGCGATGCTCAACACGGGCACCTCGCCGGGCACCTACGCGAAGACCGAGGGCTCGGCCACCGAATCGCCCGCACCGGCTCCCGCTCCTGCTCCCGCGCCTTCCGGCACGCTGCCCTCCAAGGTACTGGCCTGCTACTTCGAGACCTATCAGGGCACAACGCCCGCGATCACCAGCGTCTCCACCGACTTTGATGTGGTCTACATCTTCCACGCCAAGCCGAACCACCCGAACCCGGCTTCGGTGGGCTGGCGGCTGAACAACTACGGCGACGGGACGTACAAGTTCTACGACACCGGCAACGTGAGCGCGGCGCAGATCGCCACCGTGCGCGGGCGCGGACAGCTCGCGATTCTGACCATCGGCGGAAAGGACGCGGGCTACAACTACGACACGCGCGCCAAGAGCCAGAACCTGATCGCCTCGATTCAGGACATGTATGCCTACTTCGGCACCATCGACGGCATCGACTTCAACAACTACGAAGCGGGCATCTCGCCCTCGATTACCGAGATGATCTGGATTGCCGGGCGCCTCAAGGAGCTGTACGGCAACAACTTCATCATCTCCAGCCCGGCCGAGCCCAACGCGGCGCACGACCGCGCGATGTGCAAGGCCATGTTCGAGGCTGGCGTGCTCGATGTGGTGGCGCCGCAGTACTACGACTGGGACGGATTCAGGCAGGCCGGCTTCGTGCAGTCTCGCACCCGCGCCTGGGTCAACGAGGTGGCTGGGGGCGATGCAACCAAGGTGATGGTGGGCCTGTCGGCCAACTACGCCAACGGGCTGACGCTTGCCGAATGCACGCGCGAATACGACGCGATCAAGGCCGAGTTTCCCAACATCCGGGGGACGTTCTGCTGGAACGCGCAGACCAACATTGCCGGGGGCAATCTGTGGGGCTCCACGATGCTGGCTCGCCTATGAAGCTCGTCGCAGTCCCCTCTACCCACATCGACCGGGCATGGGCAGAGGGTGCTTCGTGCCTGGCCCGTGCCTGCGATGCCTCTGGCGGCGAGATCGAAGGACCGCAGCTCAAGATGATCCTCGCGCGCGGCGAGCGCACCCTCATTCGCATGGACTGCGAAGGGCAGGCGGTGGGCTGGGGCGTGGTGCGCGTGGACCAGTTGCCCAACATGCGGGTGCTGTTCGTGACCGACTTGGTTGCCCCGCACGGGCACTTCGAGCGGTTCTTTTCCGAGTTGAAAAACCTTGCTGTCACGCACGGGTGCTCGCGCATTCGCTGCGCCGCCAAGCCTGCACAGGCGCGGCTTTATTCAATGAAGTGCGGGTTCAAGCCCGTCTACACGATCCAAGAAGTGGAGGTCTGATATGGCTGGTGGCGGTGGCGGTGGTTCTTCAACCACGACGACGAGCATTCCCGACGAACTCAAACCCCTTGCGTCGGCATACACGAACAAGGCGATCAACCTGTCCAACCAGGGTTTCACGCCCTACGGCGGACAGCGCTTTGCGGACCTGAACACCACGCAGAACCTGGGCATCGGCATGGTGCAGGACCGAGCCCTCAACGGCGATCCGACCATGAAGGCGGGCGCGTCGAGCCTGCAGCAGATGCTCGGCTCCGGCCCGCAAGGCGCGACGGTTAACCCGTATGCGCAGCAGGGCAATCCGTACCTCGATGCGGCGGTGAACAAGGCGCAGGGCAACGTGCTGGCGAACGCGCAAGGCGCTGCAGTGCGCTCGGGCTCCTTCGGCAATTCGGGCATCGCGGAAGCCGCTGGCAAGCAGATGGCGGACGTGGCCTCTACCATGTACGGCAACGCCTGGGGCCAGCAGGCGCAGCTTGCCGAGGCCGGCGCGGGGCGCAACGATGCGATGTATCAGAACTGGGCCGGCAACCGCCTGAACGCCTCGGGCCAGGCGCTGAACTACGGCAACCAGAGCTATCAGGACGCCAATAACCTGATGCGCGCCGGCCAGATGATGCAGGACCAGCAGCAGCAGGGGCTCGATTTCAACTACGGGCAATTCCAGAGCGCGCAGCAGCTTCCGTATCAGCAGCTCGCCGCGATGTCGGGCGTGTTCCAGAGCCAGCCCTACGGGTCGAGCAGCACCACCACGCAGACCGGGGGCGGCAAATGAGCGGCAGCAGCATCCCCACGGTCGCCGCTGGCATCAGCGCGCCTAGCTCGGTGTGGTCCACGCAGGGCGGCATCGCGCAAACGCCCACCAACCGCCCCGCGCTCACGGGCGGGCTGCAGCAGATGCAGATGCTGCACGCCCTGCGCGGTGGCGCCTCGATGGGCCAACTGGAGCAGATGAACCCCTACACGCCGCGCCCGGCGCTGTTCCTGCCGCCGCCCCTGCCGCAAGGCGATGCGTTCGCGCAGTTCCAGGCTCAGCAGCAGCAGCAAGAAGCCGCATCCAAGGCGCCCGCAGCGGAGCCCGCGCCCTACATCCCGAGCTTCGGTGACGGCGGAATCGGCCCGATGGGCAGCAACGCAGAGCGCGCGGGTGTGACGGCTGGAGGAGGCAAGTGATCGATTTGCTATCTCGCCTGATCGGCTCGTCGTGCGCCACGGAGAGCGGATGCCGGGAGTGGATGTTGACGGTGAATAGGGGCGGTTACGGAAAGACGAAGGTCAAAGGGCGGACCATGGGGGCGCACCGGGCAATGTGGATCGCTGCACGAGGCCCGATTCCAACCGGGATGCTCGTCTGCCACACGTGCGACAACCCTCGCTGCATCAACATTGAACACCTTTTTCTCGGCACTCCGAAGGACAACATGGCCGACAAGATGGCGAAGGGTCGCTACGGAGGAGGGCCGAAAACCTGGCGGCGTCCGCACTTCGGCGAGGGCCACCACAAAGCCAAGCTCACCAAGGAGAAGGCCTTGCAGATCAAGCTACTTCTGGCGTCCGGCGTTCCTCGCTCCGCCGTTGCAGAGCAACTAGGGCTGGCGCAACACCTGATTTATGACGTGAGCGCCGGGCGGACTTGGCGACACGTGTCTCTTGAGGTGCCCGCATGATCCCCGCCTTCCTGATCCCCGCACTGCTGGGCGGCGGGCTCGGCGCGCTCACCAGCAAGAAGCCGCTGCAAGGAGCCCTCCTGGGCGCCGGCATGGGCGCAGCCGGGGGTTATCTTGCCCCGGGCCTGCTTGGAGGCGCCACGGCGGCTCCCGGGGCCTCGGCGGGCCTGATGGGGCCGGTGGCAGGCGGTGAGGTGGCGATGGGCTCGGTGGTGCCGGGCCTGGAGCAGTACGCAACCGGCTTCACGGGCGAGGGCCTGCTCGGCTCAGCCAAGGGGCTGGCAGACAAGGCGGCTCCCTATGCGCAGCTTGCCCAGCAGTCTGGATTGCTCAGCCAGCAGGAGCAGCCGATTGTGGGCGGGCCGATGCCCGCGCAACAGGTGCAAGCCTCGACGCTTCCGCAACTGTCCGCGCAGATGAATGAAGCGGCAGCGCAGGAGCAGGCCGCAGAAGAACAACGCCGCAAGAGGCGGCAATCTCTCCTTGGGGGCTACTGATGCAGGGTCTACTGGAATTCATGAACACGCCGGCAGGGCAGGGGCTGCTCTCCGGGGTTGCGCACTACGCAGCCGGCGCGGGTCGCGGTGGGCCTGTCAACTCCATCGGACGCGGGCTGCTGGGTGGACTGTCGGGCTATCAGGGCGCCAACGACCGCATCACCGAGCAGGCGCAGCTTGCCAAGCGCAACGAGCTGTTCGATCTGCAACTGCAGCAGGGGCGCATGCAAATGACGCAGGCGCAGGAGCAGGCGGCGCGCGAAGCGGCCATCCGCGACGCCGCCAAGGCTTCGACCACGCAGGCGCTGCCGGGTATGGGCATGCTCAACGGCTCTCTGCCGCCCGAGCTGCAAACGCCCGTGATGCCGGGCAAGCCCGGCGGGCTGGACGTGCAGGGGTTCCTCTCGCGCGTGTCGCAGATCGACCCGCTGCGGGCGCTGGATCTGCAGCAGAAGTTCAAGCCCGAGCCGCTCATCAACAAGCTGGACGCCAAGGACTTCACCCCGGATTCGGTGCAGAAGTTCAACCAAAGCGGCAACTACGCGGACCTTGTGCGCCTGGACAAGCTGCACTTCGCGGATACGGGCGGAGCGGTGGCCGGGCTCAACCCGTTCACGGGGCAGCCCGTGGGGTCCGTGCCGAAGACTGGCAACCCGTTCAACGATCTGGTGCTGAGCGACGGTGCGGGAGGCTTCAAACCGAACTCGCCGCTGATCGGCGCCAAGCAGGGCATCGCCAAGGCCGGCGCAACGCAGCTTCGCATTGAAAACAAGATGGGCGAGGGCGTGGCCGCACAGGTCGGCCCCATGTTGCGCGACTCGATGACTGCGGCCAACGGCGCAGCCCAGCAGATCGACGCAGCAACGCGGATCATCGCCGCCGCCGACAGCGGCAAGCTCATCGCCGGCCCCGGCGCAGGCGTTCGCCTGAAACTCGCGCAGGTAGGCCAGGTGCTGGGCATCGGCGGCAAGGACGATGCCGAGCGCATCGCCAAGACGCGCCAGACCATCCGCGGCTTGGCAGAGATGACGCTCCAGGGCCGAAAGCAGATGCGCGGCGAGGGCGCCATCACCGAGTCCGAGGGCGCGCTGGCCGAGAAAGCCATGTCCGGCAACATCGAAGACTTGACGGTTGCTGAAATCAAGCAGCTCGCACAAGCCTCCGACCGCTCCGCGCGCTTCGTGTACGGCCAGCACGAGGCAATGCTGGGCAACCTCGAAGGCTCGCAGTCTGCGGGGTTGGCGAAGTTCTACAAGCCGCTGCCGCTGCCCGCCAGCCCGAAAGTCGTGCCTGTCGCGCCCGCTGGCGCCCCAGCCGTTCCCGGCGTCCGCTTCCTTGGCTTCGAGTGAGGGCGCAATGCCAGTAGCACGCTTCCAGATGCCCGACGGGCGCATTGCCCGTTTCGAGGTGCCAGAGGGCACCACGCCGGAGCAGGCTCAAGCCATGATCTCCCAAACCCTTGCCTCCGAGAAGGCGGAGCCGTCCGCGCCGAGCTTCGGGCAAATGCTCAAGAGCGAGGCGCTGAACTCCGTTCCGGCGCAGGCCGCCCTTGGTGCACTCAGGGGTGCGGGGAGCATCGGCGCCACGCTCGTGGATGCCGCTCGCGGCCTTGGCGATGCTGTTATGTCGGCAACGCCCGAGGCCATGCGACCCACGGCGACCGCTGGCCTTGCGGATCTGCCGCGCGGCCAGGAGATTCGCAGCGGGATGGATGCCGGCTTGACGCAGATGGGCGCCAACCCGGATGCGCTCGCTTTCCAGGGTGGCAAGATCGGCGCGGAGATTGCCGGCACCAGCGGAGTGGGGGCTGGTCTTGCCAAAGGGCTGGCAGCAATTCCGGGCTTTTCCAGGGCGCCGGCCTTGCTCGAATCGATCCGCACGGGCGGCATGTCCGTGGGGGGCGCTACCGGCGCGGGCGGGCTGGCGCTGCGGGCGGCAGGCGGGGCCACTTTCGGGGGCGCATCTGCTGGGCTCATCGACCCAGAGTCGGCAAAAACGGGTGCCGTCCTCGGCGCAGCCATCCCCGTTGCCGGAAAGGTGGTTGGCGCGAGCGCCGAAAAGATTGGATCTGCGCTGCACGGCAAGCCGGCCATGCCGAACTCGCAGTTGGTGGACTCGGCGCGCGAAGCTATTGAGGCGGGCTACACGATTCCGCCCGCCACGGTGAAGCCTACCTTCGTCAATCGGATGCTCGAATCGACATCGGGGAAGATGGCAACGCAGCAACTCGCGTCGGCCAAGAACCAGGATGTCACGCAGAGCCTGATTCGCAAGTCCCTCGGGCTGGCAGACGATGCCCCGATCAACCTTGCCACGCTGGACGCCATCCGCAAGGACGCCGGCAAGGCGTACCAGGCCATCGCAGATCTGCCCGCTGTTCCCGCGCAGCGCGCGCAGCCGCTGATGAACCAGCCCGCCCAAGCGGCCATCAAGCCGCGGCAGTTGGTCGAAGAACTCAAGCAGGCTCGCAACGATGCGCAATCGTGGTTCAAGTCGTACAACGCATCGGCCAACCCGGAGCACCTGACAAAAGCCAAGGCGGCCGAGGCCCTGTCAAATCAGATCGAGGACACGCTGGAGAAGTACGCGCAGTCCCTGAATGTGGGCGAGCTTCTGCCGGCGCTGCGGGAGGCGCGCAAGCGCATTGCGCAGACCTACACGGTGGAGCGGGCGCTGAACGAGGCGACCGGAAGCATCGATGCGCGGGTGTTCGGAAAGTTGTTCCAAAAGGGCAAGCCCCTGAGCGGCGGGATGGAGAAGGTCGGGCGGTTCGGCGCGGCGTTCCCGACTGTGGCGAAGCTGCCCGAGCAAGTGGGAAGCCCCGACGTTCACAACCTGCGGGCTATGGCCTCGCTGCTCATGGGTAGCGGTGGGCTGGGTGTCGCCGGCCCTGTGGGCATGCTGGCGGGCGCGATGCCATACGCGGCGCCTCCACTGGCGCGCAGCATCATGTTCTCCAACGCCGCCCAGCGCGGTTTGCTCGCGCCGATGCAGCAGCAGGGCCCGGGCCTGCTGGCGAACTCCGTTAGTCGGAGCGTCCCTGTCCTGATCGCCCAGTGATGCCGCGCCAGAAGCCGTACACCGCAGCGCCGATCACGACAAGGATCAACTTGGCCCAAAGCCAGTCTTCGTAGGTCATCCCCGCAATTTAGCACCAGCCCGCCACCGAGCGGGCTTTTTCATTTCAAGGAGGCGCAATGCCCGTTCCGTCCACTGTGGCCGAGCTATCCCAAACCATCGGCAGCAACAGCCCTAGCGGCTCCGACTCCCCCACGGTCATTGACGACCACATGCGCGCCCTGGCCTCCTTCGTGGCCTACCTGCGCGACGGCAAGCAGTACAGCACCGAATCGACCCTCGCCTCGGCATCCACCACCGACATCGGGCTGCAAAACAGCTTCTACGTCAACATCACCGGCACCACCACCATCACGAGCTTCGGCACCGACTACCAGGGGCCGAGGTTCCTGCGCTTTTCGGCGGCGCTCACGCTCACCAATTCCTCCTCGCTTGTTCTGCCGGGCGGCGCAAACATCACCACGGCGGCGGGGGACACCTGCATCGCCGTTCCCTTCGCCTCGGGCTGGCGGGTGACGGCATATCAACGCGCGGCGCTGGCGCCTGGCGTTCCTGCGGACGGCTCGGTGAGCTTTGCCAAGCTGCTGTCCTCCGACTGGACCTCCAGCCTGACAACGGCCGGCTACCAGCGTCTTCCCTCGGGGCTGATCGTGCAGTGGGGCGCCTTCACGGGCGGCACCTCCGTGACGCTTCCGATCACCTTCCCGACCTCCAACCTGGCGCTCACCGGAACCGTGCACGCCTCGGGCGGGCCGATCTCGGTGCTGATCGTGCAGTCGTTCACTCAAAGCTCATTCTTCCCGCGCGTCATCCGCACCACCGACGGCACCACCGTGGCCGACTCTGGCCGCTACATCGCCATCGGCTATTGAAGGAGGCTCCCGAATGCTCTACTCCGCATCTACCCGAGGCTTCTACAGCCGCGACATCCACAAGGCCATCCCCGCCGATGCGGTGGAAGTGTCCGCCCAAGCCTACGCCGCGCTGATGGCGGGCCAGGCCCAGGGCCAGCAGATCGAGCCCGACGCCAACGGCGCCCCCGCGCTGGCCGCTGCGCCTGTCGTCTCCAGCGTGCCCCAGGTCGTCTCCAAGTTCCAGGCCAAGGCCGCCCTGCACGCTGCGGGCCTGCTCGCCTCGGTCGAGACGCTGATGGCAGGGGCCGATGCGGTCACGCGCCTGGCCTGGACCGAGGCGCAGGAGTTCCGGCGCCAGTCTCCCACGGTGGCCGCGATGGGCGCGGCGCTCGGGCTCGATGACGCCGCGCTCGACGCCCTGTTCACCACCGCTGCGGGGATCGAGGCATGAGGCGCGCCTGGCTTGGCGCGCTGCTGGTGCTGCTGGCGCTCGATTGCCTGTTGAACATGCTGCTGGGCGGCTCGATCCGCAACACGCTCTCGGGCGAGGCGTGGCATGCGCGCGAGCACAGGTGGTGGGGCTGGACGCACCGCTTCATCGACGCTCTTTTCTTTTGGCAGCAAAAGCACTGCCAGACGCAGGCGCTGCGCGAACTCGCGTTCGGCTCCGTGTGGGCTGCGTGGCTGCACGCCTGGCGCGCCTAGTTCCCTTTCCCAACCCCGCGAATCTGACTCCACTTCCTGTCGGAACGCCTGCTTATGAAAGCCCAGCAAATGCCCCAGCGAATCGCAGACGCCGCCGCCGTCACATCCCTCAGTGGCACAGGAGTAGCAATCGTGTCAGCAGTACAACCCGAGTTCCTCGGCCTGACCCTCGTTCAGTGGCAGATCGCCGGCATCGTGGGCGGCCTGCTCGTCGCGGTGGCCGGCGCCGCGCTCAATCTCGCGCTGAACTTCTACTTCAAGCGCAAGCACCTGGAGCTGGAGATGCAAAAAGCGGGGCTGAGCGACTGATGGACTTCGACAAGGCTTTCGCCCGCCTGATCGGCCACGAGGGCGCTCTCTCGATGGACCGCAAAGACCCCGGCAACTGGACGGGGGGCAAGGTCGATAGGGGCGTGCTCAAGGGCACCAAGTACGGCATCAGCGCCGCGAGCTACCCGCATCTGGATATCGAGGGCCTGACGCTGGAGCAGGCCAAGGAAATCTACCGCGAGGACTTCTGGGAGGTGATCGGCAAGGCGCACCCTGCCGTGAAGTTCCAGCTATTCGATGCGGCGGTGAACCACGGCAAGGGCAATGCCATCCGCATGCTGCAGCGCGCGGTAAACGTGGCCGATGACGGCGTGTGGGGGCCGATCTCGCAGCGAGGGCTGGAGCGCATGGACCACAACGACGTGCTGCTGCGCTTCGTTGCCTACCGGCTCAAGTTCTGGGCGCAACTGACCACGTTCGACATCTACGGGCGCGGCTGGACCCGGCGCGGCGCCGAGAACCTGCTGCTGGCCGCCGAGGACAACTGAGATGCGCTACTGCTGCTTGTGTGGCGCTGCCGGGCATGTCCCCGCGCAGTGCAAATGGAGGCTTCTATGAATCCGCTGATCCTCGCGCCCATCCTCGAAGTGGGCAAATCGCTGCTCGATCGCTGGTTTCCCGACCCCGCCGAGAAGGCGCGCGCCGAAGCTCAGATGCTGCAGATGCTGCAGGAGCAGGAGCTTCGCAAGGTGCTCGCGCAACTGGAAGTGAACGCCAAGGAGGCGGCGAGCCCGCACCTGTTCGTGGCCGGCTGGCGCCCCTTCATCGGCTGGAGCTGCGGCGCCGGCTTCCTGTGGGCAACCATCGGACAGCCCGTGTTCACCTGGATCGCTGCCGCCAAGGGCTGGCCCGCGCCGCCTGCCATCGACGCCGAGGTGCTGATGTATGTCCTGGGCGGCATGCTTGGCCTGGGGACGCTGCGCACCTATGAGAAGGCTAAGGGCGCGACGAAGTAGATTTGCCAAGCCTGCCCGGCGCTGGGAGCGCGTCGAACAACGCCCGCAGCTCCGACTGATGATCGCGCGGCAGGCTGGCGGCCCGGACGACGGCCAGCAACCTCTGCACGGTGTCAGGCGTGACGGGAACGATTGCCCCTGGCTTTAGCCAATCGCTCGGGATGGTGGGCGGGGTCGAATCCATCTGTCTTCTCCTGCGATGTAGGGAGTGGCGGCCGGTGCTGATCTCCGGCTTGCATGGACTCTGCGCGACGGAGCGAATCACGCGCTACGGCCATCCATCGGCGCCGTTCAACCGTGCGCATCAGCCTGCGCATTCGCCACTGCTGAAATTTTAAGCTTTCCCCCACTCTCCGTCTAGGAGGCTTCCCATGCGCAAATACCTCGTTGCTGCGGCTCTCGCGGCGTGCTCGGTCGCGGTCGCTCAAGACCCATATCTGACGGGAGATGCCCTGCAAGCGGCGGTGAAGGATGGCTGCGCAGAAGGATGCGTTGTCTTCAACCGCGCAGAAGCACAAGCCCTTGAGGCGCGGGTGAAGGCATTTGCTCTGCAAGCCTACGAGATGGGCAAGCGCGAAGGCTCCGAGGGCTGCCGCCTGTGATGACGCCGCCGCTGGTGCTGATCGAGTGGGAGGACGCCACCCTGCGCGACCTAGGAACGTGGGTGGACAACGAGCCGATCAAGTACGAAGCCAAGATGTTCGTGCAGGTGGGCTTTCTGCTGTCGGACACCGACGAGGGGGTAATCATCACCTCGGCATGGTCGCCCGAAAAGATCGCCCCGCGTGACCAGATACCGGCCGGGATGATCCGACGCAAGGTGTTCCTCAAGGGGGCCAAGGCATGATCGACACCCAACTCGCCAGCTACGCCACCCCCCGGCAACTGGAATACCTCGAAGCCGTCGAGAAGTACGGCAGCAACAACAAGGCCGCGCAGGCGCTCGGAGTAGGGCGCAGGGTGGTGGACAAGGCGATGGAGACGCTCAAGCTGCGCGCCGCGCAGCAGGGATATTCGCCCGAGCACGACATGCGCAAGCCCGTGCCGGCCGGCTTCACCGTCAAGGGCGTGTCCACCTACTACGACGAGGAAGGCAAGGCGCGCGGGCAATGGGTCAAGAGCACCGCCGACGCCGCCCAGCGCGAGCAGATGCTGCGCGACGCCTTCGAGGCGATGGCCGAGGACTTGCCCCGCGTCAAGCCCACCCGCGCCCCGGTGACGCAGGAGCACCTGGCAACGCTCTACACCCTCACCGACAGCCACGTAGGCGCGCTGTGCTGGCACCGCGAGGGCGGGCACGACTGGGATCTGGAGATCGCAGAGCGCACCCTTGTGGGCTGCTTCGATCAGATGGTGAACGCATCGCCTGCCGCACACACCGGCATCGTGGCGCAGCTCGGGGACTTCCTGCACAGTGATGGGCTGGTGCCAGTCACGCCGACGAGCCATCATGTGCTCGATCAGGACGGGCGCTTTTCCAAGGTAGTGAGCGTGGCGGTGCGGGTGCTGCGGCGCGTCATCGCGCTGGCGCTTGCAAAGCATGAGCGGGTGATCGTGCTGATGGCCGAGGGCAACCACGACATGGCGTCATCCATCTGGCTGCGGGTGATGTTCCGGGCGCTTTTCGAGAACGAGCCGCGCGTGGAGGTGATCGACTCCGAATTGCCCTACTACGTGCACCGCCACGGCAAGACGATGCTCGGCTTCCATCACGGGCACCTCAAGAAGAACGACGGGCTGCCGATGCTGTTTGCCGCGCAGTTCCCGCAGGTGTGGGGCGCGACCGAAAAGCGCTACATCCACACCGGGCACCGCCACCACGTCGAGGAAAAGGAGCACTCCGGGGTGACGGTGGTGCAGCATCCGACGCTGGCAGCGCGGGACGCCTACGCGGCGCGGGGAGGCTGGATGGCCGAGCGCCAGGTGCGCGCGATTACCTACCATTCGCTGCACGGCGAGGTGGCGCGCAATACGGTGGTGCCGGAGATGCTGGCCTAAGCTCCGCACCTTCTGCGGAGATCGGAGCCGTATTCTCCGCTAGAGGCGCGCGGCGATCTGCTCGGCCGTCTCGCGGTAATAGGTGTCCATCAGGATTTTCAGGTTCTTGTGGCGGCTGATTCTGGCTAGGGTCATCACGTCGTAGCGCCTGGACAGCCATGTGAGGGCCGACGCCCGGGCATCGTGGAACGTCAGCCCGTCGATCAGCAGCTTGTCCGTCAGCGCGGAAAAGATCGGGCTGATGTGGTCGGCGGTCATCGTGAATGGCGGGTATTGGGCGAACAGCTTGGCCCCTTTGCGAGCAAGTGGCACCTTTACCGGCGCCGACGCCTTCCCGCTGCCCTTGTCGCGCTGCAGCACCGCCACCCGGCCGGACACCTTGGCCGACACGATCTCTCGCTGCCGCATCCCCGTGTGCAGTGAGATGTGAAACGCCCTGACGCTCTCCGCCTCCCGCTCGGTCAACCCCGGGGCGCGCAGCACCCGCTTGATTAGCTGCCAAGTCCAAACGCGGCTGCGGGGCGGGTTGTGCTCCGGGAAGCGCACGCCGACGAAGGGGTTCGCGGGAATCACCTTCCACTCGTCCACCGCGATCTGGAACAGGTTGCGCAGCAGGTTGCGCAGGCGCAGCACGGTGGATGCGCTGACTTCGCGCAGCCGGTCGTCTCGCCATTCTCCAATCCTCGCGCTGTCGATCTCAGACAGCCTGGCTTCTTCCCCGAAGAACGCCGCCATCTCGGCAAACCGCCGCTCCTCCCAAGCTGTAGCCCCCTCGGCCTTGTCCCGGCTGACGGTGCCCAGGTACTTGGCGACCGCTTGGGCGAAGGTCATCCCCTTGGATGCCTTCATCCCGTCAAACTCCCCCTCCTTCTTCAATGCCCATGCTTGAGCCTCGCGCTTGGTCGCGGCGTAATGGCTGGCGCGCATTCCGTGTCTTTGGACTTCGGCTCTCCAGCCGTCGCGGTACTTCCTGATGTAGGCCACTGTGCGGGATTCCTGTGCGGGATCGGTGCGGGGAGATTCCCGCACTCAGCAATCCTACAAGAGTAATCCTACGGTGGCGGGCTCCGCCAGTACGTCGCTGTTTCCCTAGCTAGC
>NZ_JBBJUM010000022.1:0-25477 GCF_037726105.1 Ramlibacter sp. AN1015
AGAGAAACAGCTGGCCTTCCTCACCAAGGACGACGAGAACGACTTTGCCTCCAGCGTCACCATGGCGTTGAACCGGCATGCAAAGCGCAACATCATCGAAAGGCTGCCGGGCGGCCAAGGGGTCCTGAGTCACTGGAAGGTCCCCGTCGTAACGTCATAAACCCGGTTCGCTGTACGTGGCTCACAACCTCGTACAGCCATGGGAATCCAGGTCCACCGCACACTACTTCGCCAGCACGCGCATGCGCGCGGCCATCTGAAGAGGCTCATCCGCCGCCAGGCTCCGCATCCGGACATCCTCGCGCAGCAGCAACTCCTCGAGTCCCTCGCCCGCGTCATTGACCTTCAAGGCATGGACGAACACTGGGACCGCGAACACACCATCGAGCCGCGTCCAAAGAGGGAGTTCTTCCCCAAAGGCGCGTATAGGAGGGATGCCCTGAACATCATGCGCCGCGCGGAACGTCCGATGCGTGTGGCGGAAATTCTTGATGCGCTAGTCTTGTTTTGCCCCTTCTTTGCTGATGCCCCTCTAAATTCCAGCCAAGCCGTGTCCGGCAAGATTGGCAGCATGAGCGCCCCATCTTTTTAGGTTTTAGGCCCGAATGCTAAGCCAATGCTTCTTCGGCCGTGGCAAAGCTCTCGGTGAACATACGCCGAACGCTGTCGCCGGGTTGGCGCACGACGTTGGCCGCCGTGAAGAGTGCGCGCTGGCCGATGCAGGCCAGTACCCTGCCAACACCCCTGCGGCCGGCGCGCAGGTTGACCAAGAGGAACGCGACCTCGCTCCAGGCCGCTCCAACAGCGAGCGCAAAGAGACGGCTGACGAGCTATCGGAGCGGGTGAAATCAGACTGTAATCTGACTCCTCAGGCGGGGGTCTCGTCGGCGCGCATCAAGGCGTCTATCAGTGGACAGCTCACCCTTCGACGACTGGTTGAGCAGCTGGCCACTAGCCCTTGAAGCGCCTTCTCGAGCGCGCGCAAGGTTTGGATTCGCTCTCGGACATCCGCCAGCTTGCGCTCCCCCAGGAGCCGGGCGGATGGGCAGGCTTGGCCATCGTCCAGCGAGAGAAGGGCTTGGACGTCCTCCAGCGAAAAACCGAGGGCCTGCGCACGCTTAATGAAGCGCAGCCGGGTGAGGGAGCTCTCTGGGTACCGACCGATACTGCCGACCTCCCGCTTGGGGACAGCCAGCAACTCGCGGCGTTGGTAGTAGCGCACTGTCTCGACGTTCACCCCGGCGGCAGCAGCGAGCTGCCCAATTGTCATTGACTCCATGATGGACTTGACTCCGTACTCAGGTACGTACATAGACTACTCCAATGGACGAAGACAAACCAACTAATGCTCGACCGTGGAGCACCGGCGTCTCCCTGCTGGCAGGCGCCGCTGCAGCAGTGGGCGCCTCGGCCTGTTGCGCCGGGCCACTGGTGCTCGTGCTGCTCGGGATTGGAGGTGGTTTAGGCTCGCGCCTGGTGGCACTGGAGCGCTACCAGCCGTACTTCATCGCCGCCACGCTTGCCTTCCTGGGCTTCGCCTTCTATCGCCTATACGTTCAGCCCGCTAGATGCGCACCTGGAGATGCCTGTGCAATCCCGGCCACGCGCAAGCGGCAGAAAGCGATTTTCTGGGTCGTCTCCGTTTTAGCCGTCGGCCTGATGTCCAGCCCCCTTTACGCACCGCTGTTCTACTGAGTTCTCCAATGAAATCTTTGTTCACTCTTCTCGCGACGCTCACCCTTGCCGTTGGTGCCCACGCCGCTGGCGGACACAGCGCAACGCTTGCTGTCAGCAACATGGACTGTGCGACTTGCCCCATCACCGTCCGCAAGGCCCTGGAAAAGGTGCCCGGCGTCGAGACCGCCAAGGTCGACTTCAAGACGAAGCTGGCGGTGGTCTCGTTTGACCCGGCGAAGACCAAGCCCGAAGCCCTCACGAAGGCGACAGCGGACGCCGGCTACCCTTCGACCCTGAAGCAGGTGCAGTGACGTGGCGGCTGTTGTCCTAGAGTCGACTCTCACTTGCCCTGAATGCGGCCACGTGAAGGCCGAGACCATGCCGACCGATGCCTGCCAGTGGTTCTACGAGTGCGAGAACTGCAAGACGGTCCTGCGCCCGCTTGCAGGGGACTGCTGCGTGTTCTGCTCGTATGGGACTCAGAAATGTCCGCCCCTCCAGGCAGGGCCGGGGTCGTGCTGCGCTGCCTGACCTAGTCGAACTTCGCTGTCCTTGGCCACGGGTCACTGGCAGCCTCAACTTCCTTGAGGTAACGCCCTATGGCTCGCCAATACGACCTGGTAGTTGTTGGAGCAGGCACCGCCGCCATGACTGCAGCCTCGCGTGTGCGCTCGCAGGGCTGGTCCGTCGCAGTCGTCGACTTCCGGCCTTTCGGTGGCACCTGCGCCTTGAGGGGCTGCGACCCCAAGAAGATGCTCATTGCGGGAACCAGCGCGGTCGACCACGTAAACCGCATGCGGGGCAAGGGCGTCGCCGGGGACGTTCGCATTGAATGGTCGGAGCTGATGGCCTTCAAGCGGACGTTTACGGACCCGGTGCCCGAGCTGCAGGAGCACAACTACCAGGCAAAGGGAATTGACACGTTCCACGGTGAAGCAAGATTCACGGGGCGGCAGACGCTCGAGGTGAACGGGGAGGCCCTAGAAGCTCGCTACGTACTGCTCGCCACCGGCGCGGAGCCGGTCAAGCTGGGCATTCCTGGCGAAGAGCACCTGATGACGAACGAGGGGTTCTTGACCCTGGACACCTTGCCCGCACGCATCGTCTTCGTTGGTGGCGGCTACATTGCAGCCGAATTCGCCCACATCGCGGCACTGGCAGGTGCGAAGGTGACGGTGCTCCAGCACGCCAGCCACATGCTCACCGCCTTCGACAAAGACCTCGTGGGCTGGTTGATGGACAAATTCAAGTCCCTGGGCATTGATGTACAGACCGGAACGACCGTGGAAGGCATCGACAAGCTTGCCGGCGGATACCGGGTGCAGGCTTCGCGCGATGGGAAAAGGCAGAGTGTCGATGCGGACTTGGTCGTGCACGCGGCGGGCAGGAAGCCCGAATTTTCGCGATTGAATCTGGAGGCCGCCGGCGTGGAAGTAGAGGGTAGGCGCCTCAAACTGAACGAGTTTCTGCAGAGCGTCTCCAACTCCTCGGTGTACGCCGCCGGTGACGCCGCCCAAGTCGGACCGCCTCTCACGCCGGTCTCGAGTCATGACGCGCACGTGGTGGCCGCCAATCTCCTCAAGGGCAACAGTCGCCGGCCGGACTACCGCGGCGTCCCCAGCGTCGCCTTCACCGTGCCGCCCATCGCAGCGGTTGGACTATCCGAAGAACAGGCCCGCGTCCGAGGGCTCAAGTTTCGAGTCCAGAGCAGGCAGGCGAACACGTGGTTCACCTCGCGGCAGGCCGCAGAGCCGGTTTACGGCTTCAAGGTGCTCGTGGACGAGTCGACTGACTTGGTGCTGGGCGCCCACCTGGTCGGGCCGCACGTGGACGACGTCATCAACATCTTCGCCTTGGCCATTCGGCACGGACTGACAGCCGCAGCGCTCAAGCAGACCATGTTCGCCTACCCGACTGGCGCCTCTGACATCGGCTACATGCTCTGAGCGGCGGCCGACCGGCGGGCGGCCACCTTGTCGGGCGTGAGCGGGTGGTACCAGCGCCGCCGGGCTCCTGGGGCTGGCCCCTTGGGCGGTAATAAAGGCTAAAAAATGGGCTGCGCCCGACACCATGGGCATTTGCGCCGAGGCTTCGCCCTCAAGCAGCATGCCGGTAAGTCGTTGATTCATATAGGGGGTAACTTCCCCATAATGCCGTCATACGGAGGACTGCAGGGGTTCGTTAGGAAACGGAGCTGGGGCGGAACAAGCGGGAGGGCAAGATCTGCTCACTGCTGGCGGTCTCTACCCGGCATACCGCTCGAGAGCTGTGCCGTCCGGCGCTACATCTTCGCTCATTAGGTCACGGGACGAGTACGCAGGAGGCGAGACTGGCTCGCTTTGTGTGTTGCCGCGGAGCAGGAAACGCCGGGCGGCTGCCAGCGCCAGGAGCGCGGCGACCCCGGCCAGCCACAGGTACCGCGACCCGGTCGTGTTCCTCACGTGTTCGTTCCCTTCCAGCGCCGCAGGGTCAGTGCGTTAGTCACCACGCTCACGCTGCTGAAGGCCATTGCCGCACCAGCGAGCATGGGACTGAGAAAGCCGAATGCGGCGAGCGGAATCCCCACAACGTTGTAGATGAACGCCCAAAAGAGGTTCTGGCGAATCTTGCTGTAGGTGCGCCGCGAGATGTCGATCGCATCTGCGACCAACGCGGGGTTGCCGCGCATGAGGGTCACACCTGCCGCATGCATCGCCACTTCAGTGCCCGTCGCCATCGCGATGCCCACGTCGGCGGCGGCCAGGGCGGGAGCATCGTTGATGCCATCACCCACCATCGCTACGGTCCTTCCGTCCTGTTTCAGCTCGCCGATGATCCGCGCCTTGTCTTCGGGCAGAACTTCCGCCCTGATTTCATCGATGCCGAGTTCTCCCGCAACAGCCTGCGCACTGCCGCGGTTGTCGCCCGTCACCAGCACGGACGTGACACCTTGCGCATGCAGGCTGCAAATAGCGAGCGCTGCGGTCGCCTTGACCGTGTCCCCGAACGCCAGCATGCCCTGGAGGGTCGGTCCGTCGGTGACGTCTGCAAGCCAGGACACGGTCTTGCCGGCCGACTCGAGTTCACGGGCCCGTTGCGCCATGGGAGCGAGGTCCACGCCGAGCTCCTGCATCCAGCGGCCACTTCCCAGCCTGAGCTCGCGCCCTTCCACGAGCGCAGCCATTCCGCGACCTGCTGCGGCACGTACCTGAGAAGCTCCGGCTTTGGGGACGCCCTCCCGCGCAGCCGCATCGACGACCGCCCGCGCGAGCGGGTGTTCGCTGCCGCGCTGGATAGCGGCGGCAGCCGTCAGGAAGCCAGCACGGTCCCCCTCCAAGGCCTCGGCTGCGACAAGCTCAGGCCTGCCCTCGGTGAGGGTGCCGGTCTTGTCGAAGGCCACGGCTCGTACCTTGTGGGCTACCTCCAAGGCCTCCGCATCCTTGATCAGGATGCCATGCCGGGCGGCGACGCCCGTTCCGGCCATGATTGCGGTGGGCGTGGCGAGGCCAAGTGCGCAGGGGCATGCGATCACGAGCACGGCGACTGCGTTCAGGATCGCTGCTTCCCAGTTGCCAGTAGCAAGCCCCCACCCACCCACGGTAACCAGTGCGATGACGATCACGATGGGGACGAAGACCTCGCTGACCTTGTCCACGAGCCGCTGGATCGGGGCCTTTTTCGCCTGCGCCGACTCCACCAGTCGTACGATCCGTGCCAGCGTGGATTCGGTGCCCACTGCTGTGGTGCGAACCACGAGCAGCCCCTCTGCGTTCACAGAGCCGCCAGTCACCTTGTCGCCTTCGTATTTGGCGACGGGCAGGCTCTCCCCGGTGATCAGCGACTCATCCACCTGGCTGGCGCCCTCCACGACGATGCCATCGACCGGCATCCGTTCACCCGGTCGGACGACGACCAGATCTCCCTTGGCCACCTGGCTTGCGGGAACCTCCTGCTCCTGCCCGTTCCTGCGCACGCGCGCAGTCTCCGGCCGCAGCGCGTTGAGGGCGCGAATCGCCTCGGTGGTCTGCCGCTTGGCCCGGGTCTCAAGCCACTTTCCGAGTAGCACCAGCGTGATGATGATGGCCGACGCTTCGAAGTACAGGTGCTGCTCCGCATGGGCGCCGCCCCGGTACATCAGGTAGAGGCTCAGCCCGTAGGCGGCGCTGGTACCGATGGCGACAAGCAGGTCCATGTTGCCGGCCCGAGCTTTGATGGCCTTCCATGCGGAGCGGTAGAAGCGAGCACCCAGCCAGAACTGGACCGGCGTAGCCAGGATGAGCTGCCACCAGGCAGGCAGAGCCCAATCCAGACCGAACAGCCCACCGCCCATGGGAATCACCAGAGGCAGCGAGAGCAGGGCGGACACAGCGACTGGCCACCAATCGTTCACAGACCCGTGCGGCACCCGGACATCCTCTCCTGGCGCCAGTTGGGAGCGCGTCGTGTAGCCCGCCTTCTCCACAGCCGCGGCAAGTGCCGTGCGGTCAGCTCCGGGGGCCAGCTTCAGGTCGGCCCTCTCTGTGGCCAGGTTGACTTCGGCGGAGAGCACGCCAGGAACCTTCTTCAATGCCTTTTCGACGCGGGACACGCACGACGCGCACGTCATTCCCTCGATGCCGAGGCTGTAGGCCTCTTCCGTGACCGTGTAGCCGGCACGCTCGACAGCCGAGCGCAGCGTCTCGACGGGGACGCTGCGCTCGGCGCGGACGGTCGCAACCTCCGTCGCGAGGTTCACGGCGACTTCTTCGACGCCGGGAACGGCTGAGAGTGATTTCTCGACCCGAGCCACGCACGAGGCACAGGTCATCCCTTCGATCGGGAGGGTCCAGTCGACGATCGTGTCCGATTCAGGTGTGGCAAGCAAAGTTGTTTCCATGGCACTTCTCTCAACTCCACAATGGATTCCGTCGCACAGCGTCAACCTTCCCACGATGGTAAGGTCAAGCTCTTTCGGCATCACCACAGTTTGTAGGGTTGCGTGGGTGGGGCGCGAGACTAGACCTTGCCACAACGCAGTGTCTACTGGTGCTGCGCGACGCAAGTTCCGGAACCCGACCTACGCCAGTGGTTGCTCCCGCCTCGGCGATGCCCAACCTGGGATCCCCTACAATCGCGCCCGCCATGAAGCCCGGCCGCCGATTCCGCATCGTCACAGTGATCATCTCGCTGTGCATGCTGCTGTTCGCCCAGGGCGTGCTCGCTGGCTATTTCTGCCAGCAAGCCACGACCTCGGTCGATGCTTCAGCTGCCACTGCCACTGCCACTGCCGCTGCCGCTGACTGCACGGTCACGATGAGCGCGAGCGAAGCGCAGGACCGCGAGCTGTGCCACGCCCACTGCCAGTCGGGCTCGCAGGCGGCAGACAGCTACCAGCCAACCGCGCCTCAGGATGTGCGGGAGTTGTCTGATGCTTTGACGGTCCAGCTGGCTCCCGCAGAGCGACTTGAGCGGAGCGGGCCTCAGCCAAATCTTTTGCGGCGATCCTCGGCGCCTTCCATCGCCCTTCGGCACTGCTGCCTGCGAACCTGATCTCCTGGCGACCCTAGCTGCCGTGCACGGGCCCTTTGGCTCTGCCCGGCGTCCTTTTGGTCTCCGGAGGTCTCTCATGTTTTTGTTTTTTCGCGTCTTCGGCGCAGCTGCGCTCGCCTTGATGGTGGCGGGTCATGCTGGGGCACAGCAACTCAGCCTGCACGAGGCGCAGCAGATCGCCCTTTCGCGCTCGCAGATGCTTGCGGCGCACGATGCCGCTGCCGAGGCTACGCGCGAGATGGCGGTCGCCGCCGCCCAACTGCCCGACCCCGTGCTGCGAGCCGGGGTTGACAACCTGCCCCTCAGCGGCTCGGAGCGGTTCAGCCTCTCCAGGGACTTCATGACGATGCGTCGCATAGGGGTGATGCAGGAGTTCACGCGCGCCGACAAGCGCCACCTCAACGCCGAGCGCGTCCTGCGGGAAGGCGCACGCATTCAGGCCGAGCGGCTGATGTCCGTTTCGGACATCCAGCGGGAAACGGCTTTGGCGTGGATCGAACGCGGGTATACCGACCAGACGCTGGATCTGCTTCGGGCACAGCTGGATGAAGCCCAGTTGCAGGTGCAGGGGGCGGAGGTCGCGTTCCGGTCGGGGCGCGGCAATCAGGCGGACGTATTCACGGCACGAGCCGCCATCGTCGACCTGCGGGACAAGGTGCGCCGCGCCGAGCGCCTGCGCCAGAACGCGAACGTTTCGCTGGCCCGCTGGATCGGTCCTGAGGCTGCTGCCCGAGCCGCAGCGACGCCGGTGCTCGACTGGCGCGACGCCGTGGTCGAACAGGTTCTTTCGGCGGAGCAATGGCGAGGCCACCCCCGCCTGCGCCTGCTCGATGCGCAAGTGCAGGCCGCCCAGACCGAAGTTCGCCAGGCGCAGGCCAACACCCGTGCCGACTGGAGCGTGGAGCTCATGTACAGCCAGCGCGGCTCGCGTTATTCGGACATGGTCTCGGTCGGCGTATCCATCCCGCTCCAGCTTGACCGGGCAAATCGGCAGAACCGGGAGATTGCGGCCAAGCAGGCGCTGCTGCGCCAGGCCGAGGCCGCGTACGAAGAGGCCCTCAGGGCAGAGGAGGCCGTCGCGCGCCAGTGGCTCAACGAGTGGACGAACGGCAGGCTCCGCATCGAAAGGCTCACGAGCGACCTGCTGCCGCAAACGCGCAATCGCACCGAAGCCGCCCTCGCGACGTACCGCGCGGGCCGGGGCAGCCTGGAAGCCGTGCTGGGCGCCCGCCGCGACGAGCTGGATGCCCATATGCAAATCCTCTCGCTGGAAGCGGATGCCTCCCGGGTTTGGGCCCAGCTTCGATACCTCGCTCCCGACCCGACCCTGGCTTCGCGCTGAAGGACACGTCTGCATGAACAGCAAGCACTTCATCTTCACGGCAGCAATTGCCGTCGCGCTGGGCGCCGGTGGCTACGGCCTTTACTGGCTGGGCAAACGCGAGGGAGCCGCCCAGTCGGCCCCGCCGCAAGCGCCACCCGCCGAGCTGTCTCAGGCGGCACGACAGGCTGCCGGGCCGCCCACCCAGAGCCCTGCACCGCAAGCAGTCCCCCAGACGATCGCCGAAGGCGAGGAAGCCACCCGCCGCCACGTTGCGGCGGGAATCAAGGCCGGGGACGTGGACCCCGGCACCGGCCGCAAGGTCCTGTACTACCACGACCCGATGGTGCCGGGGAACAAGTTCGACAAGCCCGGCAAATCCCCTTTCATGGACATGATGCTGGTGCCGGTCTACGCCGATGGGGACACGGACCAGGGCAAGGTGACGGTGAGCTCGCGCATCCAGCAGAACCTGGGCATCCGCATCGCCCAAGTCACCGAAGGCATCGCCGCGGCGGAGGTGACCGCCGTCGGGAGCATCGCTTTCAACGAACGCGACCAGGCGGTGGTCCAGTCCCGCGCTGCAGGCTTCGTCGAGCGACTTTACGTCCGAGCCACACTCGACCGCGTCGCCAAGGGGCAGAAGCTGGCGGAGCTGTACGTCCCCGACTGGGTGGCCGTCCAGGAGGAGTTCCTCGCGGTGCGCCGGATGCAAGGGACAGATCTCGCCGGGCTGCTGGACGGCGCCCGCGCGAGGATGCGCCAGGCGGGAATGAGCGAGGAGCAGATTCGCCGGGTCGATGAGACGGGCCGCCCGGACGCGCGGATTGCGGTGACTGCTCCGATCAGCGGCCTGGTGACAGAAATCGGTCTGCGTGAAGGCATGGCCGTCATGGCGGGCACCACCCTGTTCAGGATCAACGGCTTCGGCTCCGTGTGGGCGAACGCCGAGGTGCCGGAGAGCCAGGCCGCGTTGGTGCGGCCCGGCACGCGCGTGGTCGCTCAGACCCCGGCTGCACCGGGCTCGAATTTCGAAGGCCGGGTGCAGACGTTGCTGCCCAGCGTGGACGCGGCCACGCGCACGATCAGGGCACGCGTGGAGTTGCCGAACCCGCGGGGGCAGCTGGTTCCCGGCATGTTCGTGTCCATGAAGTTCTCGGATCCGCGCCGGGAAAAGGCCGTGCTCGTGCCGAGTGAAGCGCTCATCTACACCGGCAAGCGCACTGTCGCCATCGTTGCGGAGGAGAGCGGGAAGTTCAGGCCGGTGGAGGTCCAGGCCGGCCTCGAGTCGGGCAACCAGACAGAGGTGCTGCGGGGCCTGCAGCCCGGCCAGCGGGTGGTGGTCTCCGCGCAGTTCCTCATCGACTCCGAGGCCAGCCTCAAGGGCGTGGAAGCCCGGCTGAACGAGCCGACCGAAGCCGTTTCGAACGCCGCTGCTGCGCAGCAGACGTACCGGTCTCAAGCGACGATCGAAGAGTTGAGCCAGGACACCGTCACGCTGGCGCATGGCCCGATCGCAGAGCTGAAGTGGGGGTCGATGACGATGGAGTTCAAGTTGCCTCCTCGCGACAAGCGCCCGCCCGGCTTGAAAGTGGGTGACCCCGTGGCGTTCGAGTTCTACATGGAAAAGGAAGGGCCACCGCAGGTGACCAGCCTGACGATGCTGAAGAAGGCCGCAGCGTCTACGGCTGGTGACACCACGGCTCCGCGAGCGACCCAGCGAGGCAACTGATGATCGCAGGCGTTATCCGCTGGTCCATCCAGAATCGCTTCCTGGTCTTGCTGGCCACCTTGTTCCTGGCTGCATGGGGCTTGTTCGCCGTGGCCAAGACTCCGTTGGACGCGTTGCCCGACCTGTCGGATGTGCAGGTGATCATCCGCACCACCTACCCGGGGCAGGCGCCGCAGATCGTCGAAAACCAGATCACCTATCCCCTGACGACCACGATGATGTCCGTGCCCGGCGCCAAGACGGTGCGGGGGTACTCCTTCTTCGGCGACTCGTTCGTGTATGTGCTGTTCGAGGACGGCACGGACCTCTACTGGGCCCGCTCCCGGGTGCTGGAGTACCTGAACCAGGTGCAGGCGAGGCTGCCAGCGCAGGCCACGGCATCCCTGGGGCCGGATGCGACGGGCGTCGGCTGGATTTATCAGTACGCGCTGGTCGACCGCGCGGGCAAGCACGACATCGGACAGCTGAGAGCCCTGCAGGACTGGTTCCTCAAGTTCGAACTCAAGACAGTTCCCAACGTGGCGGAGGTGGCCTCGATCGGCGGCATGGTTCGCCAGTACCAGATCGTGCTGGATCCGGACAAGCTCGCCGCCTACTCCATTCCACACACGAAGGTGGTGGAGGCTCTGCAAAGGTCAAACCAGGAAACCGGGGGCTCGGTTCTGGAATTGGGCGAGGCGGAGTACATGGTCCGGGCATCGGGCTATCTGCAGTCGCTCGACGACTTTCGCCAGATTCCGCTCACCACGACGCCGGGCGGTGTTTCCGTCAGGTTGGGCGACGTCTCGCGCGTGCAGCTCGGCCCGGAGATGCGCCGAGGCATCGGCGAGCTTGATGGAGAGGGTGAGGCGCCTGGCGGCATCATCGTCATGCGGTCCGGCAAGAACGCCCTGGAAACCATTGCCGCCGTGAAGGCGAAGCTTGCCTCCCTGCGTGGCAGCCTGCCCGAAGGGGTGGAGATCGTGCCGGTCTACGACCGTTCCGGCCTGATCGAACGCGCAGTGGATAACCTCAGCTTTAAGCTGCTGGAGGAATTCCTCGTCGTAGCGCTGGTTTGCTTCATCTTCCTGTTCCACATGCGTTCGGCGCTGGTGGCCATCGTCTCGCTGCCTTTGGGCATCCTGGCTGCCTTCACCGTCATGTACTACCAGGGGGTGAACGCCAACATCATGTCCCTGGGCGGGATCGCCATCGCGATCGGTGCGATGGTGGATGCCGCCGTGGTGATGATCGAGAACGCGCACAAGCACCTCGAGCAGTGGAATCACGAGCATCCCGGGAAATCGCTGGAAGGTGAGGCGCGCTGGCGCGTAATCGGCAACTCCGCCGCCGAAGTGGGGCCGGCGCTGTTCTTCTCCTTGCTGATCATCACCTTGTCCTTCATCCCGGTGTTCACACTGGAGGCGCAGGAGGGGCGCTTGTTCTCGCCGCTGGCGTTCACGAAAACCTATGCCATGGCCGCTGCAGCCGGCCTGTCGGTGACCGTCATTCCGGTGCTGATGGGTTACCTAATTCGGGGGCGCATACCGGCAGAAAGCTCCAACCCTCTGAACCGGGCATTGATTGCCGCCTACCAGCCGCTGCTGAACGCGGTCCTCAAGGCTCCCCGTCTGACGCTACTTGTCGCGCTCATGATCTTGGCTACGAGCATTTGGCCGCTGCGGCACATCGGCAGCGAGTTCATGCCGCGCCTGGACGAAGGCGACTTGCTGTACATGCCCACGGCCTTGCCTGGCTTGTCCGCAGCCAAGGCCGGTGAGTTGCTCCAGCAGACGGACCGTCTGATCAAAACCATTCCGGAAGTAGCGAGCGTCTATGGCAAGGCGGGCCGGGCCGAAACGGCGACTGATCCGGCGCCGCTCGAAATGTTCGAGACCACCATCCAGTTCAAGCCCCGCGACCAGTGGCGGCCCGGCATGACCACGGACAAGCTGATCGAGGAGTTGGACCGGACTGTGCGCGTGCCGGGCCTGGCGAACATCTGGGTGCCGCCGATTCGCAACCGCATCGACATGCTGGCAACCGGGATCAAGAGCGCCGTGGGCGTGAAGGTGGCCGGACCGGACCTGGCAGCAATCGACCGCACGACGGCCGAAATCGAACGCGTGCTCAAGGACGTGCCCGGGGTGACCAGCGCGCTGGCCGAGCGGCTGACTGGTGGCCGTTACATCGACGTGAACATACGGCGCGATGCGGCGTCCCGCTTTGGTCTCAACGTCGCGGACGTGCAGTCCGTGGTTAGCTCGGCGATTGGTGGGGAGAACGTCGGAGAAACGATCGAGGGTCTGCAACGGTTTCCGATCAACATCCGCTATCCGAGGGAAACACGCGATTCCGTTCAGAAACTGCGGACGCTCCCTGTCGTGACGCCGACCGGTCAACGCGTGCTACTCGGCGACGTGGCCGAAGTCCGGGTCGCGGACGGACCACCGATGCTGCGCAGCGAAAACGCGCGCCTGTCCGGCTGGGTCTACGTGGACATTCGAGATCGCGACCTGCGCTCGGCCGTGCTGGACATGCAAAAGGCCGTGGCGGACCAGGTCAAGCTGCAGCCCGGCTACTCCATCTCGTGGTCTGGACAGTTCGAATTTCTCGAACGTGCCACCGCCAAGCTGAAGGTTGCCGTGCCGTTCACGCTCCTGATCATCTTCGTGCTGCTCTATCTCACCTTCAAGAGCTTCAGCGAGGCCCTGCTGATCATGGCGACGCTCCCCTTCGCGCTGGTGGGTGGGATCTGGCTCCTGTACCTGCTGGGCTACAACCTGTCGGTCGCCGGCGCCGTCGGCTTCATCGCACTGGCAGGAGTGGCCGCCGAGTTCGGCGTGATCATGCTGCTGTACCTGAAGCAGGCCTGGCAGGAGCGCCTGGACGCGGGCACCGATGACGAACGCAGCCTGCTCGAGGCCATCCGCGAAGGAGCCGTGCTGCGCGTGCGCCCCAAGGCCATGACGGTGGCCGTCATCCTCGGAGGCCTGTTTCCGATCATGTGGGGCAGCGGCACGGGCTCGGAGGTGATGCAGCGCATCGCCGCTCCGATGGTCGGCGGAATGATCACAGCACCACTGCTGTCGATGTTCGTCGTTCCAGCAGCCTATCTGTTGATGCGAAGGCCACGGCCCCGCGCCAGGGCAAGAGTCGATGAAGGTGCCGTGCCAAGCATCGGTCCCCAGACGGCCCCTACCTGAGCGACAGGGATCGTTCCCATGTTCCTGCCGAAACCAGTCCCATGATGAATTTGCCGCGCCCTCGCTTCATCACCAGAACCGGCACGGCGATCGCGCTCGCCTTGCTTCTCGCCGCATGCGGCGAGCCGCGTGGCACGCCTGCCGCCGGATACCACGCGGTAGATATCCGCGCGGTCGACTGGGGACGCGACTTTCGGATGACCGACCACGCAGGCCAAGCGCGAAGTCTGCGCGACTTCAAGGGCAAGGTCGTGATGATGTTCTTCGGGTTTACGCAGTGCCCGGATATATGCCCTTCCACCATGGCCGACATGGCGCAAGCCCTGAACCGGCTTGGTGGATCGGCCGACGAGGTGCAGGGACTGTTCGTGACGGTGGATCCGGTGCGAGACACGCCCGAGGTGCTTGCCAGGTACGTCACGGGGTTCCACCCGAGCTTTCTCGGCTTACGCGCCGATGAGCAAACGACACAGGCGCTCGCCGACGAGTTCAAGGCGTTCTACGCAGCTCGACGGCCGGCGCCTGCACCGGATGGCGACTCACATCGGCATGAAGACGCTGCGCCGTACATGGTCGACCACACCCGCGCAGTGTATGTCTTCGATCGCAAGGGGAAGCTCACGCTGCTGATCACGAGCGGCCGCACGGTGGTCGAAATAGCGGCGGACCTGAATCGGCTGCTGCGGGAATGATGGTTTTGAGAACTCGCGGTCATTCAGGCTCGAATTTGGTGTTGCGAAGGAGTCAGGTCATGAGGGACGATAGGCGGCGCGTCTTGCGGCAGGCGGGATCGGCAGTAGTGGCGCTGACACTGGTGCGACCCGCGCTGGCTGGTGGGGCCGACAGGGATCCCGATGTGGACGTCCACATCGAGCTTCGAGCGGCTCGGGACCAGGTGGCGGTCCGCCCGGGACGCCCGACCGAGGTGTGGCGCTACCATGGGAAGCTCCTCAAGGGGGAGGCTGGGTGCTTGCAGCCCTCCGACAGCTATCTCGGCCCGGTGATCCGCCTGCGGCGTGGGCAGCGCGTACGAATCGAGCTGATCAACGAACTGCCCGAGCCGACCATCATCCATTGGCATGGGCTTCATGTGCCGGATGACATGGATGGTCATCCGCGCCATGCCATTGGCCCTGGCCAGCGCTATGTGTATGCCTTTCACGTCCTCAACCGGGCGGGGACGTACTGGTACCACGCGCATCCACACGGGCGCACCGGTCATCAGGTCTACCACGGGCTGGCAGGCTTGCTGCTCGTATCCGACGAGGAAGAAGCCGCGCTGCGGCTGCCTCGTGGCGATCAGGACATGCCGCTCGTGATCCAGGACCGGACGTTCGACGATGACAACCAGCTCGTTTATCCGGCGGCCGGCAACGGGATGGGGACCGGCATGATGAGCCGGCGAGGGGGCGGACGTGGGATGGGGTCGATGATGGCCAGCATGATGGGCGTGCTGGGTGACCGAATCCTCGTCAACGGAAGGCAGGTTCAGGCTCTGGACGTTGACCGGCGGGCTTGCCGGCTGCGACTGCTCAATGGCTCGAACACCCGCACCTACAAGCTGGCCTGGAACGACGGCTCTCCCCTGACCGTCATCGGTACCGATGGGGGGCTTCTCGCCGCACCTGCGCACCGCAAGTTCGTTGTGCTCGGCCCAGCGGAGCGAGCAGACATCTGGACGGACTTCGCGAGCTGGAAAGAGGGCGAGAGTCCTTCGCTGCAAAGTCTCCCGTTCGAGGGGGGCATGACGATGGGGGGCGGCCCATTGCCCGACGGATCGCAATTCCCGGTCCTGCAGTTTCGGATCGTGGGCTCGGGGCCTGTGGAGTCGGCGCGGCTGCCGGACCGACTGGCGGAGCTGCCCCCCGTGCAGGCTTCCGTGGCAATCAATGCCGAGCATCCGAAGGTCTTCGACCTCACCATGGGCATGATGGTCTGGGGGATCAACGGCCGGCCGTTCGAGATGCTCCAGGCCACAGCGCAGGAGACCGTGAAGTTGGGAACGCACGAGGTGTGGGAGTTTCGAAACGAAGGCCGCAATTCCATGATGGGGATGGTCATGGCGCACTCGATGCACATCCACGGCCTGCAATTCCGGGTGATCGGACGCGAGATCGCCGACCGCTTTGCCGCGGCCTACCGGACGGTCCAGCCCGGCCTCATGGACGAAGGCTGGAAAGACACGGTGCTTGTCATGCCCGGTGAGCGGGTGCGGGTGCTGGTGGGCTTCGAAGACTATCCCGGCCTGTTCCTGTACCACTGTCACATGCTGGAGCACGAGGATTCGGGGCTTATGCGCAACTACCTCGTCAAGGCCTGAGGTGGCGCCCTTGCATTCCATTGTCAGGGACCGATTCATCCGGGCGGTTCTGATGTTTCTTCTCGGGCTCGCAGCGGGACTGGTGCGCGCAGAGGTGCCGCAGCAGCAGCTCGGCGCAGGCGCCCAGTCGAGAGTTCCCGCGGCAGCGTCGACCTTCCAGGCGATCCGCAGCTGGCTGCCCGGCGGCTCGGAGCCCGAGCTGCTGGAGCCCGAGGCCGCGTTCCAGATGGAGGTGCGGGTGCAGGGCCCCGAGACGGTCGTGGCCACATTGACGCCCGCGCCAAATTACTACCTGTACAAGGATCGCATCAGCTTCAAGGTCGTGGCCCCTGATGCCGTTCAACTGGCCGGCGTAACGCTTCCAGCAGGCAAGCCCAAGGCCGATCCCACGTTTGGCACGGTGGAGGTGTTCCAGAACCGTGTCGATGCCGTCCTCGCACTGACCCGATCCGCGGCCGGGGAGCAGAGGCTCCAGTTGCAAGCCAGCTACCAGGGCTGCAACGAGCCCACGGGGGTGTGTTATCCCCCGATCGAGAAGTCGGTCACCATCATGCTGCCGGCGGCCCATGCGACTGCCTCTCCAGCTGCACTCGCGCCAGCCGCCCCGCCCCGGTGGTCTTTGAACCTGGACGATAGGCAAGTGCGCGAGATCTTCTCGAATGCCAACACCTGGGGGCTGCTGGCGGCCTTCTTTGGATTCGGACTGCTGCTGGCGTTCACGCCGTGCATGCTGCCGATGGTTCCGATTCTTTCCGGAATCGTCATGGGGAGCGGGCAGCCGACCGGCCGCGGCCATGCGCTTGTGTTGTCCTGCGCCTATGTACTTGGAATGGCCTTGGCCTATGCCGCCGCCGGGGTGATGGCGGGGTTGGCGGGCACGCTGGTGTCCGCCTATCTGCAGAACCCGTGGGTGCTCGGGTTCTTCGCCGCCACGTTCGTGCTGCTGGCACTGTCGATGTTCGGGCTGTACGATTTGCAGATACCCGGGTGGTTGCAGACGCGGCTCGCTGTGGCCGGGAACCGGCTTCGGGGCGGCCGGATCGCGGGCGTGTTCGCCATGGGAGCCCTGTCGGCCGTCATTATGGGCCCCTGCGTGGCGGCCCCCCTGGCGGGCGCGCTGCTCTACATTGCGCAGACCCGGGATGTGGTGCTGGGTGGCACAGCGCTTTTTTCGATGGCGGTCGGTATGGGCGTCCCGCTGCTGCTGGTGGCGGCCAGTGCCGGCACGCTACTGCCCAAGGCCGGAGCGTGGATGGGTGCGATCAAGCGCATCTCCGGCATCCTCATGCTGGCTGTCGCCATATACGTGCTCACACCCGTTGTGCCCGTGTCGGTTCAGCACCTGCTCTGGGCGGCACTGCTTGTGATTTCAGCCGTCTACTTACGCGCGGTGGACTCGCTGCCGCCGAGCGCCCCAGGACACTGGCGCCTTTTCAAAGGCGTAGGCTTGCTGGCTCTCGTCACCGGCGTGGCGCTGATGCTGGGTGCGCTTTCCGGCAGCCGGGACATCCTGCAGCCTCTGTCGGCCCTCCGCGTTGGGGCAGTGCCGGCGCCCGGTGCGGGCCTGCGGGAGCTTGCGTTCATTCCGGTAACCACTGTCGCCGAACTGGATGAACAGGTCGGCGCCGCGCGTGGCCGCCCGGTGATGCTCGACTTCTGGGCCGAGTGGTGCGTGTCCTGCCTCGAAATGGACCGTTTCACGTTCAGCGATCCGAGTGTCCGGGCGCACCTGAACGGTTTTGTCCTCATTCGTGCGGACGTGACGGCCAACACCGGCGCGCACCGAGAGTTGCTGCGTCGGTTTTCCTTATTCGGGCCGCCCGGAATTATTTTCTTCGACGAGCAGGGGCGCGTGACGCCAACGCGCGTGATCGGCTTCCAGAACCCGGAGCAGTTCCTCGCCAGCCTGCAGCGGATCAGTCTTTAATAGTCGGATGGAACGCGGCGCCGATTTGCCGCCTGGAGAACCAGATCACAAGAAGCGGAATGACGATCCATTGCAAAAAGGGTGCGAGTCCGATGCCGAGAACTGGTACTCGGGGCATCTCATCCGAGTACGTCCATCGAACGAACCACGTGCCAGACAGCGCCAGGGTTTCAATGACAGCAGTCACTGCCAGCCCCAGTGCGACAAAGGCCAGGAGCCGCATAGCAGTGGGCTGCAGGAGCCAGTAGCGTCCAGACCGCACGGCTACGACCGAGTAAGCCGCGAGCATGATGACCGCGTCTCCGAAGGTCGCCTGGGTGCAGACTTTGATGCCTTGCCAGTGCTGGGCGCCAGGCATGCCTTCATACAAGGGAACTTGCATGAACTCCCACGGCCAGTTCAGCAGCAGGGCGAACAGCGCGATGTTGAACTCGGGCCAGTACGTGACTCCATTCCTTGTCCCGAGCGCCTGGCGTGCGGGCTTAGCGGTGCGCGAAGCGTCTGTCACAGGGTACTCCATCAACTCAGCGGCTCGCGCGGGGGTTCACCGCACGGACGTGGCCTGCTCCGCCCAGGTCGGGGGCCGGAGCATCGAACCCGAGGCGACCCGCCGGCAGCCACACCTTAACTGCAGTGCCCGAGCCCGGCGTCAGAGCTTTGCCGCCATTGCCGTGGGATCTTGCCCGGCCCGGCACGACAGAAGGGAAGCATGATGAAGAATCGAACTTTCTCGGCGTCGCGTCGTCCAACCCAGCAACATGGCTCGTCTGCTTCGCATTGCATTGCTATCCCTGCTGCTGGCCGGGCTGTCGGTCCAGGGCGCTTGGGCTGATGTGTTTGCGTGTTCCGGCGAGCAGCAGGTGCAGCACCTTAGCCAGCCTGAGGCTGCAGGCGTGGTCCATGTGACCAGCCACGCTCACCAGCAGTACTCCGCAATGCAGGACTGCGGCACTCTTGCGAGTGCCGGCTGTACTGCCATGGCCTTGCTGCCTTTCCTGTCGGACTCGCTTTGCCTTGGCGCGTCTGCGGGAGTTGTCGTCGCACCCGGTGCCTCCGCCGCTGTGTTCCTGACCGGCGGCCCGGACAGGCCGCCTCGAGCTATTTCGGCCTGAGCCGCGCCGGCAGCGTTTCAGCTGTACGGCCCGCCTCCCCCTTTTCTTCCCCTCTTTGTTTGCCGAAGCAGCGCGAGCTCGAATCGTGCGCGCGGTACCAGTAGAAATTGGAGCTATAGATGAAGTGCAACCTGAAAGTGATGCTGTCGGTGGCAGCGGTGATGGCCGCAGCGGCCGGGTTTGCGTACCTCACGTTCGAGGAGGCGCGGATCGGGATCGTCGCCAGCCTTCCCGTGTTGGCCGCGCTGTTGTGTCCGGTTTCGATGCTCGTGATGATGAAAATGATGCATTCCGGTTCGAAGGAGAGCCAGTGCGCGGCCAAGTCCGAAAGCGCAACGCCACCGGCAGCTGAGCCGGTC
Source organism: Ramlibacter sp. AN1015 (assembly GCF_037726105.1). NCBI lineage: Bacteria > Pseudomonadati > Pseudomonadota > Betaproteobacteria > Burkholderiales > Comamonadaceae > Ramlibacter > Ramlibacter sp. AN1015. The sequence goes on from NZ_JBBJUM010000022.1 coordinate 19,142, forward strand.
CAACTCGCGAAGGAGTCCAAATGAAGCGCAAGATCTTCCACGCAGTAGCGCTCGCGGTCGCCGTGGCGCCGATGGCTTGGTGGAGCGTCAGCGCGGCGGCCAGTCTGTCGCTCACCCACGTGCACGGGCTGACCTACAGCGCGGACGGCTCCAAGCTGATGGTGCCCAGCCATCACGGCTTGGCCGTCTTCAGTTCGGGGCAGTGGAGCAAAGCGTCGGGGCCGGAACATGACTACATGGGTTTTGCCGGTACCAGGAGCGCGCTCTATAGCTCGGGGCACCCTGCGCCGGGTTCAGGGTTGAAGAATCCTTTCGGGCTCATCAAGAGCACGGATGGTGGAACAAGCTGGAAGCAGCTGGGTTTGGAAGGAGAGTCCGACTTCCACACGATGGCCGCCAGCCACGGCACCAACGCCGTCTACGTGGTCAATCCGCAGCCCAACTCGCGCATGCGTACGGCAGGCATCTACTTCACGATGAACGACGGTCTCAAGTGGGAGCGCGCCGAGGCGAGGGGACTCGGTGGACGACCGCTCGCGCTGGCGGTGCATCCCACTGACGCTTCCACAGTGGCCGCAGCGACCGACCAGGGGCTTTACCTGTCCAAGGATGCGGGTGCGAGCTTCGAGCCTCTTATAGCCGGCCAGCGCGCGCTGGCCGCCGCGTTCACGCTGGACGGCAAAGAGCTCTGGTGGAGCGGCTTCGAAGGTCGGCCGACGCTTACTGCGCTGCCCCTGCGGGACGGAAGTAAGCCGCGCCGGGTCGTTCTCCCTGCGATGGGCGAAGACGCGGTGAGCTACATCGCCCAGAACCCCGCGCGCTCGCAAGAGATGGCGGTTGCTACCTTCAAGAAGAGCGTGTTCGTCAGCGCAGACGGGGGCGGGACCTGGACTCGCATCGCGAACGAGGGTGACGCTGCTGCCGCCACGGCTGTTTCTCGAAAGAAGGACTGAGGCATGAGCACGATTTCGAAAGTAGCCGTTGGCGTGCTGGCGGCAATCGGCGCAGTCTCTCTGCTCGCGGTTGCCGGCATGGCCGGAATGCATCTCACCATGATGGGCGGCTGGACCTGCTGACGCGCGCCGAAGGGGGAAGAGGTTTTCCTCTTCCCGGAGAACACAGCTGGTGTACTGGGAACGAACGTCAGCGGTCCACCGCTGATCGGTATTCGTCCGGCCATTCGCGTGAAAGGCACTGGCCCCCCATCGGAGCCCGAGTGCGCGGGTCTGGCCTCGCGAGCTGCTGCGGTGGTCTGTGTGACGCCAGGTGGCTAACCGCCCAGCCGAAAGACATGCGCGCTGGCCCCGAGACAGCCCTCGCCCGCGTGGTGCGCGTGTTCATTGCGGCGCAGCCGGACCATGCCTTTTTGAGCCAGCAGGGCAAAGGTCCGCGGCGGAGAAAGGGCGTTTTTTCAGAGCATGATGCAACGCCAGTCGGGCCGTGCTGGGGGGCTGCGCGGCAAATCGTTTTGTGATGCTTCGTGTCAAACGCCGGGGCTGCATGGCCGATAGACAAAAATGGTCAGAGCGCTGCATTACTCGGCGGAACGCCTGCGCGGGCACCACCATAGGAACGTACTTCAACATGTCACGGGTTCAAAACGTTCGTCACGCGCCACGCCGCTTGGCGCTTCAGCAGCCGCGCTGCTGGTTGTGCGGGTGCACGCTATCGAAGAAACGGCGCTGCTCTGGATGCGGGGCTGCTTCTAACCAACACGAGCCTGGCCCGCAATGTGCAAGTGCGTCTGAATGTTCCTGCAGGCCCCGCTGGCGCCGCGCAGGTTGATGGAGGCTGACCCGATGGATGGATTTCATAGATCGGAGCGCTTGGCGCTGGCGAAGCTTTCGCGTCGCACCTTTGTCCAGGGATTGGCTGCGTCGGCTGCGTCCGCACTGCCGGTCATGGCTGCGGGGCAGCACCTGGCGCGGGCTGGGGCTCCTCAGGTGCTTAGCGGAACCGAGTTCGACCTTCGGATAGGCGCAACACCAGTAAACATCACAGGCAAGGCCCGGGTTGCAACCACGGTGAACGACTCACTGCCAGCACCGCTGCTTCGCTGGAAGGAGGGCAGCACGGTGACTCTGAGAGTCACTAATACCTTGCCTGTGGTGAGCTCGATTCACTGGCACGGGTTGATTGTTCCCGCCCACATGGATGGCGTCCCCGGCCTAAGTTTCAACGGAATTGCTCCGGGAGAGACCTTCGTGTACCAGTTCCCTGTGCAGCAGAGTGGCACGTATTGGTATCACAGCCACAGCGCCTTTCAGGAGCAGTCCGGTCTGTACGGATCGATTGTGATTGATCCCATCGGCGCAGACCCGGTGCAGGCGGACAGCGACCACGTCCTCGTGCTCTCCGACTGGACAGACGAAGAGCCTGAGCGCATCTTCGAGAAGCTCAAGGCAATGAGCGACTATTACAACGACCAAGTGCCTACAGCGATCGATTTCCTGCGGGACATCGCCTCAATGGGATTTTCGGGTGCGTGGGACCGCAGGAGGCACTGGCTGCAGATGCGCATGAACCCTACCGATCTCGCCGACGTCAGTGCACCAACGTATACCTATCTCGTCAACGGGCTGCCCCCGGCAGCGAATTACATCGTGCCCGCCAGAGCAGGGGAGCGGCTGCGCCTGAGAGTCATCAATGCGGGGGCTTCGATGACCTTTGACGTGCGAGTACCTGGATTGAACCTGACCGTCGTTTCCGCTGACGGTCAGCCGGTGCACCCGGTCACTGTCGAAGAGTTCCGAATTGCGCCTGCCGAAACATACGATGTGATCGTCACCCCTCAAGCCGACCGTGCGTACACCTTCTTCGCCCAAGGCATTGACCGCATGGGGTACGCACGCGCAACACTCGCGCCTCGCGCTGGTATGACAGCCCCCGTGCCACCGCTCGATCCGCCTACCTGGCTCGCAATGGAAGACATGGGAATGGGCGAGGCACATGGCGGAGGGCATGGCGGGGGAATGACGACCATGCCTGCAGTTACGGTGGCGGCGCCGCAACCTGGCGCATCGAGCGGCTCAGCCTCAGCCCCTGCCAGCGGCCAAGGCCACGGGAACACCTCAGCCAGCGATCCTCACGCCGAGCACGTGCCGTCTTCGTCAGGCAAAGCCGCGGAAGCGTCCGATCCACACGCGGCCCACGCACTCCCTCCCAGTCCACCCGTCGATCACGGTGGTCACACGAGCCCGCAAGTTCAAGGGGCAGATTTCAGCAGCGCCTACAGCGGAGCCGGACTTGACACCGGACCGGCTGTAGAAAGCCGAGCCATGTCGCCAGGACCGGTGATCCACGACCCTGGTCCGCGCCTGCGGGGAAATGGCCGCCGCGTGCTCGTCTACTCCGACTTGCGCACGTTAGGCGGTGCGATCGATCCGAGGCCGCCTACCCGCGACATTGTGCTGAGGCTCACCGGCAACATGGGCCGCTTCATCTGGGGCTTCGATGGGAAGAAGTACTCCGAATCGGACCCGATACATGTGGCACTAGGTGAACGTGTCAGATTCGTCCTCATTAACGACACAATGATGAGTCATCCCATTCACGTCCACGGGATGTGGAGCGAAGTTGAGACAGTTGACAGGAAGTTTCTGGTGCGCAAACACACGGTGAACGTGCATCCTGGAAAGTACATCACGTTCCTGTCTACGGCTGATGTTCCGGGCCAGTGGGCCTTCCACTGCCACCAGCTGTACCACATGGAAGCCGGCATGTTCAGGAAGGTGGTGGTCCAATGAGGAACTCGTTTGAGCCTTTTAAGTTCGGCAGGGTCCTGGGTTCCTGCGCTCTCCTGACCTTTGGGGTTCCGGGTTGGGGTCAGCACCAGGGCCACGGTGCCCACCCGCCGCCGGTTCAGGCCACCCCGGCTCAAGCGCCTGCGGCAGCACCCGTTATTCAACCTGACAGAGACGCCAGTCCTACGCCCCTGCGTACCCCGCTGTCGACGCCGGCGGCGCCGGTACCCGCGCGGAGAGAAGTTCCGAGGATCCCTCGGCCGCCTGAGGTTACGTCCGGGCCGACCTCCATGCCCGTGTCGGACAACATGATCTTCCACCAAGTGCTGATCGATCAGCTTGAGTACACACACTCCGATGAAGGTGGCGGGTTGGCGTGGGACGTCCAGGCGTGGGTTGGTCGCGATTACAACCGCCTATTTTTTAAATCTGAGGGCGAGCGTCGCGGCGGGCAGATCGAGGAAGGGCGAATCGAGCTTTTATGGTCGCGACCCGTTGAGGCCTTCTGGGATGCGCAGGTAGGCTTGCGCAGGGACTTCGGCCATGGCCCAAAGCGAAATTGGCTCGCTGTAGGCGTGCAAGGCATTGCCCCGTACCTGTTTGATATTGAGGCCACGGCATACCTCGGCACCGGAGGTCGGACGGCCCTGCGGTTATCGGCTGAATACGAGGTCCCAATCACTCAGAGGACGTTTCTTACTCCAGAGGTGGAGGCTAACCTTCACGGCAAGTCAGATCGGGAGCGCGGCGTCGGTTCCGGCCTGTCGGACGTTAGCTTCGGCCTGCGCCTGCGGCACGAATTTCGCCGTGAGTTTGCGCCCTACGTCGGCGTCGTTTGGACGCGGAGCCTGGGCCGTACGGCTGACTTTGTACGGGCGGAGGGTGCACCTGTGAGCGAACGCCAGATTGTTGCTGGGGTCCGTTTTTGGTTTTGAAGTTAACGCCCGGGTTTAGTCGCGACTGACGCGCCCGAAGTCCGCCAGCGCAGCGACGATGATTTCCTCCGAAGCTTCACCAGCACGCGGCAAGAACTGCTGGCGCAAGAAGGTCTAGAAGTCCTGCATCGAACGCTCGAGAATGGCGCCTGAAGCAGCAATACTCGCGTCGCTCGACTCCGCCGCGCGCCGACTGAGTTGCTGGAGATACTCCAGCGCAAGCGGCAAGCTCGTGGTCTCGGTGCTTTCAACGAAGTAGTAGCTCTCGGCATTCTGGCCGAGGTCGACCCGCACCTGTGCCAGCTGCGCGGCGAGCTCCTGCAAAACCGCGGCGACGCTGGGATTGCCTGTCTCTATAAGTGCTTCGAGGCCGCCACTGCTTCGCAGAAGTGATGTGCGCAGTGCAAGTGTGCGGCGCCTCGCAAGCGCTGGGTAGAGTTGAGTGAGCCAAGAAACGGAGGCCGTGAACAGCACGAAGCCAGTGAGCGCCTGCAGAGGCGACAGCAGCCGAAGCGCGGGAGCAGTTGCGACGACGTCTCCGTACCCCAGTGTGGCGAGAGTAACGAGCGACACGTACAGCGCTTCGGCAAAATCACTGTAGCGGCCCGGTGCAATGCCGGGCGAGTACATGAAGCCGCCGGGGACGGCGGGAAGATACAAAAAGGGCCCAGCCAAGCGCCTGAAATAATGTCCAGAGAGCGATGACCAGCACGATTCCAACTGGGCCCACCATCTGGCCAGGCCGGCCCTGCACCCGTCGCGAAAGGAGCCACAGGGCATTCAGGACGTGCGTGCTGAATCGCCCACTACCGCTTGGGTGAAAGAGGGTGTGGAATACATCGTTCAAGCCGATGACGACGATCGCGGCGCCGAGCAGGGTGCTTATCCAGTCCATGGTCTGTAGTCAACAAAAAGCGCCGGTCCGCTGAGCGCCGCCCACTGTGCGGTTGCTTGCCGGAAAAGTTCGGATCACCAGCACCAGAAGGTTGGAGCTGTGGAGTCTCCCAGGTGATGGCGCAGTGGGTCGGGGCGGAGGCCAAGCAAGAAGCAGAGCCGTTTTGGGCATTAGCCTCCCTTCGCCCTCCGGAGCGGGCAGTGATCCGTGCTCGCGTTGGACGCCCGGTCCTCCAGCAGCACATTAAGTTTCCTGTACCAAACGAGTTTTTCGTCGAACTGCATTCGCACCAATCCGCTGGGCGAGGGCAGGACGAAGTCCAGCGAGTGCGGGAAAAGGTTGTTGTGCTGCAAGCCCCACTCGGCTTGCGATCGGCCCGAGCCAGCCAGGTACACGCCCTTTCCTGTGTAAGCCACCACCGTGACAGCGCACTCCCGGACGATGCCGTGCAGGCGCGGCAGTCCTGCGCGCAACTCACCGCGAGACAGCTCCGCAGCAGTACCGGTGGGGCGCGACACCAGGTTGGTCGATCCGAGTCCGTAATCGACCATGCGGTGATCCTCGGATGGAGCCAGCAAGCACGGTGTTAACCCGGCCGCCGCAAGCAGCCGCCAGAACTGGTTTCCCGGCCCCGCGTAGTGGTGCCCCGTTTGCCCTGAGCGCAGACCGGGGTTGAAGCCGACGAAAAGCACCTTCAGTCCTACCCCCAGAATGTCAGGCATGCTTGCGCCTTTGGCCTCGGCCGGCCATCGTGCTCGCGATT
>NZ_JBBJUM010000023.1:2500-5547 GCF_037726105.1 Ramlibacter sp. AN1015
TGATAGGCGACGAAGGACGTGATAGCCTGCGATAAGCCTCGGGGAGCTGGCAAATTAGCTTTGATCCGGGGATTTCCGAATGGGGAAACCCTCCCGCAAGGGAATCGTGATCTGAATACATAGGGTCATGAGGCGAACCGGGTGAACTGAAACATCTCAGTAGCTCGAGGAAAAGACATCAACCGAGATTCCGAGAGTAGTGGCGAGCGAAATCGGAGGAGCCTGCTAGTGATAGCACGACGTCTAGCGAAACGGTCTGGAAAGGCCGGCCATAGCGGGTGATAGCCCCGTACGCGAAAGGTGACGTGTGGTACTGAGCTAGCGAAAAGTAGGGCGGGACACGAGAAATCCTGTCTGAAGATGGGGGGACCATCCTCCAAGGCTAAATACTCATCATCGACCGATAGTGAACTAGTACCGTGAGGGAAAGGCGAAAAGAACCCCGGGAGGGGAGTGAAATAGATCCTGAAACCGCATGCTTACAAAAAGTCGGAGCCCTTTGGGGTGACGGCGTACCTTTTGTATAATGGGTCAGCGACTTACATTCAGTGGCGAGGTTAACCGAATAGGGAAGCCGAAGAGAAATCGAGTCCGAATAGGGCGTCCAGTCGCTGGGTGTAGACCCGAAACCAAGTGATCTATCCATGGCCAGGATGAAGGTGCCGTAACAGGTACTGGAGGTCCGAACCGACTAGTGTTGCAAAACTAGCGGATGAGCTGTGGATAGGGGTGAAAGGCTAAACAAACTTGGAAATAGCTGGTTCTCTCCGAAAACTATTTAGGTAGTGCCTCACGTATTACCTTCGGGGGTAGAGCACTGTTTAGGCTAGGGGGTCATGGCGACTTACCAAACCTATGCAAACTCCGAATACCGAAGAGTACAGCGTGGGAGACAGAGCACCGGGTGCTAACGTCCGGACTCAAGAGGGAAACAACCCAGACCGCCAGCTAAGGTCCCTAAAATTGGCTAAGTGGGAAACGAAGTGGGAAGGCTAAAACAGTCAGGATGTTGGCTTAGAAGCAGCCATCATTTAAAGAAAGCGTAATAGCTCACTGATCGAGTCGTCCTGCGCGGAAGATGTAACGGGGCTAAGCCAGTTACCGAAGCTGCGGATGTGCGCGCAAGCGTACGTGGTAGGAGAGCGTTCTGTAAGCCTGTGAAGGTGGCCTGTAAGGGCTGCTGGAGGTATCAGAAGTGCGAATGCTGACATGAGTAGCGTTAAAGCGGGTGAAAAGCCCGCTCGCCGTAAGCGCAAGGTTTTCTACGCAACGTTCATCGGCGTAGAGTGAGTCGGCCCCTAAGGCGAGGCAGAGATGCGTAGCTGATGGGAAACAGGTCAATATTCCTGTACCGATGTGTAGTGCGATGTGGGGACGGAGAAGGTTAACTCGGCCGGGTGTTGGATGTCCCGGTTCAAGCCTGTAGTCGTGCCTGGTAGGAAAATCCGCCGGGCTAAGATGAGGGGTGATAACGAGGCGGCTTGCCGCCGAAGCGAGCGATACCCTGCTTCCAGGAAAAGCCACTAAGCTTCAGCTACACACGACCGTACCGCAAACCGACACTGGTGCGCGAGATGAGTATTCTCAGGCGCTTGAGAGAACTCGGGAGAAGGAACTCGGCAAATTGACACCGTAACTTCGGAAGAAGGTGTGCCGCCAGTAGGTGAAGTCCCTCGCGGATGGAGCCCAAAGCGGTTGCAAAGAATCGGTGGCTGCGACTGTTTAATAAAAACACAGCACTCTGCAAACACGAAAGTGGACGTATAGGGTGTGACGCCTGCCCGGTGCTGGAAGATTAAATGATGGGGTGCAAGCTCTTGATTGAAGTCCCAGTAAACGGCGGCCGTAACTATAACGGTCCTAAGGTAGCGAAATTCCTTGTCGGGTAAGTTCCGACCTGCACGAATGGCGTAACGATGGCCACACTGTCTCCTCCCGAGACTCAGCGAAGTTGAAATGTTTGTGATGATGCAATCTCCCCGCGGAAAGACGGAAAGACCCCATGAACCTTTACTGTAGCTTTGTATTGGACTTTGAACGGATCTGTGTAGGATAGGTGGGAGGCTTTGAAGCCCGGTCGCTAGATCGGGTGGAGCCAACGTTGAAATACCACCCTGGTGCGTTTGAGGTTCTAACCTAGGCCCGTTATCCGGGTCGGGGACAGTGCATGGTAGGCAGTTTGACTGGGGCGGTCTCCTCCTAAAGCGTAACGGAGGAGTTCGAAGGTACGCTAGTTACGGTCGGAAATCGTGACGATAGTGCAATGGCATAAGCGTGCTTAACTGCGAGACTGACACGTCGAGCAGATGCGAAAGCAGGACATAGTGATCCGGTGGTTCTGTATGGAAGGGCCATCGCTCAACGGATAAAAGGTACTCTGGGGATAACAGGCTGATACCGCCCAAGAGTTCATATCGACGGCGGTGTTTGGCACCTCGATGTCGGCTCATCTCATCCTGGGGCTGTAGCCGGTCCCAAGGGTATGGCTGTTCGCCATTTAAAGAGGTACGTGAGCTGGGTTTAAAACGTCGTGAGACAGTTTGGTCCCTATCTTCCGTGGGCGCTGCAGATTTGAGGAAGCCTGCTCCTAGTACGAGAGGACCGGAGTGGACGCACCTCTGGTGTACCTGTTGTCACGCCAGTGGCATTGCAGGGTAGCTAAGTGCGGAAGAGATAACCGCTGAAAGCATCTAAGCGGGAAACTCGTTCCAAGATGAGATCTGCCGGGGCCTCGAGCCCCCTGAAGAGTCGTTCAAGACCAGGACGTTGATAGGTCGGGTGTGGAAGCGCAGCAATGCGTTAAGCTAACCGATACTAATTGCTCGTGCGGCTTGACCCTATAACTTTGATCGGTGCCCCGCACCGCTCAAAGAATATATGCCGGGTTGAACGCAATCAAATTACAAGCTGATCGCTCTATGAATTGGTCGTCTTGACCACTCAGTCAAGATGACAACAAGTTATGCCTGATGACCATAGCGAGGTGGTCCCACTCCTTCCCATCCCGAACAGGACAGTGAAACGCCTCTGCGCCGATGATAGTGCGG
>NZ_JBBJUM010000024.1:0-5107 GCF_037726105.1 Ramlibacter sp. AN1015
ACCTGGTGCGCCCTCTCCCAATTCACCCCCGCACCCACCTCCGCCACCAGCGGCACCCGCGCCTGCGCCACACCGGCCATGATGCGGGGACCTCCGCGCGCACCCACTCCACCTCACCCTCGGGCACCTCGAACACCAGCTCGTCGTGCACCTGCATGATCATCTTCGTGCTTTCGTCCCTGCGCATCCAGCGTCTGCTGCACCTTGACCCTCGACAGCGTGATCAGGTCGGCCGCCGGGTCCGGCGGTGATTCAAATCATCCGCACGGTCGGGCCGATCCTTGGAGCAAAGCAGGTTGAGAGGCGAAGCGCCTAAGGCATTGGGTGAGTTGATCTCCCCGCAATACCAAGAACCTTTCGAATACGGTCTCCGACACCCCTATTCAAGGATGAAAGCGATACTCGGCGCGGGGTCCGAGCCGTCAATTCGGTATCCAAGCGCGTAAAGATCCGCTGCGAGTTTTTGCACGGCCAGCGAACTGGATAGCTCGATGGCCACCATTTCTCGCCCCCTGGCATCCTTCAGACACACCCTCCATCCACGCTGACCTGGGGCGGGAGTGCAGCGCGTTCGGTCCAGTGCCGTGGACACGCCGTCGGGCAGCTTGTCGGTCGATGTCATCATCGTGACGACCCTACCTGCACAGACCCGCAAACCGGTCCTGCGGCCTGCACGCACTGCGCGCAAGCGACGCCGTCTCCTGGGGCGCGCAGCGACTCAAGTGCTCCTTGACGCTCGATGAGTACTGCCAACCGGCACTGAGGGCCGGCAGGGGTGAACCGGGCTTCCAGGTCAGTGCTTTCCATTTCGGATGCCCCTTCGCCTGGAGCTCGTCGAAGCTTTCGCAAAATCTGTCGGCCAGGCCGGCCACGAATTGCTGGCGACTCGGGTCGATGAAGTTCGCCGTGATCAGGTACGAGTCCACGGACAACGAGGGTTGGCTGGCATCCGCGATGTTCAGCAACGGATAGCTCGTCTGCTGGATGTCAGCCCTCTTGTATTCCTGAAGGAGCCGCGCCGACGCCGGATGGTTCGGGTCGAACTTCAGGAGTTTCAGGTTGTCCGGGATGTTCGTCTCCAACAGCTTGAGCGGCTGGCCTCCTACCAGCACGACGACATCCATCGCGGGGAAGTCCTTGTAGTAATCCGGGTCGCTCAACACCATCAGGGCCGAGCGCCTCGTTCTCGTTCCTTCATCGTCACCGATCACTGTTGGATTCAGGAAAGGCGACACGACGGTCGGACGCTCGTTGAACATCTTGCTGTAGATGTTCAATGCCGTGAGGTAGGTCCCGCTCTTTTCAGCATCCATCCAAATGCGAGCCCCCTGGATCTGGTGGATGTACTCGAGCGGGCTGTCCTTCCTGACGAGGAAATGAATCTCCTCGCGATACAGCGGCATGAACACACGAAGGTTCGCGAGCAGATGCGCATACTGCCGGCGCGTGTCACTCGGAACCTGCGGGTTGTCGCGGAGGTAGACGAACGCCGAGTACACGTCGGACTGAACGATGGCCAGACCGACGCCCTTGGTCTGGCTCAGATCCTCCACGTTCGCCCAGGATCCCTTCGACTCGCGGACCTGCAAGGCAGGGGCGACGATATCCTTCAGATTCAGTCCGATCTGGTAATACGTCCCCGTCTTCCCGCCCGTCACGATGGTTTCTGCCGGTGCAGCGGCAGCGACGAGGAAGCCCGAGAGCAGCAGCAGTTGTCGCATCCACCGCCGGCCGGCGCTGGCTTTTCCTTTCGTTGCGTACATGGCGTCTCCTTCGGTGTTTCGCCTCAGTTCGGGTTGCAGAGTCCCGCCGCTTCACTGGCGGCGGAGCACAGGGCTCGGTGGCGCGGCAGCGGTACCGAAGGCTGGGCCTTCAGCGGCGCCTGCCTCTCTGCATCCGGCATGACCTCGGCTGTTGCCATCGGCTCGCTCATGCTCGGGTCGCCCTCCGGCACCGACTGCTCGCGCGTTTCGAGGACGACAGGAGTCGATGCCGCGGCCTCGGGTGCGGGGACCAGCGCTTGAGAGTTCGGTGGCGCAACGCGGTGAGGACTTTCGGGCGATGCGTTGTCGATGACCAAGCCCGCTGCCGCTGCGCCGCCTGGTGGCGCTTCGATCTGCCCGTCGAGAAGCGGAAGCGCCGCCAGGGCAATTGCACCAATGACCACTACCCCAGCCACCAGAGCAGTTGCGTTCAGGGAGGACTTCGGAGGCAAGCTGCGTTCGTCTGCAGCCGAATCAATGGCGAGGAGCACAGGGACGCTCAACGCGTCCCAGCCTTGCGCTGGACGGCGATCGATCTGGCTGACGTGCTCTCGCGCAGCTTCGGCACGCTCGAACGCTGGCGAGGGGGCCGCAGCCGGCTTCGCTGGCGAGCTTGCGCTCGGAAGTCCACAGTAGGGGCAGTAGTCCACGTCACCGAACCAAGCCCGGCCACAAGCGCCGCAATGGGCTTGCCCAAGGCGGGGTTCGATGGGCGAATCCCTATGCGCTTTCAGCACCCCATCGGCGGTGCGGCCATGGAGGTGGTCAATCAGCGCTTCGGAGCCGGACATGAAGACGTTGCTCAGAGAGTCAACTTCCATCCGACGACCTGCGCCAGCTCGGGGTGATGCACCCAGAGGTGGTTGTCGTAGACGAACAGCAGCGCGAGCCAGGGCCTGCGTACGTGGAGCGATCCGAACGGCACCGCGGGCCTGCCCGGCACTTCCCATTGCAGGATGGCGTGGCACGGCGCGTGGCTTTGCAGCAGTGCCATGGCGCCCTCGGGCGCATTCATCCTGAGTCCGATCACGGCGCCGTCATGCACCGATTCCAGCAAGGGCGCGACAAGCTCCGGAGACCGATGGTCCACCCCTGGCCCTGCTTGCCACGGATCACCATCGATGCGCAGCGCTGCGTGGTAGCAGGCGCGACCCGTGCTCAGGCGCAGTGAATGGATCGGGACAATGGCCGGTGTCGAGCTCGCCATTTCGACGTACTCGAAACCGCTATCAGCGGTTCTGCGGCACAACTGCCAGAACGTCCCTGTGGCCGCGAGATAGGGGCAGCCCAATGCAAAGAGGGGACTTCGCCCATCGGGCCACTTGATCCATTCGCATCGCCTGTCGTTGTCTTCCAGTCGAAGAACCAGCTGACCTTCATCGCAAGGCCAGTTTGCCTGCGAGTCATCAAAGACCGGCGCCTCGAAACCTCGCTGCGGCACCGGTGATTGCGTTGGCAAGACGATCGTGCCCGTCGCCGCGACAGGCACACCGATCAACTGCACCAGATCCGGCGCGGCCAGAAGAGGCGCCCAGACCTCATGTCCCCGTGCTACCGGTCCGCCGAGCGCAGGGCCGTCCCCAACATGCTCAACGGCGTAACCCGCGCCGACAGCATTTGGCGAGACCGACGCAACACCGCAAGCTGATGGGCAGTAGGCGACTGCGGGGCCCCGGTTCTGCACGAGCTCCATCCGCCAGCCCCGGGGGTTCAGCAACTTCTGGCCCCACGCTGCTCCGGACCACCGCTGCAGTGCGAGCCAGTTCCTCGACTCCGGCAACAGAGCGAACAGCCTGCCTCTACGCGGCTCAGCGGCCACCAGGGTCGGGCTTGAAATACCGAACTTGCTGACGACAAACCGGTACTGACCTGGCGGCAGTGGCGGCAAGGTGCGTTCCGGTTGGGAGATGGATCGTTCTTCCTGCGTACACGCCAGCGTCAGGGGAAGCAGCGTCTGTCGCAGGCCGCGACCTCGGGGTCGAGCATGTCCCAGCTCTGAGGCGCCAAACGGCGGCGCCCATGGCGAATCCAGCTTGGGCATCAGCATGCTCAGCCGCTTGCCGCTCTGCTGTGAATAGCCGAACTCCGGGGGAAACCACTGGCCGCTGTCGCATTCGCGGCTCGCACCGATCAGCCGCGCAACATCATGCGATGACAACCTTGGATCGACAACCGTTCCGTCGCTTGCCACCGCGAGACGCCATGTCTCGGAAGTTCGATCACGAAACCACGTTCCCGAGCTGAGCTCCCATGGCTCGAGTTGCAGGTCCACCGCTCACCTCCTCCTCGACGTCTCACCGGGACTCACAACGCGCCGGTCCCGAAGTCCATTTGAATCGCTCGGGGGCAAACTTCGAACCAGGAGCATCATCCTGTCTCTGTCCTAGTGCAGCGTGTGAACCCCTAACCCAGACCGTGAGCTTTGTTGCCCTTGGGCGTCGCCTGGCGGCACCCTCGCCTGGATCGCGGTGCTTGGATGCCATCCTCAGTTTCGCGACTGGCGCTGGCCGCCCTCTCCCAGTTCCCCCACCCCATCTCCGCCAGCAAAGGCACGCGCATTGATGCCGCCCGCTCTGCGCCGCGGGGCGTTCGGTGAATTGATCTCCGGCAGGTACAGGCGCGGTCCGAACCGAACACCGTCGCCACATACCCACCGCTCTTCGCCGACAGGCGCGTTTCGTCCATGCAGTGCTTCACGCCCGGATAGCGCTTGAAAAACCGGTCGATGTAGTTGCGCACCGCCGAGGTCTCGATGCCCAGGTTCTTGGCCAGCCCGAAGCCGGCGTGGGCCGCGCATCGAGTGGGCATCCACCGTGTGCGTTCGCATACCGCGCGATGCGCGGGAGTAGCACCGTCCTGGGCTGCTCGCCTGGCGTTGAGGGAAGTCACGCGAGGCGAGCTGGTTACCTCGTTGATCACTCATGGGGCCACCGCGGGGGCGTGCATCCGCTCAGTGGGCTGAACTTGTTGATGTGAAGCGGGTTGCCGAAGTTCGCCAGTTGCGCGAGCAGCCTGCCAGCGCCGTACCAGGGGTCGCCGATCAGGCTGCCCTCCTTGTACCTCGGACACACGTGGCAGTCGGTGACGTTCCAGCTCACACCATGTTCCTGCGGGACGCGCAGGTAACCCGAAGTCGCGGCCGATCACGCCCACGTGACTCCTAGCTGTGATGTCTCAATAGGTTGTTCGCCCGGAAGAGTCTTGGAGACTGGAGTTACGACGCTTCAGAACTTCCAGAGGAATTCCCCCGGATGAACAGCCACAAGGATGCCAGAACAACCTTCGAGGGCCGCAAGTTGCTGCTCGAACGCATTGCGATGTTTGGGCGCGTGTGGGCCAACAGT
>NZ_JBBJUM010000025.1:0-2442 GCF_037726105.1 Ramlibacter sp. AN1015
GTAAGCGGCTGGCGATCCCATCTTGAATCCACCCCTGCGTGCAAAGACGATCGCGTCCATCTACGAAATAGCTGGAGACGATGGAATCAGGCAAAGAGGTGGTGCGCCGGCGGCGATACAGCCGGGAGATGAAGGAAGCGGTGCTCGCGCAGTGCGAGCAGCCAGGCGCCTCTGTGGCGCGCGTGGCGATGGAGCACGGCATCAATGCCAACGTCGTTCACAGCTGGCGCAAGCGCACCCGCGGCGGTCCCATGGCCCACCATGGTGGCGTCCAGGAGCAGTTCGTGCCGTTGGCATTGCCAGCGACCATGGCCCACTCCATTGGGCACGTGGTTGAAGTTGAAGTGCAGCACGGGGCCACGCTGCTGAAGGTGCGCTGGCCGCTGGAGGGCGCCGCCGACCTGGCGCGCTGGACTCGCGAAGTGCTGCGGTGATCCGCATCGAGGCGATCTGGCTCGCGGTTGATCCGCTGGACATGCGCGCCGGCACCGAGACTGCGCTCGCGCGGGTGGTCGCAGTGTTCGGGGAGGCGCGCCCCCACCACGCCTACCTGTTCGCCAATCGGCGTGCCACGCGCCTGAAGGTGCTGGTGCATGACGGCATCGGTGTGTGGCTGGCGGCGCGGCGGCTGAACGCAGGACGTTTCGTATGGCCGCAAGGCGGCAGCCAGCTGGGGCTGAGCGGTGAGCAGCTCAACGCGTTGGTGCTGGGGTTGCCCTGGCAAAGATTGGGCGATGCGGGAATCATTCGCGTGATCTGACGGGCTTCAATCGGGCAAAGCGCCAATGCCCGAGCGGGGCCAGTGGCGGCATGATCACGCCCCATGCCTTCGATGCATGACCTGGCCACGCTGGACGCCTCGCAAATGCGCGAGATGCTGGAGCGCCTGCAGGCCGAGGTGCAGAACCAGCAGGCGCTGATCACGCGGCAGGCTCAGGACATGGCCTTCAAGCAGGCCACCATCGACAAGCTCACCCACGAGAACGCGGTCCTCAAGCGCCTGAAGTTCGCCGCGCAGTCCGAGCGCTTCAGCGCCGAGCAGCGCAGCCTGCTGGAGGAAACGCTGGACGCGGACCTGGAGGCCGTCTCGCGCGAGATCGAGGCGCTGGCGCCGACCGCATCCACTGAGACCGAGCGACGCCAACCCAAGCGCGCACCGCTGCCGGCGAACCTGCCGCGCCGCGAGATCCGCCACGAGCCCGAGAACACCACCTGCGCTTGCGGCTGCCAGATGAAGCGCATCGGTGAGGATATCGCTGAGAAGCTGGACTATGTGCCGGGCGTGTTCACGGTGGAGCGCCACGTGCGTGGCAAGTGGGCCTGCGCGAAGTGCGAGACGATCGTGCAGGCGCCGGTGGCGCCGAACGTCATCGACAAGGGCATCCCCACCACGGGCCTGCTCGCGCAGGTGCTGGTGGCCAAGTACGCGGACCACCTGCCGCTGTACAGGCAAGAAGGCATCTACGGGCGAGCCGGCCTGGCGCTCCCGCGCTCCACCCTGGGGCAGTGGATCGGGGCCTGCGGGGTGCAGTTGCAGCCGCTGGTGGACGCCATGCGAAGCGAACTGCTCGCGCAGCCCGTTCTGCAGGCCGACGAGACACCCGTGGCCATGCTCGATCCGGGCGCAGGCAAGACGCACCGGGCGTATCTGTGGACGTACTGCGGCACCGTCTGGAGCACGGGCAAGCTGGTGGTGTTCGACTTCGCTGAGGGGCGTGCGGGTCGCTACCCTGCGCAGTTCCTGCGGCATCCGGGTGAGAACGCTTGGCGCGGCACCTTGGTCTGTGACGACTACTCGGGCTACAAGGCGCTGTTCGCCAGCGGCGTGGCCGAGGCCGGCTGCCTGGCGCACGCGCGGCGCAAGTTCCATGAGCTGTGGGCCAACCACAAGAGCGTGGTGGGGCAGCAGGCCCTGGCGCTGTTCGCTCGCCTGTACGAAGTGGAGCGCGAGGTGGCCGACCTGCCCGAAGACGAGCGACGGCGCATCCGCCAGAACAAGGGCAAACCCATCGCCGATGCCTTGCACGCGTGGCTCACGGCGCAGCGGCAGAAGGTGCCGCCCGGATCGGCGACGGCCAGGGCGACCGACTACAGCCTCACACGCTGGGCAGCGCTGACGCGCTACCTTGATGACCCGCGCTTGCCCGCCGACAACAACCGGGTGGAGAACCTGATCAGACCTATTGCGGTTGGCCGCAACAACTGGCTGTTCGCGGGCAGCCTGCGCGCAGGCCAGCGCGCCGCTGCGGTGATGAGCCTGATCCACTCGGCGCGGCTCAATGGGCACGATCCGCATGCCTACCTGCGCGACGTGCTCGAGCGGCTGCCGACGCAACCGGCCAGACGTATTGGCGAACTCCTGCCGCATCGCTGGTCCGCTCAAACCGCCTGACCACTGACTTGGTCGCTCCCGCCGTCAAGATGGGATGGCCGCGTGCTTAC
>NZ_JBBJUM010000026.1:0-2377 GCF_037726105.1 Ramlibacter sp. AN1015
CTCGTAGCCCCTGCCGTGCACGGCCGACTGCTGATCGACTGCGTGGCTGTCGATCGCGATATCGGTGGTCAGCAGCGGAATCCGCGCGCGGTCAGTGGTCTGGGAATTCCACTTCGATCGGCTTGTGCTGCGGATCAGCGAGGTACTTGAGGTAGGTCTCCAGCGCGAACTTGAACTGCGCGAAGCTCACTTCGCCACCTTCGCCTTGGCTGTAGAGGCCTTCGAACCAAACCTTGTCACGGTTAGCATTTACCGTCCATCCATTACCGCCGAAGTCGATGAATCCTACTTCACCGGCTTCGATTTTGCGCAGCCAGTGCATAAACAACGCGCCAGATCCCTCCACCGTCTGGACATCGCTGTCGAGGCAGGCACACATGAGGTCGTATGGCTCAACAATATTCCGATCGTTGTCAATAACGGAAATTTTTCTAGTCACTTGCCTCTCGCCATCGACTTCAATTTTTTTACGCGGCTCGACTCGGAGCTTGAGTGGCGACTTCATGGACCCCCCAATGGATAAAACGTAGTGCGCTGATTCTTCGGATCCCAGAAGAAGCGGATCTCAATTCCGCTTGGAGATTCACCCAGCCACCCACCCTGAGGGTCGGACCGACGATTGCTGAACGCACCTGATGTTTCATACTCAATCCGTGCCTGCGACCAATCTGGAGGAAAAAATGTTGATGACCTGCGCTTATCAATCCATGCCCTGCTGACTTCATCCCAAATCTGCACCGGCGCTTCAAAAGTGCCGTTCGGGTTTCGCACGATGTTCGCCCCAGGCGCAATGCGCGCGGCGCCATCCGCTGCGAACTCCGCGTGATACCCGGTGGCCGCACCCCTTGCGTTGATCTCGCCGGCCAGAACATGGTTCATGTCGAAGTTGTTGTTAGCCAGCAGAGCTCGGTCTGTGTTGGCCCTGTAGAACGCATCGTTGCTGGTGTTCGGCCTGATTCTGGCCTGGTCTGCAAGCTGGTTGTAGAGATTGCTCTCGGCGCGGGTGATCGTGACATGGTCCAACTGCGCGGCCAAGGTGGTGTTTTGAGCACCGATCTGGCGCAGCGCAGCGACCTCCTGGCTTACGCGCGTTTGCTGGTTTGCCGCTCTGACCGCCGAAGCAGCCGGGGACAGGTTGACCGTGCTGTTCGGCACACCAGCAGCTGTGGTGGCGGCTGTATCGACGGCTATCAAGCACTTGGTCGGGTTGACCATGCAGTAGCCGTAGGGATTGCGCGCGAACGCCGCTACCTCCGCCGCCACTGTCCCGGCCGCCGGCGCCAAAGCCAGGGCACCTGCAAGCACCGCCGCCTGGATGGTTTGCCCGGCGATGCGCTCGCGCGCCTGCTGGTCCCGGCCGGTTGCCTGTGCGATCTGCGCAATCGTCGGCTGCTGGATGTTGTTGGTCCGGTAGAACGAGATCGCCTGCGGATCACGCATTACCTCGCTGACGTACATCTGCGCGTTGGCGCGCTGCTGCGGGGTGGCGTGGAACATGTAGCCCGGCCCGGCTTCCGCGAAAGCGGCATCGGGCGGCAGCATCTGCCTGGGCGCCTGGCCTAGGAAGGACTGTGCCTGCGCATCCCAGTCGCCCTGCGTGCCGAACTGCACCTGCCGGAACGCTTGCTGCGCCAACCGCTCTTCGGCCTGCTGCTCGCTGATGCCGTGCTGCGCGGCAAAGCGCCGGGCGTTGTCGCGAATCCATTGGGTTTCGCTTGCATGCAACTGCCGGTTGTTGAAGTCCACGCCCGCCGCCAAGGCCGCGCCCGTTGGCCCGCCCACGACCAAGCCAGCGGCGGTGGCGGTCAGGCCGCTGACCGCTTGGGCGGCGATGCGCGCGGTCTCTGGGCTGAGCCCGCTCTCGCGCAGGGCCTGCGCAACGCTCGCCTGCATGTCGTTCAGCAGCGGCGCCGCGCCGGCTGCGACGGCCGCACCGGCTGCGCCAGGGACGCCGCCGCCCAGCGCCCCGATGGCCGTGTGCATGACGTTGCGGTAGAGGCCGCCTTCGCCCCACCGGTCGATCTCGGTTTGCAACTGCGCCCGCTTGCCTTCGTCGGGCTCGTTGCGCAGCTGCTCCGTCAAGACCGTTATGCGGTTTTGCGCGAACGTCGCCGCCGCCCTCGGCGCCTCGCGCGTGAAGGTCTGCATGATCTGCACCTGCGCGTCGATGTCTCTTTGCACGCTGTCCGCGTCGAAGATCCGTGCGATGCCCGCTTCGGCGTCGTCGCTGCGCACGCTCACATTCCCCGCAATGCCGGAGATGCCCGCGCGGCTCATGCTGCTGGTGCTGCCGCTGTCGCTGCCCAGGCCGATACCCGCGCCCGAGAGGCCTGTCGATTCGGCGCCCGCACCGCCGCCTACGCTCACGCCCACGGCC
>NZ_JBBJUM010000027.1:0-2236 GCF_037726105.1 Ramlibacter sp. AN1015
GCAGGAGTGCTGGAGCCCGCAGGGGGCCTGCCGCGCGGGCGGTCACGCTGCCATCGGCGCCATCAGCGGCGGCCACGTCGGTGCTCTTGCCGCAGGTGCAAGCTCGCAGATCGCGCCACAGGTGCACGCGGCACTCACGCAAGCCGGTGTGCCCGAACCGATTGCCGGCGTTCTGGTGCAAGGGGCGGCAGTAGCCGTGGGAACGGCCGTGGGCGGCGACGCAGCCGCAGCGGCGGCGTTCAACGAAGCAAGCAACAACGCCATATTCGTAGCGCCGCTGATCTATCAGGGCTTGATCGTTTCCGGCGTAGTGGCAGCGCGGCAATGCGTCGTCAACCCCACGTGCATGAGCACCATCGCCGTGCTGGGTATCGCGGCCGTGGAGCAGATCAGACGCCTGGGACTGCCTGAGGGGGCGGACATCACCACGCCCGGCTATGACCCGCATCGACCCGATGCGCTCGGCGGGAACACGGCCACGCCCAACCCCGGGCCGAGGCCGGTGACGCTGACGGCTTCACCTGCGGTGCACGATCCGGTGGGGGACCGCAGCGGGAGTGGGTATCAGGCGGCGGAGCAGGACCGTGGCGTCCAAGGAACCATTTCGCCTGCGGGTGAAGGGCCAGAGAGGCCTAACATCGTCTTTAGTCAGAACCCGAATTCGTCGGCGGCAAAGGGGGCAGGAAAGCTGCCAGGGCCCGCGACTGATAGGGCTGGAAACGAGATTGGTCGAATCGTTGTTGACTCCAGGGGCAATGCCATGATTGAACCCTTGGGTGGACGCACGGGTTCCGCAGGTAAAGGCGGCGTTGACACCCATACCCTTTATCCAAATGGCTCAAACTATCAGCGGCTAAACCCTCAAGGCCATGGAAATAACCCAACCCCGCATGGGCATGGGCACGCGCCTGGTACTGGGCCAGGAATGAAAGGACAGGGCTCCTCGCTTGACGTTAATGGGAATGTCGTTCCTTGGAACAGCCCAGCAGCCCATTGGCCAATCTACTGACCGCTATGAACGTTATCGAATTCTTGAAAACCATCTACGTCGGTGATCGTGGATGCAAGTCGGTGTTGATTGATGGCTGGAACTCGGAGGTCAAGGTCCAGGTGACATGCATTTCTCGCGTTCGGTCGGCCACATGGGACTACCACACGGCGGAGGACTTGACGGATGGTTTTATCGTCTTCGAAGGTGTGAAAAGCATTAACTTTGAGCCGAGCGGTGTAATTCCTAACGACTCTATCAATGACATCAGGGCGGAGTTTCTTGCGAAAGGTCAAACGAAGTACCTAATCGTCATGAGCGTGGATGCAGTTGATTCGATCGGCGACCGTACAGAGGTTGAGATTCGAATCCATGCAGACTCGATGGCGTTAGAGGATCAAAGCAAGCCAGGTCAGAGGCTCATCTGATAAGCGAAAAAACGCCCGCCTTGTGCGGGCGTTGTGCATCAGGGCTTGGTCGTGCTGGCGAAGCCCTTGAGGGCCGCCTGAGCGGCGGGGACGATGTATACGCCGTTGAATCTATAAGCACCAGCAGATCGTCATCTCCGGAGACGATGAGGTTGGCACGAGCCGCCAAGGCGCAAGCCAACACGGCATCATCGTCGGCATCGCGTGAGACCTGGGTGTCGAGTTGCCGCGCCGTCACCATGGTGGCGATGCGCCGATAGCTAGCCAGCAATTGGTCGGCGGTGAAGGCCGGTGGCGGCCACGTACTTGGCCAGCTTCTTCTTGCCCAGCGTGGCGGCCAGTTCATCGAGCAGGACGCGGCTGGCGAATGGAACGTATCGGGCGCCCAGGGCGCCACCCTCAAAGCCGGCGGCACCGCCGTCCTCGACGCCGAGAACGATGTCCTCCTGCTGGCCGCGCGCAACACCGCCGAACAGCACAGCACCAACCGCAGCAGCAGCGCCAGCGTGGGCGTCAGCTACGGCAGCAGCGGCCTGCTGTTCACCGCCAGCGCCAGCGCCGCGCGCGGCCGCGCCGATGGCAACGATGTCACCTGGACCAACACCCAGGTGGCCGGCGGCGAGCGTGTGGTGCTGCGCTCGGGCCGCGACACCACGCTGCAAGGCGCCGTGGTCAAGGCCCCCACCGTCCAGGCCGACGTCGCCCGCGACCTCAACCTCGAAAGCCTGCAGGACACCAGCACCTACACCAGCCGCCAGCGCAGCGCAGGCGGCAGCGTCTCGGCGGGAGCAGGCCAGATGGGCGGCAGCCTCAGCGCCGG
>NZ_JBBJUM010000028.1:0-1465 GCF_037726105.1 Ramlibacter sp. AN1015
AAGGCCTATCTGCTTGCAAGTCGTGGGCCGAGTGAGCGCGCACGGTATTCTCGAAGCATGCCCAATCTAGTCGGATATCCCGCGGGTCTGCTTCCCATTCCGCCAAAAGTCCAAGCGTTCATCGACCTCATCGAGGAGCACGGTTTTACGGTGAGGACCACCGACCAAGTCGCGACGGACGACGGCTCGCGCCAGACGCTGGTCGTGCGATGGCGAGGCAATCGAGTGGGATACATGAAGCACGACATGTGGCGAGATGGCCCGCTCATGGGCTTTCACTTCCACACCGGCATGCGCGGCAAGGGTAGCCGGGACGGCGACGCTTGTCCCGAAGGGTTTTCGCAGGAAGCTTTCGCCAGGGAGCGCGGCGTGGCGCCCGAGAGCTTGCAGGTGCGCCCGAACGGAGGTCACAACTACCTGCGTGTGCTTGATGCGCAGGCGGCCCTAAACCTGCTGCAGCACAGCGCGTCCGTGCTGGACGCCGCAGGGGTTCTCTCCCGGGAGGATGAAGAAGATTACGAGGAGCTTGAGCCTGACCAGCGACACGCGGAACTGGAGGAGGACCTCGCGGATTTGAAGGCGCGCAAGCTGCCTGCCACGACGGAACGACGTCTGACCGATGCGCGATTGGGCCAAGGCGGCTACCGCAGGCAACTCGAAAAGATCTTCGTTAAGAAGTGCGCGGTGCGGGACCTGGAAATCCGCCACGCCTTGCGCGCTTCCCACATCCTGCCTTGGAGGGCATCTACCGACGAGCAGCGGCTGGATCCCTACAACGGACTGCTGCTGTCCGCCACCCTGGATGCGCTCTTCGACAAGTACCTGATCACGTTCGACCAGCGGGGGCAGGTGCGTGTGTCGCGCCGCGTCTCCGACGCAGACCGGAAAACCCTGCAGGAGATCGGCCCTCTGCGCAGGCCCCCATTGGAAAAGCAGTGGGTGTACTTGGAGCAGCACAACCGCGAGTTCGACAGGCGCGAAGCCGCGGGACGGAAGTAGCTTTGGATTCCGAGCCGCAGCGAGTTGCCCCCGCTCGAGGGGCTTCGGCAAGGCACGCCAAGACCTGTTCCAGGCCTCCCACCGACTGCTGCAGGCCTGTGCGCCTCCCGCGGGGAGCGCCGGGGACGATCTGTGCTTCGAGGCAGCCGCGGGGCTTGCGCAGCCAATGGAACCGCCGCACACGCTTGGCGATCTGTTGAAAACTGTTCTCGAGCCACACCCGCCAGGCCTGAGCGAGACAAGCGCACCGCAAGAGGGGGTTGACGCCTTCTTGCGTGCGAAGGTGAAGCCGCGGCTGGCCGCCCTCGGCTACGGTCCCGGCGAGTGCCTGGCTTATGTTCGCCGCGGTGTGCCTGCAGGCGCCTGTTGTGGAAGCGCTGCGCACCCCGAACTGGTTCTTCCAGGCGGGCTTCACAGTGAGTGCTGCGCAGCGTCCGACCAGGGCTCTTGCCGCAGGACAGGGGGG
>NZ_JBBJUM010000029.1:0-1289 GCF_037726105.1 Ramlibacter sp. AN1015
CGGCTGGCGCAAACGCAGCAAAGCCTCTCGGGCGGCACCCTCAGCGCCGGCGGAGACCTCACCATCCAGGCCCGCGAGGACATCACCGCGCTGGGCGCGAGGATCACCAGCGACCAGGGCCACACCAGCCTCGTCGCCGGCCGCGACGTCAAGGTCGGCACCCTCACCACCGAACACACCAGCGAACGGGAAAGCCTCGCCCGCAGCCGCGGCTTCCTCTCCAGCAGCAGCACCGAGCACGAGCAGCGCAGCACCGAACGCCTGGCCGAAGGCACGCTGGTCGCAGGCGAGCGCGTGACCATCCGGGCCGGCCGTGACGCGCTCGTCAGCGGCTCGGAGATCGTGGCCCAGCAGGACGTCGTCATCGACGCCGTGCGCGACGCGCGCATCGAAGCCGCGCAGGACGAGCACACCAGCAGCAGCCGCACGGACACCAAGAAATCCGGCCTGGGGGCCCTCGGCGGCGTGTCCTACGGCAGCAGCCGCGAGCAGCTCACGGTGAACGAGCGCAGCACCACCGCGCGGGCCAGCACCGTGGGCAGCGTGCAAGGCAACGTGCGCGTGCGCGCCGGCAACGACGTCCATGTCATCGGCAGCGACGTGCTGGCCCTCGAAGGCGACGTCGACATCAGCGGCCTGCGCGTGTACCTGCCCGAGGCGCGCGAGCGCACCAGCGGCGAACAACGCTACGAGCGCAGCCAAGGCGGCCTGAGCGTGAGCATCACCGGCGCCGCGATCAGCGCCGTCCAAGGAGCCCAGCAGACAGCGCGCTCGGCGCGCAACACCGACGACTCCCGCAGCCTGGCCATGGCGGCAGGTAGCCTGGGCCTCACCGGGTACAGCGCGGCAAACGCCCTGGCGAACGGCCAGGCCGCCGGAGCCAGCGCCGCGCAGCAGGCCGGCGGCATCAACCTGAGCATCAGCCTCGGCAGCGCCAGGAGTGCGAGCACGACCAGGCACGCCAGCGACTCCGCCCGCGGCACCCAGGTCATCGCCGGCGGCGACCTGCGCGTCACCGCCCGCGGCGCCGGCGCGGACAGCAACATCATCGCCCAGGGCGCCACCCTCAGAGCCGGCGGCACCGCCGTCCTCGACGCCGAGAACGATGTGCTCCTGCTGGCCGCGCGCAACACCGCCGAGCAGCACAGCACCAACCGCAGCAGCAGCGCCAGCGTGGGCGTCAGCTACGGCACCGATGGTTTGCTGTTCAACGCCAGCGCCAGCGCCGCGCGCGGCCGCGCCGACGGCAACGATGTCACCTGGACCAACACCCAGGTGGCCGGCGGCGA
>NZ_JBBJUM010000030.1:0-1274 GCF_037726105.1 Ramlibacter sp. AN1015
CTTGTAGCCCGAGTAATCGTCGCAGATCAGCGTGCCGCGCCAGGCGCCTTCGCCGGGGTGGCCCAGGAACTGCGCCGGGTAGCGGCCCGCGCGGCCTTCGGCGAAGTCGAACACCACTAGCTTGTCAGGGGACCACGCGGTGCTGCAGTAGGTCCACAGGTAAGCGCGGTGCGTCTTGCCCGCGCCCGGATCGAGTATGGCCACCGGCGTCTCGTCGGCGTGCAATACGCTGTGCGTGCGCAACTCGCTACGCATGGCGTCCACCAGCGGCTGCAGCTGCACGCCACAGGCCCCGATCCACTGCGCCAGCGTGGAACGCGGGATCGCCAGGCCGGCGCGTGCGTAGATGCCTTCCTGCCTGTACAGCGGCAGGTGGTCCGCGTACTTGGCCACCAGCACCTGCGCGAGCAGGCCCGTGGTGGGAATGCCCTTGTCGATCACGTGAGGCGCCACCGGCGCTTGCACGATCGTCTCGCACTTGGCGCAGGACCACTTGCCACGCACGTGGCGCTCCACGGTGAACACGCCCGGCACATAGTCCAGCTTCTCGGCAATGTCCTCACCGATGCGCTTCATCTGGCAACCGCAGGCGCAGGTGGTGCTCTCGGGTTCGTGGCGGATCTCCCGGCGCGGCAAGGCCGCCGGCAACGCGGCGCGTTTGGGCTGGCGTTTTTGCTCACTGACCGCAGCCACCGGCTGCAGCGCCTGGATCTCGCGCGAGACGGCCTCCAGGTCAGCATCCAGTGTCTCGTCCAGCAGCTCGCGCTGCTCGGCGTTGAACCGCTCGGACTGCGCGGCGAACTTCAGCCGCTTGAGCACCGCGTTCTCGTGCGTGAGCTTGTCGATGATGGCCTGCTTGAAGGCGATCTCGCGGTTGTGACGCTCCATCTGCTCGAGCATCACCCGCATCGCTTCGCGCATTTGCTGCGCGTCCAGCGAGTCCAGGTCCTGCGTCGAGATCATGGACAGCGATCATGCCGTCATCGGCGGCCCTCGGGCATTGGCGCTTTGCCCGATTGCTCGCTTTCTCAGATCACGCGAATGATCCCCGCATCGCCCAGACGCTGCCAAGGCAGGCCCAGCGCCAGCGCGTCGAGCTGCTCGCGGCTCAGACCCACCTGGCCGCCGCCCTGGGGCCACACGAAGCGCCCCGCGTTCAGACGCCGCGCCGCCAGCCACACCCCAATGCCGTCATGCACCAGCACCTTCAGGCGCGTGGCGCGCCGGTTGGCAAACAGGTACGCGTGGTGAGGCCGGGCCTCGCCGAACACCGC
>NZ_JBBJUM010000031.1:0-1196 GCF_037726105.1 Ramlibacter sp. AN1015
TCGATTACTCCATGATCTTGGCGACGACGCCGGCGCCGACGGTCTTGCCGCCTTCGCGGATGGCGAAGCGCAGGCCTTCTTCCATGGCGATCGGAGCGATCAGCTTGACGGTGATCGTCACGTTGTCACCCGGCATCACCATTTCCTTGTCCTTGGGCAGCTCGATGGAGCCCGTGACGTCGGTGGTGCGGAAGTAGAACTGCGGACGGTAGTTGTTGAAGAACGGCGTGTGGCGGCCGCCTTCGTCCTTGCTCAGCACATAGACCTCGGCGGTGAAGTGCGTGTGCGGCTTGATCGAGCCGGGCTTGCACAGCACCTGGCCGCGCTCGACTTCCTCGCGCTTGGTGCCGCGCAGCAGGATGCCCACGTTGTCGCCCGCCTGGCCCTGGTCCAGCAGCTTGCGGAACATCTCCACGCCCGTGCAGGTGGTCTTGAGCGTCGGCTTGATGCCCACGATCTCGATTTCCTCGCCGACCTTGACGATGCCGCGCTCCACACGACCCGTGACCACGGTGCCGCGGCCGGAGATCGAGAACACGTCTTCCACCGGCATCAGGAACGCACCGTCCACGGCGCGCTCGGGCGTCGGGATGTAGGTGTCCAGCGCGTCGGCCAGCTTCATGATCGCCTGCTCGCCCAGCTCGCCCTTGTCGCCTTCCATCGCCAGCTTGGCCGAGCCCTTGATGATCGGGGTGTCGTCGCCGGGGAAGTCGTACTTCGACAGCAGCTCACGCACCTCCATCTCGACCAGCTCCAGCAGCTCGGCGTCATCGACCATGTCGCACTTGTTCAGGAACACGATGATGTAGGGCACGCCCACCTGGCGCGCCAGCAGGATGTGCTCGCGCGTCTGCGGCATCGGGCCGTCGGCGGCCGAGCACACCAGGATCGCACCGTCCATCTGGGCGGCGCCGGTGATCATGTTCTTGACGTAGTCCGCGTGGCCCGGGCAGTCCACGTGCGCGTAGTGGCGGTTTTGCGTCTCGTACTCGACGTGGGCGGTATTGATCGTGATGCCGCGCGCCTTCTCTTCGGGGGCCGCATCGATCTGGTCATAGGCCTTGGCTTCGCCGCCGAACTTGGTCGACAGCACGGTGGTGATGGCCGCCGTCAGCGTCGTCTTGCCGTGGTCCACGTGG
Organism: Ramlibacter sp. AN1015; assembly: GCF_037726105.1. Lineage (NCBI taxonomy): Bacteria > Pseudomonadati > Pseudomonadota > Betaproteobacteria > Burkholderiales > Comamonadaceae > Ramlibacter > Ramlibacter sp. AN1015. The sequence goes on from NZ_JBBJUM010000031.1 coordinate 1,140, forward strand.
CCGATCGTGCCCACGTTCACGTGCGGCTTGGTCCGCTCGAATTTTCCTTTTGCCATT
>NZ_JBBJUM010000032.1:0-638 GCF_037726105.1 Ramlibacter sp. AN1015
GCCTTGTTCGCCAACGGCGTGACCGAGGCGGGCTGCCTGGCGCACGCGCGGCGCAAGTTCCATGAGCTGTGGGTCAACCACAAAAGCGCTGTAGGCGAGCAGGCACTGGCGCTGTTCGCCCGCCTGTACGAAGTGGAGCGCGAGGTCGCGGACTTGGACGACCTGGAGCGAAGACGCATCCGACAGGACAGGGGCAAGCCCATCGCCGATGCCCTGCATGCGTGGCTGCAGGCGCAGCGTCAGAAGGTGCCGCCGGGATCCGCCACGGCCAAAGCGATCGACTACAGCCTCGGGCGCTGGGTGGCGTTGACCCGCTACCTCGATGATGGCCGCCTGGCGGCGGACAACAACCGCGTTGAGAACCTGATCCGCCCCATTGCGATCGGCAGGAACAACTGGTTGTTCGCTGGGAGCCTGCGCGCGGGCCAACGCGCCGCCACGGTTATGAGTCTGATCCACTCGGCACGTCTGAACGGGCATGACCCCTACGCTTACCTGCGTGGCGTGCTCGAACGCCTGCCCACGCAACCGGCCAGTCGCATCGACGAACTGCTGCCGCATCGCTGGTCCGCTCCGGCCAATTGACTCCCTACCCGTGACCGCCACGCGCGGTCCAGATGGGATGGCCGGACGCTTAC
>NZ_JBBJUM010000033.1:0-557 GCF_037726105.1 Ramlibacter sp. AN1015
CGTAAGCGGCCGGGCATCCCATCTTGAGTTTGAGCGCTGAGGGCGCACGATTGCTGTCCATCAAAGTTAGATGGACAGCAAATGAATTCCTATCGCAATCTCCCGCGGCGCCGGCATAGCACGCAATTGAAGCGGGAGGTCTTGGCGGCCTGTGGTGAACCAGGCGCATCGATCGCTGCAGTGGCCTTGTCGTTCGGCCTGAATGCCAACTTGGTGAGGCAGTGGCGTCGTGGTCGAGGGGTCAAGAAGTGTGAGGACGCCGCGACCATCGAGACAGTCACGGCCAACGGCACGGTGGCAGTGAGGCCGGGGCAGCAGCGATTCATCGCGTTGGCGATGCCAGAGCCAACGCAGGCCAAGCCGTGCGGCAGCGATGTGCGCATCGAGGCGCGGCGCGGTGACCTGCAGGTCACGGTCATTTGGCCATCATCGTCGGCGTCGGACTGCGCGCTGTGGTTGCGTGAGCTGCTGCGGTGATCCGAATTGAGGCGATCTGGCTGGCGTGCGAGCCGCTGGACATGCGCGCGGGCACCGAGACGGCGTTGGCGCGGGTGGTG
>NZ_JBBJUM010000034.1:0-483 GCF_037726105.1 Ramlibacter sp. AN1015
TCGCCCCGGCGGGCGAGTCACTTCTTTTGCTTCGCCAAAAGAAGTAACCAAGAAAAGGCGACCCGACTGTCTGCGACCCCTTCGCTGCGCTACGGGGCGACCTGCGCCGCACAGCTTCGGCCGGGGTCCGCGCAAACTCGCCCTACGGGCTCAGACATGCGCGGCCCTTGATCCGGCCGAAGCCGTCCGGCGCAGGCGCAGCCACACGGGAGTTGGGGTCAACACGGCCTGCGGCCGTGTCCTTCGTATTTGCTTCTGGTGGGGGTCGCGCGTTGGCGTTGGCGAGCCCCAGGGCCGAGCGCAGCGACGGCCCGTCGGGGCCTCTCCCTCCCCTGTGGCTGCGCCTGCGGCGCGCAGGGCGGCGGGGAAAAAGAAGCGCGCATGTCTGAGCCCGCAGGGCGAGTTTGCGCGCTTCCCCCGCCGACCGAGCACCGCAGGTCGCCCCTGCGGCCCGCAAGGGCCGCAGGGGTCGCAGACACCGGG
>NZ_JBBJUM010000035.1:0-378 GCF_037726105.1 Ramlibacter sp. AN1015
CGTGGGCGTGAGCGTGGGCGGCGGTGCGGGCACCGAATCGACAGGCCCTTCGGGAGCGGGCATCGGCTTGGGCGGCGCCAGCGGCGGTATCGCCGGTAGCCGCCCCGTCTCGGGCGCGGGCATTGGCTTGGGCCGCGACAGCGGCAGCGCCCGCAGCACGAGCCGCGCCGGCATCTCGGGCATCGCGGGGGATGCGAGCGTGCGCAGCGACGACGCCGAAGCGGGCGTCGCACGGATCTTCGATGCGGACCGCGTGCAACGCGACGTCGATGCGCAGGTGCAGATCATGCAGACCTTCGGGCGCGACGCCTCCCAGGCGTGGGGGACCTACGCCAACAGGCAGTACGTGGAGGCGGTCGCAAACGGCGATGAGCGGGG
>NZ_JBBJUM010000036.1:0-317 GCF_037726105.1 Ramlibacter sp. AN1015
CGATCACGCCGCCCCGGAGGTTGGTGTCGCCGCCCACGGTGACCTGGAAGCCGCCGTCACCGGCCTTGATGCCGCTTTGCTCGGCGACGCTGGCGTAGGTGCTGTCGATGTTGCTCGCGTTGGCGCTGAGGCTGCCGCCCATCTGGCCGTAGCCCACCGAGACGCTGCCGCCTGCGCTGCGCTGGCGGCTGGTGTAGGTGCTGGTGTCCTGCAGGCTTTCGAGGTTGAGGTCGCGGGCGACGTCGGCCACGACGGTGGGGGCCTTGACCACGGCGCCTTGCAGCGTGGTGTCGCGGCCCGAGCGCATGACCACACGC
>NZ_JBBJUM010000037.1:0-277 GCF_037726105.1 Ramlibacter sp. AN1015
TCTACAACGGCACTGCATGGGTACGTCAGGGCATCCGCACTGGCACCACCACACAGATGAATGCCACGACCGGTACGTTCGTCGGTGAGCTTTACAGCAACACGACTGATAACAAGCTCTATCGCTGGACTGGTTCCGCGTGGACGTCCGCTACTGCTGCTGTCAATGCAGCAGACATTCAAGGCCAGCTCCAGGCGGCGCAGCTCGCAGCCATCGAAGCAGCGAAGATCACAGGCCAGCTCACAGCCTCTCAACTTGCAGCCATTGAGGCAAGCAA